>JAJPIW010000096.1 GCA_021324575.1 Intrasporangiaceae bacterium | reverse complement strand
GCCCTGAAGGACTACATCAGCACCGGAGCCTGGGCCAAAGCCCTGAACAAGACGGTCACCGCCTCCGGCTACAAGATCCCCAACCCCCCCACCGTCGGGAGCTGACCGCTCAGGCCATGATGGCGTCCATGGACGTCGCTGACCTCACTGCTTTCCTCGCGGGCCACCCGCCGTTCGACGGGTTGGCCCGCGAGGACGTGGAACGGCTGGCGACAGCAGCCGAGCAGGCGGCATACGCTCCGGGAGAGCTCATCCTCGACGCGTTCCGGGACCCGTCGGTCGAGCTGTTCGTGGTCCTGGCCGGGCAGGTGGACCTGTGGAACGACGCCGACGGCCTGGCCTCCGACCCGGACGAGAGCCTCTTCGCCGGTGGCATCTTCGGCTTCTCGGCCATGCTCACCGAACGCTCGGTCGGTCCGCGCGCCGTGGCGGCCACAACGGTCGACATCGCGCGGATCCCGGGCGACGTGGCCGCCAGCGCGTTCGCCTCCCGGCGTGGTGCGCAGTTCCTCGCCGACAGTATGTTCTCGGTGCCGCGGACCCGACCGGTGACACCGGCATACGGGTCGATCGACGAGCTCGTCCACGGCGAGCCGCTCGTGGTCGCTCTCGACCAGCCGGTCGTCGAGGTGGCCCGGCGGATGACCGAGGCCGACTGCTCGTATGCCGTGGTGCGGCGGGGCGACGGCGACTATGCCCTGGTGACCGACGCCTCGCTGCGGGCACGCGTCGTGGCCGACGGGTTGGCCGGGTCGACGCCCGCCGGTGAGGCCTGCGAGGCCAGGACGCCGCTGGCCACCCTCGGCGACTCCGCGGCCGAAGCTCTCATCCGGATGCTCGAGGCCGACGCCGACCACATCGTCGTCGTCGACCGGGAACGTCACCTGCGCGGCGTCGTGTCGACACGTGAGTTCACCCTCTCCCCGACCACCGCCGACGTCTCCCTGCACGAGCAGCTGCGGCATGCGCCCAGTGTCGAGGACCTCGTCGAGCGGGCCCACCGGATCCCGTTCCTCCTCGGGGACCTGCTGTCGCGCGGGCTGGCGTCGGGCAAGGTGATCGCCGTCAACTCCACGATCATCGACGCCGTCATCCGGCGGGCGATCGAGCTGACCTTCGCGGCGCACCCGGACCTGTCCATGGACGCGTTCACGTGGATGTCGTTGGGTAGCAACGGTCGTCGCGAGGCGGTGCTCTCCTCCGACGTCGACTCCGCGGTGGCCTTCGCGGGGTCGCCGACCGAGGAGGAGATGGCGGCATACATCACGGCGTTCGGTGAGGTGCACGCGATCGTGGCGAGGGCCGGCCTGACGACCGACGGGCACGGGGCCTCCGCGAGCCGTCGTGCCTTCGCGCGCACCAACGAGGAGTGGCGGGCCGCCGCGCAGTCGTGGCTGGCGTCCCCGGCGGACCACCAGGGCGCCATCATGACCTCCCTGCTCGTCGACGGGCGGCCGATCTTCGGCGACCCGGGGCTGCCGGCGGTTGCCTCGGTGTTCACCGAGCTGCGCGACCACCCGGGGACGATGCGGCTGCTCCTCGTGGACTCGCTCGCCCGGCGCGCCCGGCTGCGCTCCTCACGGGACCTGCGGGACCTGCTCATGCGCCGGCCCGGTCTCTTCGACATCAAGTCCTACGCCCTGCTGCCCATCGTCAACATCGGGCGGTGGGCGGCCCTGTCGGTCGGCTCACCGGTGCTGCCGACCGTCGAGCGGCTCGATGTGGCCGCCGGCTCGGCGATGCTGCCCGAGGGCAACGCGCAGACCCTCATCGAGGTCTTCGAGGTGCTCCAGCGGCTCCGGTTGCGCTACCAGCTGATGCAGCACCAGAACGGCGTCCGACCCTCCGACGAGCTCATCGTCGAGCAGATGTCCCCGATCGACCGGAGCATCATCGTCCAGGCCGTCCGCGAGATCGCTGCCGTCCAGAAACGGATGACCAACGTCTCGTCCTACCTCCCCGCCGAGGAGTGGACGCTCCCCGAGCGTTCATGACCGACTCGTATGCCGCGCAACCGGATTCGCCGTCCGCGCACCTCTCCCCCGAGCCGGCTGCTGCTGCTGTGATCCGGCGGGTGGCAGTCATCGGCGACATCGGTGGACACCGTGAGGAGCTCGTCACAGAGCTGCGCCGGCTCGGTGCAGATCCGTCGACCCTGGCCCTGCCGGCGGACCTCGTCGTGGTCCAGGTGGGCGACCTCATCCACCGCGGGCCGGACTCGGTGGGGGTCGTGGCGCTCGTCGACCGGTACCTGTCCGAGCAGCCCGACCAGTGGGTGCAGCTCGTCGGCAACCACGAGGCCCAGTACCTCCGCGACCCGGCCTTCGAGTGGCCCGAGCGGATCGACCGGTCGACGGCCGACGTGCTTCGTGGGTGGTGGCGCGCCGGACGGATGCGGGTGGCCGTCGCCGTGCCGTCGACGACGGGCGACCACCTCGTCACGCATGCCGGGCTGACCTCGGAGTTCTGGCGGCAGGAGCTGGGCGGCCCATCCTCGGCCGAGCGCACGGCATACGCGCTGAATGCGCTCATCGGGACGCTCGACGACGCACTTCACCGGGCGGGGGAGATGCTCGGCGGCGGCCCGCCGATGTGGTCCGCCGGTCCGCTCTGGGCGAGCGCGCCGAACGAGCTGGTGCCCAGCTGGTTGGGAGTTCCCTTGCCGTTCAACCAGGTTCACGGCCATACGGCAATCCATGACTGGCAGCGCGGGGTCAAGCGCGGGGCGATGGACGTGACCTTCCGGACCACCGGCGACCCGACCACGAAGATCGAGACGACTCGGCTGGACGGTGGCGACATCATCGGTGTCGACCCCTGCCACGGTTACGAGCCGCGCCAGCCCTGGCAGGCCCTGGAGCTGGCCGTGCCGGACGGCTTGTCGTGGTCGGCTCGCACGGCCTGGCTGCGCTCATAACGTGGGCTGCCGGATGTCGTGACGACGTCTTCTTCGCGCTGGTTCTCTGAGCCCCATGGGTGGGCCGATGCGTCACCAGGCGCGGCGGTCGCAATGAGACGTCACATGGTCGTCCGCTGGCTCGGCGCCGTCGTCCTGGTGTGTGCCGCGATCCTGGTCTTGGGTGGCTACTACGGGCACGGACCCTTGGGCGAGCGACTCGGCTTCCGCCACCAGGTGCTCACGCCGTCGATCGTGATGACGCCGGGCGAGGGCGCCGATCCTCTCGTCATCGAGGTCGGGTTCCCGTGGTCGGGAGCGGGCTACTGCTCAGGGCAGGCACCTACGGCACCCTGGCGTTTGTAGAGGTCCGGCTGGTCGCGCCGCTCGGCGACCGGTCGGCATACCGCGCCCTCGATGGTCAGCGACTCCCCGTCCGGAAGACGTTGCCGTCACCGGCGCCCTGGCCCAGGTAGCCATCAGAGCACATCGACGCGGCACCTGATGCCTGGCGCGTTGGCCAGCCGGGCGTCCGTCGTGACCAGTGCCGTCGCCTGGGTCATCTCCGCCAGCGCGACGTAGGTCGCGTCGTAGGCGCTGAGGTTGTGGCGGAGCGCCCACATCCTCGGTCGGAGCCAGTCCGCCGGGAACCGAGTCAGAACCAGGGCACCGAAGCCGTCCAACGCCCGCGTGCCCTGCGCTTCAGTAAGCGCGCCATGGACGACGAGGCGGCGCAGGACGTTGGTCACCTCGCTGTCGATGAGGTGCGGGACGGCCACTTCCTCCTCACCGAGGCGATCGGGGTCCAGCTGGTTCGCCACGAGCTCGACGACCACGCCGGCATCGACGACGATCACTCGCCTCTGCCCTCGTGCAGGGCCGCCAGAATGGTGTCGCGGTCCACACCTCCCTGAACTTGAGCTTGGGTCGTCCGGATGACGGTGGCGTTGGCCCGCGCAATCTGCGGCTGCCGCGCCAGATGCTCCAGCTCCCGCAGCAGGTACCGCGTCAACGAGAGGCCCTGTGCTCCTGCGGTGTGAGCCAGAGCCTCATGAACCTCGTCGGGGACGTCGCGGATCTGGATGACTCTGGACATGCCAGGATTCTACGGCGGATGGGTGCAAACTGCACCCATCCGGCATACAGGGGTCGTGCTCCCTTGCGACGTGGGCCCCGTCGGATTCGAACCGACAACCTACGGACTCGATGGAGTCCCCGCTCAGGGAGCGCTCTCCGTAGTTATTCGTGTCTCACACGGTATGCAGCCACCGTAGTGCGCCATGACTGATCATGCCCCATGTGTGCCCGCATGTGTGCCCGGCTGTCAGGTCGTTGCCCGGCAGAACTCCCGGTGTGGACGACGGGCCTTCACCCCGGGTCTGAGCGGTGAAGTCCCGCTCCAGCAGGTCGGGCACCTTCTGGTCCGATGACTCGGGAACCGTGGTCCGGACCCGGCGGCGCAGCCGGATCCCGGCCAGGCCGTGCTCGCGCATGACCCGAGCGACGCGCTTGTGGTTGACCCGCTCCTGGGCCGGCGTGTTCTCGTTGAGCTCGGCCGTCACCCGCGGCGCACCGTAGGCACGGTCTCCACCTTGAGCAGGGTCTTGGATCGCCCGGATCTGCTGCGCCAGCTGCCAGTCGTCACGGGCACGCTCAACCGGCGCGGGACCGGCCTTGACCCAGGCGTAGAACGACGACCGCGAGACCTCAACGATCTGACACAACCGCTTCACCTCGAAGGTGTGCTGGTGGTCGGCGACGAACTGGAAGCGGCTCACCAGTTCGTCTCCCCAGCGAAATACTTCGCGGCCTGACGAAGGATCGACTTCTCGGTCTCGATCTTCGCCTTCTCCGCCTGCAGAGCAGCAACCTCGGCCTCGAGCCGGGCAACCTTCTCAGCAGTCGTCTCGGGGCGCCCTGCCGGCGGCCGTGGGGTGCCGATCGGCGCGGTCGTCGCCCCCGTACCCGGAGCCTGCACCCACTGGGCCAACGTGCCCCGAGCGATGCCCAGGTCGCCATCGATGCCCTTGACCGTGGCACCGGGGGTGGACTCGTACAGATCGACGGCCTGCCGTCGGAACGCGTCGGTGTAGTTCTTCCTTGCCATGGGTGGATCGTCTCGCTCTCCCCAGCAGAAGTGCTGGATTCAAGCGTGTCCACAATCCGGTGTCAGGGCCCTGGCGAGTCCGACGGCGTCCAAAGGACGCACAGCAAAGGCGGGGTTTGCCCACATGCTTATCAAGCCCACGGGTGCACAGGTGTCTCTTCCCATGACATTTGTCATGGGAAGGTCATGACGAATGTCATTGATTTGCACCCACAGGTGTGCAGACGGGAACCGTTCGACCGGCGGAAGGTTTCGTGGTGGGGTTCGGGGTGCGCCTGAACCGAAAGCCTGCTAGACCTTCCGCGTGAGTCGGCCGCCGGGGCGCGACTCTTTGGGGTTTGTTTTCGAGGGGCAGGCTGATGACTCGTCGGCGCGCGATGCGTGTGGCTGTGGCTGTCGTGTTGGGGGCGTCGCGGGCGTTTGCCACGGTCGGCCAGGTGTTTGAGGGTGGACTTGTCGTCGCTGATCGAGGCGGTTCTCGTCGTAGGTTGGGCCGGGTTGGGCTCGCCATGACGGCGCCGTTGGTGTTGTCGGCCCTGGTTGTCGCGGCTCCTGCTTCAACTGGGGTGCCCTTGGGGAAGTGGACGTCCTCGGAGTCGATGGCCCTTGTCTCGGCGGCTACGTCGGGCGCCCCGGTGGAGGTGGCTTCGCAGACGACCGAGGATTCGATCCAGTATGCGATGCCCGATGGGTCGATGAAGTTGACGGTGTCCACCCAGCCTGTGCGGGTGCGTCGCGGCACGGGGTGGGTCCCGTTGGACACCACGTTGGTGGTGAACGCGGATGGGTCGGTGTCGCCGGCGGCGACGGTGACCGCTTTGACCTTGTCCGGTGGCGGCTCGAGTCCGCTGATCACGGCGACCCGCAAGGGGGCGACGGTGAGTTGGTCGTGGCCAGGTTCGTTGCCGGTCCCCACCCTGGACGGCGACACCGCCGTGTACTCGGAGGTCCTTCCGGGGGTGGACCTGCGGGCCACGGCTCAGCCGGATGGCTTCTCGGAGGTTCTGGTCGTCAAGACGGCGGCCGCTGCCAGTCTGCCGCAGGTGTTGCACCCGCATTTCGATGTGTCGGTGGATCACGGGCGGGTCAGCGCCACCCCGGGCGGCGGGTTTACGGTGTGGAATGCGGCCGGCAGCCAGGCCATGAGCAGCGGTGCTCCGTTGATGTGGGACTCGTCGGGCACGCCTTCAACCTTGACGTCCAAGTCGACCTCGACGTCGAAGTCGATGGCCTCCTTGGACGCCAGCTCCACAGGTACACCGAGCCCGGTCGCGGCCGATGGCACGGCGGACGCTGACCAGCTGGATGCCCCCGAACGGCAACATCGTCGGCCACGTTGAGGCACACGCCGCGGCGATCATGCGTAATGAAGGCTTGACCGACGCGACGCTCTGGATCAATCGGATGCCGTGTGGCGGTGCGAACGGCTGCATGATCAACCTGTCGCGAATGGTCCCCTCAGGTTCCACACTCGACATCTATGTCACGCCCGGCGGGTCGACGGGTGCCTTCGAGGACTGGATTCAAGTGACAGGAACCGGTTGATGCGCGCCGGGTATTTCGACCCAGTCACCGAGCAACGAGTCGAAACAGACGTCTCCGCCGCTGACCTTCATGAGCTCGTAGATGTGGTCAGCAGGCTACGAACTCAACGAGGGACGCCGACCATCGAGATGACCAAGTCTGACGGTTCCACGCTTTCGTTCTCGTTCGATGACGAGTGCGCGTTTCTCGTGTGGACGGATGCGCTTGGGGAGTCCAGCCACTCGCTGGGTGGCAGGTTTGAACGCGATCTCGTCTTTGACTATTTCGGCTCATGGAGCGAAGCACCTGCTGAGTACCTGGTTCGATATGCTGACGGCCTCGCAGCCGTTGTTGAGTTCTTGCGGGTGGGCTCCCCGGTCACTGACTCGATTATTTTTTCGCCGGACTGAATGATGCACCCGTACTCCGGGGCGGTTCGCCAGTCCCTTCGGACCGATGTCGTTGCTGACAGACTCGACCCCGTGACCAGCGAGTGGCTAGAGACGGAGTCGGGGACCGCCCGCCGTCTGCTCGCGGCCGTGGCCGGGTTCGTCCTCACCCTCACCCTGCTGGGACTCGCACTGGCTGCCACTCCAGCCGCAGCGCAGAACGGCGTCGGGGCTCATCACCAGATGTCGATCTTGACCGTCGGGGCGGAGCACGCTGCAGCCCCCATAGGCGTTGGGGTTGAAGGCCTTCCGCTACGCCAACTTGTGTCGGCTACTGGTGTTGCCGCAAAGTCCGGCGATGAATTCGTCAACCTGGCGAGCGACGCCCGCACCTCACATATCTTGGATGGTGAGGTCCGACCAAACGGATCGTTCGGCGGAGGCCATCGGGCGGGGACCGGCTATCCCAACAAGTCGGAGTTCCCAGCAGGGTGGTCGGACGCGCGGATCATGCACGAGATCTCCGATGTGGCGACGGATCCATCTACGGTCTGGCGCGCCGGCAACGGACCGGCGGACTCCTTCGTAAACGGCACACGGGACGGCGTCGACATTGAAGTTCTCATCCGGAACAACCAGATCTGGACCGGGTACCCCACGAACCTGCCGAGGAACCCAGGGTGACCCCGGAGGAGTACCTCAGCCGCGTTCGCGCCACTGCATGGCGCGCTGGTGAATACCTTCCCGCTGAGCGGCTCGAGGAGGTTCACCGACTAATCGATCACGGTGAGCCAGCTGAAGGTCTCTGTTCCCTTGCCTGGGCGATCGTTAATGCGCAAGTTCGGGTCCCGAGGGATCTGATCGAAGCCATCTACCAACAGACCGCCGACCTGATCGACGAGGAGTTCATGCCGCCCAATCTCGGGGACTACGCCGCCTCTGAAAGCGGCTCCTGATGAAACGCGTTGTCGCGATGTGGGTGGCTTGCCTGGCGGTGTGGCTTGGGCTATTAGCCGTCTCAGCGACTTCGGCCACCGTTGCCGTCTACGCCTACGACGCCCACCATCACTTCGCGCCTGTGACCTACGTCATCAGCGAGGGCAGTCCGCCCGCGGCAGACCGCTCCAGCGTCGGTGCCACCGCCGTGGACAGTTGGGCGCGCGAAGCTCGGGCGCTCCAGCGAGCGGCCACCTCGGTCGTTCACACCTACGCCGCTTCCACCCCGCCCGTTCAGATCGCCACAGGTAGGCCGACCGGTGAAGAGCAAGTCGGTCGAGCGGTTGGGGCGTTCTCGTCGTTGGCGTCGAATGTTGTTGCCGCAAACACCGGTAGCGAGGTCATGCTGGACACCTCGGCTGTCGTGGCGCGGGACGCAGCTCGCGGGCTCATGAAGCCAGGTGAATGTGCGGCGATCTGTTCGACGGTTTCTCGCGAGGCGGGTGAGCATGGGTTCAGTGCTGCGGGGTTGCCCGTGGTCGCAGATGGCACTTCGGCGACGCTCCGCGCTCAAGTTGCACAGCAATTGCGCGGCTTCGGTGCGAAAGCCCAAGGCTTCGACAACGACGTCGTCATTGGTGCTACCGCCTTGGAACGCGGGTCACCGTTGATCACTGGCGACTGGGCCCTGGCCAACACAGTGTCCAAGCTTGGCGGCGATGCTCGCTGGTTTGCTCCGGGTGGCTGAAATGGGTCTTGCTGTGGCCCCACTTGTGTCGGGCGATGTGTCACTGGGCCGGTGGGGCTCAGTGCATCTGGTCGGGAGCCGAGCCGCGGTGGTTGAGGCGGCCATGGGTGAGGACTTCACCTTGCCACCTGAGGTGGCGGAGGAGATCCCTCGCGGTGTCGCCGTCCTTGCCGACGAACCCGGACGGCTGCTGCTCCTGCCGTACTCGGGTGACGCCATTGCGTGCGTAGACCTGGCCGTGGGGACCTTGGCTTACCCTGTGATCTCGCTCCTGCGGCTGCAAGAGGAGGGCTTGCGTACCGCTTCGGTGCGGCTGCTCCCGGGACGGGGGGTCCTTCACCTAACCGAGTCGTCGATCTGCTTATTCGATGAGGCGCTCGACTTGGCATGGCGTCGTGATGGCAACTTCATTGGCACCTTCATCGAGGGCGTCCAAAACGGTGCGGTCATGCTCCTGGCCAGCGACTGGACGGGACGAGAGACGCGCGAGCGGGTCTCACTATCTGATGGAGAGCGCATCACATGATCAACAGCGCTAACCCCAGGAAGAACCGCTGTTGGGCCAGGAGGCTGAGGTGGTGGTGGCTTCTCCAAGCCGCCATAGCGGCCGCTGTTGTCACGCTGCTCGGCGCCGGAACCGCGTCCGCGACCACCGCTCCCAACCTCGAAACTCGCGTCGGGGCCTCAACGCCCGCCGCGCAGACCGCCGCCGGGCCGCACGAGAGCATCGCCGCAGGTCAGCGGTGGGGCAACGCACCTCCGCGGGCGGAAGTGGCGGTGGCTACCGGTGTTGCCGCAAACGGCGCAGGGGACGCACTCCTAAGTACCGCTTCGAAGGGGGCGGGCAAGGCACTGCCGATGAACATGCAGACGGTCTGTGACGTGGCATGTAAGTACAACGTGGATATCTCAGATGTGACGATCAACATCAATAAGGCACGAGCGGGGTATGCGGGTTCGACAGCTAGCGACGGAACGATCACGCTAACGAGATCTGCGTTCTCCAACGAGGAGCAACTCGCTCGCACCCTGGCTCACGAGCGATTCCACGTCGATCAAATCCGATCTGGGATGGGCTATCCAACCAATTACGACGCTGGCAACGCGTGGGAGCAGGCTGCCCAGGCGTTCGAGGACGACTGGTGGGCGGGGCATTGACCGACACACCATCGACAGGTTCGACGCCCAATTCCCGCTTCGAACAATGGCTGGATACCTATGAATCCGCCTACCGGGATCCGCGTGCTATTGCTGCCTTGGCCTGCCCATCCTGCGGGCAGCAGGCTCTAACGATGGTCTTCGTGGTTGCGCAGGCTGGCGCGACTCGAGCGATCGTCGCCTTCTGGTGCAACGACTGTCTCCGGGGGTTACCCCCCAATACGACCGAGGTACCGCATGGCGCTGTTGCAGTGATTCGCGGAGCTGAGAACATCCCCAACTACGACTTGGTACCCGATGACGCCTAGCGCCCCCACTCGACGAGGGATCGGGGACTACCGCCAGTCCCTTCATGCCTGTGCCCGCGGCGCGGTGCTGCTCGTTCTGTTCATGGTTTCCTTGCTGGCCGTCGCCGCCCCCGGCGAGGCGTCGAGCGCGAGCCGCGGCTGCGCCTACGACGGAGCAACTCATCTTGCGCAGAGCGCGAACAAGGCGCGAGCGACCGCCCAGTCTCAAACCCCGATTTCCCGATCAGGCAGGGCGATCGACGGTCCGCGAGTTGTGGGCGACCTCTGGCGTACCGGTGTTGCCGCAAACACGGCGCCTGTCGGAAGTCGCGTTGAATCAAAAACCTTTTACGACGAGGCCGGAAATGTCACGGGCCAGGCCAAGTATGGCTGGGAAGTGACAGTTGCGCCGGGCACCAACTCGCCAGCCGTCATCGCGGGACGCCCATGCTCGGGGCACGCACTCGACCAGATGCAGAGTCGCGGCATCGTCCCGAGCGCGGTCGAGGACGACATCGGATATGGCACTTCGGCTCCGAGCCGCGGAGGGACATCCGTCCTCTACAGCAGTTCGAACAACCTGAGCGTAGTTGTCAATTCCGAGGGCCGCGTGGTCACGACATCCTTCGGTGATCTCGGATGACGCCAAATGAGCACTTGGCGGCGCTCCGTGCAGCTTGGGAGGAAGGCCGCCTTTCGTTCGCGAGGTTGGTCCTCGAACTGGACAGTATGGTTTCTGTGGCTCGTGACGACCTGGACGAGAGCGCCTGGCGGGACGCTTTCCGAGCATGGGGCAACTTGAGATCATCAACGCCCTTACGCTCGACTCGGGGATCCCTCTCAGCGGCGACGACGTTCGAGATGCTGGCGATTCTCTAGACGCCTTGCGTGAGATCTTCGCGCAGGCTACGCCCGAATGAATCTCGCCTAGGCGGTGCCCTTGATGCAGGATCGGCTCGGCACGCGTCGTCTTGGCTGGTACGTGGCGACGGTGGTGCTGACAGTCCTTGTGGCTCTGCTGCCGATCTTGAGCGCCGAGTCAGCTGCCGCTACCACGATCAGCTCCGACGTCACGCCTTGTGCCCCTGACTGCCCGGCCGTGGTTGGGCTCCATGATGCCGCGAATGTGACGCGAGGAGGGGCGCTCGGGCGTTCGCCGGACCTATCGCAATCAGCGACGATTGGGGATCTGCGAGCCGGTGTTGCCACAGAAACATTACCCGACCTTGCGGCATATGGGGGTGGGAAGACGAGCGGCGTGCTGGTGCGAGGCGACGGCACGACGACGGGCATCACGAGCGGTTTGAATGGTCCGTCTAGTTGAACCGCCCGGGATGCTTCAGCTCGACTGCTGCGGACGATGGCAATGAGGGGCTCACTGGTTGATCGCACCGTCAACAACCACGGCGCCCTGTCGGCGGCCAGCGGCAGCAACGGCTGGCCGGGCATACGGCGAGCCGGGGAAGGAGCCGGCGCGTGGGCGAACGCCCGGGTGATGGTGACGATGGGGTTGACATCACTGTGGACACGCGCTTTACTCCTCGTACTTACTCGTGTTAGTAATCGGAGGCAAGGATGACAAAGAAGTCACCTCGAGTCGGGGCCAGCCTGGCCGTGCTCGCGGCAATGGCAGTTGGTGTGGCGGGTTGCAGCAGCTCCTCGACCGCCTCAGGAACGGGGTCTTCCAAGGGCCCGGTGCAGGTCACGGTGTGGCACTACTGGGACGGGAACAACGGCGATACGTTCTCGGCCATGGCCAAGGCCTATGAGTCGGCGCACGCTGGCACGACGTTGAAGCTGGTGAACATCCCCGGTGCCGACCTGCTGACCAAGCTGCAGGCCGCCGCGACGTCGCGCACGCTGCCCGATGTCGTCATCGGGGACTTGGTGACGGTGCCGCGGATGGCCAAGACCGGCGCTGCGGTGGATCTGAAGTCGCTGATCCCGGCCAGCACGTGGAGCGACATCTACCCTGAGATGCTCAAGTTCGGCCAGCAGGGCGGCAAGCAGATCTCCATTCCGGTGTCGGCCAACACGTTGGCCTGGATGTTCAACAAGGACGACTTCGCCAAGGCCGGGATCAACCCGGCCAGCCCTCCGGCGACGTGGGAGGACTTGAAGACGGCGTGCGCCACGATCAAGGCCAAGACCGGCAAGCCGGGGTTTGAGTTGTTCACCCAGCCGGGTACCGACGGTGAGGGGGTGACGTGGAACTTCCAGGTGTCGCTGTGGCAGGCCGGTGGCCAGTTCCTGACCGACGACAACACCAAGGCGGCGTTCAACTCCGAGGCCGGCAAGAAGGCGTTGGGTTTCTGGGTGGACCTGGTCAAGTCGGGTTGCAGCCCGCTGGGCCCGTGGGGTGAGTTCGAGAAGGGCAAGGCTGTCTCGGCGCAGGAAGGGTCGTGGATGGCCGGGATCTGGAAGCCCAAGCCGCCGTTCAACTTCGGGGTGGCCGCGATCCCGCACCCGGCGGACGGGCAGGCTGCGACCAACATGGGCGGCGAGCAGGCTGTCGTCTTCGCCGCCGACAAGGCCAAGCAGAAGGCGGCCGCGGACTTCCTGACCTGGTTCGACGACCCGGTCCAGTCCACGTCGTGGAGTGAGAAGACCGGGTTCCTGCCGGTCCGCAAGGCGGTCGCCGACTCCGCGGCCTACAAGGACTTCGTCGCCACCCAGCTGCCCGAGCTGCAGCCGTTCGTCGACGCCCTGCCCACCGCGCACGCCCGGCCGGCCACCCCGTTGTACCCGCAGGTGTCGCTGGCGTTCGCCAAGCAGGTCGAGCAGGCGTTGCACGGCAAGGCGGTCGACCAGGCCCTGGCCGACGCCGAGACGCAGGTCAACGGCATCCTGGCCGGGCAGTGACGACCGTGGCGGACCCGACGACCCCGACGCAGGACCGGCCCGCCGGTCTGGTCCGGGCCGGGTCCGCCACGGGACCAACCCACCGACCGCGCCGGGCCTGGGGCGAGGCGGCCACCGCGGCCGTCTTCCTGGCCCCGGCGCTGGTCGTGATCGGGCTGTTCGTGCTCTACCCGCTGATCTCGACCGGGCTGATGTCGTTGACGTCGTGGGACGGGATCAGCCCCGAGCGAACCTTCGTCGGGCTGGCCAACTACGTCAAGGCCGTTCATGATCCGGCCTTCCGGAACTCGATGCTCGTCACGGTCCTGTACGCGGCCGGGGTGTGCGTGCTGTCGGTGGGCACCGGGCTGGGCGCCGCGTCGCTGCTCAACGCGGCCTTCCACGGCCGGTCGGTGTACCGGACGGCGTCCTTCCTGCCCGTGGTCACCTCCTCGATCGCGGCCGCGGCGGTGTGGCGGTACCTGTTCGACCAGTCCGGCCCGGTCAACGCCGCCTTGTCCTCGGTCGGGCTGGGGTCACCCAACTGGCTGGGCAACCCGCACCTGGCCCTGGTCTCCTTGACCTTGCTGACCGTGTGGAAGCAGCTCGGCCTGAACACGGTGCTGTACCTGACCGCCCTGCAGACCATCCCCACCCACGTCTACGAGGCGGCCCAGCTGGACGGGGCCACCGGCTGGCAGCGGCTGCGCCGGATCACCTTCCCCCTGCTGCGGCCGATGACCTTCTTCGTCGTCGTCCAAGGCTTGGTCACGACGTTCCAGAGCTTCGACCTTGTCTACCAGCTCACCCAGGGCGGGCCGCTGGGCGGCACCGAGGTCGTCGGGTTCCTCGTCTACCGGACCGCGTTCATCACCGGCCAGTTCGGGTACGGGGCCACCATCGCCTACGCCGGCTTCGCCATCGTCTTCGTTTTCACCTGGCTGCAGTGGCGCTACGGCGGACGGGACAACACATGACCGTCCGTGTCACCGGCCGCCACCTGCTCCTGGTCGCCTTGTCGCTGCTGGTCGTCGCGCCGTTCGCGTGGATGATCACGACCAGCCTGAAATCCCTCGACAAGGTCAACGTCGCCCCCTACCTGATCCCGCACCAGTTCCAATGGGGCAACTACGCCAAGGCGGTCACCGCCGCCCCGTTCGGGCACTACTACCTCAACTCCGTGGTCATGACCCTCGGCATCGTCGCCGGCCACCTGGTCTGCGACACCCTGGCGGCCTACGCCCTGTCCCGGCTGCGGTTCCCCGGCCGCGACGCCATCTTCCTCGGCCTGGTCGCGACCATGCTGGTCCCGGCGTTCCTGACCGTGTTGCCCGCCTTCGACCTGGTCATCCGGTTCGGCTGGTACAACTCCTACGCCGCGCTCATCCTGCCCCGGCTCGCCGACGTGTTCGGGATCGTGGTCCTGCGCGGGTTCATGCTGTCCCTGCCGATGGAGCTGGACGAGGCGGCCCGCCTGGACGGGGCCAACCGGGTCCAGATCCTGGTCCGGATCCTGCTGCCGTTGTGCAAGCCGGCCCTGGCCAGCGTCGCCGTCTTCAGCTTCCTGTTCGCCTGGAACGACTTCCTGTGGCCACTGCTGGTCACCAGCGACGACCAGTACCGCACCATCCAGCTCGGCCTGTCGGCCTTCACCAGCAAGTACGGCCCCTACCCCAACTACCTGATGGCCGGCACCGTCATCGCCGCCACCCCCGCCATCGTCATCTTCCTCTACCTCCAGCGCGGCATCGTCCGCGGCCTCGCCTCGACAGGAGTCAAAGAATGAACCCGCCCGGCCCCGCACCCGCAGCCGACGACCCCGCCGGCCTGCCCGGCCCGGACTGGGTCCGCGACGCCGTGTTCTACCAGATCTTCCCCGAACGGTTCGACAACGCCGACCCCCGCACCAACCCCACCGACGTCCAACCGTGGGGCGCACCCCCCACCCGGGACAACTTCTTCGGCGGCGACCTGCCCGGCATCGCCCGCCGGCTGCCTCACCTGGCCGGCCTGGGCGTCAACGCCCTGTACCTGACCCCGATCTTCTCCGCGGCGACCAACCACCGCTACGACGCCACCGACTACCTGACCGTCGACCCCGGCCTGGGCGGTGACGCCGCCTTCGCCGACCTGGTCACCACCGCCCACGCCGCCGACATCCGGGTCGTCCTCGACGCGGTCTTCCACCACTGCGGCGACCAGCACCCGTTCTTCCGTGACGTCGTCGCCCGCGGCGCCGACTCCGCGTACGTCAACTGGTTCTCCGTCGCCAGCTTCCCGGTCCAGTCCCACCCGGTCCCGAACTACCTGACCTGCTCCGGCTGCCACTACCTGCCCAAGCTGAACGTGCACAACCCCGACGTCCGGGACCACCTGTTCACCGCCACCCGCAAATGGATGAGCAGCGGCATCGACGGCTGGCGCCTGGACGTCCCCTACATGCTGGACAACCCCTGGTTCTGGCAGCAGTTCCGGGCCGTCGTCAAAGACCACGACCCCGACCTGTACATCTGCGCCGAAGTCTGGGACGCCGCCACCGACTGGACCAACGGCACCACCTCCGACGGCGCCATGAACTACCGCCTGCGCGACGCCATCCTGTCCTTCGTCACCGAATGGCGCGGCGGCGGGCAGAAGTTCGCCGCCGACCTCGCGTCGATCGACACCGAGATCCGACCCGAAGCCAAAGGGTTGATGATGAACCTGCTCGGCTCCCACGACACCGAACGGCTCATCACCCACTGCGGCGGCGACACCCAAGCCGTCAAGCTCGCCTTCGCGCTGCTGTTCACCGCCGAAGGCGCACCGATGATCTACTACGGCGACGAGATCGGCCTTCCCGGGTTCAACGACCCCGACTGCCGCCGGTGCATGCCCTGGGACCAGACCAGCTGGAACACCGACATCCTCCACTGGGTCACCACCCTGGCCCGGGTCCGCCGCGACAACATTGCCCTCCGCCGAGGCACCGAGTCCACCCTGACCGCAACCGAGAACGTCATCGTCCGCCAGCGAACCCACCCCGACCAGACCGTCCTGGTGGCCGCCAACCGGCACGCCAGCCCGACCACAGTCAACGTCTCCGCTGCGGGAGCTACCGGCACCGACCTGCTCAGCGGCGCCGCCGTCGACCTGGCCAGCCTTGACATCCCCGGTCAGGGGGTGCGCCTTGTCCAACTCACCGACTGACCCGGGATCGGCCCGCGGCGGCCGCCCCACCAGCAGCGACGTCGCCCAACGGGCCGGCGTCTCCCGCACCGCGGTCTCCTTCGCCTACAACGACCCGGCCAAGATCTCGACCGCCACCCGCGACCGGATCATGGCCGCCGCCGACGAGCTCGGCTACACCCCCGACCCGTTGGCCCGGATGCTCAAACACCGCAAGACCGGCACCCTGGGCCTGCTCCTGCCCCAAGACATCGCCCAAGTCATGCAGAACCCCTACTACGCCCAGTTCATCACCGGCATCGGCCACGTCTGCGAACGCGAAGGCATGACCCTGCTGCTGTGCCCGCCACTGCGGAACTCGATGCTCAAAGCCATCCCGTATGCCGCCGTCGACGGGTTCATCGTCACCGGCCTGGAAGCCGACCGCGGCGAAGTGGCCGAGCTCCGCCGCCGCAAGATCCCCTTCGTCCTGGTCGACTCCGAACCGGTGACGGACGTGCCCTCCGTCGAAGCCGACGACGACAAAGGCGGCTACGACCTGGTCCGGCACATCCTCGAGTTGGGCCACACCCGGATCGCGTTCCTCATCTTCGAGTCCGGACCTGACCAGCCCAACCTGGGCTACCGCGGCCCCCTCAAACGCCGCTTCGCCGGCGCCGAACGTGCCCTGGCCGAACAGGACCTCAGCCTCACCTCGGCCGGTGTGGTCACCGTCGAGGCGCCGTGTACCCGCTCCGGCGGCTACACCGCCACCCTCGACCTGATGGCGGGGCAGGCGCCGCCGACCGCGATCGTCGCCTTCAGCGACATCATGGCCGTCGGCGCCCTCGACGCCCTCAAATCACTCAACCTGCCCGTCCCGGCGGCGGTGTCCGTCGTCGGCTACGACGACCAACCCGAAGCCGAATGGACCCAACCCCGGCTGACCACCATCCGTCAGCCCATCGAGGCCAAAGGGCGCCTGGCCGGTGACTTCCTGGTCGCCGCCATCCGCGGAGAGAGCCAACACCCTCGGCAACTCCTGCACGGCGCCCTGGTCGTCCGCGACTCCTCCGGCCAGGCACCCCCGACCTAGAAGGCCAGTCCGTAGCACCGCAATCAGCCACACACACCCGAAAGGGAACAACGATGTTCAGCCATTCACGACGCCGACGGTCAGCCCTGGCCTTCGCCGGAGCCCTGGCCCTGGCCGGGACGCTGGCCGCGGTCGCCAGCCCGGCATCAGCTTTCACCGCGCCCGGATCACCAGGCAACCTGGCCGAAGGCGACGTCATCTACCAAGTACTGGTCGACCGGTTCTCCAACGGAGACACCAGCAACGACAACTTCGGCCACGGCGAGTACAACCCCAGCAACCTGGGCATGTACCACGGTGGGGACTGGAAGGGCCTGACCAACCACCTGGACTACATCAAAGACCTAGGCGTCACCGCCATCTGGATCTCCCCGGTCTCCCAGAACGAGCCGCTCAGCCGGGACGGGACCGAGGCCAGCTACCACGGCTACTTCACCAAGGACTTCGCCACCCCCAACGAGCACTTCGGATCCAAGACAGACCTGCAGACACTGGTCGACACCGCCCACACCAAGGGCCTGAAAATGATCCTGGACGTCGTCCCGAACCACACCGCCGACTACTTCAACGGCACCGCCACCACCTACTCGCCCAGCACCTACAAGCCGGCCAGCCCGCTGGACAACTCCACCTGGTACCACCACACCGGCGACTGCCTGTTCGACGGGTCGATGAACCAAACCCAGCTGGAGAACTGCGACCTGGGCGGCCTGGACGACCTGGACCAGTCCAACAGCAGCGTCGACACCTACCTGAAGAACACCTACAAGGACTGGGTCCAGGGCGTCGGCTTCGACGGCGTCCGGGTCGACGCCGCCCGCAGCGTCCCCCAGAGCTGGCTGCAGTCCTTCCAGACCGCCCTGGACGTCCCCTCTTTCGGGGAGGTCTTCGACGGCAACATCGACTACGTCTCCTCCTACCAGAACTACGAGTGGGGAGTACTCGATTTCCCCTACTTCTTCACCGCCCGCGACGCCATCGCTGGCGACGGCGACCTGAACAACCTGGGCAACCTGTTCTCCCAGGACTACAAGTACGCCAACGCCAACCGGCTGGAGACCTTCCTGGACAACCACGACCGGGCCCGGTTCCTGGCCCGCGCCGGCGACAACTACCAGCGGCTGCGCGAAGGCCTGACCTTCCTGCTCACCAGCCGGGGCGTACCGGTCATCTACTACGGC
Organism: Intrasporangiaceae bacterium; assembly: GCA_021324575.1. Taxonomy (GTDB): domain Bacteria; phylum Actinomycetota; class Actinomycetes; order Actinomycetales; family Dermatophilaceae; genus Nostocoides. The sequence goes on along the minus strand of JAJPIW010000096.1, from coordinate 5,498 downwards.
ACCGAACAGGCCGACAACGGCAACATGAACGCCAACGAGATCCCCATCGCCAACAAGGACAACCGCAAAGACCTGTCCAGCTTCAGCGAGACAGGCACCATCTATCTGCACATCAAGCGGCTCAACGAGATCAAGAAGGCCTACCCCTCGCTGCGCACCGGAACCCAACGCGAGATGTGGAAAGACACCAACGTCTACGCGTTCTCCCGCCGCATCGACACCACCGGCGCCGAGACGATCACCGCGATCAACGACAGCTGGAACAGCCAAACCCGAACCATCCCACTTCGCTCGGAGTCGACGATCGCCGTCGGCACCGTCCTGACCAACCTGATGAACACCTCCGAGACCGTCACCGTCGCCTCCGGCGGCGTCACCGGCAAGCAGATCACCGTCACCCTCGGTGAACACGACTCCAAGGTGTTCGCCGCCGGTAGCCCAGTCAGCAGCTACACCCCGCCCGCGCGCAACCTGACCACGATCCGGGTGCACTACAACGTCGGCTACGGCAACAGCCTCTCCATCCGCGGTGACAGCAACCCGTTCTCCTGGACCCAGGGGATCGCCGCCCGCAACACCGCCAGCGACGTGTGGGAGTACCAGCTCGAGCGGATCCCGACCGGGACGACATTCCAGTTCAAGCCGTTGATCAACGACTCCACCTGGTCCACCGGCAGCAACTACACCGGCACCGGCGGAGGGACCCTGGACATCTACCCAACCTTCTAAACCTCTGTCCAGGCGAGGACCCGGTGGCCAACAAGCCGCCGGGTCCTCGCGCGTTCCGACCCGGATAGACACCACCTCGGGTCAGGGAGACCGCAATGACAGTCGGGTCCGTCGTGGGCTACACGCGGGTGTCGACCAATCAGCAGAACAGGCGTTAGCCTCAGTCTTTCACGACGGCCTTGAGTTGACGGTCCTCCGGCTTTACCCACCTGAGGCCAGGGCTGGTACCGAATGTCCGCGTCCAGATCTCGAGTTCACCCCCGGCGAAACGGCCCGACACAACGGCATCCCGGCCTTGTTTGCCGGTGCGGACCTTCGCCTCCGTGGTCCCCCGCTGCGACGGCGACCGTATGAGACCGGATCGCGATTCATCTCGGGCGACCGTCGGCGCCTGCGCCCGGGTCGGCACCTAGAGCCGTGAATCGTTCTCTGGGTCAGAGACGAAGCGTCGGTTGGCGTTCGGGGCCAGACCGAGCGTGGCTCGGGGTCTCCCGGCGATGCGGCTGACCCGCGTTCACGAGTCTGTCGAGATCCGAGAGGATCGAGCTGAGGAGGTCAACGGTGGGCTTGGAGCGGGCTCGGTTCACGACATCCGGAACGTCGATTCCGAGGCGCTCGGCTATTAATGCCTGCTTCATCAACGGTCGCCACAAGTCCTTCGACTTGGCGGCATCTATTGCCGCGTCGCTGACCCCCGCTGCGCGGAGAGCGGTGATCAAGCGCCGCTCGCGGGCCAGCGCGTGCAGAGCGGATCCTTCTGCGGCGACCCGGCTTGGACTGGACGCAGCGGCGGTCTCCAGGTCCCGGGTCTGGTGGGCGGACAGGTCGGCACCGCTGGTGGCCATGACCGATCGCAGGACCTCGGCCGGGTCACGTTCGGTGGGCTGGTCGTGGGCGGTGGCCAGGTCAGGGTCGTAAGTGGTGTCGACGTAGAGTTCGTTCGATTCGCGGCCTCGGGTGGCCATCACGTAGAGACCTTCCCTGGTCGTGGTGGCGCTGATGTAGGCATGGGCGACGTCCACGGTGCGACCTTGGACGCGGTGGGCGGTGCTGGCGTAACCGAGCTCGACATGCTCGGCCACGTATGCCGCGGGAACCCGGACGTTGTGGCCTCGCCGACCGCAACTCGCGAGGGTCGCGGAGCCGTCGTCGTGAAGGGCAGTGATGGTCCACGTGTCGCCGTTCTTGACCCACCGCCCTCCGGCGGTTAGGTCGCGCGCGTTGTGGCGGGTGACGACGGTGTCGCCAACGCCGAAGCTGACCCCGCCTGCGCCGGTGGTCCCGCGTGGGTCAACAAGGCCCGCGGCGACGAGGTGGGCGCGTGCGCGGGCGTTGAGGTCGGCGACCGTCGCCGCGTCGGCGGCGACCATGACCGACTCCCTGCCGGCGTCGAGGTCTGCCCGCCACGCGGCATACAGGCGATCGAGAATGTCCTCTCGCGGCCCGGACTGGACCCGCCCGTGGCCGTTGTAGGTGTCGACGACCGAACGCTCCCCGCCGCGCAAGGCGAGGGTGGCATCGGCCTCCCAGGTGTGCCGGAACCGGCGAACCACGTCGAGCTCTGCGGCGTCGCCGCGGTCGGCGACGAGGAGACCGAACGCTCCGCCGGCCTGAACGGGCGACAGCTGGGCAGGGTCTCCGACGAGGAGGACCTTCGCCCCGCCGGCCCGGGCGGCGGCCGTGATGCGATCGAGGTCGGCGGTGCCGGCCATCGAGGCTTCGTCGACGATGACCAGTTGCCCGGAGGCGAGTCCCCATCGGTCGATCTGGTTGACGACCTGGGTCCGGCGATGCTGCATGGCTCGGCTTCGCAATGACGGCGCGGCCCACCGCAAACGTGTGTCGAGGCGTGCCAGCTCGGCCTGGCGGACCGTCTGCCGGTCATGCTCCAGGAGCCACTTCGTGGTGTTCTCCGTCGGGATCCCGACGGCATCGGCGAGCACTTCCGCGGCGGCTGCCGAGGGGGCCAACCCGACCACCGATCCCGGTCCGTAGACCGCTTCCCAGACCGCTCGGACACCGGCCATGGTGGTGGACTTTCCGGTCCCGGCGGCGCCGACGAGGACGTCGACAGCCCGCCCCGAGCAGGCAACGGCGGCGACCGCGGCGGCCTGGTCGCGGCCCAGCAACGCCCCTCCCGTGGGGCCTGGAAGAGGTCGTGCGGTCACCGCCTCAACCAGGGGCGCGTCCACCAACGGCGCATCGGTCGCGCGCCCTGCGACGAGGAGCCGGTCCTCGGCATCCATGATCGCCCGCGAGGTGTACCGGGCACCGTCACGGGGCAGGAACCGGGGGGACCCGTCGGCGCGCAGCAGCTCTGCAGGGACGTGGGAAGTGTCATCGGGGGTGAGCCGGACGGCGGCATCCAGGGCCAACCCGGTGACGTCCTCGACGGCAGCGACCCGGGCCTCGACGGTCGCGAACCGAACCCCGGCCAGCTGCCGGACCGCCTCGGCAAAGACGTTGGCCCGGTTGAAGGTGGCCCGCTTCGCGGCGACAGCGTCCAGCGCCGCCTTGGCCGCGGGACCGACCAGTTCCGGCCCGGCAGACGACAACATCCCGGGCCGTGCGCCGAGGGCCAGGGTCAGGCGTCGCACCCAGTCTTCCTGCCTGATCCCGACGATGGGCCGGGCCCGGTCCCGCCACCCGGACACGAGTTCGGTGAGGCTGTGGCGCTGCTTCTCGGGGCGAGTCGACAGCGTTGCCTGCTGCCGCAGTCGCCACAATTCAGGGGTGGTGGGGCCCCGCCCGTGGGAGGCGCGGAAGTCCGCGATCAACTCGTCGGTGTGCCCTTCGATCGCTGTCGACCGCTTCGAGAACTCTGTGGTGAGAGCCTCGGGAACGCCCGCCACTTCCCACCGGGGAGTCATTGACCGAGCCCGCTGCCGCGCCTGCCACCCCCAGCCCAGGTCCCGGGTCAGCTCATCGGCAAGCATGGAGTTGTACAGCTCGGACAGGCCGACGGTGGCCCGGAACAGGGCCTTGGAGTCCAGCGTCCGCCACCCTCCGTCCGAGGCCGCCTGCACCCGGTTCAGCACGACGACGTGCGTGTGTAACTGGGGGTCCCCGGCCCGGGAGTCCCAGTGGTCGAACCCGGCCGCCACGACACCCCGGACGTCCTGGGAGACGATGCCCCCGTGCCCGGTCCGGGTCGAGAAGACGTGCTCCTCGGCATACGCAATGACCGCCCGGACGGCGGCCGCGTGGGCCGCGTGGATCCGGGCCCGGGTCGGGTCATCCGCGAGGGCCCACGCCACGGACACCGACTTGGGCGCCGAGAAGGTGAGGTCGAACCCGGCCACCGTCTTGGAGGTCCGCGCCGGCCGTCCCGAGTCGTCGAGCGGTGTGGCGGAGGCCGGTGGAACGGGGCGACCCAGCGGCTCCCCGGTGACCGGGTCGCAGAGCATCCCGAGCATCCGCCACAGCGCCTCCTCGGTCACGGGCGACCCGCCGGCGACGCCGCGACCGTGATCCAGACCGGCCAATCCGGCCCCGAGGAAGGCCCCGGGTGGGGTCCCACACGCCGCGTAGTAGGCGGTCAGCCCGGACGCTTCGCGGTCGATGTCGTCGCGCGCGACCGACGACATCAGGTACCGGAACCCGGCACCCAAAGTCATTCGCCTGATCGACATCGTCATGCCCTGAATACGCCGTCGGGGGGTCACCATCCGCCCGCTACCGGGGGGCTCACCACTCTGTGGTGCCAAAGGTGTGGCGAAGAAGATTGGGGGATAAGCGGGCTGGGCCGGCTGCCGGGTTGCGGGGGCCGGGCGGTCGGGATCTGGCGTTTGTCGCGGAGTCTCGCGTTGGGCGCGAGGTTTCGGGTGGGGGAGGAGCCTTGATGCGCCGGCGAGAAGGGTGAACGCGGGGGCGTCCATGTGAGTCGGTCGTCGGCAGGCGCCTGCGACGACTGCATCGTCACCCATGTCGGGCGGCGGCATCAGCATCGACCAAGCAGGGAGCTGCCAAGGCCACGTCGACCGCTGGCGCACCGCGTTGGGGCTCGGTCGTCCGGGCCCCGCGAGGAATCGTGGTCGGGCTGAGGCGCGGGTAGTGCGCCGCGGGCGGCGAGGTCCGGCGCCGGCGCCGGGCTCCCGTCACTGGCGCTGGACCGCAACCGCGAGGTGCTGCAGGACCCTGACTGCGCGCCGGATGCCATCGGCGTTGCCTTCACCCAGGCCAACCCGTCCTCAACCGTATGCCGCACGGGCGGGACACGACCTCCATCCGACCCTCGCGCAGGGCGACCGCAGCCGCCAATCGGGCCGATCTCGCGGCATACGGGAGGTAGGCGGCGTCGAGCACCGTCTGGACCAGGGTGGTTGTCTCACCGTAGGTGACTGGCGAGGTAGACGACCAGCGCGGTCCACCCGGAGGGCCGACTGATGGAGCGACCGGCAAGCCAGGCCACGGCCCGGCTGCCTCAGGCGGCCCCTGGACCATGCAGTGACGCGTCGGCTCCTGGCGGCATGACTTCGCCGGGTCCGACAACGAGGCGGTCGCGCAGTGGGACGCCGCGTCGAAAACCCATGCCGTCAGCCATGGACGAGTATGCCGCACTGGTCTTGACATTCGTTCGATGGCCGAATGGTGGCCCTCCCGGCCCGTCCCCATGGACGACAGCCCCCAACAAAGTGAAGGCTTGGAGATGACCGAATCGAACCGGGTCAAGTCCGGATCCGTGGTGTACGAGGGGTGATGCCTTCGAGGTTGTTGGTTAGCCGGTGATGGCGCCGGCGATCAGGCTGGTGCTCACCTCCTTGGGGCCG
>JAJPIW010000013.1 GCA_021324575.1 Intrasporangiaceae bacterium | reverse complement strand
GCCTCGACGTGACCCATCACGAACGGGATGACGTACATCGTGCGGCCCTTCATGCAGCCGGCGTAGAGCCCGCGCATGAGGTCCTTCATCTCGTTCGGGTCCATCCAGTTGTTGGTGGGCCCGGAGTCCTTCTGGTCCACGGAGCAGATGTAGGTGCGGTCCTCGACCCGGGCGACGTCGGTCGGGTCGGAGGCGGCGTAGAAGCTGTTGGGCTTCTTCTCCTCGTTGAGGCGCACGAAGGTGCCGGCCTCGACGAGCTTGTCGGTCAGTCGGGTCCACTCGGCTGCGGAGCCGGTGACCCACTCGATGTGGTCGGGGGTGGTCATCGCTGCCACCTCGTCGACCCAAGCCTGCAGGCCGGCGTGCGTCGTGCCGCCCGCCCGCTGGACGCGGGCCGCGAGATGGTGGGCCATGTTGTGCTCCTTGGGGTTGTGACCAAATGCTCGATTGCAGCCCGCGAGTACGTGGTCGTGGGCTGGGTGCCGCCATCGGCCTCTCGCGGCAGTTACGGGTACTGCGATCCGAGGGGTCCAGGCAAGGCCGGCAGGCGACGCTACGGCGAGCGATCCTGCTTCTCAGTCGCTCTCGGGACCTGTGCAGTAGGGGCAGTCCACTTCGCAGTCCATGCGCTCCACCTCCCACGACAACCCTCTTGCACCTGAGGCGTGCGCTCGTGTCGAAGTGACGGTCACAGCGCCAGCCCCACGTACTTGGTCTCCAGATACTCTTCGATCCCCTCTACCCCGCCTTCCCGGCCGAAGCCGGACGCCTTCACCCCACCAAATGGCGCAGCGGGATTGGAGACCACTCCTTGGTTGATGCCGACCATCCCGAACTCCAAGGCCTCAGCGACCCTGAAGGCGCGTGTCACATCTCGCGTGTAGAGATACGCAGCGAGCCCGTACGGAGTCCCGTTTGCTCGCTGTACGACCTCATCCTCAGTCTTGAAGCTGGTAACTGGGGCAACGGGGCCGAAGATCTCTTCGCCCTCGATGGCCGCTTCTTGCGGGACGCCAGTAAGGACGGTAGGCGCGAAGAAGTAGCCGCGCTCCCCCACGGGCTTGCCCCCACAATGGAGAGTGGCTCCCTTGGCTACGGCGTCGTCGACCAGGTGGGAGACTTTCGTCAGGGCCTTCTGGTCGATAAGTGGGCCGACATCCGTGTCGGGATCGGTGCCTCGCCCGACCACGAGAGCCTGCATCCGGTCTGCGAGGCGGCGGGCGAATTGATCGGTGAGCGACTCGTGGACGAGGAAGCGGTTTGCGGCTGTGCAGGCCTCGCCGTTGTTACGCATCTTGGCGAGCATCGCCCCATCGACCGCCGCGTCCAGGTTGGCGTCGTCGAACACGATAAAGGGAGCATTGCCCCCAAGCTCCATGGAAACTCTGAGGAGCTGATGTGCAGACTGTTCCACGAGGAGACGGCCCACGGCGGTGGAGCCCGTGAAAGTGAGCTTCCGGGTTCGCGGGTCCCGGAGCAGGGGCTCGCAGACGGCAGCCGCTCGGGAGGTCGGGATGACGTTGAGCACCCCGGCGGGCACGCCGACCTCTTGCAAGAGGTCGGCGAGAGCGAGCATCGTCAGAGGTGTCTCATGGGCGGGCTTGACGACCATGGTGCATCCCGCAGCAATGGCGGCTCCGATCTTTCGCGTGCCCATAGCGAGTGGGAAATTCCAGGGGGTGATCATCAAGGTGGGACCCACAGGGTGCTTCATGGTGAGCAGGCGCGTCGCGCCATTGGGCGCAGGTGACCACCGTCCCGCTACCCGCACGGCTTCCTCCGAGAACCAGCGGAAGAACTCGGCGCCGTACGTCAGTTCGGCGCGAGACTCGGCAAGCGGCTTGCCCATCTCGAGCGTCATGAGCATCGCGAAGTGCTCGGCGCGAAGGGTGATGAGCTCATAGGCTGCGCGCAGGAGCTCGCCTCGCTCACGAGGGGGCATGGCCGCCCAGGAAGTCTGTGAGCGAGCCGCGGCTGCTAATGCAGCATGGCCGTCGGCAACGGTCGCATCAGCGACCTGCGCCAACGGTTCCTCGTTGGATGGGTCACTGACAACGAAGACGCGGCCATCACTCGACCCGCGCCACTGTCCGTCGATGAGTAGGCCCTTGGGAACGTTGCCGAGTGCATCTATCTCAGCACTTCGGCGGGTCACTGTAGCCCTCCGTAGACCGCCGTAAGGACGGCGTCCTCAAGGATGTCCAGACCCTGCTGGAGCAGCGCCTCAGGGATAGTCAGGGGTGGGAGGAAACGAAGAACGTTGCCGTAGGTGCCCGCAGTTAACGTCACCAGACCGTGCTCGTGGCACCGCTTGTTGATCGCAGCGGCTAGTTCAGGCGCGGGAGTAGTATCCCCGACCCCGGCGATCAGTTCGATGGCGATCATGGCTCCACGACCGCGGACCTCTCCGATCGCATCGACGTTGTCCTGCAGCCGCCCGAGGCGCTGAACGAACACATCCCCGATCTCCCGTGCTCGACTGTCCAGCTCGAGCTCCTCCATTGTCTCCATGGCGGCGAGTGCAGCGGCGCAAGCTACGGGGTTCCCGCCATAGGTTCCGCCGAGACCTCCCGCGTGGACGCTGTTCATGACCTCTGCGCGTCCTGTGACCGCCCCCAGCGGCAGACCGCCGGCGATCCCCTTGGCTGTGGCGATCAGATCGGGAACAACCTGCTCGTGGTCGCAGGCGAACCAATCGCCCGTCCTACAGAATCCCGTCTGGATCTCGTCTGCGATTAGCAGGGCTCCATGATCCTGGCACCAACGCTGGAGGCGGGGCAGCCAACCACGCGGTGGAACGATGAATCCGCCCTCCCCCTGAATGGGTTCTACGATGACCGCCGCGACGTTGTCTTCTCCCACTTGAGCGTGGACTTGCGCCTCGAACGCGGCGTATGCCTCCTCGGCCACACGCTGACGATCTCCGTTCCACCGATAGGGATATGCCATTGGCGCCCTGAAGATCTCTCCGGCGAAGGGTCCAAAGCCGTGTTTGTACGGCATATTCTTCGAGGTCAGGGCCATGGTCAGGTTCGTCCGGCCGTGATAGGCATGATCGAAGGCGACTACAGCCTGGCGACGTGTTGCCCGGCGCGCGATTTTGATCGCATTCTCCACGGCCTCGGCCCCCGAGTTGAAGAGGGCCGAGCGCTTTTCATGCGTTCCGGGCGTCAACTCGGCTAGACGTTCGCAGACCGCCACGTACCCCTCATATGGTGTGACCATAAAGCAGGTGTGCGTGAAGTTCTGGACCTGACGCTGGACGGCTTCGACGACGCGTGGGTCAGCCGCGCCGACGTTTGTAACCGCGATCCCGGATCCGAAGTCGATTAGTTCGTTACCATCAACGTCGATCAACAGTCCGCTCTCAGCCCGTTCCACGTATACGGGGAGCGCCGTACCGACACTATCCGCGACGCTGGCCAACTTTCTCTCATGGAGGGCCACAGACTGCGGGCCGGGGACGCGTTTGCGTAGCAGGCGCTGGGCCTCTGCCAGTCTCGTCACAGGTATAGGTCCTTGTGTAAGCGGTGAGTGGATTTGCTTTCAAGGGTCGCCCACACGTGTCATGCTGTCCAATACCTACTTCGCAATCAGACGATGCCTAGGAGGCATGGCGTGGAACTTCGTACGGTGAGGTACTTCGTAGCCATAGCGGAGATGGGTTCCGTCACTGCCGCTGCCGCCCATATGCATCTGTCGCAGCCATCAATGTCACGTCAAGTACGGGACTTAGAGCGCGAGCTCGGTATTGAGCTGTTCAGTCGAACCGAGGTACGACTCCGACTCAGCGCGGCCGGTCGTCAGTTTCTGCCCGTTGCCCAGCGGCTGCTGACTCAGGCCGGCGCAGCAGTCGACACCGCGAAGACCATCGCCGCGGGACGCCTTGAGAAACTGACGATCGCTGCACCCGGCACAACGTTCACCGATGTAGTCGCACCGTTCCTCGCCACTTTGACGCACCACGACCCCATGCCAGCAGTCTGGGAAGAGGTGCCGACCTCGGTCTACGCCGCACTCTTGCGCGGCGCAGATCTGGCGATCGGGACCACTCCCCCGCAGTCTCCCCTGGATGGCAGGCCCTTGGCGGACTTGCCGGTCTGGGCATATGTGTCGAAGGGACACGTTTGGAGCAGCAGAGAGTCAGTGAGCTTGGCCGACCTCGTTTCCGAAACGTTGCTGCTGCAGACGAGAGATTTCCATCCTCGGCAGGCCCTCGACCACGCTTTGAACGAAGTTGGAGTTTCGTTGGGTCGGGTGCACGAGTTCGCGACCGCCGAGGTGGCGCAGGCTGTGGCGGCCTCGGGCCGAGGAGTGGCCGTTGTGTCCGACGACCCGCGCTTCGGGTTGCAGCCCGTCGCCATCGAGGGCCCCTCGGGCAGAATCGGGATTCAGCTCTATGCCGCTTGGGAGGCGGAACACCATGCCGCATCCACGATCGCGGACCTGGCATCCCGCTTGGCCTCGTTCTGTGTCGAACGGTATGGCGAGGAGGTTGCTCCTCGACGCAACTAATCCACACGCCCACCCTGCCCTCGTCCACGACTGGCACGGGGCAGTGGTCAGCAACGAGGCGGGCCATCGAGGATTAGATGAATTGCAAGGCAATGGCGTCGAACGCCTGAAGCGTGCTGAAGAGCTTAGTTGCGTGCTGCGGCTCCGGCCAGTGAGAGAGCTTCGCAGCGACGATTCGAGCCGGCCGGTTGATGTAGATCATTTGGCCGTGAATGCCCAGAGCCAGCAAAACCTCTGAGTGAGGGTACGGAAACCAAAACTGGTTTCGATACATCCCCCCGGGCATCATGGTGATCGTGGGACTCACCGCGAAGGCCTCTCGGCTGTCAGTCGCTCCGCGGAGAGTCTCCTCAACCCACAGGCTCGGTAGCACCGGGCGTCCGTCATGATTCGCTCCGTCTCGCAGGATGAGTTCGCCGAATCGGACCAGGTCACGCAACGTTGCGCAGATCCCGCCGTCGAACATTCCGGTGCCTTGGGGGTCGACCGCGATAACTGCGTCTGCTTGGGCTCCAATCGGTTGCCACAGCAACTCGGACATTAACGTGGCCATTCGCTGGCCAGCTGCGGCTTCACAGACCAAGCCCAACACGTCGGTTTCGCTGCTCCTGTACTCAAAGGGCCCCCCGTGAGGCCTCGACCTGCCCAGACTGAGCAGGAAGTCGTGCATCGATGCTGCGACGTTGGGATGGCGTCGCGGAGCCCAGCCGATTGCCTGCTCCAACAGGCGAACCTCCGCGTTGGGGTCAAGGTAGTCCTCGGAGAAATAGACACCGGAGCGCATGTCGAGGAGCTGTTGAACTGCCGCCTCGCCGTACCCGGAGCACTTGAAGGCCGGGAGGTAGTGGGCCACCGACGCAGCGAGGTTCAGCGCACCCGCGCCACTCAGTACTCCAGCTACTGAGCCGACCAAGGACTTACTGACCGACATAAGCATGTGACGCCTATCGGGGTGCATGCCGGATGGATAGCCTTCCGCCAAGATGTCGCCACCTCGGGTCACGATCCAACCGTCCGTATCCGTTTCAGTCATTACCCCGCCGACGCTTCCCACACGCCCACCGGGGTGGCTTACCGAGAGCTCCTCGAGCCCGCTGGGCACGGCGCGTAGGGGCGAAGGCGACGGACCCGCAGCAATCCGGGACGTGGGGAAGAGATCCTCCAAATGCTGAAAGGTCCACGCGATCTGCGGTGCGATCTGCCAGTTGTCGAGCGTGACGGCCCCACCGGGACCTCTGGGCTTCTGGCTCAGTGACACGTTCGCACGTTCCCTTCCCGTTCCATCCATGAAGCCCTTCCGATTGAATGGGCTCGGTAAGCCCAGCCAGCGGCTCCTATTACCCGGATGTGAGGCTGACATCGGGCACGGCCCGCGGTGGAACGAGGGGCATGCCGACATAAAGGTCTCGAATGGAGTCAATCAGGTGCTTGGCCCTGATACTCAAGCGCGACTCGTTCGCCCGCCCAACAGTCTGGACTCGACCCTTCGTGACGATCACACCGAGGTCCGCGCCCTCCCATCGGTAGTCGCCAGGTCCGTAGATGCGCAAGAAGAACGCTTGCGACTCGTTGCTGAGTTGATGCCAGTCCAAAGCCGGCCCCATGAAGACCAGGTTGCCAGCAGCGTCGAGTTGATATTGACCCGTCGGGGCAGCCTGTTCAATGCGTTCGACACGACTCCCCGTTTCCTTGACCACCATTTGTGACCAGAGGTCAACCGATGCCAGCTCTTGCCACCTGGCATTGATTTCGTCGACATCTAACTGGAATGGGACTTCCATATACTCGAGCAGATGGAACAGGAAGAGCGGAACGTCCGCGTAGGCCCCCGCCGTGACATGGGTGATCGAGGTGGCTCCACTGATTCGTGGGTTTAGCTCGCCCAGGTACAGATCCCCCGTGTCGGTGTCAACGAGGAAGTCCACTTCAAAGAAGCCGCGATAGCCCTCCTGCTTGAGGCGGTCTCCCAAGGACCGCACGAGTTCGCCGGCCTTCTTGCGCTGATCAAGAGAAAGGACATCTGGGTACATCTCGTTGCCGCACCAGCCGCCCCGATAAGGCGTGAGTTCCGAATGCCCGGCCAGCTCGGACATGAAAGGGCCGACGAGCGTTCCGCTCGACGTCAGAACGGCTTCCACTGCAATGGGACGGTTATTGATGCGCTTCATGACCTTGACGTCAGCGCCAACCAGATCAATGGCGTACTTGGCCCACGCCTTCGGACCGTCCACGAAGTACGTCGTTTTACCTGAGTCGCCGTAGGCCGTTTGGATGACGAGATCCGTACCGAGGCCCGCCGCCAGAGCGTGTTCTTCCAGAGAGGCCCAGTCTTCAGCCGTCGTGATGATATTGGGGACGCTGCACACGCCCACTTCGGCCGCAAGACGCGTCGTCACCAGCTTGGAGTCCAGGTATTCACGGAGGGCAGCGGCCGGCAAGATGAGGTCGTAACCCAGATCCTCACAGATCTGCTCAGTCTCCGTATCAAAGAAGACCATGGCGACTTTGGGACGCACGCCTTTGGGGACGCGGCTGCTCATAAAAGCGCGGACTTCCGGGCTGCGTAGCAACCAGTTGTTGATTGCTTCGCCGCTATCGAATTCGACAGAAGCTTTCGAACTTGGGCAGTAGACGGCTGGGTGGGCGCCGTCCCAGCCGTCGTAGTAGGCGATGTAGGTCAGGTTTCGGACCCACCGATCCAGTCCCAGGAGATTGAACGGGGTCGCGCCGACAAAAAAGACGGGGACATCGTTAGTGCGGAAGAAGTGACGCACCTCAGACACGTTTCGAATTCGCGGGAGGGCATCGGCTGGGGACGCGAACGCGGCGTCCGTAGCTACGGTGGCCTCTCGGGATGCCGGTCGCTTGCGGGGTGCAGTACTTGCCTTGCGTGCCATCTGGTGTCCTCTCACTGTTAGCTGCGGGCGGATTGGCGTCGTTGAAACATGGTGGTCCGCTGAGAATCATGCAGTCCAATACTCATTTGGCGTCGACTCGATGCTCGTTAGGCATTGCTAGAAGGCCCATGCCGTCAGCTGTCGGGTTCGGTGGGCTGGCCGTCGTCGCGGCGCTTGACGGCGGCGAGCAGCATCTGGGCGACGTCGACGACCTCGACGTCCTCGCCCTTGCCCTCGGACTGGGCGGCGGTGAGGCCGTCGGACATCATGACGCGGCAGAACGGACAGCCGATGGCGATCCGCTCGGCGCCGGTGTCGATGGCCTCCTCGGTGCGGTTGGTGTTGATCCGCGTGCCGAGCTTCTCCTCCATCCACATCCGGGCCCCACCGGCGCCGCAGCAGAACGACTTCTCCTTGGTGCGCTCCATCTCGCGCAGCTCGACGCCGGGCAGGGCGCCGATCAGCTCGCGCGGCGGGGCGTAGACGCCGTTGTGGCGGCCGAGGTAGCAGGGGTCGTGGTAGGTCACGGTCTCGGCGGTGGAGGCGACGTCCTTGTTCGACGACTTGCCGGGGACGTCGGCCGGGCGGGCCACCGGGACCAGCTTCTTCTCGCGGACGAGGCGGTTGAGCAGCTGGGTGTGGTGGACCACCTCGTACTTGCCGCCGAGCTGCGGGTACTCGTTCTTGATGGTGTTGAAGCAGTGCGCGCAGGTGACGACGATCTTGGTGGCGCCGACCTCGTTGAGGGTCTCGACGTTCTGCTGGGCGAGCATCTGGAAGAGGAACTCGTTGCCGGCCCGGCGGGCCGAGTCACCGGTGCACGACTCGCCATCGCCGAGGATCGCGAACGAGACCCCGGCCTGGTCGAGCAGCTCCGCCACGGCGCGGGTGGTCTTCTTGGCGCGGTCCTCGTAGGCGCCGGCGCAGCCGACCCAGAACAGGTAGTCGACGTCGTCGGCGGAGTCGACGTCCTGGCCGAGGATCTTGACCGGGAACGGCAGGTCCTTGGCCCAGTCGAGCCGGGCGCGGGCGGCCATGCCCCACGGGTTGCCCTTGTTCTCGAGGTTCTTGAACAGCCCGTTGAGCTCGTTCGGGAACGCCGACTCGATGAGGTTCTGGTAGCGCCGCATGTCGACGATCGCGTCGACGTGCTCGATGTCGACCGGGCACTGCTCGACGCAGGCACCACAGGTGGTGCACGACCACAGCACGTCCTGGTCGATCACGGCATCGGGGCCGTGCGGGTTGTACGCCGCGAGCGGGTTGGTGATGTCGTAGCCGGTGTCGCCGATCAGCGGCACCTCAGCAAGCTTGGCCGCGTCCTCGCCCAGGCCCTCGCGCTCGGACTCGGTGGCCAGCAGCCACGGCGCCTTGGCGTGCGCGTGGTCGCGCAGCGCCATCACGAGCATCTTCGGCGACAGCGGCTTGTCGGTGTTCCAGGCCGGGCACTGGGACTGGCAGCGCCCGCACTCGGTGCAGGTGCTGAAGTCCAGCAGGCCCTTCCAGGTGAAGTCCTCGACCTTGCCGACGCCGAGCGCAGCGTCCTCGTCGAGGTCCTCGATGTTCTCGAAGTCGACCGGCTCGCCCTTGACCATCAGCGGCTGGAGCTCACCGAGCGAGGTCCGGCCGTCGGCGTGCCGCTTGAGGAAGATGTTGAAGAAGGCCAGGAAGCGGTGCCACGCGACGCCCATGGTCGGCTGGAGCGAGATGGTGATCATCCAGGCGAACGAGATCAGGATCTTCACCGCCGCGACGACCACGATGACGTCCTCGAGCCGCGACACCGACCAGCCCTTGAACATCGCGCCGAGCCACCCGGTCAGCGGGTAGTGCAGCGCGTCGGCGTGCCCCTTCCCGGAGAACCCGGTGGTGCCGCCGTTGAAGTCCAGCGCGTACTCCAGCGCCCGCAGGCTGATGATGCAGATCGTCACGCCGAGGATGGTCAGCTCCACGTAGTAGGCCTGCCAGAACGTCGACCCGAAGAACCGCGACCGCCGACCACCCTCGCCCGCTGCCGACCGCGGGTGGTTCTTCTGCCGGATCACCATCAGCGTGATGATGCCGACCAGACCCGTCCACGCGAAGAACTCGGTGACCCACTCGTAGAGGAAGAAGTGCCCGATCACCGGGAGCGTGAAGTCGGCCTTGACCAGCTGACCGAACGCGTTGACCAGCGTGAAGAACAGCACCCCGAAGCTGATCATCGTGAACCAGTGCGCCACCGCCACCACCGGCAACCGCGACATCCGCGTGTGCCCCAGGAACTCACGCAGCAGCGTCACCGTCCTGGTGCCCTTGTCACCAGTGCGCGAGGCGTCGGGCTGAGCGAGGCGGAAGACGGCGAGGAACTGCCGGATCACCCGGGCGAACAACGCGATACCCGTGAGGGCGATGGCGAGGCACACGACGAGCGCGACGATCCGGAAAACAGACACCTGGGCTCCTTAGCTACGGACAGACTTTGGGCTCGGAACTTGCGGCCAAGCGCACCGCCGGCTCTTGGACGCGGAGTGCTGTTGGGGGTGAGAGCCATTGGGCGGTCTTGTCAGAGGCAACGGTCCTCTCGAATCCATACCGCTGCGCAGGCGGTTTCGATTACGACTGGCTAGAGCTAGTGACATTGCCTTCAAGGACGGCGCGAATGTCGACCGTCTCGCCGAGACCCTCGCTTGGCTGCCTTTCGTAGTACCCGGTGCGGGCAATGCGGTACTGACCAGCGGCACGCAGATCGACCAACATCTCAGCCTGCTTCAGCGCCATGACGTTTGGGTCGACCACGGAGAGGCCCTGCAGTTCTGGGTCATTGACGGCACAGACCTCGTAGCAGCCCGAGACAATGGTGCAGGCGAGGATAATCGTCTCCGCACCTGTCTCAGCCATGATGCGCTTGCTCGTCGCGTACGCGTCGGCCGCGACTCCCGCCGGATTCCTGATCATGTCTCCGATGAACCACCCCACGTGCGTGACCGCTTTGCAGTTGGGCTCCTGGCCGTACAGTCGAACTCGATCGGCGATTTCGGTGGCTGCTTTGTGGTGGTCTGTAACCACCGCGTACCGGTGGCCGAAGGCTCGGATGTTACCGAGCGCTGCCTCGAGTGGGCCTACCACCGGGATGTCGACCAGCTCGCGACACTGACTGAGCGCTGGGTCGTAGCAGCACCCGATGATGAAGGCATCGAAACCATCCTCCTCAGCCTGCGCGGCGGCCTTCATGACGCCCACCTCGAGAAGGTGCTTCGCGACGAAGTAGTCCATGTTCTTGACCGGGCCGTCCAAGTTTCGAACCGTCAACTCGGTTCCGCCGCGAAGGGACCGGGTGAGCACGTCGTGGATGAGCTGGTTGTAATCAGGAGTCCCGAAGGGATTGAGGAAACAGATCTTCATGGTGGCTCTCATTGGTCGGATCAGGTCGGGATGTCCATGGAAGCGCGGAGTGCCGATGCCACGGAGCCAGGGAGTGGGCGAGACTCACCCACAGATGCGTCGACGTTGACGTAAACAAGGGCCAACTCTGCGATGAGCGTCTCTCCTCTCCAGACGTGTGTAACGAGCTCGAAACTGGACGACCCCACGCGCGTGCACTGCACGGCCAGGTCGAGCCGATCATCGAATCGTGCCGGAGCACTAAATGTGAGTTGCGCCGAAACAACGGAAGGGTCAGCACCGGCATTGACGAGCTCGTTATAGGGCCACCCGGCCGCCCTGAAGAACTCGGTCATGGCTACGTCCGCCAACTCGAGGAACCGGCTGTTGAACATGAAGCCTTGGGCATCGGCCTCGTGGTAGCGAACGCGGTGTTGGAGGTGGCGACTCATGCGTCCATCTCCGCCTGCAGTTTGGCGTAAAGGTCCGGCCGCCTTAGGGCGAGACCGGGTGCCTCGGGGTTGGCTCGTGAGGCTTCGAGCTGTGCACGGTCCAGCTCGACCACCAGAACCTGTTCGTTGTCGTCGCCCGCCAATGCCACCATGCCGTCGTTGAGTCCCACCGTCTTGTCGACGGGCGCGGTGACCAGCGCCCTCCCCACCGCGTGCATCGGTGCATCGATGGGAAGCCCGGACGATCCGAAGAGCGGCGACATCACGACGAACAACTGGTTCTCGATGGCCCGCGCTTGGCACCCGGTTCGTACTCTGTGAAGGCCGCGTCGATTCCATGTAAGCGAGGGACAGAGGATCAGGTCGACACCCTTGTGCACGAGGTATCGAGACAGCTCCGGGAACTGAATGTCCGCGCAGATAAGGAGGCCCGCGGTGAAGGGTCCGATCTGCGTCACGACCAACTCGTCGCCGCCACGGGTCCCAAGGGCGTGCTCCTGAGGGGTGAGGTGGATCTTGTCCTGCGTCTCGACGCGCCCGTCCGGGTGAACAATGTAGGCGGTGTTCCGTAGAGATCCGTCTTCGGCAAGTCGGTTGTGACTACCTCCGGCAACCACGAGGTTGTGACCGTGCGCCATCGTGCTAAGACCTGCGAGGATCTCTGCAGTGAAACTCGTGAGGTTCTCCCAGTAGTCAGAGGCGACGGTAGCCGTCGTGACCTCGTGCCCTTCGATCGCCGCCAACAAGCCCGTACTGGCGAGCTCCGGGAAGAGGATGAGGTCAGCGCCTTGTCGCGCCGCTCGTTCGGTTAGCTCGTTGAGATGGCCGAGAAACGACTCCACACTCTTCTCGCCTCGGAGTTGGAGCTGGGTGGTGGCGACCCTAAGGGTCGTGTTGCTGCTCATGCTCGGTCGAGACGCTCGAGATCGGCCAGGAGTCGGCGGCGGTCCACCTTGCCTGTCGTCGAGTTCTGGGGCAGCTCGTCACGCACCACAATTCGGGTGGGTAGTTTGAACGCCGCGAGGTGGACTTGGGCGAAGCGGCGCAATTCCTCCTCCTCCAAAGAGTTGCTGCTCGCGGGCACGACCACGGCGACCACTTCCTGTCCGTACAGCGGGTCCGGGGGCCCGACCACCGATACGTCTGCGACGCTCGGGTGTCGACGCAGCACTTCTTCAACCTCGGCCGGCGAGATGTTGCTTCCACCGCGGATGATCATGTCGGAGAGTCGACCCACGACATAGACGAATCCCTCGTCGTCAATACGCACCAAGTCCTTGGTTCGGTACCACCCGTCGTCCGTCAGGGAGGCAGCCGTTTGTTCGGGGTCGTTCCAGTACCCAAGCATCAGACCGGGGCCTCGCGAAAAGGCCTCTCCAGGCGTACCCGGGGCCACCACGTTTCCTTCGGGATCGACGACCTTCAGTTCAGATCTGGCGACAACCTTGCCGGCCGAGCCCGGGACAACTTCTGGGCTGACGAAAGGGTCGTACGTGACGAGGGGGAAGCACTCGGACGCGCAGTAGTTGTCCAAGACAGGACAGCCGGCCACCGCGTTGAACCGGGCAAAGGCGGCTTCGTTGCGTGGCTCCCCGCCTGAAATGCAGAGCCTGAGGTTAGGTAGTTTCACCGGTTGTGGGAGCGCCTCGATGTGGTGGACCAGTTTGGCGAACATGGTCGTCACGCCCGCAAGGAACGTCCCACCATCGCGCGTGAGCGCTTGAAGCAGCAGCTCGGGACGCGACCTACGGAGCGCCAAGACCGTCCCGCCGGCAACCAGCGTGGCCATAGAGGTTGTGGCCAGACCAAAGAGCCATGCCATGGGCAGGCACACGATGGTCTTGTCGTCGGAACCCAGGTGCCACACGTCAGCGTACGTACGCGCCCCGCTTGCCAGCGCTGACTCGGAGATCATGATGGCTTTAGGTCGGCTCGTGGTGCCCGATGAGTAGCAAATGAGGTGGACCGGCTCGCGCAGCCCGTCCGGGTTGGGGACGGTGGCCGCGCGAACAGCCGGGATGGACTCGCGCAGCAATTCCACGGGTGCGACCGGTGCGAGATCGGCGGCGGCCGCTTCTACGGATGCACGGATATCGCGATCAGCGAGCACGAGCACCGGGTCACAGTCACGAAGTGTCGTGGCCAGGTCGCCAATGGCAGTCGATGGATACACGGTAACGAGCACCCCGTCAGCCGCCCAAACGGCGAAGGCTGCCGAGAGGAAGGCGGCACTGTTTTCCGCGACCAGCGCCACACGCCCGCCCGGCTGAAGGCCGCTCTCGCGAAGTCGGGAAGCGCCATCCTTGACACGTTCCCAGAGCGCCTCGTACGACACCACTTCGGTCTCATCGGCGACCGCAATCGCGGTTGGCGACGTGTTTGCAACCTTCTCGAGCTGTGCCAAGAAGGTGAGTGACTGGGTCATGGTGTGCCTGCTCCTAGATCGCACGAACGTGCGTGGTGGTGCCTCCCGGCCGTGGCTGGCGCGCGGACGGCCGGGAGGCACGTCTGTTTTGGCTGACCTACTTGTACTTGCTCACATCCGCGAGTGCGGGGTCAAGGCCATACTTTTCAAAGGTCTTGCCGGTCTGCCCGGACGTGTGCCCACCGTCGATTCCCTTGTTGAGGGCAGCAGTGAGCTTGTCGTTCCCCTTCGTCGCCGGGTAGTTGGGGAGGGATGGGTTGACAGATACCGCGATGGATTCATCGGGCTTCATGAGCGCCGACTTGATGCCGGAGTAGTCGGTCTTTGTCTTGATCAGGTAAGGGGCGTCGATCCCTCCAAGAAGCGCGAACTCGATGCGTCCAGCGGCAACGTCCTGAAGTGCCGCGTCCGCACTCTGGTACTCCTTGACGTTGCCGGCACCCACCTTCTTCTTCAGGTCGTCGACCCAGGCGTAACCGGTGATCGTGCCGACGGAGTGGTCAACGAGGCTGGTCACGTCGTCTGCGCCAGTCTTGGAGATGATGGTCGGAAGCTCGGCGTAGGTGTAAGCGGACAAGTTGACCACCTTGCCGCGCTCGGCAGTGGAGTACCAACCTCCGGCGGCGATGTCGTCACGGCGGGCGACGACCGACTGAATAACACTCGCGGAAGGCATGACATCCCACTTGATGGTCAGGCACGAGTCCTTGGCGAACTGGTTGAGGAAGTCCGCATCGATGCCCGACGTCTGACCATCCTTGCTGATGTAGTACGGCGGCGCGTCGGGGACACCCACGGTCAACTGCCCCGACGTGATGGTGTCGAAGGTGCCCCATTTGGGGGTGCAACTGGTTCCGCCTGCGCCAGCGCTCTCCGACGCTCCCCCACACGCGGCGAGCGCGAGGACTGAGGCGGCGGCTGCGGCGACGGTGACGGTGTGGGCCATCTTGATCATGGTCCGGGTCCTCTCAAGGAATAGGTACTGCGCTTGCGTTGCGTGGCCGGTGGCCAATGTTGGGACGTTGCCCAGTGGGCGTTTCACGGGGTGCCGCGTTGCTGCCTCCTCTCCAAGGCCGACACCAGCTGTGATCCGGGGATGGACACCACGGCGTACAGGAGGCCGGCCACGGCGAAGACGCCGAGGTACTGGAAGTTGACGGAGGCGATCGAGTACGCCTTGCTCATGAGTTCCGGCACGGAGATCGCAAACGCGATCGAGGTCGTCTGGAAGTACACGATGATCCAGGACAGCATCGGCGGGGTGATGATGCGGACCGCCTGAGGAAGGATCACTCGGCGCATGGTCACCCCCCGGCTCAAACCGAGCGCCTCAGAAGCCTCCACCTGACCCATCGGCACCGCATCGAGCCCGCTCTTGATGGCGTCAGAGGTGTACCCGGCGTAGTTGATGGCTAGGGCAACAGAAGCCGCAGTGAACGCTCCGAGTGTGAGGTTGAAGGATGG
This sequence comes from Intrasporangiaceae bacterium, assembly GCA_021324575.1. Lineage (GTDB taxonomy): Bacteria > Actinomycetota > Actinomycetes > Actinomycetales > Dermatophilaceae > Nostocoides. The sequence goes on along the minus strand of JAJPIW010000013.1, from coordinate 91,384 downwards.
GAGCCCGAAGTAGACCAGGTACAGCAACACCAGGGATGGCATGCCACGGGCGAACTCGACGATGCCTATCGTGGTCCACCTGACGGCCTTACGGTGGCTGCGTTGGGTCGAAGCGAGCAACAGCGAGAGGGGCGTGCCCAGGGCGACCAGAGCAACGAGCAGCAGGAAGCTGGTCCGCAAGCCTGGCCAGAGTTGCGAAAGGTAGTCCGGCCACGCGTGAATGTTCACGCGCCGACCCTGACGGCGTTCTGAGTCCCTAACCGGTAGCTGAGCCACCGGCCGAAGAGAGCCACAGGCAGGCTCAGACACAGATAGATTGCGGCTGCGGCGAGGAAGACGATCAGGCCGTTGGAGTTCGCGACATTCTGTGCCACAGCACGCGCCGAGATGTCCTGCACCCCGATGACCGACACGATCGCGCTGTCCTTGAGTGCGCCAATGAAGTAGGCCAGGGCCAGTGGCAACGCGGTCTTGACTGCTTGTGGGACCAGGATTCGCGCGTATGTGTGGAAAGGCCCGAGCCCGAGCGCCGCCGCGGCCTCGGCTTGCCCCGCGGGTACAGCCCGGAAGCCTGCGCGGTAGATCTCGGTCAGATAGGCGGCCGAGATGATGCCAAAGACAAGAATGCCTGCGGTCATGGGTTGAAGGGGCGTCAGCCCCATCGTTGGCAGGGCAAAAAAGACCAAGAAGAGCCAGGGCAGGGGAGGAATCGCGCGAAGCAACTCGACGAAAGCCGTGCCCAGAAAGCGGTATGCGCGCGATGACGATCGCCGCGCTGCGGTGACCGGGATAGCGAGTACCAGCCCCAGGCCAACGGCTGCGAAGGTCAACTCCAGTGTGTACCTGACCCCGCTCGACAGCACGGTCAGGTAGTGGAAGAAGTCAGTCACCGGTCGAGCACCGCCTTGAGGAACCGCTGGGTTCGCTCGTGCTGAGGATGACGCAGGACCTCGGCGGGGTTGCCCTGCTCCACGACCTTGCCATCGGCGATGAAGACGACACGGTCGCCCACGTCCTCAGCGAAGTGCATCTCATGGGTGACCACGATCATTGTCATTCCACTGTTCGCCAGATCGCGCATAACCTTGAGGACATCGGCGCCCAACTCGGGGTCGAGGGCCGAAGTTGGCTCATCGAACAAGACCACCTTCGGATCCAACGCAAGTGCCCGCGCGATCGCGATGCGTTGCTGCTGTCCCCCGGAACACTGGCTGGGGCGGTGGTTTGCCCGGTCTGCAAGGCCGACCTGGGCCAGCAGCTCGCGGCCACGCTCCTCCGCGTCGCTCTTGTTACGACCCATGGCGTGGACCTGCGCGAGCGTTACGTTCTCCAGTGCGGTCAGGTGGGGGAACAAGTTGAAGGATTGAAAGACCATGCCCACCTTGCGGCGTAGCCGAGCAAGGTCTTTTGCTTTGGGGTGCTGGCCGGGGCGGTCGACGACCGAAACACCGTCGACCGAGATGGTTCCGGACGTTGGCACTTGAAGGTGGTTGATACACCGAAGGAATGTGCTCTTACCAGAACCACTGGGGCCGATGATGGACACGACCTCGCCGGCCGTGACCGTCAGGCTGATCTCGTCGACGGCAGCCTTGCCATGGAAGGCCACGCTGACCTTGTCAGCCTCCAGGAATGGTCTCGCCCGGTTGGCGGCAGTTTCCATGTTTCCCAGCACCTCCCCTTCAACAGTGGGTGAGGGCCACGAACGTAGTCAGGCGATGTCGGCGGAACTACTAGAGAGATTGAAGGCATCGGCGTTCAGGGTTGGGAGAAGTACAAGGGGTGACACCGAGGCTGTCCCCCGGACGGGAGGGTTGGCCGCGAAACACGTCACAAGCCGTGTTCTTCGCGCCGCATGGGCGCACCGTGGGTTGGCTGGAGCGAGGGACCGTTGATCGCATCCCGCGATCAAGCAATTTGGTCCGCAGACCGCATAGCAATTACGAGTTATCCACGCCGCGCGGGCGCTGCATCAGCCGGCTGGCTGGAGCGAGGGTCTGTCGAATCGCAGTCCGCGGCCTAGTTGGTGCGGTTCACCCGCGATCAGGTCGGCCATGATCTGCCCGCAGATGGGCCCACTGGCCACTCCCCATAGGTGCCCCGCGGTTACGTATGCTCCATCAACCCGGTCAACGATAGGCAAGTGGTCTGCGGTATCGCTCATCAATCCGGCCCACAGCCCCGTGACGCCGTAGTGTGAGAGCTGCGGGTACCTCTCCAGGCTTGTCTCGACCATGGCATGAGTGGCCACGAGGCTGATGTGGGGGTTGAGCGACCCCTCGGCGTCAATGCTTGTGCCAATGTCAAGGCTGCCTCCCCGGTTCAGCGCGATCGAGTCGTCATACGACAGCAGCGCAACGGCTGCATTCTCCCCGGTGCTGTCGGAACCCGCTGCGGCGAACAGGGCAGGGTTAAAGGCCGGCAGGTCCAGCAGCGCCCCACAGCTGTGCACGCCCCGCGGCCCGTGCAAGATAGCGCTCGGTGCAGTGTCAATTGGCTGGGTGATTAGTTGACCACCTCGAGCGGTACGGATTGGTAGGTCGAAGCCCTCGGCACGCAGATTGGTGGCCCAAGCGCCCGTGGCCCACACGACTCCGGAGGCACGGACCTCGCCGCGCACGGTCCGGACACCGACCACGTTGTCCCCCTCGCGGAGCGTGGACAGGACGGCAGTGTTGTCGAAATGCCGGACACCTCGCCGCCGGCAGGCGGCGCCCAGCGCCGAGATGAACTGTTGAGAGTCGATCTGGGCGTCTTCTGCGCAGTACACGGCTCCGATCGCGGTCTCGGGAAGCAGCGGTGTGTGATCGCGGGCTTCCTCTCGACTGACCATCTGGATGTCCAGCCCAGCTTTCTGCCTGTCCTCTACGTACTTCTCCAGTACCAATCCCTGTGCGTCGGACTCGAAGAAGAAGAGGCCACCGTGGGTCCGGAACTCGAACACGTCACCGAGTTCCTCGAGAAACTCGCCATACTTGGCCCTGCCAGCGCGGGCGAGATCGAGCTCGAGTCCGGTTCTTCGTGTTTGCAGCCAGAGGGACCCTGGGTTACGACCAGTCGCCCCGAATGCGGGGAATCGTTGTTCTACGACCACGACATCGAACCCGCGCCGCTTCAGCTCCCAGGCCGTGCAGAGACCAGCGATGCCGGCACCCACCACCACGACATCCGCTGTGGCTAGAGTGTCGACGTCGGTCATCGCAGGCTCCGCTCTCCACATGATCTGGTCAGCACGCATTTGCGTCCCTTGGGCTTGGACCCGGCAACAGGCTAGTCGTTGGTCCAACCTGCCCGCGCCATATCGGCTGCCAACTCTCTGTTGGGCACGTCGTAGTCGACCTGCTCCTGTGGAATGGCGCGAAGCCCCTGGCCGCTGGCGAGTTCCTCGCTGATGTGGGCCACCACGCCCGGCAGGGTTCCGATCACCGCGAGCGCCGCCGCCTCCTTTGGGGTGAAGCCCAGAGCCACCGTAATAGCGGCCATGACGCCGACATCGTTGATGGGAAAGTGCTCTTTCCCGGGCTGGTGGATAAATGCGCGGTGCACGGCTTCATACAGCTGCGCTGGCGGACCCCACAGGCCAGCGTCGACCGCGATGGACCGTAGTACTTCACCGCGAGGGTCAACGTGCTTGAAGACGGGGTGGCCAAAGCCTGGGATTCGCAGTTTCCCTTGACGCGCCTCGGCGACAACTTTGGCAGCGAAGGCGTTCATGTCTTCGCTGCCGGAAGCCGCGTAGTTGTCATACGTCTGGCTGATGAATGCAGCCGCCTTCTCCGGCGACACTGCGAACTCACCAGCCCCCAGTACCGCGGCCGCGAGTCCCGCTTCCATGCTGGGGTTTACAGACACGATATGACGCGCCGCGACCGTCCCTGCCTTCTCGAGGCCGTAGTCCAGGATGCCAGTGAGCACTGCGTCCAGGACGCTTGCCTCTTGCGGAGTCGGGAGCTTGCCGCGGATCATGAGGTAGCTAGCGGTGGTGAACGAGATCCCGATTAGCTGCTCCAGCGGGTACCCCCGCACGGTAACCGAATCCGGTGAGATCTTGCTGACGGAAGTAGACCAGTACCGCTCGCCCGCTGCTGGCTCATTCATCGTGCTCCCCTGTCCTCATTGGCTCAGATTTGGATCGTAGGTGCGCACGAACCGCGCATTGGTCGGGAGAACACCAAGTTCAGTCATAACCACTTGGGGGAATTCCCACAAGTGGTTCCCAGCATGGCCCTAAGGTAGAGAGCGCCCGCCAACGGCTCCGCGCCGTGACCTCGATCCTGGAAGATGATCCGGATGACGTCTGCGATGCCTCCGAGGACGCTGAGGTCGTTGCTGGCGTCACAGTTCGCTCGCGACGCGCGTCAACTGACAGGCGGGCCGGCAGACCTTGACCGCTTGGTCCGGGGCGTCACCCTATGGCTCAGTGGTGTCGAGGTTCCACAGGATCCGGATGTTGTCGTCGTGTGCCCGGTCGGAGGCGAGCCTGGGACGGTGGAGCAGATAGATTCGCTGCTCCGCCAACCGCATTCCTTGATGTTGTTGTTGACCGGTCCTGGTATCACGGACACTGCGCAACTCAGCGCCGTGGCGGGCAAGCACGTCGTCATCCACCTGGATGGGGATGTGAATCCCGCCGAAGTGATTCTCGCTATCACTCGCGCCGACCAGGGACCGGAGGAAGCTGCTGGCCGTCGGCTGGCGTCACTGCAGCGATCCCTAAGCCAGTCGCTCAGCGAAGCTGATCCCATCCAGGCCATTACGAACCGCCTGCGCCAGGTCTGTAATGCCACCATCGCGCTTGTCGACAGGAACGGCCGTCCGGTACAGACCACGGGGCCGGCACCGATAGCTCTGCTATTCGGTGAAGTTTCCCGAACGAGCGCGGAGTCCCAGATGGTCGATGTGGACGGCTGGCACGGGGTGGCCGCCCGCGTATCTGATCCCGGCGAGGCGCGGGGTCACCTCGGCTGGCTCGTCGCGGTGTCGCGGCGCATGGACTTTCCAGACGCCTACGTCACGTCAGCCGTGCACATGGCCGCCACCTTGGTGGAAGCGGCTCAGCGGATGGCCGCGACCGCCCAGGGTCAGGAGCGCGCGGTTCGAGCAGCCGTGTTGCAAGAGGCCCTCGCCCTGCGCCGCGAACCGCACGTTCCTGAGTTGGCGGGACGAATTTCTAGTCTTGGCCTTGCCTTCAGCGAAGAGCTGCGGGTTGCGGTAGTGCAAGGAGCGCGCCGTGCACCTCCCTCGCAACCACGGGCATCAGTACACGAGTTGGCGGACGGACTGTCGCAGGCCTTGCGTGCTCACGACATAGTCCACTTGGACACTGTGCACGACGGGACGGTCGTTCTGTTGCTGCAGTGCAGCACGGCAACATTCCGTCGGACTTTGGTCGCCGAAAAGCCTCGATTCCCCGCTGTGCTGGTGGGGGTCGGACGCCAAGTCGGTGGGGTGGCTGAGATAGCGGACTCGCATAATGACGCGCTGTTGGCGTTGCGATCTCTTCGTCATGCTGGGCGTGGCCGGTTCCGAACCTTTGAAGATTTCGACTTGGCCACGAGGCTATTCGCCGACGTGGGCATCGACAAGATGGTCTTGTGGGCCCAGGACTTCCTCGGGCCAGTGCTGACGCGGGCCACTCTGATTGAAGGACTTCGAGCCTTTTTCGAGCACAACCAGAACATCAATGCTGCCTCTGAGTCTCTCAGCATCCATCACAACTCCTTGCGCTACCGCCTCTCCAAGGTGGAGCAGGCGCTCGATATCAACTTGCACGACCCGGGGGCGGTCGCCGCGGTGTACCTCGGCCTAATCGCACTCGACTTAGGCCAGCGACGGGTGCCCCCTTCAAGGGGACAGGCATCGACCAGAGGTCCAGTGACGACTGACGAGTCGGTGTCCACGCCGGCTACCGAGTTTGCGCCCCCACGCGGCGCGGGGGGTGGTGCGGTCCCAGGTCCAAATCCCTGAGGCGGGGGGCAGAACCCTTGGACTGCCGCATCCCCATCGTTGGCGAAACACCAACACAGACCACCGCAAATGAGGAGATCAACGGTCGTGCTACTTGGGAGTTCGTCCGAGACTGGACGTACCCGTATGCGAAGGAGAACGTACGTGAACAACGCTGCTGCAGCGCCGGTCCAGGCACCAGAGAAGGGCCTGTACTTCGACGACTTCTATGTAGGACAGTCGTGGGTCACCCCGGCACGAACGATCACGGATGCCGACGTGACGAACTTCGCTGGTATTTCCGGGGACTTCAACCCGCTCCACACGGATGAGGAGTTCGCCAAGAAGACCCAGTTCGGAGGACGTATCTTTCACGGTCCAGGCGTGTTCGCTGTAGCGACCGGTCTGGAGTCGCGTCTGGGCATCAAGGAGGGAACGGCTATTGCGTTTCTGGGGATGACCTGGAACCTGAAGGGAGCCGTGCGCATCGGCGATACCATTCGGGTCGAGCAGACGGTTGCCGCCGTGCGAGAGTCGAAGTCCAAGCCGGACCGCGGCATCATCACCTTCGACGTGCAGGTGAAGAACCAGCACGACGAGGTCTGCCATGACGGTCAGTGGTTTGTAATGTTTAGCCGGCGTTCCTGACGCCTCCGCAGCGCAGACCAGAGTCGACTGGTGACGAACTTGCCAGCGCCGAGTGGTGACCCAACTAGGTCACCACTCGGCGATTCCTTTATGGCACAGCGAGCGTGTAGGTTTGGCTGAGGGCGCTTATGAAGAGGCACGCCAACGAAAGAGCCGCCCCTTAGCGCGCATCCTTGAGAATCGAATCAGCGACGCTGAGCATTAGGACGTCGTTGGCGCCCTCTCCGATTGGCATGAGTGCTGCGTCCCGGTAGTACCGCTCGATCGGGAATTCCTTGGTGAACCCGTATCCACCGTGGATGCGCATGGCCTCGTACGAAGCTTCAAGGCACACCTCAGATGCGTACGCCTTCGCCATGGCGGACTCAACGCTCGCGCGGCCCTCGGTCCCCGTCTTGAGTGCCGCGTTGATCATCAGCAGCCGCGCGGCTTCGATCTTGGTTGCCACATTTGCCAGGCGGAGCTTCACGGCCTGGAAGTCGGCCAGCGGGTGACCGAAGGCCTCACGCTGCGTGGCGTACTTGGTGGCAGCTTCGAGGCTCGCGCGCGCAATTCCGATGGAGGCCCCTGCCATGTAGATCCGGCCACGGTCAAGAGCTGACATCATCTCGTAGAAACCTTGGTCCTCAACGCCGCCCAGCAATTGGGTGGCCGGTACACGAGCGTTGTCGAAGTTGACCTCGCAGAGTTCTAGACCCTTATGTCCGAGCTTGGCGATGTCGCGCCCGATGCTGTAACCAGGGGTGTCTAGGTCAATCAGCAGCAGGCTCATGCCGCGGTGAGGTGGGTCAGCGGCCGGATTGGTCCGAACCAGGGTCAGCAACGGCCGCGCATGCCGCGCTTGGGTGATCATGGTCTTGGTCCCATTGACGACGTACTCGTCCCCCTCCCGGCGGGCTGTCATGCGGAGGTTCTTCAAGTCGCTACCGACGGCAGGTTCCGTCATGGCGATCCCGCTTGTGGCTTTGCCGAGGGCGAGATCGGGAAGGTAGCGCTGCTTTTGCTCTGCCGTTCCGAATTTGCCGATGAGGAAGGCTCCGCTGGCGGAACTCCCCACGACGCTGGCCAGCCCCATCCATCCGCGGGCGAGTTCTTCGAACACCAGCCCGTAGCTGACATAGTCGACATCCGAGCCGCCATACTCCTCGGGGATAGACATGCCCATGAGGCCCATAGCGGCGAGCTCAGGGAAGAGATCACTGGGATACTCGTCATTTGCCTCCCGCTCCATGGCGGTAGGAATGACGCGCTCGTCAACGAACTGTCGGACCGCGTCCTGGAGGTCGCGGTGCTCAGGACTAAGGCCTGCTGTGAGGTGACGTGCGGGCACGAGGTCTCCTTAACTTGGGCGGGTCAGCTTGGGTGCTGGCGGAGCCCGGGGGGGCTTTAGTCGACCCAGGCGTCGAAGGCCTGGGACAGCGTGGGAAACCACACGTCGTCGTGCTGAGCAACATGTTCGAGGAATCGCTCGAGCATCGGCATGTGGTGAGCCCTGCCGATGGTCTGGGGATGCAGGGTCCAAGTCAGGAGGGCGTTGGGGCAATGCGTGCGCGCGTAGTTGAAGGTATCGATCCATCGCGCGAGGACCACTTCAGCCGATTGCATCGCCGGACTTGCCTTATGGAGCTCCAGTTCCGGGAAATCGTCCAGGTACCACGAAACCGGGAACTCCAACAGCGGGCTGGGTTCGCCGAACGTGTTGCCTTTCTCGAGGTCGATGGCCGCCACGGCCCGCGGATGGTACGGCTCGAAGTCGCGGCCCATGAGGGAACTGTCCCACTCGAATCCGTACTCTGCGAGGAGTTCGAGGGTGATGTCGGTGACGTCCAGCGAGGGTGAGCGGTAACCCCGTGGAGTCGTCCCGAGCAGTCGTTGGTGTTGCGCCAGTTGGAGTTCGATGAGGCGCCGCTCCTCGGCGGGCTCGAGCTTCGGAACGTACTCGTGATACACGCCGTGTGCCGCGACCTCGTGCCCTGCCGTGATGACGGCCTCCACCGCCTTCGGAAAAGTCTGCATGGTGTGAGTTGGGATGCACCAAGTCGTTGTGATGCCGTAGCGGCCGAGCAGTTCCAGAAGGCGCGGGGTACCCACAGCAGCGCCGAACTCGCCCCTCGACAGGTCGGTTTGCGACGTCGAACGGAAGGTTCCGATCCAAACGCTCTGGGCGTCGAAGTCAGGACTTAGGCAGACGGCGAGGCGTTTGCCGGCGGGCATTTTGATAGGCATGGGGAATCCTTCCGGCGCGCCGTCCCTAGGAGGCGATCCAGCCGCCGTCGACATGGATGACTTCACCGCTGATGTACCCGGCGCCTGTGCTGGCAAGGAAAAAGATCGTGGCGGCGATCTCTTCAGGGTCTCCCCCGCGCTTCAGCGGAATCAGCTTGTCCATCAAATCTTGATCGGTTCCTACACCGACATCGGTGTCGGGGACAAGGTCCCCCAAGATCTCCTCCGATGTAGCCCGGATGCCTGTTCGTACGACACCTGGCGCGACGAGGTTGGCGGTGATGCCATAGCTCCCCAAGTCATATGCCAGGCGCCGGGTCATTCCTTCCAATCCCGCCTTTGTCGCGCAGTACGCCAGCCCATCTGGCATGGCCCGTTGGGCTGCAATGGAGCCCACCAGGATGATCCTGCCGTTGGCCTGAGAGATCATCGGTTCAGCCGTTGCTTTCACGACGTTGAACGCGCCAGTCAGGTTGATCCCCACCACACGCTCCCAGAGTTCTGGCGTCGTCTGCTGGACTCCAGCGCAACCGTCGAAGACCCCTGCGTTGCTCACCACAACGTCAACGGTTCCGGCTGTTTCGATGACCTGGGCGACCAAGTCGGTGACGGCCTTCGAGTTGGTCACGTCCACCGTGTGCGTGGACACGAGGGCGCTGTCCAGCCCCGCTCGGGTCTGTTCCAGCCGGTCCGTCGAGACGTCAGCGAGAAAGACCCGGTCGCCGGCCGCGGCGAAATGCGCGGCCGTGCTGGCACCGATTCCGCTGCCGGCGCCGGTGATGATGACGTTGCGGGGAGAGGTCATGGGCTGGTGGTTCCTTTTCTATGGGAGTCGGAGCGCCTACTGATCGGGGGGCGATTGAACCCCTGGGCCTGCTGCGGCGGATCAACGCGGCTGAGTGGCCCGAGCGCCCACTTGGAAGTCGTCTTCGGTGCCCAGGATGATCCGCCGCTCGCGCACGAAGGGAAGTTGGCGGGTTGGGTCTGGTTGATCAATCTCGCGGGCGAGCCGATGACCAGAGAAGATGGCGTCGGCGATGAAGTTGGGGCGGACGCAGTCGCCAACCTGGTAGATGGCTGTGACGTCCATTTCCCCCCATTCGCTGCGTCGGGAGCGGAGTTGGCGGTAGAGGCTGTCGTGAGCGACGCGTTGGCCCACATGGACAACAGAGTCGGTTGACAGGATCTGCGTTCCATCGGCGCTCGACAATGTGACGGTGCCCGCCTCGGCGGCGGTGATCGTCGTCTGAGGGATGACCTCCACGCCGAGCCTGCGCAGGTCCGCCCTCAATCGGGTGTATTCCATAGTCATTTTCGTGTAGTGCCCCACGGTCTCGGCCGGGGTGACTATCCGGACGTGGCGGCCTTGCTTGGCAAAGAGCTCTGCGAGGCCCGGGCCGACGAAGTAGCCATCTGTGTCGAAGATGACGACGCTGTCGCCCACGGGCTTGCCGTGGACTAGAACGTCTTCGGGTGTCAGGAGGCTTTCTCCGAGGGCGGCTAGGAAGTCTGTAGGCCGCCGACCGAAGGGATTGACATCTGCTCGCTCGTAGTGAGAGCCCACGGCGAGGACGATGATGCTCGCTCCGTAGTCAAGTATCTCGTCTGCGGTCAACTCTGTGTTGAGGATCGTGGTCACGTTGTCCAGCTTTGCGAGCTGGTGCTCTCGGTACTCGATAAGCCGGCGCCACTCCTGGCGACCGGGCAGGCGGGTGATCCAGTTGAGGCTCCCCCCGATGACTGGTTCGGCGTCGACGAGATGTACGTTGCGCATTCCGCGACGACCCAAGACCATGGCGCACTCCATGCCAGCGGGGCCGGCACCGACTACCAGAACGTCGTTGTCCGCGTTCGCCGCCTTGGTGAACAGCTCGGGGTGCCATCCGCGGCGGAACTCTTCACCGCTTGTGGCGTTCTGAGTGCACTGGATCCGGTTGGTACCCATGTCTCGGGACACACAGATGTTGCAGCCAATGCACTCTCGGATGTCGTCGATACGACCCGTTCGGACCTTCTCCGGCAGGAAAGGGTCGGAAATGCTCGCGCGCGCAGCACCGATGAAGTCACACTGTTGAGCGCGAATGACGTCAACCATGGTGTCAGGGCTGTTGAAGCGTCCGACATTGACTACTGGCTTAGTGGTGTGCTTCTTCAGGTGGCCGACGTAGGGCTTTTCGTGGTTCTCGCTTGCGGTGCGGGAAGACTGCGCGTCCTGCCCCCAGTCGTAGGCGCCTATAACGAGATCCCAGTAGTCGACCAGGTCATCGAGGTGCTCGATGAATAGTGGAGCCTCACCATCTGCGTGCATGCCACGCTCGCCGATCCCGACCAAGTCATCGAGGGTGTCAGCTCCGAATCGAAGCCCGACCGCAACCCCGGGACCAACCGCAGCGCGGACCTTGGTGAGAGTCTCGCGCGTGAACCGCGCGCGGTTCTCGAAACTCCCGCCGTACTCGTCGGTACGGGTGTTGTAGTACGGAATGAGAAAGTGGGCCAAGAGGGAGGCGGCATGCCCACAGTGAAACGTCAGTAGGTCAAACCCTGCATCGACGGCTCGCAACGCCGCCTCGACGTGTAGATCTTGGATCTCATGGATGTCCTCGAGGTCCATGTCGGCGCACGTTGCGGCGTATCCGACCGGCAGCCCGGACTGACCGGCAACAGGGACGACGCCTCTGGCGTTCAATCCCCGTCCTTCGGTCATATATCCGATAGAGGAGTGGTACTCCAACTCGATCCCTGCGAGCGCCCCATGCTCATGGATCGACTCCACGACGTGACGCAGATTCCGCACATCGCCTTGGTCCCACAGGCGCGATAGCGGTGCTGGTGTCTTGTCCACCTCGGGTGCAATGGAAGTGGCCTCAGTAAACACCACGCCCCAGCCACCTTCGGCCTTGGTCGCTCGGTACGCACCCTGTGATCCCGGATTGTCGGTGCCGTAGCCGATCGCGTGGGGAGTCTGCCAGAAGCGGTTGCGGGCCGTGTGCGGGCCGATCCGTACGGGCTCGAAGAGGACGCCGTACCTGCGGTCCAACGACATCGCGCTTTCCTTTCGTCCCTCATGTGGAGGAGTCTCGAGGTTCTCAAGTTGGGCCGTTTACACGCCGCGTCCAGATTGGGTGGCTTCCCGACCCGTTGCGAGAGGGTTAGCCGAGCTAGCCCTTGGAGGCGTTGACGGCCTCGGTGGCCTGCGGGAGGACCTTGAACAGGTCACCCACGACACCGAAGTCGACGAGCTCGAAGATCGGGGCTTCCTCGTCCTTGTTGATGGCGATGATCGTCTTGGACGTCTGCATGCCCGCACGGTGCTGGATGGCACCGGAGATGCCGCAGGCGACGTAGAGCTGCGGCGACACCTGCTTGCCGGTCTGGCCGACCTGCGACGTGTGCGGGTACCAGCCGGCGTCGACGGCGGCGCGGGAGGCGCCGACCGCGGCGCCGAGGGAGTCCGCGAAGGTCTCGACGGGCGAGAAGTCGCCGCCGGTGCCACGGCCACCGGAGACCACGATGGCGGCCTCGGTGAGCTCGGGGCGGCCGGTGGCCTCCTTCGGCTTGGACTCGGTGACCTTGGCGCCCTTGGCACCCTCGGAGATGGTCGGCTCGAACGCCTCGTCGGCGGCCGCACCTGCAGCCTCCTCGGGCGTGGCCGAGTTGGGCTTGACCGTGACGATCGGCGTGCCCTTGGTGACGGTCGACTTCACGCTGAAGGAACCAGCGAAGACGGACTGGGTCGTGGCGACCCCGCCTCCGTCGCCGGCCTGCACGTCGACGGCGTCGGTGATCAGACCGGAGTCGGTCTTGATCGCCAGACGGGCCGCAATCTCCTTGCCGGCCGAGTTGCTCGGGATGAGCACCGCGGCGGCGGAGGTCTTCTCGACCAGCTGCGCGAGCAGCTCGGCCTGCGGGGCCACCAGGTAGTCGGTGACGTCGGCGTTCTCGACGCGGTAGACCTTCTCCGCGCCGAACTTGGCCAGCGTCTCCTTCGCCGCGTCGAACTCGTCGCCGACGAACACGGCGCTGGGCTCACCGAGACGGCGGGCGATCGTCAGCAGCTCCGAGGTGGTCTTGCGGACGGTGCCGTTCGCGTGGTCGACCAGGACGAGTACTTCAGCCATTTCTGGACTCTTCTCTGCTTGTCTTGGGCCGGCCGGCTCAGACGAACTTCTGCGCGTACAGGAACTCCGCGAGCTTGGTGCCGCCGTCGCCGTCATCGGTGACGATCTGGCCCTGCTCGCGCGGCGGGCGCTTGGTGAACGACTCGACCTTGGACCAGGCGGCCTCGAGGCCCACCTGCGACGCGTCGACGCCGAGGTCGGCCAGCGCCCACTCCTCGACCGGCTTCTTCTTCGCCGCCATGATGCCCTTGAACGAGGGAAAGCGCGGCTCATTGATCTGGTCGGTCACCGACACCAGCGCGGGCAGCGTCGCGACGATCGTCTCCGACGCGGCGTCACCGTCGCGCCGGATCGTCACGGTCGAGCCGTCGATGGACAGCTCGGAGGCGAAGGTCACCTGCGGCAGGCCGAGACGCTCGGCCAGCATCGCCGGGACGACGCTCATCGTGCCGTCGGTGGAGGCCATGCCCGTGATCACCAGGTCGGGGCTGCCGATCTTCTTGATCGCCTCGGCAAGGACCAGCGACGTCGCGACGGCGTCAGAGCCGTGGATCGCGTCATCCTTGACGTGGACCGCCTTGTCGGCACCCATCTGCAGCGCCTTCTTCAGCGCGTCGGCAGCCTGGTCCGGCCCGACGGTGACGACGGTCACCTCGCCCTCGCCGGCTTCCACCAGCTTCAGGGCCTCCTCGACGGCGTACTCGTCGAGCTCGGACAGCAGACCGTCAACACCCACCCGGTCGGTGGTGTTGTCGGACTCGTTGAACGTGCGGTCGGACTGTGCGTCCGGCACGTACTTCACGCAGACGACGATGTTCATGCGTTGATCGTCCTGTTCCATCTGTTGTCGTAGTGGTCACGTCACTGTGTTCGACGCTGGGCCGCCCGTGCATCGGAGAATTGCTGGCGGGAAGCGCTAGATCTTGTGAGAACTACCAGTCAATGTGTCCCAGACCCTCCATGCGGACACGGCACGAGCCCCGGAGTCGGAGCCTGAGGCCTTCGCGCCGATTCACGCGGGCAGTCTCGCGATGCACCATGATGCTTCCTTTTATCCTCGAAGACCGATCCCGCCGGCAGCGAGGTGGGCGATGACCGTGCGAGCAAAGCCTCACCGCGATCGCCTCCCAGCGGGCGTGATCCAAGACCGAGAGAGCGTCGCATCCGGTGGACCAAGGTTTCGCACCCCAGTTTGAGTTTGGAAGACATGCACGCCACCCGCTCGCCGCACGGCAGGACGTTCCCAGCAGCCGACTTGGCGCGTCGCACGGGATCAAACTGCTTGACCCGCTACTGATGTCATCTCTCGCAGCGCGAGGCGGGACGGCCCGTCGACATGCTGTTCGGCAGCCGGTCTTGAAGAGCCCGACCACGACGCGCGCTTGGTTCACCATTCTGCCTGGTCTGGCTGTCCTGCGCGGACACGTGGTCGAGGGACGCTGCAGCGCTCATCGCTGTCATGTTGGCGTCGACGAGGCTGCCGGCGGCCGCCGTGAGGCTGGAGCGGACGTGGTCGGGCAGGGGGACGGCTCTGTTGGCGAGGAGGTCGCGTGGCGTGACCCAGGCCGCGAGGGGGCTGTCGTCACGGGTCTGGACGTCTCGTGGGTCGTGCCGCCGCGTGGCAATCGCCAGCGCGTTGACGGCACGTGCGGCTCCGGTCAGTTCGGGGTTCGTGGTGGCGTCATGGGTGGCGTGCGCGAGGTCGAGGTTGGTGGCTAAGACCTGCTGGGTGAGTCGGCCGATCCGGCTCAGGTCGGTTCTTTGGGCGATGGCCGAGGCGTGGGCGATGGTTGTGCCGTCGCTGATGAGTTCGTGCACCGCGGCCCGGGTCTCTAGTGCTGCGCGCGCGAGGTCGGTGTCGACGCGGCGTGAGTGCGGTGGCGTGAGGTCTTTCCAGAGGCGGGCCATGGTCTCCCACCGTTCTTGGCTTGTCTCGACAGCCGGGGAGAGGCGGGTCGTGTACTGCTGCCGGTCGAGCTGTCCGACGTCTGCGGCGACGCGCGTCAGGGTGGTGCAGGCGGCGAGCACCACGGATTGGGTGCGGGCGGTGAGCATGAGGTCGGCGGTGTTGAGCCGGCGAGTGAGAGTGCGGTGTGCCTGGATGTCCCAGCTGGCCAAAGCGTGAGCGAGCCGGGTTGCGGCGGGTGGCTCTCGGTGTTCCCCCGCCAGTGCGCGGGGGTAGGTGCCTTTGAGGACGGCGCCGGCGTGCTGTTCGAACGCGGTTAGCCGGGCATGTGCGGCGCGGGAGTGCCGAAGCGAGTCCCCGCTGGTCAGAGCGCCTCGGGCGGCCATCTTCATCTCTAGTTCGCGCGCCCGCTGGCCGACAGCGACGGCGACCCCGTGGGAGCCGATGTAGAGGGTGTGCATGATCCTGGTCCTGGCGGCCTGCAGGTCGCGCTGTTCGGGCTCGCTCAGTGGTGGCGAGGCAGTGGCGTGCCTGCTGATCAGGTCGGCTGCGCGGGCGAAGCTCTCCGCGATGCGCAGGAGGCGCTCGTCTGCGGGCCCGTCTCCTGGCCACGCCCGCCCGCGTCCGGTGCGATGCATCGCTTCGCTCCTCGCGGCGAGCTGTTGGATGGCGAGGTCTGTGGAGTCGGGAAGGTGCTCACCGGTGAGCGGCTGGGGAGGGGTCACCGGCGGCAGGGCCTGCCAGAGCTCGCCGGCAGCTTGGACGACCTCGCCCCAGGTGCGCAGCATCATCGCGGCGTCCATCTCGTCGACGTCCATCAGGATCGACCTGGCCATGTGGTCGGACTCGAGCAGGAGTTCGCCGACACTGCGCTTGTCCCGGCCCGTCACGGCGCGTGCTCGTTGAGCAGGTCGCAGATCGTGGCGATCAGGTGCGAGGTTCCGGGCGGGAAATCCTCGATGCGGTACAACCGGGTGAGCTCTTCGGCGGCGCGCAGCAACTTCAGCGGGTCGGTCTCGGCCGGTGCGGGCTGATCGGCGTCGGTGCCCGCGGGCAGCAACTCGAGTGCCTGGGACGTGGCCAGGTCCAGACCGAGTCCCAGCAAGCGCAGAACTGGGTCCGGATTGGTCGCGGCCTGGTCCCAGGCCAGGTCCGAGGCGCGCGCGAGCAGTCGGGCAACCGTGCCCAGGCTGTTGGCGGCGTCCGGGTCGGTGGGGCGTTGGTCGGCGCTCATCATCGGGGTCTCCTTTGGTTCGTGACAGGTGTGCAACCCAATCCACTCAGATCCCGCCTGGGCGCGTCAGGTCTCCTCCGGAGCCTGTGCATGGGGCCATCGGGGTGTCGTAGCTGGGGACGACACTGCGCTCGTAGGCCCAATGGCCACCGGTGCCCCTCTGGAGGTCAGCGCCGCCCGCAGTCGAGGTGTTCGCAGTAGTAACCCCTCGGCTCGTGCAGGAGGTAAGGGTGATGGTCATGACAAGGAAGGTGCTCGCGTACGGACCCGCGGTCGTGGTGAGCATGGTGCTGACGGTGGTGGTGGGCGCGGTGCTGCCCGCCACTGTGGGGCTCGCGGTGTTCGTGGGAGGTCTGGCCATCATGGTGGCGCTGCTTCTCGGGGCCGGTGAGGGGTCGGCGGTCCTGGTCCTGTTTCGTGCCCGTGACCTCAGCTCGGCCGAGGCTGCGGCACTGGCACCCGCCGTGGCGCTGCTGTGCCAGCACGGAGTCGACATGGGCGCGCTTCGACTCCGAGTGCGCGATGGTGTCGTGCCGATCACGGCCCTGGGAGTTGGCCGGCGGACCGTCGTGGTCTCAGCCGGCTTGGTGGCCGCGATCCGGGACCGGCACCTGCCCGTCGAGCAGGCGGCCGCGGTCCTTTGCCACGGTGCCGGCGTCGTGCTCAGCGGCGCCGTGCGTTCCGATCCGGCGCTGGAGTTCTGGACGCTGCCGTGGCAGGCCATCCGTGGAGTCGCCGAGGGCGTGTCGCGGGCTTGTCGATGGTTGCCGCTGGTGCGATGGACCTGGAAGGCACGGTTCATCTTGGCGATGATCGGCGCAGTGCAGGCGGCAGCGGCGCGACAGTGGCTCGTGGCCGCCGTGATCGCCCTCGTGGGGGGATTGCCCTACCTTGTGCGCGTCTGGGAGCGGGCCTGGGCCGCCACCATTCGCGAGGTCGGCGACGAGCAGGTGCGCGGGGCTGGGCTCGCTGAGGCCCTGTCCCGTTTCCTGCTGCGCTGCTCGAGCTCACCGCTGGTGCACGAACGCGTCCATGCGCTGACCGGCCCCGTGCAGCGGCCCCAGCTCGCCGTCGTGGCCTCCCGGCCGTAGGCCCGTTCAAAGCCGCGGCCCGTCACACAGTTGGGGTCGCAGGGCCGCGCGGCCCGTTCCTACGCTGTTCATCGCTGTGCCGGGTGAGCTTCGGGCGCGCCGGGCGGCTTGGGACTGCTTCCCCCCATGGCGGCCGAGCGCATTCATCACAGCCCCGCCTCGTCCGGGTCCAGGACGTACCTCAAGTCGCCGGCGCACCCTGCCGGTGCGTTCCTGGGATCAACCAGCGCCGCGCACCGGCTGCACAGGTCGACGCCCGTCGGAGCGCCCACCCAGACACACCCGCCGAGGCAGGCACGCTCCTGCGTACAGCCGCACAGAAGACAGGCACGATGCCGTGGATCGCCGCCCGCCTCAACGGAGTTGATCTCTGCAGCGAGATCTTCGGCGGCGGCCAGTAGCTGCTGCGCCGCCCGGGGGTGCCGGGTTCGTCGGAGCACCTCGGCGGAAGCCAGCGAGGCCACGCGCTGGTGTCGCAGTCGCACCAAGACCCTCGGCTCCAGCACCGATTCGCTCGTCAACGCGACCATCGTGCGCTTCCTCTCCGTTCAGCCGGGAAATGACGCCCCTGACTCTCAGCCTGCAAAGGGTAGGGAAAGCCTGTCCCGGTGGCGCCCTGTCACTGCCCAAAGACATCGCCCAGCGCCCGGGTGGACAGCCCCGCCGGCCCGTCATCGCTGTCCACCCGGGCCAGCCTCCACGGCTTTGGTCGCCGAGCCCGGGATAGCCCGCTGCCCAACGCGTCAGGACCGACCGATGAGCTACAACAAGGCATGGGAAGTCGGGTACGCCCGTGACCGGGCCCAAGGCCGCAGGCGCTATGTCCCCGCAACCGACACACGTGCCAAGCTCCAGCAGCTTGTCGACGCGCGCGTCCCGGTCCGGGCGATCGCGCGGGCCAGCGGCCTGAGCGACACCGCCGTGGCTCACATCATTGACGGCCGCCATGAACAGGTGCAGCGGCGGACCGCGGCCCGGATCGCGTCGTTGACGCTGAACGACGTGTATGCCCGGGCCTGCGGGAGCGTGCCCAGCGTGGGGGCCGTGCGTCGGGTGCAGGCGTTGATGGCCCTCGGGTGGCGTAAGACGGACCTGCAGGCCGAGGGTGTCCCCACCGGTCAGCTCGTTACCCGATCGCGCGACCTGATCAGCGTCGAGGGTTGGCGGCAGGTGCGGGACGTCTACGACCGCCTGAGCATGACCCTCGGCCCGTCCCAGGCTGCTCGGGACCGGGCTGCGGCCCGCGGCTATCTCCCACCGCTGGCGTGGGACGACGAGAGGATCGACAACCCGCGGGCGACGCCTCAGCGCGGCGGGCCGGTGGAAGCCGCCGTGGACTGGGTCGTGGTGGACCGGGTGGTGGCTGGCGGGTCCGCCGGGGCATGGTGCGATACCGATCTGCAACTAACTCAGGATGAGCGGGTCGCAGCGGCCCGCGGGCTCTCGACGGGTGGGTCTTCCGACCGCGAGATCGCGGAGGCGATCGGGGTCTCGCCCCGAACGGTGTTGCGACTTCGTCACCGGCAGGAGATCTCAGCTGGTCGCCCCGGCACCCGACCAGGGTCCTCCGAGCGTGAGGAATCGATGCCGGTCGACGCCACCGGTTCGCAGCGTCTGCGCCGATCCACCGGCCTTGAGAAGGTCGCCGGGTACGGGACGGTGCAGCCTCGGGGCGCAAACGTCGGGCTATCGGCGCGCCGGGGTTCGTGAGCATGGACCTGGCCGGGCTCGCTGGCCGCTGAATGGTCGCGGAGCGCACTGGCCAGGGGTGCCCGCCAGGTCATCGTTGGCGTAGTGGACAGGCGCCCCTTGGGTGAGATGCCATGACGGCCACGTGGACTACCCACCCCCGTGAAGGTCATCGTCCACGACGGCGGCGTCGACGTCTCCTCGGCCGGCTGACCGCCATTCGGCCTCGGTCGCCGAGTGAGCGTCATCAGCTGCGAACCGGGTGGTTGGGCAGCCGACCGGCCACCATCGTCAGCTCGCCACCCGCCCGGCGTCTCGAGGCGTCGACTGCGACCACGACGGCTTCCCGCAGGAAGCCCGACCGGCTCAGCACCACGCCACCGGTCCGGCGGTCCTCGACGATCGCCTGCTCGAGCGCGGACCTGGTGCTCGCTCGAAGCGGGTGGTGCCGGTTGAACCCGCGCCGGCCGTCACCGGTCGGCGAGTGCTCAGGTCGCAGGCGTGCGCGGCCGCGGACCCCGCGATCGGCGTGCTGCTCGATGGCCCGGTGGATCCAGCCGATGAACGCATCTGGGGCGTTCGGGTCGTTGTCCAGGTCGGCCACGTATGCCGCCCGCGCCAACTGCCAGGTGTCCGGGTCCCAGTAGGCACCCGTCGAGATCGTGTCCTCGACGGTCTTCGCCATGGTGCTCCTCCTTCGCTTCCTAACACCCACCCGCTCGTCATTCCCGGTCGCCCGCGCCGTTGTCCTTGTCGGCTGGCGCGGCAGCGCACGGGCTCTGCCAGGACGCGGCGGGAGTGCCGGGGAGGCCACCCGCCGGCACCCGATTTCCACAGTCGAAACCCGTCGCCGGTGCCTTGTCCACAGGCTCGCCGCACGCTCTACGACCGGGCCTTGGTTCCGACGAGGATAGCCCATGTCAGTTCGTTCTATTCGATAGGAGCGCATCACCGATGAACACCAACACCACGCCGCAGGCCGCAGACGCAGACTCACCCGCACGCGCCGAGCAGATCACCCTCGTCCAGATCGACCCCGCCGCCGCCGTCGTCGGCCTCAACGTGCGCAGCGAGGCCAACCTGACCGCCGACTTCGTGTCCAGCATCCGTGAACTCGGCGTACTGGAGGCCGTGGTCGGTCACTACGACGAGCAGGGCCAGTTCGTGGTCCTGCGCGGCCAGCGGCGCACCCTTGCCGCCGTAGAGGCCAAACGCCCCAGCATCCCGGCCGTCATTGTCGACCGGCCAGAGGACGCCGACCGGATCGTGCACCAGATGGCCGAGAACGACCACCGCAGCGCCATGACCACCGCCGACCGGATCGCGGGCGTCAAGCAGCTGGCCGGGTTCGGGCTGACCGCAGCGCAGATCAAGCGGCGCACGGCTCGGCCCCGCACCGAGGTCGACGCCGCACTGACTGTCGCAGGTAGCGAGTTGGCCCAGAAGGCCGCGCAGCGCTGGGACTTCCTAACCTTGGACCAGGCCGTCGCGCTGGCCGAGTTCGAGGACGACCCCGAGGCGGTGAAGGCCCTGATGGTCGCCGCGAAGGACGGCCACGGGTTCGACCACACGGCCCAGCGCCTGCGCGACGCCCGAGAGGACGCCACCGCGATCGCCGCCATGACCGAGAAGCTGAACGCCGTGGGGGTGCGCGTCGTCGAGCGACCGGCCTACGACGATCAGAGCACCCGGACTCTGGACCGGCTCGCCGCCAAGGAGGGAGGCCGCGCCTACAACAAGGCCACCCACGCCAACTGCGACGGCCACGCGGCCTACCTCAGTGTCACCACCGCGTGGGAGAAGGACGAGAAGGGCAAGGAGGTCCGCGTCCGGCAAGCCGAACCCCACTACGTGTGCACGACGTGGCGGGCAGCCGGGCACGTGGACCTGTGGAATCACGGGGGCGCATCGTCCAAGCCCAAGGCGGCCGACATGAACCCCGAGGAGCGCGAGGCGGCCCGTGCCGAGCGGCGCGACGTGGTCGACTCCAACAAGGCCTGGGACAGCGCCGAGCCGGTGCGGCGCGGCTGGCTGGCCGCCTTCGCGAGCCGCAAGACCGCGCCCAAAGGGTCGTCGGCCTTCATCGCTCGTGTCCTGACCGAGCACCCCGAGGTCGTCGCCAGCGTCGGCGGATCGCAGTTGGCTGCCGAGTGGTTCGGGCTGAAGCACAGCGGTTACGGCTACGGCAGCGGGTGGACCGCGCTGATCGAGAAGGCCACCGAAGGTCGAGCCGAGGTGATCGCCCTGTGCCGCCTGCTCGCAAGCCTGGAGAAGGGCACCGATCGCCAGTCGTGGCGGCGGGTCATGCCCGCCACCGCCGACTACCTGACGTTCATCGCCGCGAACGGCTACGACCTGTCCGACGTCGAGCAGCGGGCGGCAGGTGTGACCAAGCCCAAGCCCGCGCGGCGCGCCCCCTCCAAGCAGCCGGCACCAGCCGCGCCTCACACCGACGCCCCCGAGGCCAGTATCGACACCCCAGACCCGGAGCCTTCGCCCGAGAGCGAGGACGCCTCCGACGCCCCGACCGATGCTGGCGTAGCAACCCCGGCTGCCTGACCCGCTATCGCGGTGCGCGGGTTGTCGAGGGGACAACCCGCGCACCTTTCGAGTCCATCAAATAGGAGCGCCCGCATGCTCAGCAAGGTCGCCCCGGACGGCGCGCGCGCCCAGCGGTTGCTGAGGCTCGACGGGCCGAGCCGCACCAAGCCTGCGGCGTGGGACGCGCTCACGATCGGCTGACCCCCACGGCACAGAGCCCAGAGCGCTCGGACCAGGAGCCGCGCTCTGGGCTTTGCCCACGAGATCACCACAGTTTCAGCTGCTCGCCGAAGATCCGCGTTAGTCGCCGCAGGTCGGCGGCGACCAGCTGCGGATCCTTGCGCGCCAGGTCCCGCAGCTCCCGCGCACGACGGCGCGCGCCCCGAGGGTCACCCAACGGGGAGCCAGTCAGCGCCCGGCGGATGGCCCACTCCCGCCGGTTCTCTACATAGGTCGAGGCGACCACGTGCTCGGGGTGCACCCGCTGGCACAGGGGGTTGTCGCAACGGTGTCCGAGCACCTCGGTTGCGGCCAATGCCTCGACGCCGTGCACCTGGGCGAAGCCGAAACGATGCGCGATGATCACCCGGTCCGGCGCGAACCAGAACCGGCCGTGCCCCCTGCCGCTGATGGCCCCGGTCCACCACCGGCAGTCGCTCCCCGCGACCCGCACAATCTTGCGCTCACGCCGGGCCACCGTGTCGGCATCCGCAACCGCCGCGCTGAGCAGCGCTGACCCTTCCTCGTCCAGCCGCCTTGCACCCACGGGCGCGCCTCAGTCGCCGGAGTCGTCGCTCGCCACGCCGGCCGACGACTGCTCGTCCCGGGCCAGTCCGCACAGCCGCGCCGCCTCCCGACGGCTCAGGCCCTTCCCGCACCACTGGATCGCCTCGTCCAAGCCGAGGCCCTCGACGGCCGTCATCTGGTGCAGCGCCTGCCCCGCTCGCTGCTCGCACCGCCGCACCATCTCGTCGCGCTCCCCCAACGCCACCATGACCTCGACCCCACGGGCGCTGAGCCGCTTCTCCCGCTGCACCCGCTGCTCGCGCATCTTGGACTGTGCGTCAAGCGCCGCGC
The DNA here is from genome assembly GCA_021324575.1 of Intrasporangiaceae bacterium. GTDB lineage: Bacteria > Actinomycetota > Actinomycetes > Actinomycetales > Dermatophilaceae > Nostocoides. The sequence goes on along the minus strand of JAJPIW010000013.1, from coordinate 68,908 downwards.
GTCGGGCAAGCTGTCGAGCGCTCTGCTTGCTGACCGGCCTGTCCTGGGTCTGACTCATCGCCTTGTCCTCTCTGAATCACGGAAACCTGCCACCCACGAACGCCCCGAACCGCTCCGCCAGTGGACAACCAGCGCAACCCAACGCCCACACACCCGACCGCCCTTCCCCTGCCTACGACGTACCCCCAGCCGAAACCGCCCACCGCCATGTCCCACACACCTCATGCATTCCCGGCCGTTGAACGCACAAACACCGTCCACCAGCGCCGGCGGACCGGCTTCCGACAGGTGTGACCATGTCGATCCACAAGCTGACGGCCGGCAGCGGGTACGACTACCTGACGCGTCAAGTGGCCGCCCAGGACGTGACCGAGAAAGGGCACACCGGCCTGGCCAGCTACTACGCCGCCAAAGGCGAAGCGCCGGGCCAGTGGATCGGCTCCGGCATGGCCGGCATCGACGGCCTGTCGGCCGGAGACGCGGTCACCGCCGAGCAGATGCAGGCGCTATTCGGCTCCGGTCACCACCCACTCGCCCAGCAGCGACGTGACCGGCTGCAGGGCCCCGACCTAACCAATCGGGACTACCAGGCCGTCACCCGGCTGGGCGTCCCGTACAAGGTCTACGCCCGCGATGTGTCCGCGTTCCGACTCGAGGTCGCGCAGCGCATCGCCGGCCTGGACATCAGCCGAGGCGCGGTCGGCAGCGCCGCCCGGGAGGGTGCCGTCTCCGTCGAAGACCGTGCCCGGATCCGCACCGAAGTCGCGGTCGAGTTCTTCCGCACGGAGCACGGCCGGGACCCCGCCGACGCACGCGAGATCGCCGCCACCATCGCCAAGCACTCGCGCCCCCGCACCACTGCGGTCGCCGGCTACGACCTGACCTTCTCCCCCGTCAAGAGCGTCAGCGCCCTATGGGCCATCGCCGATCCCGCCACGGCGGCACGCATCGAACGGGCACACCAGGCCGCGGTGAAGGACGCGCTGTCGTTCCTGGAAGAGCACGCCTTGTACACAAGGTTGGGCACCAACGGGGTCCGTCAGGTCAACGTCCAGGGCCTCGTGGCCACCGCCTTCACGCACCGCGATTCCCGCGCCGGCGACCCGGACCTGCACACCCACGTCGCGGTGGCGAACAAGGTGCAGACCATCGATCCAGGAGGCGCCGGCCGGTGGCTCAGCATCGACGGACGCGTGCTGTTCAAGGCCAACGTGTCCGCATCCGAGCAGTACAACACCTCCCTGGAAAAGCACCTGCGCGCCGACCTCGGCCTGCGTTTCGAGGAGCGCCCCAACCCCGATGCCCGCAAACGCCCCGTACGCGAAGTCGTCGGGGTCGACCCTCGGCTGAACGAACGCTGGTCGGCCCGCCGGGCCAGCATCCAGGCGCGCCGCGCCGTGCTCGCCCAGCAGTTCCAGACCGCCCACGGGCGCCCGCCCACCGAGGTCGAGTCGATCCAGCTGGCCCAGCAGGCAACGTTGGAGACCCGCGAGGCCAAGCACCAACCACGCAGCCTCGCCGAGCAACGGCAGTCGTGGCACCAGCAGGCGGTCGAGGTCCTCGGCGACGAGGCCGCCATCGCCTCCATGGTGCGGGCGGCGACGGCGACGCCGCCCGCAGCGGCAACCGGGGTCGACGCTGCCTGGATGAAAGACACCGCCGAACGGATCGTGACCACCCTCGAAGCCCGCCGCAGCACGTGGCAGGTGTGGCACATCCGGGCCGAAGCGCTGCGCCAAGCCCGAGCCGCCGACCTGGCGATGAGTGACGTGGACTGCGTAGTGGACCTGCTGATCGACGAGGCGCTCGCCCAGCACTCCGTGCCCCTTTCCCGCGATAGCGATGGGGTGGCAGAGCCGGCGCAGCTACGTCGGCGCGACGACGAAAGCGTCTACACCATGCACGGCGCCGAGCACTACACCTCGGCCCGGGTGCTCGCCGCCGAGCAACGCCTGGTCACCGCAGCGGCGCAGGTCGACGGCCGCACGGTCGGTACCGAGGCCGTCGACCTTGCGCTGCTGGAAACCGCGGCCAACGGGGTCACCCTCAACGCCGGGCAGGTCGCCTTGGTGCGCGGCATGGCCACCTCCGGTGCTCGACTGCAGCTGGCGATCGCCCCCGCCGGAGCGGGCAAGACCACGGCGATGCGGGCGCTGGCCAGGGCATGGGAGAACGGCGGTGGGACCCTCATCGGCCTGGCCCCGTCGGCCGCCGCGGCCGCGGTCCTGCGCGACCAGATCGACACGAACGGGGCCGTGCGCACCGACACCCTCGCCAAGCTCACCCACCACCTCGCCAACGGCGACCTGCCCGACTGGGCCACCCAGATCGGGGCCGACACGCTGGTGGTGATTGACGAGGCCGGCATGGCTGACACGCTCTCGCTGGATGCAGCCGTGGACTGGATCACCGCACGGGGCGCAAGCGTCCGCCTCATCGGCGATGACCAGCAGCTCGCGGCGATCGGCGCCGGCGGTGTGCTGCGCGACCTGGACGCCACCTACGGTGCCCTGCGGCTCACCGAGCTCATACGGTTCGCCGACCGCGCGGAAGGAGCTGCCTCGCTGGCGCTGCGCGAAGGCTTGACCGACGCACTCGGGTTCTACCTGGACAACCACCGTGTCCACGTCGGCGACCTCGCCACCATGACCAAGGACGTCTTCGACGCGTGGCAGGCCGATCGGGCCGCCGGACTCGACGCGATCATGCTGGCACCCACCCGCGACCTGGTCTCCGACCTGAACCAGCGGGCCCGCGAGCACCGGCTCCAGCAGACAGCCGGCCCCACCGGAACTGCCCGAAGTGTGCGGCTGGCCGATGGCAACCAGGCCTCCGTGGGGGACCTGGTCATCACCCGCGCCAACGACCGGCGGCTCCGGATCAGCGGGTCAGACTGGGTCAAGAACGGCGACCGGTGGACCGTGCTGGACGTCGACCCCGCGGCCACTGCTCGGGGTTCCCTCACGGTGCAGCACACCCGCAGCGGACGGGTGATCGAGCTCCCCGCCGAGTACGTGGCCACCTCGACCGAGCTCGGCTACGCCACCACGGTGCACGGCGCCCAAGGCGTGTCCGTCGACACCGTCCATGGGCTAGCCACCGGGGGCGAGTCCCGCCAGCAGCTGTACACGATGCTGACCCGCGGCCGCCTGGCTAACCACGTGTACCTGGAGGTCGTCAGCGACGGGGATCCGCACAACGCCATCCGCCCGGACAGCATCGCCCCCCCGACCGCGACCGATCTGCTCGAGCGCGTCCTGGCCCGAGACGACTCCCCCGTCTCCGCAACCACCATGCGCCGCCAAGCGGCGGACCCCGCGGTGCAGCTCGGCCAAGCTGCGACCCGCTACACCGACGCGCTGTACGTCGCCGCCGAGGATCTGCTCGACCGCGGCACCCTCGAGGGCCTTGAGCGGGCCGCGGAGACCGTCGCCCCCGGGTTGTCCGACGAGGCCGCGTGGCCCACGCTTCGCGCCCACCTGATCCTGCTCGCCGCGGCCGGGCCCGACCCGGCGCAAGCCTTGGCCCAGGCCGCCGATGGTCGCGAGCTGGACACCGCCGGCGACCACGCCGCCGTGCTGGACTGGCGGTTGGATGACACCGGCCTCCGCAACGCCGGACCCGGCCCCCTGCCGTGGATCCCAGCCATCCCCGCACGCCTGGCCCAGCACCCGCAGTGGGGGCCCTACCTGCGTCAGCGCGCCGAGCTGGTGACCGACCTCGCCGCCCAGGTCAGGACCGGAGCCCAGTCCGCGCCGACGCCGGCCTGGGCACGGCAAGGCGCAGCGCGCCCGGACCCGGCCACGCTCGGCGACGTCGCCATCTGGCGCGCCGCCATGCAGGTGAACGAGGAAGACCGCAGACCCACCGGCGCACCCCAGCTGCAGAAAGCCCCGGCGCGGTGGCAGCAGAGACTGAACACTGCCGTCGTGGGCGACCGCAGCCCAGCCCTGCAGGAATGGGGTGACCTTATGCGTCGCACCGCGCCGGCAGCCTCCGCCGACGACTTCGCCCCGCTGCTGGCCGAACGGCTCGCCGCCATGTCCCGGGCCGGCCTGCCCACCCGACAGATGCTGGCCGGTGCCCTGCACAGGGGCCCGCTACCGGACGACCACGCAGCCGCCGCACTGTGGTGGCGGCTGAGCCGGCATTTGGCCCCAGCAGTAGCCCAAGCGATCGACCGCAGCCACACCCTCAGCTCCGACTGGGCGCCCGCTTTGGCAGCCAAGATCGGGCCGGCCGGTGTCGAGCAGATGCAGAGCAGCAGCTGGTGGCCGGCGCTGGTCAGCACCGTCGATCACGCGCTGCAGCGCGGCTGGTCACTGGAGGACCTGATGGACGTCGCGGTCGTCGACGACAGCGACGTCGACCCCGCACAGGCCCTGGTCTGGCGCCTGTCCGTGCTGACTGACCCGCCCCCCTCGGATGAGGACATCAACATCCCCCACCCCGACGACGACGCCCCCGCCGACATATGGGACATCGACCCGGCCCCGGATGCGCCGCACCCGATGGCACCCGAGGTGTGGGAGGCAGCGGCCGTGCTCGACGCCGACCTCGAACCCGCGCACAGGGCAACCCTGTCGCCGGAGCTGTTGGACGCCGAGCTCGAGGACCAGGCTCTGGTTGACCAGACGGAACTCACCGTCGGCGCGCAGCTGCAGCTGGCGGCCCTCGAGCGATCGGTCATGGGCCCGCTGCGGCTGAGCGACGCCGAGATTGAGCTGCAGGTGGGCCGGGCCGCGGAGCTCGACTTCGCGCCCGTGCCGGCGGCACGGATGCTCGAGGTGAACCAACTGGCGCTCGACTTCTACTGCGACCAGTACGAAGGCAGCTGGGCGCAGGGGTATCTGGCGCAACGACTTGGACAGGATCCCGCGCGGACGCCGGGCCTGCGGCCGGGCTACGCCCCCGCCGGATGGACCAACCTGGTCACCCACCTCAAGGGCCTCGGCGTGTCCGAGGAGGAAATGACCCAGGCGGGAGTCGCCACCCCCGCACGCACGGGTCGGCTCATCGACCGATTCCGCGACCGCGCCGTCATGCCGCTCGTGCACGAGAGCCAGGTGCTCGGGTTTGTGGCCCGACGAAACCCTGACCTGGGCGAGGACGACAATGCCGGACCCAAGTACCTCAACACCGCCGACACCCCTCTGTTCCACAAGGGCGCTCAGGTGTTCGGCCTCGTGCCCGAACTGGACACCGCCGACACGACACTTGTCCTCGTCGAAGGTCCGCTGGATGCGTGGGCCGTCACCATCGCCACCCGCGGGAGCTATCTCGGGATCGCCCCCCTGGGTACGTCACTCACCGACGAACAGGCCAGCCAGATCGCCAGCCTCGGCCGCCCGCTCATCGTCGCCACCGACGCCGACCTGCCCGGACGGGTCGCCGCCGAACGGGACTACTGGCTCCTCACCCAGCACGCCCTCGACCCAACCGCGGCCACCTTCCCCGACGGGCTGGACCCAGCCGACGTGCTCAACCGGGATGGCGCTCCCGCCCTCGAGCGAGCAATGGCCACCGCACGGCCACTCGGCGACCTCCTGCTCGAGGAGCGGCTCACCAACCTGACCGGCGCGGCTGCCCTGAAGGACGCTGCTCAGGTCCTCGCGGCCAGGCCCGCAAAGCACTGGACCACCCACCTCGACACGGTTGCGGAACGACTGCGGTGCTCCCCAGCCCAAGCCCGAGCCCGCCTAGCCGCCAGCGTCCAAGCGTGGAACCGCGACCCACGGGCCGCGGCCCGGGCCCGACTCGAAGAGGTCTCGGACGTCAAGGCTCGGCTGGCGGCTGCCCTCCCGGCGACCCCCGTCCACCGCTGGGCAGCGCTGGCATTGGAAATCGATCCTCGACTTGCCTCCGAAGCCGACTGGCCGGCCCTTGCCGCCATAATGCAGCTGGCCCACCAGGACGGCCACGACATGGCGGCCACCGTGCGACGGCTCGTCGAGAACGAACCGCTATCGGACGTGCCCGCCCAGGACCTGCGATACCGACTCGTCGCCGCCCTACCGCTGGACATCGCGGCAGCCCCACGGAGCCCAATGGCGGACCAACCTTCTAGGGCCGCGCAGGCGCAAGAGCGCCGCAGGCCCGGAACGCGGACTCCGCGTCCGCAGCAGATGCAGCGCCCTTGATAAGGCCAGCGCCGTCGCAGTTGCCGGGCTGCTCCTGCTGTCCAGCGATGCGCCCCACACCGCCCAGATAGACGTGGTCGCCCTCCACTCACAACCAGACCGGAATCGCCCTTGTGTGCCGGTCCAAGACCGTCATCCGGTCCAGCGTCCGCGCCAAACCGCTGCGCGGATTCCTTCGCAAGCGGGACATGAAGTGTCGCGGCCGTAGCGCCGGACCCCAGCTACAGCGTTGATCGGGTCAAGCAGGTTGGTCACGAATCTGGCCTGCGCGCCGACCAGTCCGACGTCTCCGACAACACCCGGGTCAGCTTCGCGCCGGATGGCGTCCTTAAGGACCTGCGCGGCAAGTAGGACACCAGCCAGGACCGAGGCAAACCCGACGGAGAACTGGGCATTGGCCCCGTCCGAGGGACGCATCCGGTCCATCAGCGCGTCACCGACACTGCCGCACCCGCCAGCTCGGCCCCACAGCCGCACGACGTCGACCGTGGCTCCTACCGCGGCCGCGTGTTCGGCCAGGGTGGCCTCGTCCATACCCTCGACCAGCGCGCGGACCTCGTCGTCGGGGGTTGTCGTTCGGGGCTGATTGAAGCAGCGGATGCACGCGGTAGGGATTGTCGGATCGACCCGCAGCATCTCCATCCGGAGTCCGGAAGTGGAGGCCTGGACGATCGAGGCCGGGTACTGGTCCTGAAGTGCTTCCCGGGCCTCGGGAACGTCGACGGCACTGATCAGATGGGTGTCCTTGCTGACGAGGTTCTCGGCGCGGCCGTTCGTCGGCATGATGAACAGGCCGTGGCGGCCGCTGAGCCGGTTGGCTGCAGTCTGTGCCTTCGGGTGGTTGCGGTCGGTCCACCAGAACGGCACACACCGCTGCAGGTTTGTGTCGTCGACGCCGCGTTGGTCTGCATCCGCAGCGCGGATGGTGCCGCTGGCGTTCGCGTAAGCCCAGAGTGTGAGGAGCAGTGCGGAGCCGACGGCGCCGGCTCCGGCGAGGACGTGGTCCAGCGCTACGCTCGGAGCGCCCGGGTCGACTGCGGCGGTGGCGGCCGGGTCGGTGGTGGCTTGGCTCAGGGTCCAGGCGTTCAGCGCGATAGTCGGGATCTGGTGGTCGCGCACGCGGCCGAACATGAACGCCTGTCCAGCCGCCAGGCATGCTGCGACGTATGGGCCAAACGGGACATCGGTTGCTAGGTCAGCGGGGAATAGGTCCGCCGGGTTGGGTGCGACGGCGCCGGTCCACGCGGTCGCCGACACGTGCACGACCTGGGCGTCACCCCACCGACCGGCGTCCTCAGCACCGATCCGGAGCACAAGGTCGACTTCGCCAGCTGACGAAGCCTCAACGACGGGAGCGGCCTCGGGCCCGAAGTGCTCCGCAGCCGCTATGAGCGCCTCGGCCAGCAGCCGGTTGCCATCCGGCTCCCCAGGGTCGACACCGGGGTGCAGAGCCACGTTGGGAACGTCGATGCCGACGGTCGCGATGACCGAGTTCGTGGATCTCGTCAAGAGCGTGACGAGCAACCATGCTAGGTGCTGGGCGCCGGGCAGTCCGGCAAGGTCGGGACCGACGGCGACTACGACCCGGAGCGGTCGAGACGGCTCCACGCGGTCCCTAGCCACGCCAGGAATCGGGAGAAGGTGCCGCCAGTCGGTGGCATCTGTGAGGTCCATGGTGAGCTCCTGTGATCGAGGACCGAGGGGACGATGGTGATGACAGTGTTCGGGGGGACGCGCCGCCAGCCGTCCTCGGTGCACAGGTGGACTCCGCATTCGGCCACCACCGGCCGGTTCTTGCCGTGGTAGGGCACGACGATTGACAGGGCGCCGGGCCGCTGGCTGTACGCACGGTCGTCGTCGGTTGGCGAGTGCTCGACCCAGTCGTTCCCGTGGCTGTGGACCTGCGCGACCCTGGTCATACGCAACTTGCGCAGGTGCTGGCCGGCTTGGCTGACGGCCTCGACCGGGACGACGTAGTTCCGCGGGCGCAGAATCGCGTCGGGCACCACGACGGCTACTGCGACGAAGACCTGGTCATCAGGGGTGACGCCTGGGTATCCGGCTTCGTCGAGTCGATAGCCATCGAGGTAGGCGACGCGCTCGACCCCCGGTTCGTGCGCGGCGAACAGGTCGAGGACCTGCTCCCACAACGCCTCGGGGATCCGGACCTCGGTTTTCACGCGGCGTCTGCCTCAGCGGAAGGGCCCAGGTACGCCGGGCTGGTCAGCGCCCTATGGATGCGACTGAGCGTGGCGTCGAGGCGGTCCTGGTTGGGTCGCCACCTCTGGCCGTCGTTGGGGACATGGCCGGAGGTGTAGTACCCGAGGTTGTACGAGAAGCAGATCAGTTGATCAGTGTGCTGGTCCGGCCAGGTGTAGTCGTCGTGCAGGGCGAACTGGAACCCGACCCCGTCGCCTGCTGGTGCGCCCGGGGATCCGCGTAAGTGGGGGAACGCCGGCGCGCCGATGCGTGCGCGACGCCAAGCACCTTCACGAGCTTCGACGAACGTGACAGAGACCGGCCAGGTGTCGTAGTAGGTCGCGTCGAGGCGCAGCGTGTACATGTCCGGGTCGCGGCCCTCGTCGACCCGGGCTGGGATCTTCACAATCCCGACCAGCGGGTTCTCGGTGATCTCGTACGCCCAGCCGGCTCCGTCGCGAACCCTGGGGGAGTTCGCGAAGAAGTCCCCGAGGTGCGACCGCAGCAGTGCGGCCGCAACCTCGGGGTCGACCGGGACGGGGTCACTCACCGGCACCGCCGGTGTCGCGGACGAACGTCCAGACAAGGTCACTGCATCTGCCCGACGCGTACTCACGCAGGTGGAGGTCGCCGTACTGGCGGACGTCCTCACCGGTGGCGAGACAGGTGAGCCGGTCCTCGGGGTTGGGGTCGCGCTTGAGCTTCGCGTAGACGGCCTCGACCATCTTGGCCACCTTCTCCCCGGGGCCACCGTCGATCGTGAACGGCGGGCCACCCGCGTCCTCGTCGTAAACCTGGACGACAAGGTGCCCGGGCGGCGTCTTGCCGGGGTTGGCCGAACTCGCTGCTCCGGCCTCCGAGGGGTCACTAGCATTCATTGCGTACTCCTTCTGTGAGTACTCAGGTAGTGGCGGCGTGTCCCGGCTGCAATCGGTGCGTCGCCACTACTGTTGTGGTTCAATCTATGAACCAGGTAGGTTCACTACTTGAAAGTATGAACCATATAGGTGTAGATTTGCAACCGTGAGGCACAGGTGGCGTGGAAGTCGGTTTCGACAGCAGGCGACTACAAGAGCTGTTCAACGACCCCGCGAAGCTTCGTCGCCGGTTCGGCGCTGAACGAGCTCGAAAGATTGCCTTGCGACTTAGCCAGATCGCGGCGGCAGCCGACCTCGGCGACTTGTGCCGCCTACCCCAGGCCCGGTGTCACCAACTCACTGCCGATAGGTCAGAGCGGTTTTCGCTCGACCTCGACGGCCCCTATCGCCTGCTCATCGAGGTAGGCGACGACCCCATCCCCCGTCTCGACGACGGCGGAATCGACCGCGACCAAGTCCACCGGGTCTACGTCATGGAAGTAACAGACACCCATTGAGAGAGCAGCACGCCGCCGCATCCCCAGCTACAAAGGAAAGGCCAACGATGGCCACCACCCGACGCGAATGGCACCCGTACCAACCGACCACACTTCCGGCTCCAGGCGAGACGCTCCGGGAAACCCTCGAGGAACTAGGACTCACTCAGAGCAACTTCGCGACACGGACCGGGCTGACCCTCAAGCACATCAATCAGATCGTTCGAGGTCGCGCCGCGATCAGCCCAGAGACGGCCGTCGCCTTTGAGCGCTCCACTGACGTTCCAGCCACCTTCTGGAACGCGCTCGAAGCCAACTATCAAGACCACAACATCCGATCCGCGGAAGCCGACAGCCTGGCAAAGCACGCCGAGTGGCTTGACCAGATGCCCATCTCCGAACTGCGAAAGCTCGGCCACGTCACGGTAGACAAGCGCCAACCAGGCGTCTTGCTTCAAGAGGTTCTAAAGTTCTTTGGAGTCGCGAACATCGAGGCATGGCGAGAGACTTGGCAGGCTCCCGCAGCTGCGTTCTTCCAATCGAACGCATTCGATGTCGACATTCCTGCGACTGCGGCATGGCTCCGCCTCGGGGAGCTCGACGCTACCCACATTCATTGCCAGCCGTTTGACCGGACCGGACTCCGTCAGGCAGTTCCACACCTGCGTTCACTCACTACGCAAAGTCCCAAGGAGTTCTACCCCGAACTTATTCGAACTTGTGGGGAGGTCGGCGTGGCAGTCGTCCTCGTGCCAGGCATACCCGGCACGAGGGCGCGCGGTGCAGCTCGCTTCCTTGCCCCATCAAAGGCACTCATCCAGCTAAGTAACCGCCACAAGACAAACGATCACTTCTGGTTCGCGTTCTTCCACGAGATCGGGCATCTACTCCTACACAGCAAGAAGCAGACCTTCATCCGATTCGAGGGCAAGGAGCAAGTCCAGCCAGAGGTCGAGCAGGAAGCCAACGAGTTCGCGGGCGACTTGCTGATTCCAGTTCGATACGACGCGAGAATCCTCGCCATCGAAACTCCCGCTGATGCGACCGCTCTCGCCGACGAGCTCGGCATCCATCCCGGAATCGTGGCCGGGCGATACCGACGCGAGACTCAAAACTGGAGCTTCGCACCGGGCCTGTTCGCAAAGTTTGAGATTGTACGCAAGTAATCTGTGCGAGGAGGTCCGCCCAGAGGCGCCGAGACTGGAATGCCTGATTCCGCCGCGAGGAGGCCAGGGACCTGAGTCACCAGACGCTCATGGGAATCGCTCGATCGGGACCGATGGCACGGCTTCGAGTCAGTGCTCGAACACGTCGATGAACTCGGGGCACCACCTGGACGCCATCGCGGTGCCGGCCTGAAACGCTTCCAACTCAGTATCGGTGCTGTCCTTGATGACAAGGACCGCAAACTTGCGCTCTTCCGGATTCATGCCCTTCAGGTCGCCGCACAGCCCTTGCGCGACCTTATCCAACTGCTCGTGAGACATGCCCGCGAACTTCCCAAGACTCATAGCCCGGTAGTACTGATCCGCACTCATTGAAGCGGGGTTGGCATCGCCGCCGCCGCATGCACCTAGACCCATCAACGCCCCAGCCATAGCGACGGCCTTGCTGACTCTCCCCATAGGCGCATCTAACCGGAGATTCACAATGCACACCGAGCATTGGCGTGATCCCCTCGCACTCGGGTCACTTCGTCGCGTGGTGCTCGAGCCGAGGTTGCGAGCTCGGCTGGCAAGGAAGGCCTAGCGTGACGTCATGGACCTATCGGCGCGGGATGCCCTGACGACCTTGGCACTGCTTGTTTCGGCCGGCGCATTCGTGTTGGGGGTCGTGAACTATCGACGCGCCAGGAAGCTCGACAAGAGAGATCTATTTCTTAAGATCCACGAGCGCCTCATCGACCCCGATGTCGTCGCTGGCCGCCGAATTCTCTATGCCCTGAGAAGCAAGGAGGAGGCAGCGGCGCTTATGTACCACGAGGACGACATGACGAAGGTCTATCGCGCTCTCGCGATGTTTGACGTTCTTGCCCTTTACGCCGAGAGCGGCTGGATCGATGAGCAGACAGTCCTCGACGAGTGGGGCCACTCACTCCGAAACTCAGTCGGCCCAGCGGAGTACTTCATCGCTGCGAGATACGAGACAGTCCGCTGGCACAGCTGGCCGCACTACCAAGCACTCGCCGCTAAGGCGGGAGCCCAAGCGCCATCGCCTGCGTGAGCCTTCATCGCGCCCGACGTTATTCACCCGGGTCCTGCCCCGCAGTTGCACCATCTTGTCTCAGCGACCTACCCGCGGAGTTGGGGATGGGCGCGTCATGCCGCAGCAAGGGTGCTCCTCCGGTGACAGAGGGGTACTGCATGAGCAGCGACTACGAAGGTTTGAGCGTGGGCAGTCGCCCAGTACAACCCCCGTCGGCCAAATAACGGACGGGAGTCGTTGTCGGCACCCCCGACGGGGCGCAATTGTCCGCACCCGACGGTACGGTCAGCCGTGTCACACCAGCACCAAACGCAGGGGAAACGACATGGCCGAGCAGTCCTGGCATGAAGCACGCCTCATCCCGACGTCAGGGATCAACGGGGCGGACGAGCAGGAGCGGCGGGCGACATCCGCCCTGCTTGCCGTTCTCGGCGCAGTCCGCGAGTACGGCAGGGCACTGTTGAAGCCGCTTGGAGCGCCCGCGGGCACGATCGAGTGCTACATCGAGGTCCCGTTCCTGCTGGCTGAGAAGAAGCTGTACCCCGATGGCCTCGTCCGCGTCTCCCGCGGGACCAAGTCGTGGACCGCGCTGGTGGAGGTCAAGACAGGCAGCAACGAGCTTGCGGCAGAACAACTGGAGAACTACCTCGACATCGCCCGTGAGCAGGGCTTCGACGCCGTCATCACCATCTCCAACGAGATCCCCGCCATCGCCGGACAGCACCCCACCAAGGTCGACAAGCGCAAACTCCGCAAGGTCGAGCTGCACCACCTGTCCTGGTCCCAGGTCCTCGCCGAGGCCGTCATGCAGAAGGAGTTCCGCGGCGTCGCCGACCCCGATCAGGCGTGGATTCTTGGGGAGCTCATTCGATACCTCGAGCACGACAGATCTGGTGCGATGGACATGGATGACATGGGCGAGTCGTGGACCAGCGTGCGCGACGCCGTCGCCGCCGGCACGCTGCGGCCCAACGACAAGGGCATCGCCAGCGTGGTGGCACGGTTCGATGCGCTGCTGCGGTTCGCGAGTCTGAATCTCGGCAAGCGCCTGGGCACCGAGGTCGTTCCCGTCCTGAGCCGCAAGGAGCTGACCGACCCAACCCTGCGGGCCCAGGACCTCACTCAGCAGCTTTGCGCAAACGGTCAACTATCCGGCGCCATCCGCATCCCCGACACGGTCGGCCAGCTGGTCGTCACCGCAGACCTGCGCTCGGGCCGCGTGAGCTGCCACGTCGACCTCGACGCACCCCGCGACGGACGCCCAACCACCCGAGTGAACTGGCTCGTGCGACAGCTGAAGAATGCTCCCGACAGTGCCCGTGTGGAGTGCTTCGTGGCTCACTCGCGTGGCTCTAGCGCTGCAGAGCTGCTGCGCACCGTGCGAGAGACCCCGGCCGTACTGGTCACCGACCCGGCCAAGGACATCCGCTCGTTCCGCGTTGCCACCTCAAACACCCTCGGCAGCAAGCGCGGCCGCGGCCGCGGCGCCTTCATCGACTCTGTACTTGCGACGGTCGACTCGTTTTACGCCGACGTCTTGGGTGACCTAAAGGCTTGGTCTGCCGCCCCGCCGAAGCTGCGGCAGCCAACCCCCGTCGATGTCGAGGACGTGGAAGTGACCCGGCCGGCAAGCTTGGCCTCGACCGACTTCTCCTCACAGGACGGACCGACCAACGATGCCGCCGACTCCACACGAGCGCCAGCACCGGGGGCGGTCACCTCGAGTCACGATGAGCCCACGCAGCCGCCAGCGCCAGGGACCGGCGACGAGGCGTTGGATCAGGATTCCGGCCAGACCCAAGACGCCCATCGCAGGGAGGCTGACCGGAGTGATCAGCGCATGCCCGACGACAACGCGAGCGGTGCTACGGCGATCGGCGACGACGGCTGAGGGCGCTGACCACGCCGGCCTTCTAAGCCCGGGAAATCCAAAGACTTGGGGCGTGACCGGAAACGGAGAGTCCTTTCCCCTGCGTCATACCGCCACGTGAAGTCTGACTCAGGCGGTCACAGCGACGATGGCCGCGGGCCTCGAGTGTGGGCGAGACTCTTAGGAGGCTGAATCTGCATTCCACTCGTCTAGGCGTCGGAGGACTTCGGTACCGAGCCTCTTCCACCCATCTGACGACACGTTCCCGTCGATGCTGTCGGCCACCTCACCAGGCTCGACTCCATCCGGCCACTCACCGAACGCCCGGATGACGAAGTCGGACCCATCGCGTTCCCAGTAGAGGTGATACGAATGCTTGTCCCCGTCAGCGTGCGTCAGGGCAATGTAGCCGTTTAATCCTTTGGCGATATCTGTAGAGACCTGACGGAACTGAGACTTGTTCGGGTCATCCCACCTTCGCCATGCGCCTTCAAACGCGAACGAGATTGCTACCCCGGACGGAACGCGCTCGCGGCCGCACATCAGGATTCCTAGGGCGGCACCCTCGGACACCGCGTTCCGCTGTCTCGCTGCTGTGATAGCCATGGTGGAAGGCTACATAGTTGGAGCATGGCTCATGGCGGACCCTTCGTTTGAACGTGTGTCACATCGCCGCCTCAGCTCGCCCAGAATGCTGCTCGCGAATGATCGAGTTGAGCGCATGTTTGGTGAACTCCGAGCACCACTACTTAGACCAGATTCCAAGGCAGCTAGGCGCCAGGAGGGCTAGCCTGCCCTGACAAGACGATCAGCAGGCCCAACCATTTGGCGCGCCGGTCGGACGCTCGGCGGGGAGGTCAGTGGTGGGGTTTTCCGTGCGGATCGCGCCGGGGGTTCGGGTCCGAGCTTCCAGTAGGGGTGTTCGCACCAGCATTGGGCCGCGTGCCGCACGAGTCCATGTTGGCGGCGGTCGCACCGGCTTTTCCACAGGGGTGGGGCCGGTTTCCTATTACACCAGCGCTGGAGGTGGTCGCGGTGGTGGTCGTCGATCGGGTGCGGGGACGGCGAGCGCGAACCGCCAGCTCGCGGCGGCGTCACGTGCCGCGGACAAGCTCGAGCAGGCTCGCGCCCTGTTTGACGCGTTAGACGCGATCATGAACGTTCACCGGGCCCAGTTCACTTCTGCGACCCATCCGGTGGCCCCTGCTCCGCCGGCCATCGACGTGGCAGCCATTCGAGCCAAGCACGTGCAGGCTGCGAAAGCCCGCACCAGCGTCTTTGCCCGCTCGGCACGCAAGACCGCCTTGGCTGATGCTGCTCAGGGCGCCGACGCGGAAATGGCCGCTACTCAGGCGGCGTTCCTATCCGACCAGGCCGCTTTCCAAGCAGCCTTGGACCAGCACTGGGCTCAATTGTCGGCGGGGGATCCGGTTGCGGTCCTAGGAGCGCTCGCTGCAGCGTTCGAGGACAACGAGGCGGCTGCCGCAGCCATTGGCGTCGACGGGTCGGAGGTCTCCCTCGTTGTCGTCGTCCCGCCGGTCGACACATTGCCGGACAGGCAACCGACGACGACGGCTGCTGGCAACCTGTCACTGAAGAAGATGACCAAGCGCGAACATGCTGATCTGTACAAGTTGCTGGTGTGCGGGCACGCGCTGGTGACGGTCAAGGAGGCATTTGCAGTCGTGCCGTTCCTGCGGTCAGCGCGTGTGGTCGCGGTTAGGGCGACGCCCCCAGACGCGTATGGCGCGCTGCGCCCGGAGGCGGTCTTGGCAGCTCGTTTCGAGCGCGACCGCCTTGAGGGCGTCCAGTGGGAGAGTGCTGACGCGGTGAGGGTCGTGAACGACGCAAGTAGCGAGCGCATCTTTCTGCAGCGCGGAGCCTCACAGGAGCTGTCGCCAATCGACGTGGCTGCGGAACCTGAGGTCGCCGCGCTCCTGGCGTCCGTCGACTTCGAAGACCTGCTGTGAGCCGGCCATACAGCCACGTGGGGTCGTCAGCGGTCTAGCGGCGTACGTCGAGCTCGGCGCACCCGTCGCAGATGCCTGGCGGCGCGACCGTCGGGCTGTCAGCCGCCGACAGCGACGTTCGGTGAAGCGGGTGCCGGGCGCAGTAGAGCCGGTACCCGCGGCGCCGGCGGCGGCTGCGGTCGAGACCTGCGATGGGCGTCACGTCGCCCGTCCACTTGTGCGACCAGGGCGGCACGCTGCCCCGTTGTGTCACCGATCGCAGCCAGGAGCAACGTGTGTGCCTCTTCTACCTGTGCCGGTGTGCCCATTGGGCGCACCCCGGAGCGTGACTTCCGGCTTGTCACGGTCATGATGACGCTGCCGGTAAGGCCGCTGGGGCCGGCGTCGGTGCGCTGCAGCTGGTCGAACAGCCACTGCCTGTTCTTTGGTCCGTCGAACACGACGCGGGTGTTGGTGACCACCAGGGTGCCGGTGCACGTCTCGACCAGGACTGGCGCTCCGGACCGGCTGCGTTCCTCGACTAGGGATGCGGACGAGGTCGTGTACACGCGCTCGCCAGCCTTCAGCTTGATGTGCGCGAACCCGGGGATGGCTTGCCCGCGCGCGTTCTTGGCGAGGTCAACCAAGTGGTCAAGGTGCTGCGCTCGGGTGGTCCAGGCAGCGTGGTTGCGGTGGTAGGTGGCCATGGCGTCCCGGTGTGCGGCTAGCGCGGCGTTGTAGCTGTTTTGGGCTGCGGCTACAGCTCGCTGGTGTGCGAGGGCGGCTGAGGCCTCACGCCGACGCTCCCGCCATGCCTGGATGCGGTGCCGGTTGAACCAGGCAAGAAGGGCTGCGCCGGCGATGACGCCGACGAGCAGCAGCAGCAGGAGTAGACCGACGGCGAGCTCGGCCGGGGTGAGCGGGTCAGCCACGGTCAGACTGTCTTTGAGCTCGGCCACGTTCCCGGCCTGATCGGTCGCGGCGGCACTGATGCTGTAGTCGCCCGCTGGCACCGCAGGCGTCCAGTTCTGTTCTGCCCCGGTTGCGGTCACTGTGGCCGTCAGCGGCGACTTGGCCCCGGTGTCGGTGGTGGCAAGGGCTGTCAGGACGACCCGTGCGCCTTCCTCGGCGGTGAACAGGACGGCCATCGTCCCGTTCTTGGCGCGGTTGGCGTCTGAGCGCAGTGTCAGCGCCGGCTTGAGGGTGTCGACGCTGAACCCGGCCACGGTAATGGTGGCGTTACGGCCGGCGAAGTCCGTCATGGTGACCTTGCCCGCCGGGTACGTGCCGTCGGCAGCATTGAAGGTGAGGTTGGCTGCCCCGTTGTCGTCCACGCTGAACGGAACCGGAGGGAGACCTGCAAATGTGATGGTTCCGCGCGAGCGGGGCGTGCCCTTCAACGTGTAGCGGACGGACTGTTGGTTCACCGCTGACGTCAGGGTCGCGGCCAGGGTCGGGGCGGCGATGTTCACCTTGAGCGTTTGTCGGATGGTGGCCGTGTTGCCGACGGTGTCTTTGACGGTGAGGACGGCGGGGTAGGTGCCGTTGCGCAGCCACAGGATCTGTTCAACGGTGCTGGTCCCGACGGTCCCGCTCAAGGGCGCCATCCCCGGCACGGTCAGCGTGTACGTGGCCCCTGCTTCGCTGTTGAACGTGAAGGGAATCGAACCCGTGGCGGCGGTGGGGGAGGGCGCTGCTAGCCCTGACACGGCCGGCTTCTTAGCGTCGGTCACGACGGTGACTGGGTCGGATACGAGGCTTTCGTTTCCGGCGCTGTCAGTGGCCGTCGCCGCGTAGGTGTGGGACCCGTCGGAGTCCTTGAACGTGACCCGCTGCGCCTTTCCCGTGCCCGTCGCTTTCGCCACGGTCCGCTCGTCCTCGGTCACGACGATCCGCGAGCCGCGTTCGGCAAGGACAGTCAGGGACGCTGCGCCACCCGGCCCCGCAGTGACCTTGCTCAGCCTCGGTGAGGTGGGCGGGTCGAAGTCGTACTCGACCTCGGGAACCGTTTCGGTGGTGCCAGGGCATTCTGAGTCATAACCCAGGTCACCGCAGACGTATGACCCAGAGTCCGACGGGCACGAATGCCACCGATGGCATCCGTCCCGGTGAGCTTGCGCCGGCCCGGCGCCCAACAGGATCGTGCCCAGGCACATAGCAGCAACGGCGCCGCCCCAAACCGCCTGCCGCGTCAAACCTCGGTCGCCGCTGCGCGACGATGTCACCCCACCCATGAATGCCTCCACTACCCTGCCCAACCGAACGCGCCTAGGTGCCTGCCGGCTCGTCAGGACGCGAAACGACGATGGCACAAACCCGCAGGTGACACGCTGCAAATGGGGCAAACGTGCCTTCGCCTCTTGATCACTGAGGGCGGCTCGCCAGCCCGCCCTTGTCCTATCGCCCAGAATGGGCGGCACCGTCGGCAAATGGCCGTCTTTCGCCTTACACCGGCCTCGCGGAACCTCTTCCCTGCATAAGTGGCTCGCGATACGGCACCGCGAACGGACTTGTAATTGGTGATCCGTTCGGGTTCGTCCGCGCCCGAATCGCCGCGACTAGAGTCCTGCTTGTCGAGAAGTTGCCTACGCGGTTAGGTGTGTCCCGTCTGGGATCTGACGGGCACCCCAACCATCAACGAAGCCATGTCAATCAAGGGTGGTTCGACGTTCGAGCGCCTCGAGGATCTCTGCATGCAGTGCCTTAAGTCTTGCCTTCGCACCAGTCCGGAGCTTCAGACCTTCAGTGTTCACGAGGCGGGTTGCAACGGCTACTTTGCCGGGTGGGTCAACGTGATGGTTTGCGAACCACTTATCGATTCGCTGTCCGAGGGTTTCTCCGGCAGGCAGAGCAGCTAGAGAAACAGGCGAGTCCTTCTTGCCATCGACTCGGAGGTCGTTGACGGCATCAATGACCAACGCTGGGTCGACGTAATCCTCAACTGCATAGCCGGGAGGGTGCGACACCACGAGTTCGGCAGGAACCTTGTACTTTCGTTTGAGATCCTTCCGATGATCGCGCCCTCCTCGGTCGCCGTCGACCAGGTATGCGACGCTCGTAGCCACTTCCAGACGTCCTACCGTCGTCTCGTCGAAGTCAGTCATACGTGGCGCCACCTGATACGGGAGCGTTTCCTTTCCCGTGGCCTCACGAATGAGTCTGGGTAGTAGGACCATGTCACCCGGCCCTTCGGCGAGAACTGCATTTCGCAGCGCAGAGAAGGCGAAAGCGCTTGCTCCCATCTTAAATAGGACAGCGGAAAAGCCGGGATGTTTTGTACTCCAGAAGTCATGACTGAGAGTGCTGGAGTAGTGCTGGTCTGTCGGCTCAACGAACCTAAGCCCCCTCCCCAGGTCGAGCGGCAGACATCCGGGAGAATGCGTCGTATAGAAGACTTGAGTCGCGGCCACACGATCTTGCAACACTTGGATGAGATCGGCTTGCGCATCTAAGTGCAGATGGGTTTCTGCCTCGTCGATGAGAAGGATCGGCGGCCGAGTGTCAGGTAGCGAGTGGAGAAAGCCGACCAGGGCGACGAACGCCTTGAGGCCGTCGCTCCTCTCTCCGAACGTCGAGTAGTAGGTCTTGCCTCCTTCCGCAATGGTGACCTGAAGTTTGAGCAAGTTCAGCTCAGCCTTGAGATGAATGCTCAAGTTCGACTGTGTCCACGCCTTCCTGAAGAAGTCGTTAAGAGTCCTGTTGCAGTCGCTGAGGTGCGTGTCCCTCGCGCCCTCGTCGGGCCAGATCCTCCTGAGGTAGTCAACGTCGGTGGAAGCTAGGTCGAGCACGCGACTGAATGGGACTGAGGGGGAAGCGCCTTCGCCAGTGACATCGATTTCGTTTTCCAGTTCGCGATCTGCCGAGTCAAACTCCCGAAAACGGGGGCGGCGTTTATCCAGAATCGCGAGGGCTTCAGCGTTCGGGTGAGGTTTCGCGAGAATGCTCGCCACCTCGTTGATGGATTGGCCTGCGGAAACGAGAGAAGGCTTGGCGAGATCCTCTCCCGTCTTAAGCAGCCAACGCGCGAATCTGCGAAGGGCTTCGACCTCATCGCCTTCCGCTGCCCTGTCCGGCTGATCAAGCAGTGAAATGCATATGTCGTGCAGCGTTCGCTCAGGTGACCCGTCGTTCTCAGCCTCGTCTTCAAACGCCTCGTCAGCGGCCTGGAGCGCATTCTCGAGCGCCTTGGGCGCACGCCCTAGAGCTCGCTTGGCAGCGCTGAAGGGCTCCTGTTCACGCACGAGGCTAGGGTTTAAGGCGTGAATCCGGGATCCGTCGCGCCGTCTGAGCAGGGAGTACGTATACGCCTTCTGCGTACGCTCGAAAGCCACGCCTTGAAGGGCATCCCAATCGTCTGACTCCAGGCGAAACTTGGTCGAGACGATTGCGTCCTTGTCCAGGCGCTCGCTGACGTGTTGGCCGCGGCTCGCCGATCCAGCCGGAAGGGGGGCATCACCCGGGAGGTCCAGCCATGCGAGGCCTCGAAGCACGGTGGACTTGCCCGCTTCGTTCGGCCCTACAAACGCGATCAGTCTGTCGTCCAAGTTGCAGCTTGCAGCCAGGAGCCGCCTATACCCGTTGAACTCGACCCTGATGCATTTCATGTTTCCCCATCTCCCCGCAGGCCCGTGACCGGGCATCTTGCCACCAGTGTGAGACGAATGCTCAGACCAACGCGCATTGCATCAAGTGTTTGGCCGAACGTCCTCGCGGCCGCCGGATGGCCGATCGAGCCTGCTCGCGGCGAAAGCCGTCCCCACCCGGACGGTCAGGCGCCAGCCGCTCTCGATCGGCGACGACGCCGACCAGCTGCCGCGCGGCCCTGCCCTCACGTCACGGGGAGCCGCATGGTGTCCCTTCGGTGTCGCATAGGAGGAGGACCTGCCCCTTATCCGTCTTCCGCGTAGGCACGACCTGATGCATACAACGACTTAACCTCACCGGACTCAATCTCCACTGAGAATGGCGCTGTGAGCAACACGTCGTAGACGTCCACTGCGTCGTTCTGCACCTGGCCGTTGTTGTCGAGGTAGTAGCCGTGAACAGTCAAGTCACCTCGCAGCCCGGCAACGAAGTCGGCAACCAAGGAGTAGCCGGCCGTTGGCTCTCCTCCATCGTCCTCATGCTGTTCGGCCGAAAGGATGTCCACATCTTCTATGGACTCCAGCCGCGGCTCGGGCCTCACGTCGACGTCGGTCACCTCGAAACCGTCCGGCGCGTCGACATCGACGTCGTACAGTTCGGGCCCGTCTAGAGCGAGCCAGCTGTATAGGGGCGGGGAATGGCCGTCGTCGCTATCCAAGACCGCCTGCCTCTCCGATTCCATGTACTCCCTGACCATGGAGGCCACCTCTTCGATGGTCGGGAGGCCGTCAACGTGCGGCGCACCTGAGGGCTCGCCGGCACTCGACGGTTCCCGAAGGCTAAGGGCTTCGCTGTACAGCTTGTACTCGCTCGTTACCCTGAGGGAAACGCCCATTGCCTTGGATGCTTTGTTGAAGTCCTTCACGTTCTCGGTTACAAAGACGACGCCCGACGGATCGTCTTGAGCCGCTTTCAGTCCATCCCGAATGAGGGAGGAGTCCGCCGAGCCAGTCTTGACTCCGGACTTTGTCGACCCGGAGCCGCTGCCGAGAATCTGGTCAACGATCGCTTCAATGGCACTCGCGCCATCCATCGGAAGTACGCGTACGTTCGGAATCTCGCCCAGCACCAGTGCCATCTGCCGCCGGATCTCACCCGCGTCTCGTTGCAGGTTAGGAAGCTCGGGCACAATCCCGCTAGCCCCGAGGCGCCTTACGAGGGAGGCGTACGCCTCCGCGTCCCGGCGTGCGTGGTCAACCCACTCTAGGAAGACCTGCGTAGGGATCCAGACCTCAATCCCCACCTTCTGGAGCCGTTCCGCGTGCCACTTCAACTTCGCGATATCTAGGGAACCCTGGCGCCACAGGTTGGTATCAAACACGACACCTAGCGGCTGACCAAGGTCCTCTGCGGCCGGGGGCATTCCGGCATCGTTTCACAAGGAAAGAAGGGCGGCACGTGTGGCGCATCCCCGCCATGGTCGACAACGAAACGGGCTTGGACGAAAGGTGGCCCCACCCCTCGAGACCGCTGAACGGACGTCAGAGGGCTCTTAACCGCCCAGGACGCCAATATCCCGTCGCGTCATTTCGCCGCAAGGGCACCTTCCGCGGCTATTGCGATCCTTCTTGCCAGTCACCCATCACGTGCAACGCGCTCGCGTATGCCCCTTCGACCAACGTGGTCCACAACAGATCGTGGGTCACGTCATCTCCGAAATGGTGATGCTGCCGAAGTTGGACGAACGCGTGACCGAGGTCCACTCGGGGTGGCAAAACCTCGGAGACGCCTTCCTCCGATGCTCGAAAGAACGAGTCCGCAACGACGATTCCTTCCACCCAGCGCACGGATTCGTCGACGCCATCGAGCAAGGACCCATTCCGGACCAAGTACGCCAAGGGCCTTGCGTGCATCGGTCTGTCTGGGCCCCCGAGGCGTGCTCTTCGTACGGGATCGTCTCCAAGGAGTTGAAACGAAGGGGTGTTCATCACTGAGAGTTCTGCCGCTAGCGCTTGGAAGGGCGTGGTGTCTAGAGGAATCCCAGGGAGCATGAATGAAAGCTCGCACCATCGCACCATGCGGGCGGAAGTCGCGGAGAGATCTGCGCTGATCCTGAGCATCCCGTCGTCCGACTCGTCGACGTAGAGCGCCAGCTCGCTGTGATGCAGCCTCCTCCTACCCTCGTAGCGTGGCTCCCAGTCGGTGAGCTGGCGGCCGAACTCTGCTGGGCCCAGGCCACTCCAGACGATGCCCGATTGCTCGATGCGCCATGCACCTTCGGCCGAGATCCAGCCAAGCTGCGCCAGCTTCCTCAGGAGTTCGATCAAGTCGGCCGCATCTCTCACGCCCAGCACCATGTCGAGGCGAATGCCGCCTTCACGCGCCCAGATCGGGTCGGGGGTGATGAGCGAACTAACCACCTGCGAGAAGTCGCCCTCTGATTCCCACCATGCGTGCTCGCGACCATCAGGGTCGACGAGTTTCAATCCTGCCTCAGGCAACTCGCCCAGCCAGACGGGTGTGGAGGAGGACGACGGTCCGACCGCGGCGATCCGTTCCCGGCGCAGGCGATCCAATTTGCCCTGAATGAGCGAGTGGATGCCTCCGCCCAGTGTGACAACCTTCTCGACTTCGTGACCATCCATCAGCAGGATTGGACGCTTGGCCGAACGCCCAACGCGCTCGATGACGGTGGCTGAGAACCCTGACATGCTCACAACAAGGCCGACCACGCCAGGCGGAGCAGTCTCCAGTCGGGCTCGCATCTCATCAATGACTTCGTGTTGGGACCGCTTCTTCGTCCATTTCGCCTCAACCAGCAGGTGTAGGTCTCCACGCACGACGAATAGGTCGATCTGGCGGCCGTGAGCGACGAAATCTGGCTCGACACGGAAGTGTTCACGGCCGAATAGTTCTGCCAGGAACAACTCGAGTCCCAGACCCCGGGAGGCCGCGTTCGGATTAGCTTTGAGAACCTCGAATTTCTGGCTCATCTGGTAGTTAGTGCGCCAAGGCATAGTCCAGTATCGGGGAAGGACGGAAGCGCTTCACGGGGCGGGGCGTGGGTCAAATACGGGTTTGGCTGTCCTGCTTGCACTCTGTCTCGGTGGGCGGCGGCCTCTAGGAAGATGCCTCATGCCCACCGAAGGACGCAGAGCGTCCAGGGCCTTCCGCTGCTCGGACGTGCGCTAGTGGCCGTGTCTCGGCCGTGACCTAGCAAGTCATCCACCGTGCGTCATACCGGCTCCCTTCTGTTGTCAACTGATCGGGTCGAGTTGTCTCTTCCGTGGCGTGAGTGGGCGGCGTAGCGTCGTTGGTGCGGGTCCGGGAAGTGGCTGATCCGAAGTGCCGGTGTGCGGGTGTGAGCCGGCCGCGCTGGATTCTTGAGTCGCCTCGCGGTGCCCTCCCGGACCCGCTTCGATGTCTGGTCGCTGGGCCGCCGCGGCGTCGGCGACCAGCTGTCGGAAGATGGCGTCGGAGATGCGGCGTTTGAGGCAGCGGATGGCTTCGAGTGGTCGCTTGCCCTCGGCGCGCTTGCGCGAGTAGTAGGCCCGGCCTTCGGTGTCGAGGCGGAGCTGGCTGATGGCGGCGATGTGGATCATGTGGTTCACGCGGCGGTCGCCGGCCCGGGAGAGCCGATGCCTGCTCTGCTCTCCGGAGGAGGCGTCCAGGGGCGCGGTGCCGGTCCAGGACGCGAACCGGTTGCGGTCGGCGAACCGGGCGACGTCCCCGACGTCGGCCAGGACCCGGGCTGCGACGACGGGTCCGACACCGTGCAGGTCCATCAGGTGTGAGCCGCGGGCGAGGACGATGGTCTTGAGCTCGGCGGTGGCCTTCTTGATCTTGGCTTCGACCGCTATCAGCTCGGCCAGCTCCTCGACCGCAATCCGGCGGCGGGTCCTCCCGGCGATGTCACGCGGGCGGACGGTGGCCAGCATGGCCTTGGCCTGGCCGGTGGTGATGTCGCGTTTGGCTTGTCCTGGAAGGAGTTCGGCCAGCAATGCCTGGAGTCGGTCAACGGTTTGGACCCGGCGCCGGGTCAGTGCCTCACGGCGGTCGGTGAGCATCCGCAGGGCTTCGAGCTCGCCGTCGAGCTGCAGCACCCGCAGGGTCGTGGTGCGGACCGCGACGACCGCGATCGAGTGCGCGTCACGGGCGTCGGTCTTGCGGTTGTGGCCGGTGTCGAACAGCCGCACCCTGGCGGCGAGTTTGGCCGGGACGTCGACGACCCGTTCGCCGTCTTCGAGGAGTCGCTGCGCCAACGGGCGACCGGCCCCGTTGCTGCCTTCGACGGCCCAGGTCCGGTCAGGCCACGCCTTCGCGTAGGTCAGCATCGCGGCATAGCCGGCCCGGTCGGTCGTGAACCGTCCCGAGCCCAGCAACTTCTCCCGTTGGTCGACGACCTCGATGGTGGCCGACAGCTTGTGCGGATCGACCCCGATGATGACGTGCTCCACCTGATGCATGTGCTGCTCCCGCCTGTTCTTGTGCCGGTGTGGACGGCGAGGTGGGCATTGCTACTACGAGCAGGGCAGTCCCTTCTTGAGCCACGCCTCGTCACGGTGACCGGCGGGCCGCAGACCGATAGTGAGCCACACCAATTCAGCCGGTGGGCAGCCGCATGGAGAGCTACCCGCCGATCACCTGGACCGAGTCTGGCCAGACACCGGCCCTACGTGAATCGTCTAGTAGCCGCGTGTGTTACCCCATGTCGGCAGCCTTCAGCATGGCTCACGCTCACATGATGGGCCGCTGCGCCACCAGGCGAAAACGTCTTGTCATGCACTCGAAGGTCGCGCGCATCTCGCTGATCCCTGCGCGCACCTCTACAACCGGCGCATCCGCCTCCCGCGCGAGATCGTCGGCCCGCTCGAGGAGGAAGTCCGCGAACGCGACACAGCGGCGGTACCAGTCTTTGGTGTCCTCATAGGCCAACACCTTCAACCCGGCTGCTTCGGCCAGGGGCCGATGGTCGGGCACCTGCGGCGGCCGGTTATCTGGCTGGGAGTGGTAGTCCCACGACGTCATCACCAGCCGCCCACCCGGCCGCAGCACACGTGCGAGCTCCACAAACGCCGCAAGCTTGTCAGGGGTGAACAGGAAGGCGTCGAAGGTAAGCACCGCCCCGACCGAGGAAGCTGCCAGCCCGGTCTCCTCGAACGACCCCAGGCTGAACTCAGCCTCCACGCCTAGCCGCTCTGCAAGAGCACGAGCCCGCACCAACGCCGACTCGGCGATGTCGATACCGACCAACGGTGCACCGAGAACTCCCGCGACCCACAGGCCCGGACCTCCCCGGCCGCACCCGACATCGGCAATCGGACCATCAACTTGGCTCAGGACCTCGGCAGCATGGCGGAGCTCAGTTCGCGAGACCCAGCTGTATGTCTCAAGTCCGAAGGGGTACTCATCGCCGAGAGCAGCGAGCGCAGCCTGCTCTTCGATCTCCGAGGGAGCCTTCGCAAACTCGTCCTCGAAGATCTGCCTGAGATCCTTGTCCACGACCCCTCCCACCTCGGGCGGCCCGTGCGCCGCCCGATAGTCCGCGAGTCAACCACGCACGCACATACCCCGAAAAGAGCTGGAGAGGGCCGCGCATCGGCTCTTCATTGCCCTGACCCGGCAGGGACTGTCCCGTCACGGCGTCGTAGAGGCGGGCATTGCGAAACAGTCAATGCCAGACGCCGTAGCCCCACGCCTCCCGGCCAGGGATCAACACTCGCCCACAGGGCGGCGCGCGCCTGGCGGCCCGGTTGGCAACTCAGTTGAGGATGCCATGCGGAGCATCGCCTGCCGTCGCGCCGCCCCTGTGTCCGGGCCCTCACGGTGCGTCATTGCGCCGCCGGTCGGTTTGGGCTGGGGCGTCACCAGCGAGCCGTCGGCTAGTTTGTCGCTGGGACGGGCGCGTCCTTCAGCGGGGCGTCAAGCGGCTCGCCTGTGGGCAGCCAGATGTGGGCACCGGGGGCTGTGTCTTGGGTGAGCCAATGGTTGCTTCGAGAGGTGTCGAGCGCGCTGCTCAGCAATGCGTGCGTGGCTGGTGATGGGTCCGGGTCACGCCAGGCGAGGGACCACGGGTAGACGGGTTGGGCCTCCTGGGGCTGGTACACGGGCAGCCCGATGCCGGCGTACCGGTCGGCGTAGCTGCGGAACTCCAGGTAGCGGGCGCCGGGGGTTGCGCGCGATACGTGGACAAGGCAGTGGCTGAACGCGCCCGGAGTGCCCAGCCAGCGCATGGTGATGCCGAAGTGCTCCTCGAACGCGGTCAGGTACTGTCCGTGCGCGTTGTACTGCCCTGACTCGGGTGGGTCACCGAACACGTGCAGTGGGCGCTCGTGCATGGACGCCGTGTGCCGGGGCACGTCGCCTGGGGCGCCGACGAGCACCAGGGGTTCCAGTCGTAGCGGCTGGTGTCGCCATCCGGTCGGGTGCTGGGCGAGCATATGGGGCGTGACGCGCAGGATGGCCACGTCCAGGCGGTTCGCCAGGAGCGCCTCGAGCTGGCTGATGCTGTCCATGGTGTGTTCGAGAACTTCGACGTCGGGGTGCGCCCGGAGGAACTCGTCGGCGACCAGTCGGCTGGTGTCGAGCTCGAAGATGTGCGCGATGCGCACCACGTCGCCCCGTGGTGGTTGGGCCATGCTCGCCGCGATGGCGAGCAGCTGGCGGGCGTCGTCGAGGAACCGCTGTCCGCGCGCGGTGAGGGTGACGTGACGGGTGTCGCGCACCAGCAGGGGCGTCCCGACTTGCTCCTCGAGCTTGCGGATCTGCTTGGAGAGGGCCGGTTGACTGATGTACAGGTTTGCGGCGGCTCGCCCGAAGTGGAGCTCGTCGGCGACCGCGACGAAGTAGCGAACAAGCCGTAGGTCAAAGTCCATCCGGATTACCGCCAGCCTCCGAGCGGGCCTCCTAGTTCGCCCCGCACGTGTCCTTAACGGTAGACCCGGCGGCCGGATGAGGGCAGCGTTCGCGGTTATCAGTCGGGCCCCAACGGGTCTTGGACGCGGGCCATCGTGTGGGTGTTTCGTGGCTGGCATGCCCGGCCCCCACGGCCACTCCGACGGCGAAGCACCACCTCAGCACCAGGGCACCAAAAGCAGCGCCGAGCGCTGGTCGGACCTTCCACCCGGTCAGCACCCGGTGGCAACTCTGCCCGCGGTCAGCAGGCGCGCAGCCCCGACCATCGACCTGGAGAAATGGACACTCACCCTCACCACCGAACGCGGCCAGCTGGCCGCATGGGACTGGGCCTCGCTGAGCGCGCTGCCCCAAGTGCCGCTCGAGACGGACGTGCACTGCGTCCAAGGATGGTCGCTAGTCGCCAGCAGCTGGGTGGGGGTGCCGGTGCGGCTGCTGATGTCCGGACTGGACATGTCGGCGTCGTATGCCGTCGCGACGGGGGCCGACGGGTACCACGCCTGCCTGCCACTGGACGACCTGCTCGAGATGCCCACCTGGGTCGCGCTGCGGCATGCCGGGCGCCCGCTCAGCCCGGCGCACGGGGCACCGGCCCGGCTCCTGGTGCCGCACCTGTACCTGCACCAGAGCGTGAAGTGGCTGACCAGCATCGCCCTGACCGACCACAACATCCCCGGCACCCCGGCCACCCTCGGCCTGCACCCCTACGGCGACCCGTGGCGTCAGCAGCGCTACCGCGACCACGGCCCACCCCCCACCCGAACCCCTGACCAACCCACCACACAACCCGAGAGGTAACCATGAACGTCCACCGAAACCCGCGACGTCGACGTGGCCTGCTTGTCGCCGCGGCCGCCATCGCAGCACTCGCCGCGGCGGCCATGCCCGCCCAGGCCACCTCCGCGGCGACAACCGCCGCCAGAAGCGCCGGATCCACGGCACCGACCATCGTCCTGGTCCACGGCGCGTTCGCCGACCCGACCGCGTGGAACGAGGTCAACGCGTCCCTGCGCAAGGACGGGTACGCCACGGCCGCCCCGGCGCTCGGGCTGCAAATGATCGCCGCCGACGCCCAGATCGTGGCGGCCACCCTTGACGCCATCCCCGGCCCCAAGGTCCTGGTCGCGCACTCCTACGGCGGAGTGGTCGTGTCCAACGCGGCCAGCGGCCGCACCGACGTCACCGCGCTGGGGCTCACCGCCGCATACCTGCCCGCACAGGGAGAGTCCATCGGCAGCCTGTCGCAGGGGTACACACCACCAGCGTTCCTCGCGCCACCGTTCCCACCGGGCCACCTGCTCATCGACGCGACCGGTTCAGCCATCATCGACCCCGCGTTCTTCCGCGCCGACTTCGCCCAGGACCTCAACCCCAAGCTGGCCGCACGCATGGCCGCCGCCCAGAAGCCGGTCAACCTCGGCGTCCTGTTCACCCCCTCCGGCCCCCCGGCATGGGCGACCATCCCATCCTGGTACGCCATCTCCGGCGCCGACCGCATCATCGACCCGGCGCTTCAGCGGGCCATGGCCGCTCGCGCGAGATCGACCACCGTGACCTTCGACGACGCCAGCCACGCGGGCGGGTTCACCCACTACTCCGCCCGGTTCGCCAAGCTCATCGAGCAGGTCGCGACGTCCATGGCGGCGACGTCATGACCGCCCGCCCTGTCGTCTTCATCCACGGACTGTGGCTGCACGCGACCAGCTGGACGCCGTGGATGGACCTGTTCCGCGACAACGGGTACCAGCCCATCGCGCCCGGGTGGCCCGGCGAGCCCGACACCGTCGAAGAGGCCCGCAACCACCCGGAGCTGGTCGCCGACACCACCATCGACGCGGCCACGGCGCACTTCGCGAACCTCATCGCCGACCTGGACGAGGTCCCGGTCCTGGTGGGGCACTCGTTCGGCGGTCTCATCGTCGAGAAGCTGCTCGGTGAAGGCATCGGTGCCGGCGCCGTCGCGATCGACCCGGCTCAGATCAAGGGCGTGCTGCCGCTGCCGCTGGCACAGCTGCGCGCCGGCCTGCCCGGCCTCGGCAACCCCACCAACCTGCACAAGGCGGTCTCGTTGACAGCCAAGGAGTTCCGGTTCGGGTTCGGAAACGCGCTCAGCGAGGAGGAGTCCGATGCCCTGTACGAGCGGTGGACCGTCCCGTCGCCGGCGCGCCCACTGTTCCAGGCCGCCGCCGCGAACTTCGTGATGCACTCGCAGGCTGCGGTCGACACCGCGAACCAGACCCGAGGGCCCCTGCTGCTCGTGTCCGGGACCGCCGACCACACCGTGCCGGACGTGGTGACCCGCTCCACCCTCAAGCAGTACCGGGACTCGGCCGCGGTCACCGAGCTCAAGCAGTTTGAAGGCCGCGGGCACTCGCTGACCATCGACCCCGGTTGGCGCGAGGTGGCCAATGCGGTCTTGGACTGGCTCAAGACGAACGGCCTGTAAGCCGTGGACCTCGAACTGAACGGCAAGGTCGCCGTCGTCACCGGCGCCAGCAAGGGCATCGGGCTGGCCATCGCGACCGCGCTGGCCGCCGAGGGCGCGTTCGTGGTCGCTGGCGCCCGGGACGCCACGGCCGAGCTTGACGAGCTCGCCGCCAGCGGACGGGTCCGACCGGTCAGTGTGGACCTGTCCACCCCGCAGGGCCCGCAGGCGCTGGTCGACGCGGCCGCCGACCTCGGGCGGCTAGACATCTTGGTCAACAACGTCGGTGCCGTCACCCCACACCCAGACGGGTTTCTTACGATCACGGACGACCAGTGGTGGGCGTCGCTGACGTTGAACCTGCTCGCGGCCGTGCGCACCACCCGCAGCGCCCTTCCGCTGATGTTGGGCCAGGATGGCGGGTCCATCGTGACCACCAGCTCGGTGAACGCGTTCCTACCCGACCCGCTCGTGCTCGACTACGGCGCCGCCAAGGCAGCCCTGACCAACTTCTGCAAAGCCCTGAGCAAGGAGGTCGGCCCGCGCGGCATCCGCGTCAACACGATCAGCCCCGGCCCAGTCGCCACAGACCTCTGGTTGGGCTCAACAGGAGTCGCGCACACCGTCGCCAAAGCCACCGGCAGCAACCCGGACGACGTCGCCGCGTCAGCCGCCAGTGCGGCAGCGACCGGACGATTCACCCGCCCCACAGAAGTCGCCGACCTGGTCGTGTTCCTTGCCAGCGAACGCGCAGCGAACATCACCGGGGCCAACTTCACCATCGACGGAGGTCTCATCACCACCCTGTAGGCCAGTGACCGTCGGGACCGGTTGGACCCGCCCGGGTGCGGCCCGGATGGAAGCGAGTGAGATTGCTGGTCCGTTGCCCATGGTTGTCACGCGAGGGCTGACGGCGGGAAATCCAAGACATTGACGAGCGGGTAAACGCTGAACCCCAGAGGGCATGGAGTGCGTCGAGGCCCACCTCGCGCGAATGACCAGGGGCTTCCAGCCCTCGACCGGGATTCGACCGTCCTTAACGACGGCAGCACGGCGGTGCGTCACTCCGGCCGCCTTACGGCTATGCCCGGCCGAGGAGCGCCTTGGACAACTGCGACAGCATCGTTGGCACGGATCGTGGTAATTAGTCCTGCTTGGAGCGGACGCCGTGGTGGCCTCTCGATGGCAATACGAAACGCCGAATACGGCAGCAGTCATTCGTGGTTGATTAGCAATCTCAGCCTATAGGCGCAATCATTCTCTTCATGGCCAAGCAGACGACGGTAACCATCACCGATGACCTCGACGGTTCGACCAACGCGAAAGAGGTCTCGTTCAGCCTTGACGGCAGGAGCTGGGTGATCGACCTGAGTGCGAAGAACCGCGCCGCCCTGGAGAAGGCGCTCAAGCCTTACATCGCGAAGGCGACTGAGCAAAGCCGGGGGAGCCGTCGTGGCAAGACAGTTCGCTCGTCATCGCGAGCAAAGTCACGTACTGATCTTGCGTCGGTGCGGGATTGGGCGAAGAACAATGGTCATCAGGTGAGCGACCGTGGCCGGATCAGCGCGGATGTTCTGAAGGCATACGACACGGCTCAGTAGCCCGTGAGGCAAGCAGGCTGATGGGTGAGGCAGAGCAGCGGCATTACGCCGCCATAACCCGCCCACCGATCTCTGACTGACCGGACGTTCTCCATCTGATGGCCGGTTGCGAATCCAGTCGAGGAAGGGCCGCCGCGGTCCGCTCCATTTCCAGAGCGCGAGCAGGATGCTGCTAATAGTCGACGATCTCGCCAGTGCCGGTGTCGATGGTCTGGCCGTCGACGACCCGGAGCCGTGGTGGCGTGCTTTCGTTGCTGGCCGACCGCGGGCGGTGGTGTGCGGCATCTTGGTCGAATGCATGCGCGCGCTGGGTCGTGGCAGGCTCTGCGAGGTGGCGCGAGTGGCGGCCTTTGGCTGGCCACTGCTGGTGTCCGTCTTCGCAGTGGTCCTTGATCCGCTGACGCATCCGGTCGACGAACGCGGGGAGGGCGTAGCGGTGCCACTCCTCGAGGGCGTCGCTTCCGAACGCCAGCGCGGCTCGTCGACGTTGGTCGGCCAGCACGGCTAGTTCACGCACCAGGTGCGGGTGCTGCGGCCAACAGTGGGGGACGACGCCAGCCACGTCCCAGACGTACTCGCTGTTGAGCCAGATCGTGAAGGCCTCAAGCCAGTCCCACAGCTCGCGGCGCAGCTGCGGACGGGTGAGGCTGTCTGGGTCCCAGGGCCGAGGGAGCATTGTGAGGCGTCCCAACGCCTTGCGCTGCTCATCGGTCCCGTTGAGTGCGAGGTCGAGCTCCCGGTACGCCTGCTCGAGCTGACGTCCCGGGTGCGGGAACGTGGCCACCATCGGACCCGGCCCCGGGTCCTGCATCCTCATCGGCTTCATCATGGGCCCCTTGTCCAAGCTGCGTCGTTGGACAGGCCTCGTCGGCGGGCCTCCACGATCGCAGCGGTGCGGCGGGCGTCGGCCGACACTCTGGTGGCGTGGCTGCTCTGCCCGAGCAGGGCTCTCGCGCGCTCCTGCTGCGCCAGGAGGTGGCGGCCGGCCCTTCCGTCGATGCATCGGGTGAGTCGGGCGATCATCGGTTTGCCGTTCTCCGACACGACCAGGGCGTGGCGTTCCTTGAGTTGCCGGACCTCGGCGGCGGTGAGGATGGGGATGTCTTCCGCGGTGGTGGTGCGGCCGCCCATCTGGCCGGTCTGCCAGCTGGTCCTCGAGATCCGCACCGGACCCAGCAGGTCGGAGATCTCCTGGTTGAACGCGACATCCTTGGAGCCGCCGAACAGGATCAAGTTGTTCGTCAGGCCGAGCAGTGTGCGGGCCTCCTGGTCCCCGAAGATCGTGGACAGCTGCGGCCGGGTCTGCGCTGCCCAGATGAAGGAGATGCCAAGGGCGCGCTCGTTCGCCATCCGGGTGCGTAGCGTGGGCAACGGCGCCGTGGAGGGCAGCTCGTCGAGACAGGCCAGCATGGGTGGGCACAGCCGACCCCACCGCGACGTGTTGGCTGCGACCAGTGCGGTGTCCAGGACATGTTCCGCCACGGCGGTCATCAGCGGTGAGGCGCTGGCATACGGGTCCTCCCGACCGAGCAGGTAGATGGTGCCGCCCCGGCGGATCACGTCGGCGATGTCGGTGGCGGGGCGCCCCTGGCCGGGGACGCACCGTCGCCGGATCGGTTCTTGGAAGAACAGGCTGAGCGCCTGCTGCACCGTGGTGACCGTGTTGCCGGCGGTCCGGTCGTCGCCGTGCAGCGCCCCGTGGAGCAGCCCGTGCCAGAACGGTGCGGCGTGGGGGTGTTCGCGAAGGATCTCGGCGGGGTCGGTGGCGCTGAGCGGGTTGGCCACCCAGCGGAGCACGTCCTCGAGGTCGCGTCCGGTCAGCGCCGCGGCGTGGAAGTAGGCCTGGATGACCTTGGCGGCTTCGGCGGCGTAGAACCGGGCAGCATCGTCACCATGCCCACCGGTGACGGCCCCCTTGACGGTGCCCGCGGTGAAGGCCTTGGCGCGCCGCTCGGCGACCATAGGGTCGACACAGCCGTCGATCGGATCCCAGACCAGCTCCGGGAGCCCGATCGCCAGCCCGAACGGGTCGAGCATCACGCACGGTCGATCCTCGTCCTCGCCGGCCCGTGGCGCCTGCCTCGAGGTGAAGCTCAGCAGCAGGTCGTCGACCTTGGTGAGCGTCACCAGGGCCGCTCCGGGGGCTCGCAGCAGAGCGGGGATGAGCAGGTCCAGGGTCTTGCCGCTGCCCTGCGGCCCGATCACACCAGCGGTGCGGTCCCACGGCACCCACTGCTGCCCCCCGCGCGGCTCCTGGCCTTTGCCCAGTCGCCACCCAACCTGTTCGGGCCGGAAGGGTGCCCGCCGGCGGCCGCCTCTCAGTGCCACCTCAGCGTCCCTTCCCGTAGAGATCCGGCCGGACGACGGCGCCGACCTTGCGCAGCCGGCTCCGGCCGAGCAGTCGCCCGGCTTCCTCCCGCGAAGCCATCCCTTGGATTCGACCGGGTCCCCACCGGTCGAAGCTGACCTTCCCGACCCAGACGGTCAGGGCGAGGACCACCGCCTCGACTACGGCGACCCACATCCTGACTGCCGTCGGCCGGGCCAGGTGGGCGGCTGTGCCGGTGAGGCCTGCGCCGGCGTCGCCACCGAGCACTCCGCGAACGCTGTCGAACAGTGTCTCCCGGGAGGGCAGGGTGAGGCCCGCTCCGGCGACGAGGTTGGCGCAGGCTCGCCCGGCGTGGATCCCGAGGACCAGTAGAAGGACCGTGGCGACGACTGCCGCTACGGGGATTTCCCAGGTGAACGGGTAGGGGTTGGTTCGACGTGCTCGCTGCATCGGCTGCTCCCTTCCTGCCACCCCAATGCCCGGAGGCGGTCCTGGGTGGTCAGGCCGGCGCTATGCCGGCGCAAGCGTCCGCACGGACGG
This sequence comes from Intrasporangiaceae bacterium, assembly GCA_021324575.1. Classification (GTDB taxonomy): domain Bacteria; phylum Actinomycetota; class Actinomycetes; order Actinomycetales; family Dermatophilaceae; genus Nostocoides. The sequence continues at coordinate 34,797 of JAJPIW010000013.1, read as the reverse complement.
GAAAGTTCGGGTCTCAGGCGGCCGCCCGGGACGGCTGGTCGGAGACGTTGCCGACCCGCCAGATCTGAAAGATGTTCTTGGTGGTCGCCTTCCCGGCGTAGCTGCCGTAGGTGACACCGTGCCGGCTGTCCATCGCCTCCACGGTGGACTGCGCGCTGGGGTCGAAGACCATGGCGACGTGCCCGATGGTGTTAGGCCCGAGGTAGGAGTCGTAGAAGATCAGGTCGCCGGGCCTGGCCTGCTGGGGGTCGACGCGGAAGCCGTTCCCGGCGGCGAGCCAGTCGCGTTGTGCCTGGGCTGTTCTGGGGGTGGTGATGCCGATCTGGACGTAGGCGCTCTGGGTGAACGAGGAGCAGTCCCACGCGTTGGGTCCATTGGCGCCCATGACATACCGGTCCCCGACGCGGCTGGTCGCCCAGGTGAGGACGACTCGCAGGCGGTCGCTGGTCAGCGGCGGCAGGTCCGGGTTCCCTTGCCCGGGCCCGCACTCTGTGCTGCTTCCCAGCACGCTGCCGCTGCCGTACACCGCGGCGTAGTACAGGACGTCGTTGACGTACCAGTCGGCGTGGTTGTAGGCGAAGATCGCCGCCCGCACCCCTGCCGGGCCGTTGGTGACACCGGACTGGGTGAGGTAGTTCGCGGCCGACATGGCGCTGTCGGCGTCGTTGCTGATGTCCGCGCGGCCGTCGCCGTCGCCGTCGACACCCATGGCGGCCCAGGTGGCGGGCACGAACTGCATGAGGCCTCGCGCGCCGGCGGAGCTGGTGCCGGCGTTGCGGCCGTGGGCGGTCTCCTCCATGCCGAGGCCGGCGAGCAGCGTCCATGGGATCTTGTACCGGGCCGCGGCCGCGAGGTAGGCCGCCTTGATCTGGGCGGGGATCGGTTGCGCCGGGCTGCGCAGCGACGCCTGCCTGGGTGTGCCGGGTGGCGGCAGGCGGAAGCCGACCCCGCCCTCCTGGACCGGCTCCCCGGGGGGTGGTGTCCAGCTGTTCACGGCTTGGCCGTTGAGGGGGGCGCCGCGGGCCAGCATCCACGGCACCGGGTCGGTCGGCGTGCCGCCGAGGCGGACCTCGAAGTGCAGGTGGTTGCCGGTGCTGGTGCCAGTTGATCCCTCGACACCCAGCTGCTGGCCGCCGGCGACGGTGGCGCCGGTGCTCACGCTCACCGCCGCCAGGTGGGCGTAGCGGCTGACCACCGCCGCCCCAGTGGTGTCGTCGACGTGCTGGACGTCGACGACGTTGCCGTACCCACCCATGGTGCCGGCGAAGACGACTTGTCCGGCCCCGTTCGCCACCACCGGCCCAGGTCCCGGCTGCGACACCAGATCCTGCCCAGTGTGCGGGCGCCACTGGTTGTAGATCGGGTGGAACTCGCGACCCAAGCCGCGCTGGCCGACGGTGTAGGGCTGCGCGAACGGGGGCCGCCAGGCGCCGGTGACGGGAGTGAGGCCGGCGCAGGCGATCGTGCGCAGCTGCTGCGCGGCTGCCGGGGTGCTCACCGTCATCACGATCAGGGCAACGGCCACAGGCAGCCCGGCCGCCAGCAGCAAGGCGGGGATGAGGAACAGCGCGATCTTCTTCATGGGTTCGCCCCGGTCCGCCGTGGTCAGGCTGCGCCGGCGATGGCCTGGTTGGTGAAGGTGAGCTCCCGCTCGACCGGGTGGAGCACGGTCTGCACCTTGTAGTGCTGCTCCCCCACGCACCACAGGGCCCTGCCCTTGCCCTGCATCGCCCACCCGGTGACCAGGTCGCGGGCCATCGGGCCCAGTCCGAGCATGTTCTCCAGCTCGCGGGCCACCCCCAGGTCCTGGCCGTGCAGGATCTTCACGTCGGCCAGGTGCAGAAGGTCCTTGGCGATGGCGACGGCCTGGGAGCCGGTGTCACCGGCGGAGAGCAGGTCGGAGGGCTTGTGCGCGACGGCGAACTGGACGTCGCCGTCACGTCGGGACAGGCGCAGATCGGCGTCGAAGGACTTGACCGCCTCCGGCCCTAGCCGCAGCTGCTTCCACGACTCGTCGCGCACGACCACCCGCAGGTCCCCCGGTGCTGCCATCTCTCGCATGCCTCGACCCCAGGAGTTGAGGCAGGTCAGTGCGATCCCGATCGCCTCGTCTCCCAGCGGTTCGAGCCGGGACAGGCTCAGGGACTGGACCGGTGCGGACCAGTCGACGTCGATGGTGGTGTGGGCGTCGAACAGGCCGGCCAGGGCGCCATTGACGAGCTGGCCGAGGGCGTCGCGTAGGAGCCTGGTGTCGTCGAGGAAGTGGCGCTCGTCGGCGTACCGGCACGTGGCGATCAGGTCAAGAGTCGGGTTGTCCAGCAGGTGCCACAACTGGGGGATGGTGGTCTCTGTCAGATGGGACTGGCCGTGGGTGTACCCGGTGAGGGTTTGCAGGGCCGCCTTAGCGACGACCTCGTCGGTGGGTCCGAACGGGACCCGCTGGTCGCCGATCCGTTGGCTTCCGACGAGGCCGCGGACCAGGGTCAGCCAGCGCCCGAAGACGACCGCCGCGCGGCCTTGCGCCTGCACGGCGTCCAACTGCTCCCAGCCCTGGAGCAGGGGCCCGAAGGCCAGGGGGTTGATGCGGGTTGGCAGGCCGTGCCCGATCGCGAATGGTTCGACCCCGAAGAACCGGCACAGCCCCTCGTACTCGTCCTTGGGGTCGCCAAGCACCAGGATGCGGTAGCCGAAGTCGGTCATCCTCAGACAGAACGCCTTGGTGGTTGCCGACTTGCCGCGGCCGGGCTTACCGAAGCTGAAGACGTTGGGGTTGGTGACCGGCACGTCGTCGTCGAGAACCCACCCGTGGGGGTCGGCATAGAACGCGCCACCGGAGAGCATGTCGATGCCCATCTGGGCGCCGGTCGGCGGCAGCCCGGGGGTGGAGATGAACGGCCAGAGCACCGCCGCCTGGTCCGATGTCATGCGCCAGCTCGAGACGGGCGCGGCCGCCGGAGCCCAACCACTGCCGGGCCGGCGCGGCCCGCGGCGTGACGCGTGCCGGAACAGCCGCGCCTCCTTGGCGGCTTCCTGCACCGTGGGGACAGAGGGCAGGTCGTGGCCGAAGTCGGCCAGCAGCCGCGAGACGGTGCGCCCCCCTTCCTGGCGGCGCGGCGTGTGGGGTGGTCTGCTCATCGCCTAGTCCGCCTTCCGGGTGAGGCTGACGCCCAGCGGGACGGTCGACGCGGCGAATGCGACGTCCTGGGCCAGGTCCAGGCGCAGCGGCGCGAACCCAGCCCGGCGCACGGACGCATCGAGGCGACGACCGAACTCCGACACCCTGACGGTTTTGGGGACGGTGACCGTGCAGACGGCGTACGGGCGGGTCAATGAGTTGCCGCGGGCAAGTTTGGTGTCCAGCCGGCGCACCTTCTCGGCCTCGTCCCTGGCCTTGGCGTTCTGTTTCACCTTCGCCTTGGTGCGCAGCTCCTCGCCGATGTCGGCGGCCCACTCGCTGGTGGCGCTCTGCCGTCCGGCCGCCGACTGGCTCAGGATCGGGTAGGCCACCAGAAAGGAGCGACGCTCCCCCGGCTCGGTCGGGGTCAGCACCGGAAGCAACGCACCCATGGCGGCCCCCTTGACCGGGAGCTTGATCGTGGAGCTGACGCTGTTCCACGCGTCGTGGCTGTAGTGCCGGGCCACCGGGTCGGCCCCGGACGGTCCGGCCATCGCCCACGGGACGTCGGCGTTCACGGCCGGGTCGCTGTGGCGGGCGCCGAGGGCGTCGATGACCCCGGCCCGATCTCCTGGGGCGAACCCGGTACGGGAGGCCAGCGCGAGCTCGGGGCTGGTCAGCCACGCGACGCTGGTCATGCCCAGCCCGCCGCGCAGCTGGGCCTCGATCTCGCCCAGCACGCCGTAGATGACGCGGGCGCGTCCTTCGAGACCGCCGCCGGACTCCTTGGCCGCCTTGCCCAGCCGTCCCTCGGGGAGGACGACCGTCACGAACGACTCGGTGCGCACGCTGGCCCGCGTGAGGGTCTGCTGCAGCTCGTCGTTGACCTGCCGGGCCCCCGGGGAACCGCCGGGCCGGCGGTGGCGGGCCAGCCACTGGTCCCGTTCGGCGCCGTCCTCCGGGACGGTGCGCACCAGGACCAGTACCTCGTCGACCAGCCCGGTCTGGGAGGCCATGTCCAGCAGCTCGCTGAGACCCCGGCCCTGCCGCTGCCGTTCCTCGATCTCGCGCAGCCCGATGCCCGGGTGGACGATGGCCGCGGTCACCGCCCATGTTCGGGTGGCGTGGTTCTGGATGATCGCCACCCGGGAGAACGAGGCCCCGTGCGGCGGCCCATCGTGAATCTGCACGGCGTGCAACGCTCCGGGCAGGTCGACCTCCTGCAGGCGGTCCACCTGCCCTCGGGTTGCCTTGGAACGAAAGCGAGTCCACCCCGCCAGACCCCCGGTGGCGAACGCCAGACACGCGGCCACCCAGCCGAAGGTGGACCGGCCCCGGACGGGGGTCACGGTGACCACGGTGATCGTGGCCCAGACCGCCAGAAACAGCACCGCCGAGATCCACGCGCCGGCCTGGATGGACCAGAACACCGGCATCGTCGAGCCGGCGACGACGGACAGCTGCCACCCGGACAGTCCGAAGAACCACCCGATCCGGGCCCGGCTGTAGTCGCTGTAGATGACCGCCATGAGATCCTCCTCTGCTTTTCGAACAAGGGGTTTCGGTTTTGGGTGATCGATCAGACCGGGACGATCGGGACGGCCGCCGCAGCACCCACGGCCTCGCCCCCGGCGGCGCCTGCGCCACCGGCACCACCACCGGGACCGGCCCCTGCGCCCGGGGAGTGTGTCGGCCCGGGCGGAGTCCGGACCCCACCTGGTGCGAGGGAGGTGATGCCGGGCTCCGGCGTGGTGTTAGGGCTGGAGCCGTTGATCTCGGGGTTGTCGTCGTCTGCCTGCGTGCCGCCGCTCCTGTGGCTCGCCCGCTGCTTGGTGTTGCTGAAGTCCGGGACGTAGTTGTTGTGGCCGACACCCATCTGGTTGGTCACGTCGGCAGCCACGGCCGCCCCGCGCGGCCCGATGCTCTCCATGGCTGCCATGCCCGCGCCGACGGCTTGCCCGAGCCCGCCCCCGACCTGGCCCATCAGCCCACGCGCACCGGAACTGAAGCGCGCGCTGGTGGAGTCCTGCCCGGAGCTCTCACCCTGGGAGCGGCCGTTCGCGTCGACGCTCGACGCGGCCGAGGACCCGGCCTGCGCCTGACCCTGGCCGGCCAGGACTCCGCTGAGCCCGCCCTGGGCGGCCAGACCGGCCCGCAGCGCGGACCCGGAGCTGGTGCCGGGGTCGACGAACGCCAGGAGCTTGAACAGCGCGAGGGGGCTGAAGCAGCCGATGCAGATCAGGACCACGCCGGGCACGGCGGTCCCGATGGCCTTCTGCAGGTTGTCGGTCATTCCGGTGGCGACCCCTGAGGTCATCTGCACCCCGATGCCCAGGACCAGGACCATCACCACGGGTGTGAACGCGGCGGCGATGAACCAGCGCAGACTCTTCCAGAACCAGCTCTGCCCGGCGTCGCTGACCAGGCCCCCGGCGGCGATGGGCGTGGTCGCGGCCAGCACCATCAGGGCGCCCGCGCGGGTGAGCATGACCAGCAGGTGTCCGATCGCGGCGAACACCATGAAGATCCCCATGAATCCCAGGACGGTGGCGACGGTGCCGTCGCTGATGTCCTGGGTCGAGATCGGGGTGCCGAGTGGGTCGAACTGGGCCCACTGGTCGATGTGCAGCAGCGTGGACATCAGGGCGCGGGTGAGTCCTCCGCAGGCGGCGACGACCAGCACCGCCAGCGCGATCCAGCCGGCCCACACCATGACGAACTGGCCGGTCCCGACGAGGACCCGCGCCATGGACTTGCCGTCGCGCCGCGCGGCGGTCAGACCCAGCTGGACCATGGCCAGCAGGAGCATGAGGGCTCCGGCGATCCAGAAGGTCATCTGGTACACCTGCGCGCCGGGGCCACCCTCGCCCAGGTCGGGGACGGTGAACGTGTCGACGATGGTCAGGACCAGCTTCAGCAGCCAGAGCCCGGCGTTCCAGAGGCCGAGCATTGCCGCGGTCCACCCGTCGGAGACGACCTTCCCGGCGGCTGAACCGAGATAGGTGAAGGGGTTGAGGAAGTCCATGGCGCTACTCCGTGCTGGTCGAGTTGTCGCCCTGGCCCGTCTCGTCGCTGCTGGCCAGCTCGTTGAAAACCCAGGTCCGCCACCCGGCCTTGAAGGCGATGTCGGTTCCCGGCCACGTCGAGGGTGCGGCCGCGGCCGGAGCGCCGGGCGCGATCATCCAGCGTCCACCGTGCCCGACCGTCCCGGGGGTGGCGTGCCATTGCATGCGTTCGCAGTAGCCGTAGCCGATGCGGGCCTGGACGGTGATGGTGGCCCGCACGTCCAGCAGGACACAGGCCAGCGCCCAGTCGGGCCCGTCCGTGGCCTTCACCTGGCCGGCCGCGGGGGTCGCGGTCACCGCGACCGTGGGGTCCTTGCTCTGCCCCTGCCCCGCGCCGGCGAGGAAGTTCTGGACGTTCTTGGTCAGTGCCCAGTCGGCCACGCCTGCCCCGCCGGGTAGCGCCCACTGTTCGTAGACCTGGTTCGCCTGGGGAATGGACATCCCCTGCAGGACGGTCGTTTCGATGGCGGCCAGCTGGCCGACCGCTCCTTCAGCGGTGTGTGGAAAGCCGGTCGGCACCTGCGCCGGTCCCACGTCGGTGGCCGGCGGCACGTCGATGACCGGGCCGGCGACCGCGGCAGGGACGCCGCGCCTGGCGTCGTCCGGGGCTACCTTCAGCATCGGGGCTGCGGCCACCTGGTCGCGGTAGGCCTGGCCGCTCCCGGTGGCCACCGGCGTCGGAGCCGCCGACGATGTCGTCGAATGGGGCGTCGACGTCGCCTGCGCGCTCCGCAGGCCGTAGTAGAGCGCCAGGGCGAGGCCGGCCACGAACAGCATCGCCGCGCCGACCCCGGCCGCGAGGGTGGCCAGCAGGCGCGATCGTCCCCACCCGCCGCTGGCGCTGTCCTGGCCGGCGCGGCTCATCAGATGCACCCGCTGCCGGTCATGGCGCGCACGATTCCCGGCAGCACCAGGTAGCCGATCACCGCCAGGAAGACGACGACCACGCCGACGATCCCCGCCTTGGACGCGTGCGGCATGCCGAAGATGCGGCCCGCGACGATCGCGCCGATGCCGACAACGACGCCGAGCACGAACAGGATGATCGTGCCCCACAGGACGTAGCCCATGAGCTGGTCGGCGTAGCGCTGCGCGCCGGGCGGGGCGACCGGGCAGACCTGCGGCAGGGTGGCGAGCTGGCGGGTGAGTGCCTTCATGACGGTTGTCCCTTCAGGGTGGCTCCGGCGCTACTCACCGCAGCGGAGCAGGTGGTCCGCTGCGGTGAGTAGCGGGGTGGGCAGGGCTTGGGAGTCCAGGCCCCGCACAGCGAGGCCGCGGTCAAGCGGGACCAGGTGGATGGCCCCGCGCTGGTCGAGCTGGCGGGACAAGGCCCCGAGGCTGTGCTCCAGGCCCCGGGGCCACCTGCGCCGCGGTGGACCGAGGACGGCGCCGAGGACCGGTGTTCCCGCCAGCAGTGCCAGTGCCCCCTCCAGGCGCCGCAGGCCGGGAATGGTGGCGGTGGTGACAGCCACGACGTGATCGGCGTGGCACACCCGGTCGGACAGCCAGCTCGGGCTGGCCAGCAGCTGTCCCAGCTCCCATCCGACGTCCAGGACGGTCAGCCGGACCGCCGCCGCCGCGTTGGTGGGTGGTGGCATTTCGTCGGCGCTGATGAAGATGTCGCTGCTGCGCTCGAGGAGGACCTCGCCTCGGGTGCCCTGGAGCCAACCTGTGGGGTGCTGGCCCAGCTCTGCGGTGGAGGCTGGTGCCAGGCCGGAGGCCGTCACCGTGCAGCACTCCACGACGCGGGCGCCTCCCACCATGTCCGCCGCGACCGCGGCGGCAGCGGTGGCGAGGCTCAACGCCAAGGTGGTTGCGCCGACCGATCCGGCGCACCCGATCACGGGTAGCACGGCCTCGTGGGGGTCCCACGTCTGTTGGCCGCTTTCATGGCTGCCCGGTGCGGCCGGCCGCTGGCTGGCGCCCGGGCAACGGCGGAAGTCGCCGGCCTGTACTGCTTGCCACGCGCGCTGAAGCTCCTCAACGCTCACCGCGGGTCGCGGGGGCGCCGGGTGGGTGGTCAGTGAGGTCACTGGGCGCTCCCCAACCCCAGCGCCGACCGGCTGGCCTCGGGGGCGGCGCTCAGGCTGGGGGCGTCGAGTCCTGCCAGCGCGGCGCGCGCCGCCTGCACCTGGTGCAGCCGGTCCACGCATCCCGCGGACTCGGCACGCGCCTCGCCCGTGCTGTTGCCCACGGCGATCAGGCGTTGGAGTTCGGTCTCGCCGGTCATGGTCATCACCCCGCCGCCCAAAGCCGGCCCGCGGCGTGCTGGTGGACGCGTCACGCCGAGGCACGTTCGTCAGTGCCGCACACGGTGCGGAGCGCGGAGACCGACCGGGCTGCGCGCCGGCGGATGGTCCGGGCGGAGACGCCGCGGTCTGCGGCGACGGCTTCGGAAGCTGCTGGCGCCATCAGGCCTGCGTGACCGCGCCCGGATCGGGCGGGGCAAGCCGCGTCAGCCGCCCGGGCCAAGCTGAGCAGCATCTCGCCGTCGTCCTCGGACAGGGCACCCTTGCTGGTTGCGAGCTCGAGGATGTCCAGCAGCTCCTGTTCGGCCGTGGGGCCGGCCGGGTGGGCGCTGGGGGCGGCCTCGGTCCACACCTGCGCGGACGGCGGGAACGGGATGGTGCGGTCGCCCAGGTCGCCGATCCCGAGGTCGCGCATCACCCCCTTGCGCGTGTTCATCAGGATGTTGGCGGCCACCTTGTGGCCGCGCTGCCACGGGAAGGTGCGCGCCTCAACCCACAGCTGGGCGGCGAGGATCTCGTCGATCCGAGGGCTTAGTCGCCCGAGACGGAAAGCGAGCAGGCTGGCACCGGGCAGGAGCACCCAGGCCAGCGCTGTGGTCGCGGCGACGTCGTCGGCCCCGTCCGGCGCCGACAGTTGGGCCAGGGCCAGCAGGACGCGGTCGGCCTCGTCCCAGTCGGCGGCCCGCAGCCAGGCCGGGAGATCCGCCAGCTCCTCGACCACGCCCAACTCTTCGTGGGACATCTGCCATCGCGACCAACGCTGGCCGGCCAGGGCCAGGACCTCGCCGTCGGGGTCGGCCAGGCCAAGGTGTGTTGCGACACTCATCTCGAGTTCCTTCCGCCGTGTGAACACGGCAGGAAGGTCTCGCTCAGGCGTCCCCGGACTCATCCCCCTCCTTGGGCAATCAGAAGGGGGTACGTGCCCCGCGATCGGGGGTACAACCCCGCGTGACCTGCAACGATGCGTCGTACCCCAAGTCGCCGACCTCCTCGTGCCACAGGCCTTGCGTCCCCTTCGCGGCGGCCAAATGAAGGTGCAACGTTGTCGCCCCCGGGGCCCACGCCCCGCCCGGAAGGCGTGCAGCCGAACCGCCGCATCGCCGCCCTGATGTCCCCCCTTGGAAGAGGCGACGTGTCACCGGCCGCACTCTCGAGTGCACTTGCAGGCCAGCGAGGTGTAGGCGCCGAAGCGATGCCCTTAAGGCGAGCGTTCTGCAGGGCCACGGCCGTGGCCTAGCCGCTCCTCCGGATTGGTCGATGACGCGTCGGCACCGGATCAGCGTGATGGAAGGCTGCCTCCGGTAGGCGGCCACAGTGGCGGCCAAGCGATCTTGAGTGACGACCGGCAGCGCGGCCCTGGAAGGTCCTGCCGCCACTGAGCAGTAACTGACTGGTGAGTGGTTCGCGCGGTGGCTCTTGAAGGTGAATTGCGTATTCGGGGAACACGTCGAGGACAAACTGCGGTCGATGCGCTTGATCGCGGCGTGCGTCTGGCCGCCGGGCGTCCACCCGTCGATACGGCCGTGGGGAGTCGCCCCTTTGGCCACGTATGTCGTGTGATACGGGCCACACAGCATTCGGGCCCCAACTGGTGCTCACTAGTTTCGGGCGCGGCCCCCCGTCTCAAGTGAACCCTGCCTCCCGAGGCGGGGGTGCCGCCACGCTGACAGACTCACCTCACGCCGTCTCACAAGTTGGAACAGCGGGGGTGAATGAATCGGGCATCTATGGTGTCTAGCCCCACCAGTCGCGACTTCTTACCGTTCCTTTATCTCGTGCTGACTATTCCCATAGTGTTTGGATCGAGGCAGGGCAGGGGAGCAAGGGGGGCCTCGCTCTTCTGAGAGGTCGATCTGGTCACGAGGGGGCTCGGTGACCAGGTCGACCCCTGTCCGCGTCCGCATGTGAATGTCCGCGATGCAAGAGGGATTCCACGCTTCGGCATGGAGTACCCAACCGCTGCGCGCTCGGCACTGATGCGGAGGACGTGGTCGTTGAATCGTCCTCGTTCAATCCCGCCGGGACGTGAAGGTGGAGTACTCGTCCGCTGTGAGCAGGGCGCGGGTAACACTGGTGGCAGCCCGCGTTCGCGCAGCCCGCGTCATGGCAAGTGACCGGGTTGCCGTCGACCGGTGGCGTACGAGACGAAGGGCCTCGCAGCCAATCCGGTGCGTAGCGGACAAATTGGTGGCTAGTGAGTGTGCCAGCTCCCTCCGGCAGCAGCCCCAGGAGCGTCGCTTTGGCCACGCGCGGAAGGTCGTCCAGGTTCAACCTCTCGGCGAGACCTGGCTCTGCTGGGTAGGAGCCCACAACGACCCCCAGCAGTGGCAGGTCCCGGGTGGCGAGGGCTTCGGCGGTGAGGGCGGTGTGGTTCAGGGTGCCGAGGCTTGGACTGGCGACGAGGACGTAGCCTGCGCTGATCCCCTTGTGTCGCAACGCGGTTCCCAGGTCAGCCAGGGTCCCTCCGCGGCTGTCGCGGTGCACGAGTAGCCCGCCGGCGCCTTCGACGAGCACGACGTCGACCTGGCTCGCGATGGCGGCGATGGAACGTGCATGTTCGGCGACCGATGGCAGCGTGACGTCTTGCATTCGTGCTGCCGTGTCCAGCGCCAACGGCGCCTGCAGCCGGACGAATTCGCGAAAGGCAGCCCGAGCCGCTTCAACGCAACGGGTTTCGACGAGAAGTCGGTCGGACCGGGTGGGCGATGAACTGAATGAACTTTGCCCGCTCAGTCCGCTGAGTCGGCAATGATCACGCGGGCCGGGGGCGGTAATGCGGGACGGCCAACGAGGTGGTGCGCGACGAGGGCTGTGATGTGGGCACTCGTGATCGGCTTAGTCACGTAGTGGTTGGCTCCAGCCAGCAGGCCCGCATCGATCTCGAACTGTGAAGTACGCGCACCGAGCAGGATCACCGGAACGTCCGCCAGGTGGCGCTGGCGTCGGATCCACCAACACACTTCGATCCCACTGAGACTGGGCAGCTGCACGTCAAGGAGGACCACGCTCGGGTGGAGGTCGGCCAGCATTTGGATCGCCTGTCGTCCGTCCTCAACCGTTACGGATGCAAGACCACCCAGGCCGACAGCCGCGGACAGTGTGGCGCGAACGTTCGCATCTTCGTCGGCGATCAAGGCGCAAGGCTGGTCGGGGGAACGCTGCCCCCGGCCCCCGGCCGTTCGTCCGGCGTCAGGGCGGCTCATGAGCCATCAAGGGGAACTGCACCGTGCACCTGTGCAGTCCGCCCGCGAAGATGCGACCCCAGCGCATTCACAATCGATGGTCCCCAAACGGACTTCACATCACCCGCAGCAGCCGGATGTCGTTGTACGACTGTCCTTGCTGCGTTATGGCCTGGCTCGAAGGCGTCAGATTGTGACTAGTGAAATTAGACAGCAGAAGGACACGGCTACCGTCGGGTATCTCGGTGGCTTGGGTGTGACGTGGCTCACGCCCTATCGCGTGGACCATGGCGGCCCGTTGAGTCGCAGGGCACTCGCACGTGACGCGGAGCGACGACCCGGCTGGTTTGCTTGTGCCGTTGATGTCCGTCGCCGTAGAGCTGGCGAAGCGGGTACCTCGTTGCGGCTACCCGGCGCGCGCGGCGAGTATTACGAGCTGCGTCGCCATCAGTGAGCAGCCTGCGACGTACGGCGGTGAGCTGACTGAAACGGGCACGTTCCCGCGTCCGATCTCCAAGTTCAACGGAAACTCGATTGCGTTCCGACGGCGCGGGCGCGAAGGCGACCAGGCCGCTTCGACGGCTGCTTCTCGCCCTGCGCCGAGGTCCCGACGAACCAAGACCGAAAGTCTTGCGGGCCAACAGGTTGGTAAGACTGGGCAGCTTTGTAAGACTGGGCAGCCCTGGCCCCTGCCCTGCCCCTCAGCGGGCGTGCGAACTGGCGGCTGAAACGTCACCGAGTCCCAGACGACGACGTGGTGAGAGCGCACCGATGGAAGGGATCGTGTCGTCGGTCCTGGTTCGGGCTGGGTCCGCTCGAGGCGTGGGCTCGAAAAGAGCATCGGGCAGCGTCACGGTCGCGACCAGCCCCCCGCTCACCAGCCGCCCGAATCGGACAGTCACCCCGTGCCGGTGGGCGATCTCACGGGTGACGACCAGTCCGACCCCGGGCCCAGTTCCGGCCGGGAAAGCTCGCCCGGCGACGATGTCGTTGAGGTCTTGAAGAGCAGCATCCGGCATACCTTTTCCGCTGTCGCCGATCCTGATCATGGCCGCCGGACCGGCTCCTGCCGATGCTGGTCCTTCACCCCGAAACCACACCCGGCCCGCCCGCGGCGACGCGGCCAGCGCGTTCTCGAGGAGGTCACCCAGCAAGTGGACGAGATCGGATGCGACGTCTGCCTGCGCGCGGCGGGTGGGGAAGGCACCCATGGTCACCCGCTGGTACCCATTGACCTCAGAGACCGCTGCGCACGCCAGTTCGCTCAGCATGGTTGGCATCTGAATGCTTCGGATGGTTGGCAGTCCGGCCAGGACGAGCGCGGCGTTGCTGTTGCGGCGCAGCTGGGCGGCGAGGTGGTCGAGTCTGAACAGACCGGCGAGTCGTTGGGGGTCCTCCTCGCGCTGCTGCAGCGCTTCCAGCACTTCATGCTGGCGGTCCACTAGCGCGGCGCCGCGCTCAGCCAGTGCGGCGAACAAGTCCGCGACCGGCATTGCCTCGTCGCGCAGCAGGCCCCTCGACGCCTCAATGACTGGACTCATGGCGCGATGCGAGCCGAGGGCGCGAGCACCCGCCTGAACTGACAACGCGTCTCTCCATTTCCGTGTTGGCACACACAGCAATCGGGGCCCTACGCACCAGCGCCCGGCCAGCGATTCTGGCCGCGGCGACGGACAGCGTTGCCGCACTGGCGAAGGTAATGATTGCGGTAGGGAAAGGTAAAGGAACAGAAAGTCCACATTGTGGAGCGCGCGAGACTCCGCCGACCATGCGATCGGCTATGCGCTTGGGGTAGTAACGGCCAGCGTCAGTCAGGCGCCTCTCGTGCTGCTCTGGCTGGTGATGCTGACGCCCCAACCGCGCCTCTTGCACCGCGTTTGGCGGCGAAAAGGACGCACCGCTACGAACTGCGCCTGCGCGCGCGGATCTCATGCGCCACTACGGCGACCGGCGGTTCAGGTGGGTGAGGCATAGGGAGTTTGCGGCTCGTCTGGCTGGTGCAGAGCGTTGCACCCGGTGGCGTAGGCCTGCCCGGGCGGAACCCTGAGCACCTGGATGTCGGCACGGTCGACGCCGGAGAAGAACGCGAACGAGTCCACGTGCATCGAGATGACACCCGCGGGGTCCAGGTCAGGTTCGAACTGGGTCAGGGTGGCGTCGAGGATGACCTCCCCGATGACGTCGGGTTCACCGCGACCGCGCCTGTTGCGGTCCACGAGCTCGATGACCCACACCAGACGGGACATCGGCGCGAGCCGGTAGGCGGCTGCGAGCTCGGCCGGGACTCCGCGGCCTTGTGCGTCCTGCTTGAACGCGGTCGAGGTGGTCAGATAGGTCCGGAACGTGTGGCCGGTTCCGGGGTCGGTTTCCTTCGCAAGCGTCTCCAGCGCCGTCCCGGCTGCAGCCTTCGTGGCCCCGAAGGCGTCGAACCAGTCCCGGCCCACAGCCTCAGCTCGTTCAGCGTCCAGGTGCGCCTTCGGCAACAGCGGCAGGTACGCCGACATCCACGGCCGATGGGCCGGCTCGGGCTCGTTCCACGGGTCATCCACGCGCAGGTAGGGCCCGCGCGCGTCGTCGTGGCGCCACAACGTGATCACGGGGTTGCCGTTGGAGGAACGACGCTGGTACGCCACCAGGACCCACGCATGCTGGGTCGAGGTGATGATCGGGGGAAGCATCGAGTTCACGTACCGGCACACCATCGAGTACAGGCGAAGGCTGCTGCTGCCCGCCAGGTCCTGGGCGCGGTCGGCCTTGAGCCGCTTGCTGGTCGGGCTTAGGCCCAACGTCTGCATCGCGGTGAACAGCTGGAACCCGGACAGTCCATCGCTGGGCAGCTGGCGGCCCACGGGCGCTCCGGCGGCTGCCGCATCGTGGACGTGCCCGGGAAGGTAGCGGGGCAGGCCGTGCACCAGCCGACCGTGCGCCAGCACCATCCAGACGGCCGCGTGCGCACACCGCAGGTACTGGGTGTCCTGGCTGATGAACGGCATCGCGGTGATGGTCAACGGCCACCCGACCAGGTCAACCGTCTCCGTGCCTTCGCACCGCGCGGCATCATCCAGCGCGGTCGGCCGGGCAATCATCGTCCGCCCGACCGGTGCGACCGGCAGTGGCCGCAGGACGGTGTAGCCGCGGTAGTAGGGCTGCTCGTCCGACAGGTCGACCAGGTCGTTGGGGACCGCCCGGGTGAAGAAGTGCAGGCGATGGCAGACAGAGGGGTAGCGACGGAACGCCCCGGTGTAGAACCGGGCGAGTTGGCTGCGCCAGTCCGCGTCGATGTATCTGGGCTCCTTCACGATGCAGACCACATCGTGCTCGCGCGCAATCTCAAGCACGCGCTGCAGTGCAGGGTTCTGCCCCCGGTGCGCATAGTCGGCCGCGAGGGCCTCCCACGCGCCCGCGGCGGTCATGTCCAGAACGACGGCACGATGCTCGGAGCTGGTCCACTCAGCGAAACCGAGCACGTCGTTCCCTCCCCCGTTGTGAGCCCCGCACGCCGCACACGAACGTGGGCAGCATCGGGACAGTATCCGACGTTGCGCACGTTCTACGGCGTTTCGGGCCGTGTGCCCTCAGATGCTGCGTTCCGCAACAGTTGCGGCGCACCCACAGGGTGGGCCGCAGCGGGCCTCGCGTGATGTCAGCGCACTGCAGTTCTCCGCGGTGGGTCAGTACAGGCGGACGGTCGCGCCTTCGACCTCAGCGTCGCGCTCCGCCTCGCGGATGGCCTCAAGCTCGCGAGCTAGGCGTTCAGTGTCACGGGGCTCCGCGTCTTGCGCGAGGAACTCGGCCAGGGTCATGTCGAAGGTCTCTCCCGGGGCTAGCACCGGGTGCTGGTTGTTGCCACTCATCATGAATCCTCCTGCCTTCTGTCGCTGCGGTTGCTGTGCCCTACGCCGCTCAGTGTCCTTGACAGTACTGACACGGTGCGCTGTCGGCGCGCCGACGCAGCCACCCGCGGCCACGCGATGTTCCACCGACTCGAGGATGGCAGCCGAACCTGAACGGGTGCTGGGCGAAGCCAGCTCTGGGCCGTTCGCGGCGAAGAACGGCCCGTTCAGCCCCGGCGGAACGTTGACGGGGCGCCGGCCTGTGGTCATGCGTGCTGCTGGTGCGCGCATCAGGGGTTCATGGCGCGCAGGCTGACCAGGAAGGCCGCCACAGCGCGCTGCTCCTCGGCAGTCATGGGCTGGCCGGCGATGGCGTCGGCCAGCACCCCATGGGAGACGCTTTCGGTGCGGGCGTCGCTGATGGCGTAGCCCGCCAGATCCATGAGGGCCACGTAAGACACCCCGTAGTGGTCGGCCAGGGCGCGCAGTGCGTGCGGTGACGGCGAGGTGACGTCGCCGTTCTCAAGCTTCAGCAGGTAGGCGGCGGAGAAGCCGGTGGCTTCACCGACCAGGCGCAGGCTCTGTCCGGCGAGGCGGCGCAGACCAGCAAGTTCCTCCCCGAGCCGCGATGCGGTGGGTGGGGTCATCGGCGCAACGAGCGTTCGGGCGCAGCGGCAGGCATGGGCTGGTGCATGGCGGGCATGCACTGAAGATAACGGTGTACACCGCACTTGACAAGGAGGGCACGCCAATGTTCACTTGGGTGTACAACGAACACGCAAGTACGCGCCAGCGGTTGCCCTCACGTGGCCCTGCGCTCCACCGAAAGGACCGCAGGACCATGACCGAAACTCCGAACAGCCCCGAGAACGCCACCGACCACCAGCCGCCCGGGGTGCCGTCGCCGCTCGACCACCACGGCGGAGCCCGCCCCCGCGGGCTCGACACGGTGCCGCACTCCTCCACCGACACCGGCCGCTACGGGCGCCTGTTCCGCACGCTGCCGGCCCTGAACCTGACGGACGAGCAGTACCGCGCCGTCGCCGCCCAGATGGAGGAAGCCACCCTCGCGCCCGGCTGGGGCAACGCACCAGGCCAGGGCGACAACCCAACCCTCCCCGCCGGGTACACCTACCTGGCCCAGTTCGTCGACCACGACATCACATTCGACCCGGTGTCGGTGCTCGGGGCCGCGAACGACCCGGACGCCCTCGCGAACTTCCGCACACCCCGGTTCGACCTCGACAGCCTGTACGGAGGCGGACCCAAGGTGTCGCCCTGGCTGTACGACCAGAGCGACCCCGACAAGCTCCTCGTGCACACCAACCCCGGCACGCCCGGCAACGAGACGCTCGCCACCCGGGACCTGCCCCGCAACGAGCAGGGACGCGCCCTGGTCGGAGACCCCCGCAACGACGTCCACGCCATCGTCGCCCAGCTACACCTGGCGTTCAGCCTGTTCCACAACGCCGTCGTCGACAAGGTTCGCGCCGACCCGACCCTGGTCGGCGGCGCCCCCGCGACCCCCGCACCCGACTCCCCCTACAACCCCGCGAACCCGGCCCCGTCCGGCCCCACCGTCACGTTCGCGCAGATCTGCACCCTCGTCCGGTGGCACTACCAGTGGCTCGTGCTGCGTGACCTGCTGCCCCGCCTCGTCGGTGCTGACGTCGCGAACGCCGTCCTGGTCACGGACAAGAAGGGCCGGCTCAAGACGGACCTGAAGCTGTACTCGGTGCGTCGCAACGCGTGGATGCCAGTCGAGTTCTCCGGCGCGGCATACCGGTTCGGGCACTCGCTGGTTCGCGACGCGTACCAGCTGAACGCCACCTCCGGCGCCATCCCCGTCTTCTCCGCCTCGCCGACTCCCGGCCCGGTCGAGGACCTGCGCGGGTTCCGGCCGCTGGTTGCCGCACTGGAGGTGCAGTGGCACCGGTTCTTCGACGCCCTGCCCAGCTCGGGACCGGAGACGCAGACCTCACGCCTGTTCGACACTCACCTGGCCGCGTCGCTGAGCCACCTGCCCACCGGCATCGACACCGAACGGCGCCCGCTGGCGCTGCTGAACCTGTTCCGCGGGCAGGCCCTCGGGCTGCCCAGCGGCGAGGACGTCGCCATCGCCGTCAGCTCGGCCACGGGCACCCCCGCACTGTCCGTGAGCACCGGCCTGCCGCATCCGTCGCCCCTGTGGTTCTGGCTCCTGAAGGAGGCCGAGACCGGCGGAGGCAACCAGCTCGGACCGGTAGGTGGCCGCATCGTCGCCGAGGTCCTGGTCGGCCTTGCCGCCAAGGACCCGTCTGGCTTCCTGCGGGCCCGGCCCGACTGGAAGCCGAACCTGGTCGGGACCGACGCGTTCACCATGGCCGACCTGCTCACCATCGCCGGGGTGCAGCTGTGAGCGCCCGGACCCGTCGCCGGCCCCGGTGGCGCGCCACGGACACTCTCCTCCTGGCGGTTGCCGCGGTCGCCCTCGTGTCGCCCAGCACCACCACGGCTGCCGTCACCCACGTCAACGGCGCGCTCACCCCGGTGACCGACCGCCTCGCCCAGGCCGTCACGGACCGCATCTTCGGCACCCTCACCCCCGCCACCCCGGTGCCGACGGCACCACCGTCCGGCACCATCCACCCCAGCAGTTCGACCATCTCCACCGAGGGAAGGAGCTGACGCCATGGGCAAGAACACCGGACGAGGCCACCGCATCGGCGCGGTCAAGGGGCGCAGCGAGTTCAAGGTCGGCAAAACCTGGTTCAAGCGCGACACCGCGACCGGTCGCATCTTGGGCGGCAGCCCGCATCAGCACAAGGGGGTCCGCAACGAGAAATAGGACTCGGCCACCACGCCGCTGCGCAGCGCAGTGTGCACTTGATGAGCGGCCCATGCAGGACCACACTCCAGCAATCTCACGAACGGAGCACCACCCATGAGCACCAACCGACGCATCGTCCAACAGCGACCCGATGGCGACTGGGAGGTCCGCAAGCCGGGCTCCGACCGCGCCAGTGCGGTCACACCCACGCAGTCCGCCGGTATCGACCGCGCCCGCGACATCCTCGCCGGCGACGGGGGCGGCGAGCTCCAGATCCGCGGCCTCAACGGCCAGATCCGAGCCCAGGACACGATCGACCCCGGGAACGACCCGCGGTCATCCAAGGGCTGATCGCAACTCCCGAAAGGGCCGGCGCGGACACTGGGGCCGCGCCGGACCTTTGGTCGCCCTTGAGCCTCCAGTTGTGATGAGGCTGCTCGGGACGGCATCCAGAGCCGTCAATAGCAGGGCAATTCGCACGCTGACGGGCGAGAAGCGCGCGGTTCCCCACGTCCTGGCGGGCGGTCCGACACAGGTCCGCACGCGACCCGTTTGCCACTGCGGGACGAGCTTTGGGGCTGCTGACACTCTTGCCAGAGTCAGCCGGCCTTTCGGGTTCGCTCGTGCCATTCGCGTGTGCCGATGACCCGTTTGGTTCGGTCTGAGAGCTCGGGCGGGGCGCCCTCGTCGTCGGTGCGATTGCACACCTCGTCGCGCAGGATCCGATCTGCCTCGCCGGGGTGACCTTCGGCGTCGGCGACCGCCGCGAGATCCAGTCTGGGGATCTCCTCGTTGGGGGCCGCGAGGGCCGCCGTCTCTGCGGCCAGCCGGGCTTGCCGGGTGTCTCCGGCCTGGAGGCTGTATGTCGTGACGAGGTGCGCGACGTCGACGATGGCGCAGATCATGTGCTGGTCGAGGCGGTCGCCCTCGGACAGGAAGGACCACCCGCCGTCGCGGAGCCGATCGAATGGCCGGCCCTGGACCAGTCGAAGCGCTTTGCGGAGGTCGTCGACGCCGTCCGGACCGCGCGACTCCCCGCGGACGCGGAGCCTGCGGAACAGGTCCGCGTCGACGATTAGGTCGAGAACCTGGTACACGCCTACACCTCTGGCGATCGCCGCTGGCGCCTTGCGTGCGTCGGGCAGGTGGGCCTGGCCGGTTCGCGGGTTCGTGCCGAGCCAGTCACGGACGATGCGGACATAGTCTCGGGCTTTGGCCGGGGTGATGCTGAAGCCGTCGGCCAGCTCTTCCGGGGTCGCGCCGTGAGCCCGGGTGGCCAGGTACGCGAGCATCTCGGTGTAGTACGGCTTGCGTTTAGTGACCGGGGTGCCGCGGGTCCGGGCGGCGACCGGTCCGAGCAGCGTCAGCCGGGGCAGGGGGCAGTCCTCGGACCACCACATGGCCAGGTCGTCATCCAGGGTGGGGTCAGCGTCGGCCACCGCGTCGCGCACCCGCTGCGGCACCTTGGGCGCAAGCGCCTCGAGGTCGTCGCGCGTGGTGGCGCCCTGGCGTAGGTAGTCCTCGTCGTCGTGCTCCAGGAGCGAGACCGCCCGATCGTCGTCGTCGGCCGGGGCGTGTCGGGCCGTGGTGTGTTCCTCACGCAATGCTCCCGCCTCGTCCGACCAGGCCCGCCACCCGTCGCGGGCGTGCTGGTCGACCGGCACCGGCGCGTCGGCCAGGTCCTCGCTCTGCGCCAAGAGGGCCGCGCAGCCTTGGGCCTCATCGCTGGTCAACCCCACCGCGACCAGGTCGAGGCCGGCATGAGGCAGGCTGACCCGGCCGTTGCCGGTGACCCGCAGGACCAGGCCCGGGGTGTCCTCCCGCTCGCCGCGGACGACCACGGAGGTGCCGGTCTGACCGGCGTGCCGGTAGACGGTTTCGAGCAGCTGCTCCAGGGCTGGTGGCAGCCCACGCGCCGCGGACTCACGGCTGGAGTTTTCGGTGTCCTCGGCGGCGTCGACTAGTAGGAGGCGCGCCGGCCAGGCGTCGGCGCCGTCTTGGCGGGCCCGGGCGGTGACGATGTCGGTGTCGGCTTCGGCGCTGCGGTCGATCATGGTGATGGCGTCGGCCAACGCTTCCGCCGCGGGATCTCCTTCACCGCCGGTGTGGGCGTGGATGCGGGCGGTGTTCATCGGCGCGACCTCGTGTGCGACGCCGACCAGGTCGACGCGGACCCCGTGCGACCAGGGGTTGCAGGCGATCTCGGCGGCCAGGTACCGGGCGAAGTCGCGCCCGAACGTGGCGTCCCCGGTGATGCTCAGGTCAAGGTCCTCGATGTTGAGCAGCCACACGCTGCCGTCGTCGCCGGCACCGATGGTGACCAGCAACGGGTACGGGGCGGGCTGGTCGGGGGTGAGACGACCGATGTCGCGCAGGTCGGCCCCGGCGGGCAGGATCCAGTGCAGCTGGTCGGTGCTCCCGACCCAGGGTGGTTCCAGTGTCGTCGGGGTCGACAGGTGCAGGGTCAGTGCATGCTGGGCGAGCTCCACGGCGGCCAGCTCCGGCATGGGTGCGGTCGAGGCAGCGGTCGCCGCGGCGAGGCGTCGCATGGCCTCGTCCATGATCTGCACGTCGCCGCTGGCCGGGGCTCCGGCCGCGGTGAGTGTCTTCTCCACGGGGGCGAGCAGGGGTTCTGGCGCGGCGATGGTGCGCCCCGGGCGCCGGGCACGGAACTGGGCCTTGCGGCGGCCGCGAAGTGCCAGCAGCATGGCGCCGGCCAGCATCGCTCCGCCACCGGTCAGACCGGCCAGCATCCACGGCGCATGCTGGGGGTCAGCGTCGTGGGTGTCAGTGTCGTCGTGGGAGTCGTCGTGGTGGGCGTCAGCGCTGGTGGCCGCGGGGGTGGGCTCTGGTTGCCGGCGTGACGGCGCGTCAGCAGGTGCCGTGGCCGGCCACTGCGGTGCCGGCTGTGGGGCAACAGGTTCGTGCGGGGTCGGTTGGGCTGTGGCGGCTGGCTCGGAGGGGCTGGGTTCGGGGTGCTCGGTGCCGGTGGGCTCGCGGTGCGGGCCGGGCGTCGCTGGGGCGGCTGCCTTCATGGCGGGGACGGACAGCTGCCAGCCGGGCAGGATCAGGTCGGGGTCGCTCAGGTGGCGACCGTCGGGCTGCACGGTGTCCTTGGATGCTGCGAAGATCTCGGGGTACTTGTCGCTGTCGCCGAGCTCCTCTTCGGCGATCTGGGACAGGGTGTCGCCGCGGTGGACGGTAACCACGTGTTCCGCCACCTGTGTATCTGGGTGGGCGCCGGTGGCCGTCGCTCCGGTGGGCACCTGGAGGACCTGCCCGACGGTGAGGAATCCTGGGTTGGGTCCAAGGACGTCGCGGTTCAGGTCCGCCAGTTCGGTGTAGCGGTTTCCCGCCCCCAGGTACCGCTGCGCGAGGGACCACAGGGTTTCGCCGCGCTGGACGACGTGGTCCACGGTCGCCGAAGCGGGGCGCGCCGGTGTGGTCTGCGCCTGGGTGTGACTGGCCATGCTGCCCGCGGGCTCGGGGGTGTGGATGCCCTGATCGGCGCCGGTGACGGGGGTGGTTGATCGGGCGGCCGGGGTGGTGACGGTCTGGGTCGTGATCTGCGTCGTCATCGGGGCGGCCTGGGCGGGGGTGCCGGTCAGGGGTGCGGCCACGAACAGCAGGATCGCCGCGCCGACCAGGCCCTGGGCAGCAGCCTGGGGCACGTGCAGGCCCGGCAGCCGCGGCGCGCGGACGCCGCGTGCCCGGGCCAGGATCTCCAGCGCGATCGACCCGGCCAGGAACAGCCAGGCCGCCCACCCGAGAACCTTGAGCGCACCCAGTGCCAGGGTCCCGTCGTCCGGGCTGGTCAGCGCGGTCCGGACCTGGTCGAGTGTGGGCCAGGTGTCGGGGAGCGGGTTGGCGCCGACAGCCAGGAGGGTGACCGGCAGGGCAATCACGATGGCCACGATGGCCAGGGCTGCGACCAGTCCGGTGAGCCGGGTTCGTAGTGTCATCGCTGCACCCCTTGCAGTGCTCTAGTGATGGTTGCCTGCCCGTGGCCGGTCACGGTGAGGTGGTTGATCCCGATGATGGACAGGAACTTGGTGGTGTAGACCGCGCTGGTGGTGACCTCGATGGTGTCGCCGCCGGTGACCCGGGCGGTGCCGGCGACGTCGCCCGCGGCGAGGTAGGCGCGGGCGGCCCGAACTGCTCGCGAGCGGTCCGCGATGGCACCTTCACCTCGGATGGCCGGTGCGGCCTGGAGTTGCTGGCCGCCGACCCGGGCTGCCTGGCGGGCGACGTCTCGGGCGTGCTGTTGTGCGTACACCTGGCCACCCAGGTCCACGGCCATGCCGACCAGGACGATCATGACGAAGCCGGCGGTCACGATCCAGAGGGTGATGGAGCCACGCTCGGACGCGCAGGCGACCCAGCGACCGCGGCCGAGGAAGCAGCTCGGCCGGCCTGTGGGACGGCGGGTCGAGCTGACGAGCTGGGCGTTCGTGTGGTGCATGGCCTCACCGCTCTCGGTAGGTGTCCAGCGGCGAGGACATGCTCGCTGACACGGTTCGGGTGCCTGGGACTCCGGGCACGGCCATGTCGGAGAGGTTGACCACGCAGGTGACGGTGGCCCGCACGCTCGCGGGGGTGCCGACCGGCGCACCGAAGCCGCTGGTGTCGACGCTGATGGTCATCCGCAGGCAGTTGACCTTCTGGTTGCTCAGGGCCTGCGTGGCCGCGGCCCTGGCCGTGTCCGCGGCCTGGGCCTGGGTCCGCGAGATGGAGGCGGATCGGGCGGCGTCGGTTGCCGCCGAGCCCACGGCCTGGTTGGCGACGGCGACCCGGCCGGCGAACACGATGAGCCCGACGAAGAGCATGAAGGCCGGCACCCCGATGGCGGCCTCAATGACGGCCGCCCCCCGCTCGCGCCCCGCGACCCCAAGGTGCGGCCGGCGCCGTGTACGGCTCACTGGGTGATCCTCTCGACGGGGGCGCTGGCGCTCTGGGTGACCGTGGGCGTCCACCCGGGGATCACGCTCAGCGAGCGTCCCGTGACGGTCACGGTGGCGTTGGCGGTGCTGCGTGAGCTGCGGACCTGGGGCGCCTTGAGCACGTCGTCACCACCAGCGGCGGAGAAGAAGGCGGAGGCGTCTTGGGCGCCGGCCGCGCCGGAGCCGCCCAGCCCTGCCGCGGTGCGGACGCCCTCTTGCGCGGCGGCCAGGGCGACGGTCCGCGCGTGGTAGAAAAGGGCACCTTGCATGCCGAGGAACATCACCGCGAACAGCGCCGGCATCAGCAGCACCACTTGGATCGAGGTCGATCCACGTTCGTGCTCCGTGACCGCTGGAGAACGGTCACGGAACACGAACCTGCGGGCCCGGCGCATGCGGGGGCTACTTGATCTCTGCGGCCTTGGTGCGCACATAGTTAGTGATCGCGAGGACGACGATCCCGACGATGGCGATGACGGCCACCGCCCAGATGACGTTCTCGATCGTCACCGAGCCGCGCTCGGGGTCCTTGGTCGCCCTGCGGATGGCGGTGTCGCGCAAGGCGATGCCGAGGGTGTGCAGTGTTGCTGCGAGGTAGTACATAGGGTTCTCCCCCTTGGTTGGTCGGGCCGGCGTTTCCGGAGGTTGGCTCGCTCCTGGGTACGGGCGGCTGGTGAGGTCTTCAGGTGCTGCCTGCGATCACGCGCAGCAGGGCCGGTGCTACGAGGATGGCCAAGAAGATCACCCCCAGCAGGCTCATCGGGATGGACATCTTTTCGCCGACCTCGTTGGCCCTGGCCTTCTCGGTGGCGAGCATCGCGCTGCGCATCCCTGCGGAGCGGGCGCGCAGGCTCCGGTAGATCTGGGCGCCCTCCTCCCCGGACAGGCGCATGATGTCGGCCAGGTCGTCGAGCTCGGGGAGCCCCAGTTCGAGGGCCAGACCGTGCAGGGCATCCCATGGGGTCAGCCCGGACCACCGGGTGCGGGCAAGCTCCTCACCGAGGCGGCGGAACACCCAGGAGTCGCCCACGCCGGCGGCCACCTCCATGGCCTGGCGGGGCCCGGCGCCGGAGTTGCGCTCGAGCGCCACGAAGTCGATGTAGGCGCCGAGGGCGCGGCTGAACTCGGCCCGTGCCTTCTTCGCGTCGTCGCGGACGTTGTAGTTGGGCAGGAAGAACATGACGGTAGCCAGGCCGACCGTCGCGAGGGCGGGGATGAAGATGGGCAGGCGCGCCCCGAGGAGGGTGAAGAAAGTGGTCAGCAGTGGCGGGATGGCCAGCCCGAGCAGGGCGAACATGATCTTCTCGCCGTAGTAGCGGCTGACCGGGATCCGCAGGATCGCCAGCTCCTGGACCGGGATGGTGCCCCAGGTGCCGGCCGGCAGGGTCTTCATCGCCCAGATGCCCCACCGTTCGCGGGTGTCGCTGGCCGGGTGCATCGCCTCGACGGCGCGCCGCTTGGCGTGCTCGGGTGACAACCGCCCGAGCGCATCGCCAAGATCGGGGTCCGCGGGGGTCAGACGCCAGACCAGCAGCGCCACCCCGAGACCGATCAGGGCGCCTGCGGTCAGCGCCAGCTGCAGACCGGTGGCCATCATCGGGCTGCCTGCCTGGCGGCGGCCCCGATGAACCTGGGCAGCGGCTTCCCGGTCGACATCGTGCGCATCCACAGCAAGGTCGCGACGTACAGGCCGAGCAGCAGCACCAGGAGCAGCTGCCCGATCGGGGTCCCGTAGGGGCGGACGTAGTCCCCGGCCAGCGCCAGGACACCGAGGACCGAGATCGTGATCAGGGTGACCCAGCGCGCGGTCGACCGCGGCTTGGCCCGGTCCGACTCGATCTCTCGCCTGGCGGCGACGTCGGCTGCGGTGGACTCGGCCAGGGCTTCCAGCACGCTGGCCACGCCGGCTCCCCGGCGCCGGGCCGCGAGGATGAGGTTGCCGGCGATCAGGTCGCCCGTGGCGTCGTCGAGCTCGTCGGCGAAGCCGCGCAGGGCGTCTTCGGTGGCCCAGCGGGCACGGAGCCGGGACGCCATGCGGGTGACCTCGGGCCGGATCGCCTCAGGGGTTGAGCGCAGGGTGGAGATCAGTGCCTGCTCGAGGCCGACACCGGCGGTGAGGATACCGGCCAGGGAACGGGTCCACTCCTCCATCGCTTCCAGCCGGTCGATCTTGCTGGCCGAGGGTGGGACGGACAGCAGCACGGGCACGCCGGCGGCCGCCGCAGGCACGAGCGGGATCGCGATGATCCAGCCGGTCAGGAGCGCGACCGCGACACCCACCACGGCGCCTGCGGCCAGCAGTAGCCGGGTGCGCCGGTCCAGCGCACCGAGCCGACCCAGAGCGGCTCCTTTGCCGATGACTCTGCGCTTGGGCGCCGGGATCGGGGCGGGGCGGGGCCGCAGCCCGGCGACCGTGCCTAGCAGGCCGGCGACGATCAGCGCCCCGGCGACGGCCGGTACCAGCGGAGTCATGAGGCGGCCTCGCTGCGCCCGTAGAACTCCTCGAGGGCGAATCCCCACGCGGCGAGCTCCCGGTACTCATCGGGCAGGACCGCAGGCTCGGCCTCCCGGCTGCCGGGCGGTGCGAGGAAGACCCGCTGGACGGCGTACCCCTTCTCGCGCTCTCCGGGGGTCAGAGTGAGGATCTCGGTGACCCAGCGGGAACGTTGCGCGGTGCCGTCGGCCAGCGGGGTGGTCTCCAGGTGGACGTGCACGATGATGTCGATGCTGGCCGCGATCGCCCGCACGGCGTAGTCGTGGGTGATGTGCGGCCCGGCCTCCATGGCGCAGGTCACCAGCTTGCCGATCGCTCCTTCGGCGTTCTTGGCGTGGGTGGTGGAGATGGAGCCCGCGCCGGACTCCATGGCCTTGAGCATGGCCAGGACCTCCGGTCCTCGAACCTCACCGACGATCTGGCGGGAGAGGTCGAACCGGAAGGAGTCGAACAGGGCTTGGCTCAGGGTGAACTCGCCGGCCTGGCTGCCGTCGGCGGCCCGCTCGCCCGAGCCGGGGCGCGCCTCCCACGGAAAGACGTACGGGTGCTGGTCCTTGAGCTCGTGGAGGTGAAGTTCGTACTCGGTCTCAAAGGTGCCGATGATCTCCTGCGTGGGGATCTCCGCGCACAGAGCACGGACGAGCGTGGTCTTGCCCGCGCCCTGGGCGCCGGACACGACGATGCTTCGACGGGCCTTCACGGCCGCGGACAGGAACGACGCCGCCAGCTCCGTGAGCGTCCCGCGGTCGACCAGGTCGGCCAGGGTGACCCTGCGCAGCTGGTGCCGCCGGATGACCACCGATGGGCGCGGTGTGACCCATGCCGCCGCGGCCAGCCGTGCACCGCCGTCCAGACGCAGGTGCAGCCTCGGCTGCCCCTCTGAGAACGGCCGCGCGTTGACCTCCGACCGCGAGGCCAGGAAGACCAGGAAGTCGATCAGCTCCTGATCCGAGTCAGCCACGGGTGGCCCGGGGATCACGCGGCCGTCGGTGAGCTCGAGGAACACCGAGTCGCAGCCGAAGATCAGGATGTTTTCCACCCGGTGGTCGTCGACCAGCGGTTGCAGTCGCCCGAGCCCGAACAGGGAGTCGTCGATGGCCTTGGCCAAGGCGTCCTGCTCGGCGGCGTTCCAGGCATCCTGGCCGGCGCTGACCCGCTCGTCGTGCTCGTTGGTGAGCAGGTCGAGGATGATCGCTCGGCCGTGCTCTCGTTGCGCGGCCGAGCTCAGGTGGCCCCGATCGTCCCCGAGCGCGGCACTGAGCCGGTCCGAGGCCTGTCCTCGGAGGGCGGTGACCAGGCCCCAGTCGATGTCGGCGCCGTGCCGGTGGATCCGGGGCATGTTCTGGTCGGCGCCGCCGGGATCGGTTGGGGTGAGCGGGCGCGACACGGTCGGTGCCGGGTCGGCAGGTGGTGACATCGAGAACGATCCCCGCACCCTGCCCGGGCGGGCGGCGGTCCGGCGGTCCGGCGGTGGCGCGACGAACAGAGGCAGGGATGCCGGGTCCGTGGGGTGGTTGCGCGGCTCGCGGGCAGCACTGTTGTCGTTCGTCATCCGGTCCCCCCGACGATCTGCGTGGCGAGCTGGCCACGGTTGGTGGTCACCGCGGACTGGATCGAGGTCCGCGCCGCGGTGAGGCTGCGGACGAGGCGGGAGGAGTCGAATCGGCGCGGGGCCTTGGCGCCCTTCGCGAACACGTCGGCGGCCGCGAGGTCCTGGGCCAGGGAGGCGACCACCGGGATCTGCAGGACCTTCTGGACGTCCCGCGCGGAGTAGGGCTCCCCCTCCCCCACGAGCAGCAAGCCCAGCGACGACGTCCCGCCGACTCCTTCGAACCCGGTTCGCAGTGTCTCGGCCCACGACCGTGCCGCCGACAGGGACACCAGGTCGGTCCGGGTCACCATCAGGGCCAGATCGGCCGCGTAGATCAGAGGCTCCGGGCTCCCGGCCAGGCCGAGCCGTCCCGCGTCGACGATGACGTCCTGGCCCGTGGCCTCCAAGGCCTTCAGCTCCGCGGCGAGGGTCTCCCACAACGGCAGCAGGCTGCGGGCTTGCCCGTGCGCGCGGGTGCCCGGCAGCAGGGAGACCGCCGCGTCGGGCGGGCCTGGCATCCGCACCGTGGACTCGGCGATCGCCTGGCTCAGCTGCCCGTGTCGCTGCGCTATCGCCAGATCGATCAGCGAGTTGGTCGGCGCCGACTCAGCACGCAGGTAGCCGGCGAAAACAGCCGACCCGCCCGTCGGGTCGCCTTCGACCAGCAGCACCGGCCGCCACCAGGTGAGGGCCAGCCCCAGGGCCGAGGCGGTGACCCCGGGCGACCCGGAGGCGGAGAACAGCACGATCAGGGCCATAGCTCAGCGCTCCCGGCTGTCCAGGACCAGCGCCACCTTGCCCGTTGCCGCCCGAGCCGCCAGCTCCGCGGCCTGCTCCTGCGGCACCTCGACGGAGACCACCGTCTGCCCGTTCTCACCGTTCGGGTAGAGCCCCACCACGGTCGCGGAGATGGGCTCGGGGGGCTCCTGTCCCACGTCGCCCTGCTGCCCCGGAGTAGCCACGATGCGCACCTGGTCGCCGGCCAGCAACGCCTCCCCCGGCATCAGCGAGGGCGGTAGCGCGACCCCCACCACCGACATGCCCTTGCCGGGGAGGACCTTCGTGGTCACGTCGGCGGCAGTGACCAGGCTGCCGGCGGCCATGTCCATCGCCGCGCGCTGACCCACCAGGCTCCCCAGGCGGTCGCCCGGAATGCTCTTGAGGGCGGGATCCAACCCCACCTGGACCGTCATCAGGTCCCCTTGGGTGATCGTTTCCCCGCGGGGGACAGTCAGGCGCAGCGCCACCACCTCGTGGGTGTTGGCCGTCGACGACCACGCCCATGCCCCCAGCAGTGCGCCGAGGATGACGGCCGCAACCGACGCGGCGACCAACACCGGTCGACGACGAAGCTTCGGCGCCGGCGTCACCGATGCCTGGTCGCCGTCTGCGCCGCTCTTGGCTCGACGCCGGCGGTCCGGTCGCGTGCCTCGCCCCCCGCTCACACCGGCGGAGTCGGCCGTCTCTGTGGTCAGAGCCATCGGTTCCCCCTCGAGCTGCTCAGCTGCTCAGCACCTGGGCTTCGCCCATGCTGATCGTGGTCGTGTCGGTGAAGTCCAACGGGATCGTGCCGCTCAGGCCGATCCCTACCCAGGTGACGACCCAGTAGGTCGTGGCCCGCACCGTGTAGGTGCCTTGCCGGGTGTAGGTGTGCCCGCAGGTCGGGGACGACTGTTTGCCGTAGGAGTCGGCATACGGCGTGCCTGGCCCGGTGCACGTGACCGTGGCGCCGTCGCCCATCGTCCAGACCGTGCGCTCCGCCTTCGCGGTGGCCGTGACCGTGAAGCCCCCTGCCGACGCGGACTGCGTCTGCGGCCCCCACGTCGTCGCCCCAGGATTCTGTGCCCACATCCACGTTGGCATCCCTATGATCCCAACGCTTCCCGCTCCGGGCTCCGGCACGATGCCGATGCTGATGGCGCGGAGGTTCATCCGCGCGACCGCCTGCCGTGCCAGCACCTGCGGGTCCGGCGGCGCACCGTTCGGTGGCGTGGCCAGCCAAATCCAGAAGGCGATCCCGGAAACCGGACCGATACCCACCGGTCTAGTGCACTCGTAGACCTGGCCGGTCGTGCGCCCACCCCAGGCCGGGTCACTGAACGGCGGCTTCGGCTGCAACACCTTGGCGTAGCACTGCTGCGACTGAACCCACCATCCATCCGACGAAGAGCAGGGCACCACCTTGGTCGGCGAGGTCAAGATCCACGCACACCTTGGCAGGGAGACGGGGTCGACGTCACGACCGGGGCCCCCGCCGCCACCGCCCCCGCCATCGGGGGCGGTAACGACGATGATGCACTCCCCACTCCAAGGATCAGGACTCGTGCCTGGAGGGCATGTGACCGGAGGGTCCGTGGCGAACGCTGGCCCTGCCCAACCAAGCAGAGCAACCGCAATCGCTAGGGCAGACATGGCGCGTCTCAGCATGGTTTCCCCTTGAGCATGTCGACTGTGACGAAGAACCCCTGCGGCGCCTTCACAACGGTGTACGGATACCGCAGACGATCTGGGCGCTCCGGCCGCACGACGGACTTGCCCGCCTTGTCCACGATGTTGACCCTGCTGACGTCGATGCACGCCGAAACCGAGAAGGTCTTGCCGTCCTTTGTGGTCGCGGTCGGAGAGTCGACAATCGTTCGACCCACCAGAGTCCAGCCTTTGGCTTGATAGGTCCCAAGCGTGTTGCGGGCCTGACTCGCCGCCTGGTCGCGTGCCACGGTGGCGACTAGGTTCAGACTCTTCTTCGGATCGGCGGCTAGCTCGTCGAGGACACGCCAGTAGCGCCCAATCATCTCCTCCGCCGACATGAGGTCCTTCTCGGCCGGAGGGAGCGACGTTGGGGACGACGTCGTGCTGGTCGTCGACGTGGGCGCCAACGTGGTGCTGGTTGTCGAGGTCGCTGCAGGTGGCTCGGGCTCGTTGCAGGCCGAGGTCAGCGTCACTGCGGACAGGGTCATGGTGAGACCGACGGCGCAGCTTCGACTTCGGGTCGTCATCTGTTCCTCCTCGATTTCATTGCTCTAAGGCTCCGATTGGGCCCTGAGGGGACACCTACGGCTGAGTCGATCGCGAGCAACCAGTGCTCTACAGGCGCCACGGAACGCACCTTCTAGGCGTGATCTCACAGCGTGTAGGGCGCGATCCCCGCTGCTGCGGCCAGCCGGCCGCAGCAGCGGGGATTTGGTTTCATCGAGGTCGCGGCTAGTCGCCCAGGGCCTCGACAGGAGGTAGTGGTCGGCGTCCACCCTGCGGGGTTGGCCTGCGTTTGGGGAGTCCGGTGACGGCACCACCCCCACCACGATAGACCATCGGCGCGTTTGATGCTTTTCTGGCTTAATGAAATGTATCTGTAGATGCATTCCGTGGGGCGTGAGTACCATCGGGCTATGGACAGTGCGGGCATCCCCGATCTCGCGAACAAACTCCAGCGCCTTTTCCGGACCATCCCTCAGCCCGACGGACGGGGCTGGTACACGAACGAGGTCGTGGTACGTGAACTGGCTGCCGGCGGCGTGCCCGTAACAGTTCAGCACCTCAGCAACCTGCGTAACGGTCGTCGCGACAACCCGTCGGCGCGCCTCCTCGCGGGCATCGCGAAGGTCTTCGGCGTCCCCGTCGGCTACTTCTTCGACAGCGCCGAGGAGAAGCGCGTGAATGAGGACCTTGAAGCCCTCTCTCAGCTTCGTCGTATGGGCGGCCTGCGCCTCCGCGGAGACCTAGATGCGGAAGGTCTGGTGCAACTGCTCGGCGCGCTCAAGGAGATTCAGCGCATGGAAGGCAAAAGCAATGGCGAGGACTGAACGTCATCGCGCGAGCGTTCGGCTGCGCGAGGCGGTACGCACGGGGCGGGCTCTTATCCGCGAGAGCGGCACGATCGACGGCCTGGTTGACAGCTTGGCTCGTTCCCGCGAGAGGGACGTGCGAGTCATTGAGGTCCTTCTAACGGGTAACGCGCCCTCGGGCGCCTGGATCCCCACCCTCCAGTACGACTACTTGCTCGTCCCATTGGGTGCGTCACCGACCAGGCGCTGTGCCGTCCTTTGCCACGAAGTTGGTCACCTACTGCTGCACCACGACCCGGCGTTCCACAGCAGCCTGAGCCCGAAACTTCTTGCCGCCTTAGCGCCCTCTCTCCCAATGGACACGACGCGGAAGATGCTGCAACGCACCGGGTACAGCAACCACGAGGAAGCTGCAGCTGAGTACGTCGGAACATCGCTCGCGGTCGCACTCGATGACTGTGCCCGCGCGGCAGAGTGGCAAGCCTCTTCAAGGCTATCCGCGCGACTGAGATGAACGCCCTCGAAGTGTTCACGGTCGTGGCGCTCTGGGGCGCTGGGGCTTACAGGGGCGTTCGGGCACGCCGCAGACCCGCCACCTGGCGCACCGCTTTGGCAGTCTCCGTGGTGGCGCTCGCCATTGCCGCCACCGCTCACTTCAACCGCATCCGGCTGGACGAGTGGGTGAACATCTCCAACGTTACGAACCTTGGCAGCCGCTTAGCGCTATGCGTTGCCGTGGCCAGCGCGCAGATCTACCTCTTGGGCACTCGTCACTCGGACATACCTGAGGGCCAACGGCGCGCCATTTACGCCGTCAGCGCGGCCACCGCGGCAACATCCTCTGCGGCTTGGCTCGCAGCCCCGATCCACACCGTCGAGCTAGCAGACCTGGGCGAGGCCCCCCGCCACTTGGCGAGCCTCGTCTACATCGTGACGATCTACCTCTACCTTGCATGGTTCGAGGTTGGCGTGGCCCGATACGCGCACCAGAGCTTTCGTTCGGCTCGGGGCACAGACCCTCCGGCAGCCGTGGCCATAGCCCTCATCGGGGCCTCGGCCTGGTCCGGGATCGCAGTCCTCTTGATGTGGACGACGCACAGTTCCGTCGCCCAGATCGTACGGCGGTCGACGCCCTACCTCGACCGCCTGGCGACCGTGCTCTTCCCAGTTCCTCTCATCTTGTTGGCGTCCGGCCTGCTCGCACTCCCGGTACTGCCGGCCCTTGCGCACCGTCTGGCAGCACGACGGCTCACCGTCCGGCTGGATCCTCTGTGGCGGCTGATCGTGAACCAGCATCCCCATGTGCACCTCCCGCTACGTCAGGACCGGATCACGCAAGTTCTCGACCCGCGGCTTAAAGCTCAGCGGCGCCTGATCGAGATCTCCGACGGACTCGAGGAACACCAAGTGGCAATGCCGAGCACTCTCATGGAACTCGCTCGGGCCATGGGTAAACCTGTGGCCATGATGCCCGGTGCCGTCTCCGCCAAGGACGCCCTGACCCAGCTGGACCGGGCACCGTGGCCCCGACCACTAATTAGCCTGAGCGACGCCCTCACAAGCGCCGAACGCTCGCAAAGGAGAGACTGAATGCGGACCGATCTAGACGACCATTCGCGGTTGAACAACGCCCGAAGCACCCCGGCTGCCCGGCTGATCGCTGGTGCCCTGACACCCGCGAACGTAGTCCTCGCGCTCATGGCCTATCTCGCCGTCAAATACGCCGCCAGCCTGTTGGCCGCTGCCGCCTGGTGGCTAGCCGCTCTCGTTCTCGTGGTTGGCGTTCCTTACCTCATCCTCTTCCGCGCCCTTCGCAACGGATCGGCCGACGATCGACAGGTCGTCCGCCGCTCTCAGCGACCCGCACTTATGGCGTCCGCCGCCGGCGCGGTCACTTTCGCGCTGGTCGTGCTGTACCTGGCCGGTGCTCCCCGCCCACTGGTCTGGCTCATCCTGGCGATGATCTGCGGCCTCGTCGCCATGGGGCTCACCACCATGGTGTGGAAGGCCTCGATGCACATGGCCGTTGCCGCCGGGGTAGTCGCCGTTCTCGCCATCGAAGTTCCCGGTGCCGGCATCGCCGCAGCCCTGCTCTTGCCGGTGCTCGGATGGGCAAGATGGCGCGACGGACGGCACAGCGTCATGCAGCTGGCAGGTGGAGCCCTCATCGGCGCCACTGTCGCCGGCGTCGTGTATGGCTTCCTCCGGTGACACCGTAACCACATCCGCCTCAACGGACTTCGGCTCACGCTCCATCATGCTGGGCGCGCGCGTTGACGATCCCCTTGTGCTGGCTCTGGCCAACACCGCGCCAAGGCGTCCCCTGTGACTCTCAACTGTTAAGGGGCATGGTGATGTCTCGGGTCGCGGTTCCGGGCCACAGTGCAGCCCCTATTCGCCGAGCCGCCTCCACCCGAAGTTCGTCGACCGCGTGGGAGTAGCGCTGGGCCGTCGCCATCTCCGTCCATCCCATGATTGCCATGACCGTTCGGAGGTCAACGCCCTGCACCAGGAGCAGGGTCGCTGCTGTATGCCGGGCATCGTGCAGTCGGGCATCACGCACCCCAGCGGCTCCCAAAATTGCCTTCCACTCACGCCAGTCGCGAGCTGGGTCCATCGGGCGACCGGCTTCGTCAGGAAAAGTCAGATCGAGGGAACTGGTCCACGCGGGGCCAACCCGCAGTCGCTCCTGCGCCTGGTCACGACGGTGGATCCGCAGTTCTTCAACCAAGGGTGGCGGCAGCGAGATGGAGCGCCTAGAGGCGTTGGTCTTCGTCTCTACCAGGCGGATGCCGCCATTTCGCCGACTTGGACAGTCAGCCCCACGCTTCCGGCCACACGAGGGCTGGGAACCGCCAGCTACGAGGCGGCACCCGTGCTCCCAGGTTTGACGCTGGACGGCTCGCTGGATGCGCATAGTGCCGTTGTCGAAGTCGATGTCACGCCACTGGATACCGAGGGCCTCGCCCTGTCGTAGACCAAGCGACAGCGCGACTGACCAGCGCGCAGCGTTTCTGCGAGTGCGAGCGGCCCCAAGGATCGCCACGCACTCGTCCCTGGTGAGCGGTTGGACCTCCCGCCTGGGAATGCGGGGCGGTCGAGCGATCATGGCTGGGTTCGAAGCAAGACGCTGCCGCCGTACCGCTTCATTCAGCCCGGATCGGAGCACACGATGGACGGCGTGGACGAGGCTGGCCGAGCTGCCGGCGTCCAGCATTCGCCGATAGTGCTGTTCCAGGGTTTCCGGGCGCAACGAGCTGAGTCGAACGGAACCCAACACAGGAACGATGTGCACTCCCATCTGGCTTCGGTACGTCGACAGCGTCTTCCATCGGACCGTGGATGGCAGGACATTCTCGAGCCAGTGCTCCAGCCACTGACCAAGTGTGGGATCGGACTCGGTCCATGTGTACTGGCCAGTGTCCCGTGATCGTTCCAGCGCTCGGACTGCCCGGTCGAGATCGCCCTTGGCGCTTCGACTGATGTGCTTGCGATCAGGACGGCCATCCGACCGCGTCCCCATGGTCACCCGCGCGTGCCAGCGACCGTCCTTTCCCCGGTACTTGGACGAGGTGGTCTCTTCGGGGGAGAGTCGCCGTCTACCCTTCATCGGGGTCCCTAAGGGACTGGAGGTAGCGGTTGAGCTCGCGTCGCTCGACTCGGACGGAGCGGCCGATGCGAACAACGTGGATGTGATGGCGTGCTACTTCACGCTCGACGCTGCGCCGCGTACACCG
>JAJPIW010000044.1 GCA_021324575.1 Intrasporangiaceae bacterium | reverse complement strand
GCGCGCATCTTGCACATCTCCTCGACGAACCGCACGCCCGCGTTGACGAAGAACGAGATCCGCGCGACGACCTCGCCGAACCGCTCGGCCGGCACCTGGCCCGAGTCGCGCACCGCGTCCAGGACCGCGATGGCCGTGCACATGGCATACGCGATCTCCTGGACGGGCGTGGCCCCGGCCTCCTGGAGGTGGTAGCTGCAGATGTTGGTCGGGTTCCACTTGGGGATCTCGCCGACCGTGTAGTTGACCATGTCGGTGATCAGCCGCAGCGACGGGCCCGGCGCGAAGACGTAGGTCCCCCGCGACAAGTACTCCTTGATGATGTCGTTCTGGGTGGTCCCGGCCAGCTTGGTGATGTCGGCACCCTGCTCCTCGGCGACGACCTGGTACATCGCGAGCAGCCACATGGCCGTCGCGTTGATCGTCATCGAGGTGTTCATCTCCTCCAGCGGGATCTGGTCGAAGAGGGCACGCATGTCGCCGATGTGGCTGATCGGCACGCCGACCTTGCCGACCTCGCCACGAGCGAGGACGTGGTCGGGGTCGTAGCCGGTCTGGGTCGGCAGGTCGAAGGCGACCGACAGCCCGGTCTGCCCCTTGGCCAGGTTGGTCCGGTAGAGCGCGTTGCTCGCCGCGGCACTGGAGTGACCGGCATACGTCCGCATGACCCACGGCCGATCCCGCTCGGGGCGCGCAGGGGCCACGGCGTCGGTCACGGGAGCGTCATCGGTCATGGCTCGGACGGTACCCGCGGGGGTGCGTGGCCCGGGAGGCCCACGCACGGTGAGAGTGCCCACACCGAGCACGCCGTATGCCGCGAGTCACACCGCGGGCGGGCGCCGATCGGGTCGGCTCGCCGGGATCAGACGGTGGCGGCCGGCGACGGCGGGTGCAGGCGGACCGCGCGCAACAGCCGCGCACCCCGCTCGCAGACGTTGTCGAAGACCATCATCCGGCCAGCCCGGCGGCTGCGCCGGTGGCACTCCACGAGCATGCCCAGGGCCACGGCGTCGCCGATCTCCGCATCCAGGAGGTCGAGGATGAGCAGGCCGTCGGAGCTGTCGATCAGCCGGTGCAGGGCGAGGCGGAGGTCAGCCACCGTGTGCACGTCGATCCGACCCTCGAGAACGGCGCGCTGACCGCGCGCCTCCTCCACGACGTGGACCACGACCACCTGGGCCTGGTCCTGAACCTCAACTGTCATGACTCGTGCTCCCCTGACTGACATCGCCGTGAGTCTTCGATCATTAGACGCCACGCGACTTGTCAGGGTTGTCTTCGCCGCGCAAAGGTTTGGTCAAGATATGGCAAATATGTGCTGGTCGGAGGCCTGTGGTGAGCTCCGCGGCCGGGACCGGGCTCGGTGTGGGCGGGCCGGCTGTCCGTGGAGCGTCCCCCGTTACCGCACCGGTTACGGCACTGGTTACCCCGCCTAAGGTGCTGCGGGTACAGCCACTTCGGCGGGGTAACCAGTCGGGTAACCCGTACCCTGCCGGCGGCAAGCTCCCCCTGAGCATGTGGCACTGGTCCGGCCTGTGGTCGACCGGCCAGCGCACGCTCACCTGGCCAGTGGTAGCCACGCCTCGTCTGGGAGTCTTGGGGCATGGTCAACCTCACCCGGATCTACACGCGCACCGGAGACGACGGCACGACCGCGCTCGGGGACTTCAGCCGCACCCGCAAGACCGACGCGCGCCTCGCGGCATACGCCGACACCAACGAGGCGAACGCCTTCGTGGGAGTCGCGGTCGCCGGCGGCAGTCTCCGCGACGACGTCGTGGTCGTCCTGACCCGGGTCCAGAATGACCTCTTCGACGTGGGCGCCGACCTGTGCACCCCGTTGCAGGAGACCTACGAGTACCCGCCGTTGCGCGTCCTGCCCGAGTGGGTCGACGAGCTGGAGGCTGACTGCGACCGCTACCTCGGCGAGGTCGAGAAGCTGCGCTCGTTCATCCTGCCCGGCGGGACGATCGGGTCGGCGCACCTGCACGTGGCGACGACGGTGGTCCGCCGGGCCGAGCGTTCGGCGTGGGCGGCGATCGAGGCCTATGGGACCGAGCCCGGGGCCGGGAAGGGCGAGGGCGGGGTCAACCCGCTCACGGCGACCTATCTCAACCGGCTCTCGGACCTGCTGTTCATCCTCGCCCGGGTCGCCAACCTGCCGATCGGTGGAGACGTCCTGTGGCAGCCCGGCGGCGGCCGCGAGGCACCAGAGGGCTCGGTGCGTGGGCCATCGAAGACCCCGCCGGAGCAGTAGCCTCGCCTAGGCTCCGCTCGCCTTGAGCCTGGACATCGCCGCGTCGGTGCCGAAGTAGGCCTTGGCGCCGTCCCCCACGCGGACCCAGCCTGCGACGCCGTCCGGGGGTCCCAGGTTCAGGATGAGCGACTCGCGGCTCGGTGTCGGGCCGTTGGTGTCCCCGCGGACCATCCCCCCGACCTCTGGGATGTTCGCGCCAGCGCCGGCGCCAACGCGAACGCCAGCGCCATCGGTGAGCGAGCGGAGGTCCAGCAGCACCCCGGTGAGGTCGCAGGCCGAGTAGCGGGACAGGTCATCGACCGCGACCGTCGTGGTCGGGCATACGCCGGCCGTGGCGCCGGCCGACGGGTCCCCGCTCGCTGCCCCACACCCGGTCACGACGACGGCCAAGGCCGCACCACACGCCCACGCCCTCGTCATGGCGGCTCCCAGTACTCGTGCTCGTGCATTCCCGTAGTCGGGGTTCGCACAACGCTAGCCCGAGGAGCACAAACGTGGCAACGCATCACCGGAGGCAGGTGCGGCATCTCCTTCACATGCGCGAGCTTCACGCCACAATGAGTAGGTGCCAGAGGAGACGGTGCGTGACGACGACCCAGCGGTCAGCGTGGCCGAGCTGCTCACGGCTGCGGCCGGGGGCGACCAGACGGCCTGGGACACCCTCGTCGCGCGGTATGCCGGTCTCGTCTGGTCGGTGGCCCGGGGCTACCGGCTCCAGGTCGGCGAGACCGATGATGCCGTCCAGAACGCCTGGTTGCGCCTCGTGGAGAACCTCGGCCGGATCCACGACCCCGCGCACCTCGGCAGCTGGCTGGCGACGACCATCCGCCGCGAGTGCCTCCAGGTGCTGCGCCGTCGGGGGCGGACCGGCTACCCGACCGAGGACGTCGAGACCGATGCGGCCGTCGACCCCGCGCCCGCTCTGGATGCCGGCCTGCTCCAGGACGAGCGTTCAGCGGCGTTGTGGGCTGCGGTCAACACTCTCCCGCAGCGGTGCTGGGGCCTTCTGCGAGTCCTCATGGCCTCGCCACCACCCTCGTATGCCGAGGTGTCGGCCGCACTCGGTATCCCCGTGGGCAGCATCGGCCCGACCCGGCAACGCTGCTTGGACCAGCTGCGCGCCCGAGTCATCGGAGACCCGCTCCTCGACGACTCCGTCACCTCCGACCCTGCCGAGGAGGCGACATGACCATTGACCCGGACGAGCAGCTGCTCGACGAGCTGCGTGCGATCGTCGCACGGACCGACCCCGTCCCTGCCCACGTCGACGAGGCGGCCCGAGCTGCGTTCGGGATGCGTTCGCTGGACGAGCTCGCACGGCTGCTCCTGGACTCGGAGACCGCGGCCGACTCCGGAATGCGTGGAACCGGCGAGACCCGGATGCTGTCGTTCGGCGCCGGTGAGGTCGGCCTCGAGCTGCAGGTCGACGTGGACCGGGCGACGGCGACGTTGCGCGGACTGCTGCGGGGTGCCGCCGGTCCGGTCACGGTCGAGGGAGCGGACGGCATACGGCACGACACCGACCCCGATGAACAGGGATGGTTCGTCGTCCGGGAGGTGGCTCTTGGCCGGACCCGGCTCCGCGTCGCCTCCGCGTCGGTCATCACCGAGTGGTTCGTGCTCTGACGGCGCCTTCCGGTTGGAAGTCAGCGGAGCAGCTTGCCGCTCTCGCCGGGGAAGGTCTCGGCCTCGTCGAGGACCATCGCCGCCGCCCATGCCCCGGAGACGCCGCGCTCGATGGCGGTCCGCGCGATGATTCCGGACACCGTGGCCGCAGCGAACGACGTCCCGCTCCACCGGGCCCAGCCCTCGAAGACCGGCGCCGACACCCCGCCCGAGCCCAGGGCATCGGGTCGCAGGTCCGGCTGGGTCTGGTCGATGAAGGGCCCCTCGACGTCGACGCCGGGTGCGTATGCCGTGACCCACGACCCGCGGTTGCTGAAGTCGGCGACCACGGGCTCCTCCGGCTCATGCCCCGCCGGGAGGTACGGCGCGCGGTGGTCGAACGCACCCACGGAGATGACCCCGTCGAAGGCCGCCGGCCACACCCGGGCGTGACCACCCTCGTTGCCCGCCGCCGCGACGACGGCCACCCGGTCGAAGTCGACGTCGGCGAGGGCCGCGTGCAGCAGCTCGGGCGGCTCGTACCCCTCCGCGAACACACCACCGCCGAAGGACAGGTTGATGACCTGGACCCGCGGGTTGACGGCCAGCGCCCGGATCGCGGCGGCCACCACCCGGTCCTCGGCAGCGCCGAGACCGTCCGGCCCGACCTGGGAGACATCGAGGGCGCCCATCATCCGGACGCGTGCCAGCGGGGCCTCGCGCAGGATGAGCCCGGCCACGAAGGTCCCGTGCCCATCCGCCGGCCCGAGCCCCGGCCAGCCGTCGGCCGAGCCGAAGTCGTCGACGTCGTCCTCCGGACAGAGCGAGAGCCGGTCGGCGATGAACGGGTGCGCCGTGCCGCCCTCCCACGTCAGCAGGGCGCCGGTGTCGACGACGCCGACCGTGAAGTCCGTCCCCGGTCCGTGGTCGGGCCAGCCGTCGGGTCGCGGCACGGGCACGGGGTGGAGCACGCCGCCCGGCGTGCGGCCGACACTCGTCGGTGTGCGTCCGACACTCGTCGGGGTGCGTCCGACACCGGCCGGGGTTCGCCCGCTGAGCGGACGCAGCCCGCCCCGTTGCGTGATGATGTCCATGTGTCTGTTCCTCCGGGTCGCCGCGGGTCTGGTACTGGCGTGATGCCGGCGCCGGGCCACCTGATACACCCGTCACGCTAGGCCGTGCGGTGGGCTCGGGACCAGCGGTCGGGCCGACTCCCCTCGCCGATGCCCTGAGCGCGACCCGTTCGGCCTACAGCGAGCCAGGACGCGCCGCGGCGCTGGCGACCGGTGCCATCGCCCGCGCCCCCCGGGATGCCGAGGTCGCGGCCGTGGCCGGGCGGGCCCTGGGCATGGCGGCCTGCGCCCGCGGAGACCTCACCGAGGCGACCCGTCGCCTGCGAACAACCATCGCGTATGCCGCCCGCTCGGGTTTCCCCGTCCGCGCGGCCGAGGCGCGCGGTTCGCTGGCCTACGTCCTCGTTCTCACCGGCCGGGGGGCGGCCGCCCTCCGGGAGCTGGACGCCGCCGAGGCGGCGATTCCCGAGGGCGTGTCCGGTGCCCGGCTGCGGATGCAGCGGGGGCTGGTCCTCAGCGAGCTGCGTCGCGTTGAGGAGGCGCGGGTCGCCCTGGAGCAGGCCCTCGAGGTCCTTCACCGGGCCGGACACGACGACGTCACCGAAGCCGACATCCGCAACAACCTGGCCATCGTCTCGATGGCCCGGCTGGACTGGGGCCAGGTCGGTGCCCAGCTGGACCGGGCCGAGGAGCTTTTCACCCGGGCCGGCCTGGCGGGCCGCACCGCGATGGTCTGGCACAACCGGGCCATCGCCCTCGGGCTGCAGGGTGCGGTCCCGGCTGCCCTGGCCGCCTTCGACGAGTCCGATCGCCGGTACCGTGCGGCCGGCATGACCACCGGAGCCCTGTCGATCGACCGGGCCGAGGCGCTCCTCGCCGCGGGCCTGGTCGCTGAGGCGCGTACGGAGGCCCAGGCCGCGGCCACCGTCTTCGCCGAGCGCGACAACCGGGTCGACCTGGTCCAGGCGAGGGTGCTGCTCGCCGAGGCCTGCCTGCTCGACGGTGACCCGGCCGCAGCCCGGGCCGCGGCAGCCGAGGCGCGGCGGGCCGCCATCGGTCAGGGCCGGCCGGGCTGGGCAGCCCTTGCCGCGTTCGCCCTGCTGCGCGCTCGCGAGGTCGCCGGTGACCCGCCCAGACGGCTGCTCGCACCAGGACGCCGGGTCGCCGCCGACCTGGCCACCGCCGGCTGGCAGCCCCAGGCGATGGACGCGCTGGTTCTCGTGGCTCGTAGCGCGACGCGGTGCGGCCGCGCTGCCGAAGCCCGCCAGGCCCTGGACACCGTCCGTCGGGCACGCGCCCGAGGCCCGGCGGCGACCCGGATCCGTGCCTGGCACGCCGAGGCGATGTACCGCGCGGCGACCGGGGACTCTTCCGCAGCCGCTTCGGCCGTCCGGGCCGGGTTGCGGGTCGTCGAGGACTTCCGGGCCTCGCTCGGCGCGACCGACCTGCGCGCCCACGTCTCGTTCATCGCCGCCGACCTGGCCGCCCTCCGACTCCGAGCGGCCATCGACTCCGGTCGCCCGCCGGCGGTGCTTGCGGCGAGCGAGGACTTCCGCGCGGCCCACCTGTGGCTGCGACCCGTGGCGCCGCCGGGGGACGCCGAACTCGCCGACGACCTTGCGGCACTTCGTCGCCTCGACGCCGAGCGCCGAGCCGGCGAGGTCAGCCCGCGCGCTGCCCTGGCTGCGCAGCTCACCCTCGAGCGCACCATCCGGGACCGGGCCCGCCATGCAGTCGGCACGGTTCCCCCCACGACACCGTCCCGCAAAGACGCGCTAGGACGGGATCTCCACGGCCTGCGAGGTGTCCTCGGCGGCCGCACGCTCCTCGACTACGTCACCGTGGACGGAGGCCTCCACGCGGTGGTCGTCGGACCGACGTCCAGTCGGCTCACGGCCCTCGGCCCGGTGGCCGGGCTGCTCGACGACGTCGAGAGCCTGCGGTCCGGGCTGCGTTGGATGGGCCAACCGACCCTCGACGCCCGGTCGCACCTGGCCGCCCGAGCCCTGGTCGACGCCGCCGCCTCCCGCCTCCACGGCCGGCTGCTGGGTCCACTCGGCGACCTCGGCGGCGACTCACCGCTGGTCGTCGTGCCCACCGCCGAGCTCACGGCCCTGCCCTGGACTGCGCTGCCCGGCCTGACGGAGCGGGCGGTTGCGGTGACGCCCTCGGCCGGGCTGTGGCTGGCCGCGACCACCGCAGCTCGCGACGGACGAGCCGACAGGGGACCGGTCGTCCTCGCGAGCGGACCCGACCTGGCCGAGGCGGCCCAGGAGATCACCGAGCTCGTCACGGCATACGGGACCGCGGAGGGGCTGACCGGACCGGAGGCGACCGTCGAGGCCGTTCTCGCCGCACTCGAGGGAGCCGCAGTGGCGCACCTGGCAGCGCACGGACGGTTTCGCGCCGACAACCCGATGTTCTCCTCGCTCCGCCTCGCCGACGGTCCGCTGACCGTGCACGACCTGGAACGACTCCGGCAGGCGCCGGCTCTCGTCGTGCTGGCGGCCTGCGACTCCGCCGTGGGAGCCATGCACGCCGGGGACGAGGTGCTCGGCCTGGCGGCCAGCCTGCTCGCCCTCGGCACGAGGACGCTCATCGCTCCCTTGCTGCCCGTGCCGGACGAGGCGACCGGCCGGCTGATGGTCGGACTCCACGAGCACCTTCGCGCCGGCCGGCCTCCGGGCACCGCGCTGGCCCTCGCGCGCCGCGCCGCCCTGGCGACCGGGCGCGCCGACGACG
This sequence comes from Intrasporangiaceae bacterium, assembly GCA_021324575.1. GTDB lineage: Bacteria > Actinomycetota > Actinomycetes > Actinomycetales > Dermatophilaceae > Nostocoides. The sequence continues at coordinate 20,844 of JAJPIW010000044.1, read as the reverse complement.
CCGCCGCGGCCGTCTCGTTCAGCTGTCTCGGCGCCGGTTGAGTCGCATGCTCAGGCGACGAGGAGCACCTGGCCGACGAAGATGAGGTCGGGGTTCGCGATGTGGTTGAGCTGGACGAGCCGGCCCACCGTCGTCCCGAACTCGGCGGCGATCACCGACAGGTTCTCACCGGACTCGACGACGTGCTTCTTGGGTGCGACCGCGACCTGGTGGGCGGGCGCCGGTGTCGGCAACCGGAGGATCTGACCCACGACGATCACATCCGCGTCGGCCATGTGGTTGAGCTCGACGAGGTGGGCGACGGTGGTGTGGAAGGCCTGGGCGATCCCGCTGAGGGTCTCGCCGGGGCGCACCACGTGGACGGTGCCACCGCCGTCGACGGCGAGGAGCGCTCCGCCGGCCAGGACAGTGCGCCGGGCCAGGACATCGGTCGAGTAGTCCTTGCCCGTCGTCACACTGTCGACGGAGCGGCCGGCCTGGAGAGCCTTCGAGACCGCCCCCGCGCCGGCGTTGTATGCCGCCGTCGCCGCGTCCCACCGCCCGAACCGGGCGAAGTTGGACGCGAGCAGCCCACCGGCGTCCTCGGCCTGCTTCGGGACGTCATCGAGATAGCTCATCCCCACGCCGAAGGCACCGGAGTCCCGCTGCCACACCCCGAAGCCGTGGAAGCGCTTGCTGCTCTCACCGGGTCGCTGGCTGAAGTCGCCGGCGATGTTGCGCAGGTTGCTCTCGCGGGAGCCGACGGCGTAGAGCAGGAACGCGGGCAGGCCGTGCTGCTGCTCGGCCGCGTCGATGAACGGGAAGTCGGACCTGGCCCGGGTGAGCTGGGCCCGGAGGTCGCTGATGCTGATGTCCATGGGGTGGATCCCTTCGTCGCACGTGACCGAGCTGGCCACGTCGACGAGATGCCACCCGTCACTCCACTGATACGGGACGGACAGACCCGGCCGCAGCTGTCAGGCGACGTTGACGTTGAAGCCGGGCGGCGAGCTCTCCAACCAGGCCCGGAGCACCGTGCCGCCGCTACGTGGCAGGGCGAGGTCGAGGGCGGCGCCGGCGGCGGTGCCGTTGACGGCATACGGCTCGGGCAGGCCGGGGATGTGGTCGGTGAGCCGGCGCGGCGCCCCGAAGTCCAGCTCGTGCCGACCCCAGGACAGCTCGGGGCGGGTCGTGGCGCCGACGACGCTGAACCAGTCGAGGCGCTCCTCGCTCAGCCGGACCAGGCCGAGCCGCCATCGTGGCTCGGCCGGGGTACGCAGTGCGCAGACGATCAGTGGGCCACCGGCGGCGATCCGGCGCCGGCGCAGCCAGACGAGCGCCACGACGACGACGGCCAGGACGACGAGCACGACGACGACCGCTTCCACGCTGAGGAGGATCGACGTCATGGGCTGGCTCTGCGCAGTGGGTGCCTAGGCGCTCTGGACGCTGACGTGCTCGGCGACGATGGTGACCGTGTTGCGGTCGACCGAGAGGAAGCCGGCGTCGATCGTCGCCGTGCGGGTCGACCCGTCCTCGGCCTTGATGCTGACATCGCCGGCCGCGAGGATGGTGAGGATCGGCTCGTGCCCGGGCAGGACACCGAGTTCACCGTCGACCGAGCGAGCGTTGACCTGCCGGGCCTCGCCCTCCCAGACCAGGCGGTCGGCGGCGACCAGTTCGACCTTGAGCGAGCTCACGATGTGTCCTCCGGAACTTCTTGACGTGTGGTCAGTCTAGCGATGGTCCGTATGCCGGACCGGCCCGTTCGGCAGGAACGGGCCGGTCCCGCGGCATACGGGATGGAACCTCGGTCAGAGGCTCTTCTGGATCTCGGCGTTCTGGCGCTCGACGTCGTCGAGGCCACCGCACATGAAGAACGCCTGCTCGGGGAAGTGGTCGTACTCGCCGTCGGCGATCTTGGTGAACGCCTCGATCGAGTCCGCGAGCGGGACCGTCGAGCCCTCGAGGCCGGTGAACTGCTTGGCCACGTAGGTGTTCTGCGACAGGAAGCGCTGGATCCGGCGGGCCCGGTTGACGAGGATCTTGTCCTCTTCGGAGAGCTCGTCGATGCCGAGGATGGCGATGATGTCCTGCAGCTCCTTGTTGCGCTGGAGGATCTGCTTGATCCGGACCGCGGTGTCGTAGTGCGCAGCGGAGATGTAGCGTCGGTCGAGGATCCGCGACGTCGAGGTCAGCGGGTCGACGGCCGGGTAGATGCCGAGCGAGGCGATCTCACGGGACAGCTCGGTCGTCGCGTCCAGGTGGGCGAACGTCGTGGCCGGGGCCGGGTCGGTGTAGTCGTCGGCCGGGACGTAGATCGCCTGCATCGAGGTGATCGAGTGGCCACGGGTGGAGGTGATCCGCTCCTGGAGCACACCCATCTCGTCGGCGAGGGTCGGCTGGTAACCCACGGCGGACGGCATCCGACCAAGCAGGGTCGAGACCTCCGAGCCGGCCTGGGTGAACCGGAAGATGTTGTCGATGAACAGGAGTACGTCCTGGTTCTGGACGTCGCGGAAGTACTCGGCCATGGTGAGCGCCGAGAGGGCGACGCGCAGGCGGGTGCCCGGCGGCTCGTCCATCTGACCGAACACCAGCGCGGTCTGACCGAGCACGCCGGCCTCGTCCATCTCGACCATCAGGTCGTTGCCCTCACGGGTGCGCTCGCCGACACCGGCGAACACCGACACACCACCGTGGTCGCGGGCGACGCGGGCGATCATCTCCTGGATGAGCACCGTCTTGCCCACACCGGCGCCACCGAACAGGCCGATCTTGCCACCCTGGACGTAGGGGGTGAGCAGGTCGATGACCTTGATGCCGGTCTCGAACATCTGGGTCTTGGACTCCAGCTGGTCGAAGGCCGGGGCGCCGCGGTGGATGCCCCAGCGCTCCTTGACATCGAGGGTCTCGCCCGGCTCGAGGTTGAGGCAGACGCCGGTGGTGTTGAAGACGTGCCCGAGGGTCACGTCGCCGACGGGGACCGTGATCGGGCCGCCCGTGTCCTGGACCTTGGACCCGCGGACCAGACCGTCGGTCGGCTGGAGGGAGATGGCCCGGACCATGTTGTCGCCGATGTGCTGGGCGACCTCGAGGTTGAGCTCCTTGGTCTCCCCGGCGATCTCGACCGAGGTGGTGAGCAGGTTGTACTGCTCGGGCATCCCGTCGCCGGGGAACTCGACGTCGACGACGGGGCCGATGATCCGGGAGACCCGGCCGACGGCGCCCGGGGTGGTGCCCTGGGTGGCTTCGGTGGCAGTGGCAGTCATGATGTCTTCTCTACCTTCTTACTTGGCGTCTGCGAGGGCGCTGGCGCCGCCGACGATTTCGCTGATCTCTTGGGTGATCTCGGCCTGGCGGGCCTGGTTGGCCAGCCGGGTGTAAGTCTTGACGAGCTTGTCCGCGTTGTCCGTCGCGGACTTCATGGCCCGCTGTCGGGCGGCGAGCTCGGACGCGGCCGCCGACAGCAGGCAGGACCACACCCGCGCGGTGACGTAGCGAGGAAGCATCGCGTCGAGGACCTCTTCGGCGCTGGGCTCGAACCGGTAGAGCGGCGCCACGTCGCTGGGCTGGGGCGGCTCGGTGCCCTCGACGACCTCCAGCGGGACGATCCGGATCACCCAGGGCTCCTGGGTGACCATGTTCTTGAACCGGGTGTAGACCACGTGGACCTCGTCGAGGCCGCCCTCGGCCGGGTCCTTGAGGTAGTCCTCGATGAGCCGGTCGGAGATCTCACGGGCCGCCTCGATGGTCGGCTGGTCGGTGAACCCGGCCCACTCCGCGGCCGACGTCCGACGACGGAACTTGTAGAACGCGATCGCCTTGCGGCCGACGAGGTAGGGGATGACCTCCTTGCCGTCGGCGCGCAGGTGCTCGGCGAGCCGCTCGGACTCCTTGAGGGCAGCCGATGAGTACGCGCCGGCGAGGCCCCGGTCGCTGGCGATGACGAGCATCCCGGCGCGCTTGGGGTTCTCGACCTCGGTCGTGAGCGGGTGCTCGGTGTTGGAGTGGGTCGCGAGTGCGGACAGGCTCTTGGTCAGTGCCTGCGCGTACGGTCGCGCCTCCTCGACCCGCTGGCGTGCCTTGACCACCCGCGAGGCTGCGATGAGCTCCATCGCCCGGGTGATCTTCTTGGTCGCCTGGACGGACCGGATGCGCTGGCGGTAGACCCGCTGCTGCGCTCCCATATGGTTCCCGCCTCTCTTGTCGGTCTCGTGGTTCGGAAGTGTTTCGTATGCCGTGTGCCGGAGTGGCCGCGCTCCTCACCGGAGCCGGCCACCCGGCATACGGGAGATCAGTGCTGCTTGACGATCTTGTCGTGCTCGACGTCGTGCTCGAGCGCACCGGCCTCGGGCTCGTGACCGACCGGGACGTTGTCCTTGCCGGAGCCGTCGAACTCGGTCTTGAACTTGTCGATCGCCTTCTGCAGCTCGGCCTCGGTGCTGTCCTCGAACTTGCCGGTCTCCCGGATCGCGTCGAGGATGCCCTTGTTGTTGCGGCGCAGGTCATCGAGGAACTCGGTCTCGAAGCGGCTGATGTCCTCGACCGGGACCGAGTCGAGCTGACCGGTGGTGCCGGCCCAGATCGAGACGACCTGCTCCTCGACGGGGAAGGGGTTGGACTGCTTCTGCTTGAGCAGCTCGACGAGCCGGGCGCCCTTGGCCAGCTGGGCCCGGGACGCTGCGTCCAGGTCGGAGGCGAACATGGCGAACGCCTCCATGGCACGGAACTGGGCCAGGTCGAGCTTGAGACGACCCGAGACCCCCTTCATCGCCTTGATCTGGGCAGCCCCGCCGACGCGGGAGACGGAGACACCCACGTCGATGGCCGGACGGACGTTGGCGTTGAACAGGTCGGCCTGCAGGTAGATCTGGCCGTCGGTGATCGAGATGACGTTGGTCGGGATGTAGGCCGACACGTCACCGGCCTTGGTCTCGATGATCGGCAGGCCGGTCATCGAGCCGGCGCCGAGGTCGTCGGAGAGCTTGGCGCAACGCTCGAGCAGCCGGCTGTGCAGGTAGAACACGTCGCCGGGGTAGGCCTCGCGGCCCGGCGGGCGCCGAAGGAGAAGGGACACGGCGCGGTAGGCCTCGGCCTGCTTGGACAGGTCGTCGAAGACGATGAGGACGTGCTTGCCCTGGTACATCCAGTGCTGGCCGATGGCCGAGCCGGTGTAGGGGGCGAGGTACTTGAAGCCTGCGGCGTCGGAGGCGGGGGCCGCGACGATGGTGGTGTACTCCATCGCGCCGGCCTCTTCGAGGGTGCCCTTGACCGCAGCGATCGTCGAGCCCTTCTGGCCGATGGCGACGTAGATGCAGCGGACCTGCTTCTCCGGGTCGCCGGTCGCCCAGAACTCCTTCTGGTTGATGATCGTGTCGACCGCGACCGTGGTCTTGCCGGTCTGGCGGTCACCGATGATGAGCTGGCGCTGGCCGCGACCGATGGGGGTCATGGCGTCGACGGCCTTCAGGCCGGTCTGCAGCGGCTCGTGCACCGACTTGCGCTGGACGACCGAGGGGGCCTGGATCTCCAGGGCGCGCCGCTCGGTGGTCTCGATGTCACCGAGCCCGTCGATCGGCTGGCCGAGCGGGTTGACGACGCGGCCGAGGAACGCGTCGCCGACCGGCACGGAGAGCACCTCGCCGGTCCGCTTGACCTCCTGGCCCTCCTCGATCTTGGAGAAGTCACCGAGGATGACGACACCGATGTCGGCGACGTCGAGGTTGAGCGCGAGACCGAGGGTGCCGTCCTCGAACAGGAGCAGCTCGTTGGTCATCGCCGAGGGCAGGCCCTCGATGTGGGCGATGCCGTCACCGGCATCGGCGACGCGGCCGACCTCTTCGCGGGAGGCCGCGCCGGGCTCGTAGGACTGGACATAGCTGTCCAGCGCGTCCCGGATCTCCTCCGGACGGATCGAAAGCTCCGTCATGTCAGTTCTTCTCCTCGGTTGCCGGCCCTGTCGTTGGGCCGAAGTTCGGATGTGCAGTTGGTCGTGCGGGTCGTGCGTCGTATGCCGGGTGACCGGCCGGTCGTTCAGCTGCCCGAGACGTGCCGGCGGGCCCCGTCCAGGCGTCGGAGGATCGTCCCGTCGACGACCTCGTCGCCGACCTGGACGTGGATGCCGCCCATGACGTCGGGGTCGATGACGGTCTGCAGGTTGATCGACTTGCCGTAGACACCCTCCAGCGCCGAGACGAGCCGGGCACTCTGCTGCTCGGTGAGGTCGAAGGCCGCCGTGACCACGGCCGTCAGCTGGTCGCGCCGGGTGGCGGCGAGGGCGAGGTAGGCGTCCAGCGTGCGGTCCAGCCGTCGCCCACGAGGAGCCGACACGGCCTGCTGTGCCAGCCGCACCGTCTCCGGTGCCGCCCTACCTTCGAGCAGTCGCCCGACGAGGCCGGACTTGCCGGCCGCGTCGGTGTTGCGCCCCGAGAGGGTGTCGCGCAGCGCGGCGTTGCCGGCGACCGTGCGCTCGAACCGGAAGAGCTCGTCCTCGACGGCGTCGATCCGTCCGTCGCGCTCGGCCTGGGCCAGAACGGTCTGGACGGCGAGGGCCTCCACCGTGTCGGAGAGGTCACGATCCTCCGACCAGCGCTGGCTGGCCAACGCCGTGATGACCGATGTCGCGGCGACCCCGACCTTGCCACCGAACAGCCGCGCGGCGAGGTCCCGCTTGACGTCGCCCTCACGGGAGGGGTCGGCGAGCGCGCGCCGCAGGCTGGCACTGCGGTCCAGAGCCCCGACGATGCCGAAGAGGTCCTCGGCCAGGACGTTCCAGTCCGCACCGGGGACGAGCGCGGCGTCGAGCGCCGCCTGTCCCTTGGCAGCCGCGACGCGGGACGACCCGTGCATCAGGACCCCTGGGTGAACGTCGTGTCGGCGGTCGGGTCGTCTGATCCGGCGGCCGAGCCCTGGGCGACGCTGGCTGAGCCCACCTTCTCGGGCTTGATGTCACCGGACTCGAGCTCGGCGAGGAACCGGTCGACGATCCCGGACTGGCGCGCCTCGTCGTGGAGGGACTCCCCCACGATCCGGCTGGCCAGCTCGGTCGACATCGCGCCGACCTGCGAGCGGAGCGACACGACGGCGGACTGCCGCTCGGCGTCGATCTGCTTCTTGGCCGCCTCGGTGATCCGGGTCGACTCCGCCTGGGCCTGGCCACGCATCTCGGTGACGATCGACGCACCCTGGGCGCGCGCGTCCTCACGGATCTTGTTGGCCTCGGCCCGGGCCTCGTGGAGCTGGGCGTTGTACTGGTCGAGCGCTGCCTGGGCCGCGGCCTGGGCCTCCTCGGCCTGCTTCATGCCGCCCTCGATGGCCGCCGAGCGCTCGGCATACAGCTCCTCCATGCGCGGCACGACCTTGGTGCTGTACAGCCAGTAGAGGATCGCGAAGGCGACAACGCCGACGATGATCTCTCCCGGGTGCGGGAGCAGTGGCAGCTGGTCTGGCCAGCCAACGCCTTCGGCTGCTACGGATGCGAGATGCACGTCGCTTCCTTATCTCTTGGGCGAACTGAACGGGCGTGTGGAGGGGCTGTAGGCCGGCTCGATCACTTGAAGACGAACGCGAAGACGAGACCGAGGATGGCGAGCGCCTCGGTGAGTGCCATGCCGGTGAAGGCGATGGTCTGGAGCATGCCGCGAGCCTCGGGCTGGCGGGCTACGCCGTTGATGTAGGCAGCGAAGATCAGGCCGATGCCGATACCGGGGCCGATGGCCGCGAGACCGTAGCCGAGGTAGGTGATGGAGCCGGACATTGGTTGATTCCTTTCGGTGGCACCGGTTTCCCGGTGTCGGTCGGTGTATTCAGTTGGTCCGTACGGCTGGGCCGTCAGGTCCGTGGTGCTCGGACATCAGTGGTGCTCGGACACCGCGTCCGACAGGTAGAGCGCGGTGAGCATGGTGAAGATGAACGCCTGCAGGAACTCGATGAGCAGCTCGAAGAAGGTCATGACGATCGAGAACGCGAAGGACAGCACGCCCGCGCCACCGAGGGCGATGCTCCCGGAGTGCAGCAGGAGGTACTCCCCGCCGACGATGAAGACGAGCAGCATGAGGTGACCGGCCATCATGTTGCCGAAGAGTCGAAGGGCCAGGGTGAGCGGCCGGACGAAGAAGTACGTCAGTACCTCGAGGATGAACATGATCGGGCGCAGCCAGCCGGGCAGGCCCGGAGGGACGAGGGACTTCAGGTAGCCGAAGACGCCGCCCTTCCGGCGGATCGCCACGACGTGGTAGGTCACGTAGACCACGAGGGTCAGGATGATCGGGAAGGCGATCCGGCTCGTCGTGGGGTACTGGACGAACGGGATGACGCCGGCGACGTTGTTGAACAGGATGAGCGTGAACATCGTGAACAGCAGCGGCAGGAACGGCTTGAAGTCCTTGGCGCCGATGACGTCGCGCCCGATCCCGTTGCGGACGAAGTCGTAGACCTGCTCGGCCAGCCACTGCCGCTTGCTCGGGACGACGGACAGCCGGCTGGACACCGAGACGAAGAACCAGCCCAGGACGACCACCGAGATGAGCATGACCAGGGAGGGCCGGGTGAAGGCGAAGTTGTTGTGGTCGCCGCCGATGAGGGGCCACCAGAAGTCGTTGGTCGACGGCGTCTGGAACCCACCGCCATCGGTGGCCACGCCGGCCATGAGTGGTACGGACAACACGGTCAGACTCCCTGCCTCTCCTCGAAACTCACGGCTCTTGACCCAGCCTCCGGGTGCATGGAGAGACCGGATCGAACCCGGCTCTGGTGCACTCCTCTGGGAACCTGCCCGTACCCTACTGGACAAGGGGTTACGGCTGCGACAGGGCTGGAAATCGCGGCATACCGGCTCATTTCGGCTCCCCCGCGGCCTCGTCGTAGACCGGCACCCGGGCCTTGCGCAGTGCCCGCATGGCGCAGCCCTGCCAGACGACCGTCACCACGAGGGCGACGATCCCAAGGGCGGTCCCGTCGATCCAGTCGGCGTGGAGGAACACCATGAGGAAGACGAGCAGCACGAGGACCTGGCCGAGATAGACCGCCAACGCGACAGCGGCGAAGGCCCCCGGGCTGGTGCTTCGGACGAGACGTGACATCAGGGCGAAACCGCTGGCGAAGAAGAGCACCGGGATGGCGAAGCCCAGCGCGGCGCCGGCCAGGGCGTCGGTCCCGCGGATGACGGTCACGACGAGGACCGTCAGGGCGCCGACCGCGACCGTCGGGATCATCGCACCGCGCGCCATGGCACCGAACGGCGCGCCGGGGGCGGCCGAGGGGTGCGTCATTGCGGTCATGCTTCCCTGCCTGTCGTGGGGCTCGAGCTCGGGTCTCGCGAGGGTCTTGGGTGCTTGTGAAAAGTATCACAAGCGTTCGAAAGGCCTCAACATCGGTCCGGCTGGTGGACGTCGCACACACCGGCGCAGAACCCGCACGGCCGGTGCGAGGTCGCTCAGCGGCGGCATGTATCGACACCATCTCAGCGCCGCGGTGCTCATCGTGCCTGGCGGCGTCGACATGTGGACGCCCCTCGTCAGCCTCCGCGGCGAGGCGCTGCCTCGGCGTCGGCCGCCGAGCGCATTGTGGTCGGCCGATGCTCACCTGGACGCCGGCGGCGTCCGAGCTCTCGTATGCCCTGGGAGAGCCGATACTCACGTAGACCGTGGCGCACCTCCTGGGTCGAGCCGGGCACGCGGCATACCAGCTGGACGCGGAACCACGGGTTACGGCACGGGCTACCCTGCCGTACGTTGCGTGCGCGCAACACCTGCGCTGGGGTGAAGCGACGGGTGACCGCACCTGTGGACCGACCCGCGTTCGGGCGCCGTTTCGCGCTTCTCCGCAGGAGAGTCAGTGACCGGTTGGGTGCCCCGGTCGGCGGAACAGCCGCCGAATCGTGCTGAACGTGCCGAGTGCGGCGAACACGACGTAGAAGCCCAGGTCCTTGCCATAGGAGGAGATCACCTCGGGCCGGAAGATGGTGTGGAGGATGAACGACGTGCGGGAGACGTCGGAGCCCGGCCCGCCGTTGGCCGACCAGTAGTCGGACGCGTCGACCGCCATGTTGGCGAGGAACGCGAGCGCCACCCCGACGAAGATGAGGAGCACGACGGGCACCAGACCCTTGCGCGGCGTCGTCCCTGCACCCCGGACGTACAACCACACAGCTCCCGCGGCGAGGGCGAAGGACACGATCGACGCCACGAAGCCGAGCTTCCAGACCACGGCCGACAACACCATCGCCACCGGGATCGCGGCGACGGCGAAGAGCAGGCCCCGCCCGACGTTCTCCGTCGCGGCCAACGAGTTCGTCGGGCTCAGGTGGCTCGGCAGCCCGACCCCCTGCGGGGCGGGCAGGGCCGGCTCGCTGGGGACGGGGGTCTGAGCCACGCCGGGCTCGGGTAGGACTGACTCGTTGCTCATGGGTTCCCTCCCGTGGTGATGGCGCCCCGGCCAACAGCGGCGGGCGACCGGCGCCAAGAGTAGTGCCTTGGGGGTCCGACTCTCACCCGATGTTGTGAGGTCGGTGGCCCGCGACACCGATGCGCGGCAGCAGGGCGGTGAGCAGGCCGACGACGACCACTCCCCCACCGGTGAGCGCAACGGCGACCGACGGCCGCAGGAAGACGAACGAGACCGACCCGAGGGCGGCGACAGCCGCCCAGCTCCACAGGAGCAGCACGGCACGGCGGTGACCGTGGCCGAGCTGCAGCATCCGGTGGTGGAGGTGCTGGGCATCGGGCTGCCAGGGTCGCCGTCCGGCCCGGGTGCGGCGAACGACGGCGAGCAGCAGGTCGGCCACCGGCAGCAGGAAGATGGCGATGGGGACGAGCAGCGGGAGCACCGTGGCGGCCACCGGGCTGGTCGACAGGTCGGCACCGTAGACCGAGCCCGTCACCGAGATCATCGCGGCGGCGAGCAGCAGCCCGAGGAGCAGTGCCCCACTGTCGCCCATGAAGATCCGCGCCGGATGGAAGTTGTGCGGCAGGAACCCCAGACAGCAGCCCAGGATGGCGGCCGAGATGAACGCCGCCGTCGTGAAGACGTTGGCCGGGTTGTAGTTCTGGCCCACGAGGTAGGAGTAGACGAAGAAGCTGATCGCCGAGATCCCGACGACGCCGGCCGCCAGCCCGTCCAGGCCGTCGACGGAGTTGAGGGCGTTGGTCGAGAAGGCGACGGCGGCGACGGTGAGGGCGACGAGGATCGGGGCGGGCAGCACCGTCGTCTCCCCCAGCGGCAGGGAGAACAGCTGGACCCCCTCGAACGCCATCACGCCGGCCGCGATCAGCTGGCCCGCGAGCTTGGTCAGCGCCCCGAGCTCACGGACGTCGTCGATGGCCCCGACCAGGCAGACGAGGGCCGCACCGGCGAGGACCCCCCAGACCTCGCCGGTGCCGAACACCTGCCGGAGGAAGGGCAGCTGATGGGCGACGAGCACCGCCGACCCGAAGCCGAGGAACATCGCCACGCCACCGAGCCGCGGGATGGGCACCCGGTGGACGTCCCGGTCCCGGACCGGGGTGAAGGCCTTGAGCCGGATGGCGAGGGACCGCATGAGGGGCGTCGCGGCATACGTGATGATGGCCGCGACCATGACGACGAAGAGGTACTCCCTCATCCGGCCTCCCCGCCCCTTAGGCGATCAGCGGGGGTATGCCGGGAAGCGACCGACGAGGTCACTCACCTGGCCGCGGACCTCCTTGGAGACGGCGTGCTCGGGGTCGGCGTCACCCTTGGTGACCGCGGTCGCGATGAGGTCGGCGATGGTCTGCATCTCGGCGGTGCCCATGCCTTGGGTCGTCACGCAGGGGGTGCCGACCCGGATGCCGGAGGCGATGTTCGGCTTCTGCGGGTCGAACGGGATGGCGTTCTTGTTGAGGGTGATGCCGGCCGCGTCGCAACGGGCTTCGGCGTCGACACCGGTGACCAGCACGGGCTGGAGGTCGTGGAGCGACAGGTGGGTGTCGGTGCCACCGGTCGTCGGCCGGATGCCGTGCTCCCCGAGGGCCGTCGCGAGGGTCTTGGCGTTGTCGATGACCTGGGCGGCATACGCCTGGTACTCCGGCGTCGCGCACTCCTTGAAGTTGACCGCCTTGGCCGCGACCGTGTGCATCTGCGGACCGCCCTGCATCATCGGGAAGACGGCCTTGTCGATGGCGGCCTTGTGCTCTTCCTTGCAGACGATGGCGCCCGAGCGCGGGCCGCGGAGAACCTTGTGCGTCGTGAACGAGACGACATCGGCATACGGGACCGGGCTCGGGATCGCCTGTCCCGCAACGAGACCGATGAAGTGCGCCGCGTCGACCCAGAAGATCGCGCCGATCTCGTCGGCGACGCGGCGGAAGAACTCGAAGTCGATCAGCCGCGGGATCGCCGAGCCGCCGGCAAGGATCACCTTGGGCCGGTGCTCCTTGGCCAGCTGCTCGACCTGGTCGTAGTCGATGTCCTCGGTGTCCTTGTCGACGCCGTAGTGGACCGCGTTGAACCACTTGCCCGAGAAGCTCACCTTGGTGCCGTGGGTGAGGTGGCCGCCGTGCGGCAGGCTCATCGCCAGGATGGTCTCGCCGGGCTGCAGGAACGCGCCGTAGACGGCCTGGTTGGCGCTCGCGCCCGAGTGCGGCTGGACGTTTGCGTGGTCGGCGCCGAACAGGGACTTGCAGCGCTCGATGGCGAGGTTCTCGGCCTTGTCGACCTCCGAGCAGCCGCCGTAGTAGCGCCGTCCGGGGTAGCCCTCGGCGTACTTGTTGGACAATGTCGACCCCAGGGAGGTGAGGACGGCCGGGGAGCTCATGTTCTCGCTGGCGATCAGCTGCAGGCCTCCCCGCAGGCGGGCCAGCTCGGAGAGCAGCACCCCCGCGATGTCGGGGTCGAAGGACTCCAGGGAGTCGAAGTCGGAGCCGTAGAAGGTGTCACTCATCGCGGTGGGTCTCCTGCACGTCGTCGTGATGGCCCGGCGACTCGGCGTCGTCGGTGGACGGGGTGGTCTGGGTAGAGAGTAGGGCGTCGGGCAGCTCGGCCGCGAGGACCGGCGCCAGGTCGTCCTCGCCGAGCGCGCCGATGCGCAGGACGTTGGGCTCATCGCCGGTACAGTCGACGATCGTCGACGGCAGGCCGCCCCGGACCCGCCCGCTGTCGAGGTAGACCTGCACGGATGCGCCGAGCTGGGTGGCCGCGTCGAGGATGTCGCGGGCCGCGGGGTAGCCGGTGCGGTTGGCACTGCTCACCGCCATCGGCCCGATCGTCCGGAGCAGCTCCAGGGCCAGCTCGTCGTCGGGCATCCGGACGGCGACCGTGCCGTTGGTGTCGCCGAGGTCCCAGTGCAGAGACGGCTGGGCCTTGAGGACGATGGTCAGCGGGCCCGGCCAGAACGCCTCGATGAGTGCACGCGCGTAGGCCGGGACGTCGATGGCGAGCCCGTCGACGGTCCTCGCGTCGGGTACGAGCACGGGCGGGGGCATCTCCCGGCCGCGGCCCTTGGCCGTGAGCAGGTCGGAGACCGCGCCGGCGTCGAACGCGTCGCACCCGATCCCGTAGAGGGTGTCGGTCGGTAGGACGACGAGCCGGCCGGCCCGCACCGCGTCGGCGGCCCTTGCGACGCCTTCCCGGCGACCGTCGTCGGTGGTGCAGTCGAACACGGGACTCATGGGCGCAGAGCCTACGCGTCGCCCCTCCGCCGAATTATCGGGTCCTCGGACTTGTTCTCTCCTCACCCGAGAAGTCTTCTCGGGTGAGGAGAGAACTTGTCGGGTGCGGTGGCGCAATCACGGGGAGCGGTACGCGACGGTCGCCCGAGGACGGCCGGTGAGGTCCACCTCGTCCCGGACGTCGACCCACTGGCCCGTATGCCGCAGCGCCGCCGGGAGCGTCTCGCCCTGGCTGTCCGCGTGCTCCATGACGAGCACTCCCCCGGGCCTGAGCAACGCTGCCGCCCGCGCCGCGACGGCGAGCGGGATGGCCAGCCCGTCGGCACTGCCGCCGTAGAGCGCCACCTCGGGGTCGTGGTCGCGGACCTCCGGGTCGACCGGCTCCATCCCGACCGGGATGTACGGCGGGTTGGACACGACGACGTCGACGCCACCCTCGAGGTCGGCGAACTCCGTCGTCGCGTCACCGAGACGGAGGTCGACGTCAAGACCGAGCGCGTCCCGGTTGGCCGTCGCCCAACCGACCGCGAGGTCGGAGATCTCGACGGCGTGGACCTCGGCGGCGGGCACCTCGTCCTTGATGGCGAGGGCAATGGCGCCGGAGCCGGTGCACAGGTCGACGACGACCGGCCGCTGCGGCGGGTGGAGGTGTTCGACCGCGTCCGGGCGCGCCGGCATACCTCCACTCACGAGTGCCTCGACCGTCTCGATCGCCAGGCCGGCAACCAGCTCGGTCTCCGGCCGCGGGACGAAGACGCCGGGGCCGACACGCAGCTCGAGGTTGCGGAAGCCGGCGCGACCGGTCAGGTGCTGCAACGGAACTCGCGCCGCCCGCTCGTCGATGAGGCCTTCGTATGTCGCGGGCTCGGGGAGGCCGAGGACCATCGCCTTGTGGACGCCGGGAAGGTCGAGACCAGCGGCGTGAGCTGCCAGCACGAGGGCGTCGATCTCGGGGCTCGGGACGCCGGCCTCGCGCAACCGAACTGTCGCCGCCCGGACCGCTGCCCGCAGTCCTCCCCTAGCGTCTGCGTCGTTGGGGGTCATGGCCCGCACTTACGCAGACGCATTGAGGCGGGCGGCCTCGTCGGCGTCGACGGCAGACTGGAGAACCGGGTCGAGGTCACCGTCGAGGACGGCGTCCAGGTTGTAGGCCTTGTAGCCGGTGCGGTGGTCGCTGATCCGGTTCTCGGGGAAGTTGTAGGTGCGGATCCGCTCGGAGCGGTCGACCGTGCGGACCTGGCTCTTGCGGGCCGCGTTGGCCTCGGCGTCGGCCTCGTCCTGCTTGATCTGGTGCAGGCGGGCACGCAGCACGCGCATCGCCGACTCGCGGTTCTGCAGCTGGGACTTCTCGTTCTGGCAGGAGACGACCAACCCGGTGGGAAGGTGCGTGATCCGGACCGCGGAGTCGGTCGTGTTGACCGACTGCCCGCCCGGACCGGAGGACCGGTAGACGTCGATCCGCAGGTCGTTCGGGTCGATGGTCACCTCGACCTCCTCGGCCTCCGGCATGACCCACACGCCGGCGGCCGAGGTGTGGATGCGGCCCTGGCTCTCGGTGACCGGCACCCGCTGGACCCGGTGAACGCCGCCCTCGTACTTGAGCCGAGCCCACGGGGCCTCGCCCGGCTCGGGCGTGCCCTTGCTCTTGATGGCGACCTGGACGTCCTTGTAGCCGCCGAGGTCGGACTCCGTCGCGTCGATGACCTCGGTCTTCCAACCGCGCCGCTCGGCGTGCCGGAGGTACATCCGCACCAGGTCGCCGGCGAACAGGGCCGACTCCTCGCCGCCCTCTCCCGCCTTGACCTCGAGGATGACGTCGCGGTCGTCGTCGGGGTCGCGCGGCACGAGGAGCCGGCGGAGCTTCTCGGCCGCGGCGTCAACGGTTGCTTCCATGGAAGGAATCTCGTCGGCGAACGAGGGGTCCTCCGTGGCCAGGTCCCGGGCGGCGGTCAGGTCGCCGGTCGCGGACTGCCAGGCGGCGTATGCCGCGACGGTCGGCGCGAGCGCGGCATACCGCTTGGACACCTCACGGAGCCGGTCGGGGTCGCCGGCGACCGCCGGGTCGGCCAGCTGGGCCTCCAGGGCGGCATGCTCCGCCACGAGGGCAGCAGCGGACTCGAACAACGGGACTCCTCAGGCAAGCGGCATACGGACCAAAAGCAAGGCGCCGACCCTGGACCTCCGGGAGGTCTGGGTCGGCGCCTGCGGGGAAGCTACTTGGCGGCAGCGGTCTTCTTGCCGTAGCGGGCCTCGAAGCGGGCCACGCGGCCACCGGTGTCGAGGATCTTCTGCTTGCCCGTGTAGAACGGGTGGCAGTTGCTGCAGACCTCGGCGTGGATCTGGCCGGACTTGGCCGTGCTGCGCGTGGTGAACGTGTTGCCACAGGTGCAGGTCACCGTGGTCTCGACGTACTCGGGGTGGATGTCCTTCTTCAACTTCGCTCCTTGGATCTCATCCGGGTCGGCGGGCCCATCGACGGTGGTGTCGATGCGAGACCCTGCGCGGGGCGTGCCGTGAACCGGTCCAACGGTCAAGTGTGCCAGAGGTTGGCGCACCTTCCCTAAACGGCTGTCCCGTATGCGGCATTCCCGGGCTCAGCCCCGGCTCGCCCCGGTGAGGTCCTCCGTGCGCTGCTGCCGGCTCACCGTGGAGCCGACCGGTTGGCGGGCCAGCCGACTGGGCCACCAGATGACGCCGCCGAGGTCGAGGTTGATCGCCGTGACGAGGACCGAGCGGACGACGAGGGTGTCGAGGAGCACGCCGAGGGCGACGGCCACCCCGATCTCGACGAACGCCACGAGGGGCAGGGTCCCGAGGACGAGGAAGGTGGCTGCGAGGACCGCGCCGGCGGAGGTGATCACTCCACCGGTCGCCGCGAGAGCGACGAGCGACCCCTCTCGGGTGCCCCGAGTGGCCGCCTCCTCGCGCACCCGGGTCATCAGGAAGATGTTGTAGTCGATGCCGAGCGCCACGAGGAACACGAAGACGAACAGCGGCAGCGACGGGTCCGCGCCGGGGAAGCCGAACACGTGCCGGAAGAGCAGCGCCGACAGCCCGAGCGCCGCGCCGAACGACAACACGACGGTGGCGACGAGGATCAGCGGAGCGACCACGGCACGGAGGAGCAGCATGAGGATGACCAGCACGACGAGCAGCACCGCCGGGAGGACCAGCTTGTTGTCATGGCTGGACGCCTCCCTGGTGTCCAGGACGATGGCCGAGGTCCCGCCCACGAGGGCGTGAGCACCCGGCACGGCATGCACAGCGACCCGGGCATCCCGGACCGTGTCGAACGCCTTGGACGACGTCGCGTCCGACGCCAACGCCGCTGACACGAAGGACACGCCCCCCTTGGTCACCGGCTCGGAGACCTGACCCAGACCGGTGACACCGCCGAGGGCCCGGGCCACCGCGGCGCCCTGGCCGCCGTCGGCCACGACGAGCACGGGGTTGGACTGGTCGGCAAGTCCATGGGCGGCGAGCACCTGCTCGCCGACGACGGAGTCGAAGGTCTTCGTGTACGACTGCTGGGTGGTCAGGCCGTTGGCGTTCAGGTTGAAGAGCCCGATGCAGGCCAGTGCGAGCAGGACGCTCGTCACCACCCAGACCCGTCGTGGTGCCCGCCCGATCCGCCGGCCGACCCTGGCCCACAGGCCGGTGCTCGTCGGCTCGACCGAGCCCAGACTCGGGCGCGAGGGCCAGAAGACCCAGCGACCGCAGACCACGAGCAGGGCCGGAAGCAGCGTGACCATGACGAGGAGTCCGACGGCGATGCCGATGGCGGCGACCGGCCCAAGGCCGGCCGTCGAGTTCATCGATGCCAGGAGGAGGCACAACATGCCGAGGATGACGGTTGCCCCGCTCGCGAGGATGGCCGGCGCGGCCCGGTGCAGGGCGAAGGCCATCGCCTCGTGCCGGTCCTCGTGCCGTCGCAGCTCCTCGCGGTAGCGGGCGACGAGGAGGAGGGCGTAGTCGGTGCCGGCCCCGAACACGAGGACCGTCAGGATGCCCTGGCTCTGGCCGTTGACGGTCAGGCCGAAGTGCGTGGCCGCGAGGTAGATGACCCCCTGGGCCGTCGTGAGGGCCACGCCGGCACTGATGACGGGGAGCAGCCACAGGATCGGGCTCCGGTAGGTGACCAGCAGGATGAGGATGACGACGCCCGCGGTCGCGAACAGCAGGGTCGAGTCCAGCCCGGCGAAGGCATCGGCCGAGTCGGCCGCCTGTCCCCCGGCCCCGGCGACGTGGACGCTCAGTCCGTCACCTGAGGGCGCCACCGCCCGGATCTGCGTGACGATGTCGGGCATCTTGTTCCAGCCGTCCTTGCCCAGGTTGAACGTGACGATCGTCTGCATCGCCTTGTGGTCCGCGGACGGGATCGGCCCGATGACCTTGCCCTGCACCCCCTGCAGCGCCTGCAAGCGGCTCGCCTGCGCGCTCGCTGCGGACAGGTCCTGTGGGGTGAGGCCGCTGCTGCGCTCGTAGACCACGACGGTGGGGACCGCGTTGGGGTCGCGGAACGCCGAGAGCTTGTCCAGCGCCTTGGTCGACTCGGCGCTCGCGGGCAGCCACGAGGAGGCCTCGTTGTTCTGGGCCGAGCTGAGCTTGCCGGCATACCCACCGGCGACGGCGAGGATCGCGACCCAGAAGGCGACGACGACCCACTTGCTCACCCGGCCGGTGAGCCGGCCTGCGTAGCGCATGTGGGCGGCGGAGTGCTGAGCCATGGGGAACCTCTCTGAGCGTCCAGGTCGACCTGGACCCGACTGGCGAACTTCGCGATATATCGCGAACTTAGATCACGATATATCGCGAACTGACGAACGCGCAATCCTGCGATCCCACGTCGACCCGATCAGGACCAACGCTCGCAGGCCGACCGGGTCCACACCATGGGGGTCAACCCTGAACCGACCCCGAGCCGGTCCACCCCGAAGCCGGACCGCAGCGCACCCGATGAGCCCTCACCCCGGTGGGCCCAGCTCGACCCGGCGGCGGATCTCCTGGACCCCGGCGGGTCCCTCCTCGACGTCCCACCAGCTCTCCATCCACCACGTCGCGCCGGCGTCGGCCCACGGCTGCGGCGCACCGTGGACGTTGCCGAAGTCGCCGTGCGAGTCGCCCTCGACGACGACGTCGTAGCCCTCCCATGGGAGCCCGAGGCCATCTCGTATGCCGTGCAGCCGGCTGACGATCTCGGCCAGCGCGTCGAGGGTCAGCCCGGAGCTGCCCTCCTGCCCGGCGGCGACCGCGGGGAAGATGCCCTGCCACCGGGCGGCCCGCTCCAGCGACGGCTGCCGCTCGCGGCCGGGCACCCAGGCGCCGACGAGCCACACCGGCGGGTGTGGCTGCTGCACGGGAGGGGGTGGGGCGAGCTCGGTGACCTCGCGCGCGGTCCAGAACTCACCGGCATACGAGAAGGGTTGTCCCGCAAGGAGACCGGACCAGATGGCCAGGCCCTCGTCGAGCTGCCGGGCCCGGACGGCGCGACCCTTGTCGGGCTCGAAGGCCAGCCAGTTGGCGTTCATCGCTCCCAGGCCGGCGCCGAGGACGACGCGGCCGCCGGACAGCCGGTCGACCGTCGCGGCGTTGGCGGCGAGGTCCCACGGCCGGTAGCGCGGAACCGGCGTGATGAGGGTGCCCAGGCGCACCCGCTCGGTGACCATGGCCGCCGCGGCGAGCGTCGGCCAGGCGGCATGGCGGTAGGCGGCCTCCCAGGTGAAGACCCCGTCCCAGCCCCGGGCCTCCCCCAGGGCGGCCAGCTCGGCGAACTCACGCTCGCTGGCGAAGGGGACGACGAATCCGTAGCGCATCCCCCGACCCTACGACCGCCCTCCGACAGTGGTCCTCGCGTCACGGAGCTACTTGCTGTCGTCGTCCTCCAGGCGGATGCTGCTCGTCTGCTGGACCTGGGTGAGGAACTCGTAGTTGGTCTTGGTCTTGCGGAGCCGGTCGAGGAGGAGCTCGATGCCCTGCTGGGAGTCCAGAGCCGCGAGGACGCGACGCAGCTTCCACATGATCCGCAGCTCCTCGGTCGCGAGGAGGATCTCCTCGCGACGGGTGCCCGAGTTGTTGACGTCGACCGCGGGGAAGATCCGGCGGTTGGACAGACCCCGGTCCAGCTTGAGCTCCATGTTGCCGGTGCCCTTGAACTCCTCGAAGATGACCTCGTCCATGCGGGACCCGGTCTCGACGAGGGCCGTCGCCAGGATGGTCAGGGACCCCCCGTGCTCGATGTTGCGGGCCGCACCGAAGAACTTCTTCGGCGGGTAGAGGGCGGCCGAGTCGACGCCACCGGACAGGATCCGGCCGGACGCCGGGGCCGCCAGGTTGTAGGCGCGTCCCAGCTTGGTGATCGAGTCGAGCAGCACGACGACGTCGTGACCCAGCTCGACGAGCCGCTTGGCCCGCTCGATGGACAGCTCGGCGACCGTCGTGTGGTCCTCGGCCGGCCGGTCGAAGGTCGAGGCGATGACCTCACCCTTGACCGCGCGCTGCATGTCGGTGACCTCTTCGGGCCGCTCGTCGACGAGGACGACCATGAGGTGGACCTCTGGGTTGTTGGTCGTGATCGCGTTGGCGATGGCCTGCATGACCATCGTCTTGCCGGCCTTGGCCGGGGCCACGATCAGGCCGCGCTGGCCCTTGCCGATGGGGGCGACGAGGTCGATGATCCGGGTCGTCAGGATGTTGGGCTCGGTCTCCAGGCGCAGCCGCTCCTGCGGGTACAGCGGCGTCAGCTTGCCGAACTCGGGGCGCTTGCGGGCCTCCTCGATCGACATCCCGTTGACCGAGTCCAGGCGGACGAGCGGGTTGAACTTCTGCCGGTTTCCCTGCTGCTGCTGGGGCTGCTCGTTGTCGCGCGGGGCACGGACGGCGCCGGTGACGGCGTCGCCCTTGCGCAGGCCCGACTTCTTGACCATGCCGAGCGGGACGTAGACGTCACCGGCACCGGGCAGGTAGCCGCTCGTCCGGACGAACGCATAGTTGTCGAGCACGTCGAGGATGCCGGCCACCGGGAGCAGGACGTCGTCCTCGTGGATCGGGGTGTCGTCCTGCGACTCGATCTCACCGAACTCCCGGCCCCCGCGACGCTTGTCCCGGTTGCGGTTGCGGTTGCGGCGACGCCGTCCGCCGCGACCGTCAGCATCGTCGTCGAAGCCACCCTGGGCATTGTTCTGCTGGCTGCCCTGGCCCTGCTGGCCCTGGCCCTGCTGGGTCTGCGGGTTCTGCTGGC
>JAJPIW010000001.1 GCA_021324575.1 Intrasporangiaceae bacterium | reverse complement strand
GCTCGCCCTGTGCATCAGCATGATCCCGGTCGTCTGCACCACCGCCGAGGTCGTGCTGCGCCTGGTGCCCAACGGGCTGCGGGAGGCCTCCCTGGCGCTCGGCACCACCCAGTGGCAGACGGTGCGGCGCGTGGTCCTGCCGACCGCGCGCCCTGGGCTGCTCACCGCTGTCCTGCTCGGCGTCGCCCGCGTGATCGGCGAGACCTCGCCGGTCCTGCTCGTCGCCGGCTCGACGAACGAGCTCAACGCCGACCCCATGCACGGCCCGATGCTCTCCCTGCCCTTGTTCGCGTTCACCCAGATGAAGATGCCGCTCGACACCGCCATCGCCCGCGCGTTCGGATCGTGTGTGGTGCTCCTCGTCCTCGTGGTCGTCCTGTTCGGCCTGGCCCGGATCCTCGGCGGTCGTCCGCCGGGCCACCTCTCGCGTCGCAGACAGCACCGCCTCGCGGAGGCCCGCGCCCGTCGTACCGAAAGTGAGCCCTCTCGATGAAGCTGTCCCTGCCGAGCCGCCTGGTCCTCGCCCTCCTGGCAGCCTGCGTGACCGGCCTCGTGCTGGTCCCCGGGCCGGCGCAGGCGTCGGGCTACGTCCCGATCTCCGGCGCCGGGTCGACCTGGAGCCAGGTCGCCGTCGACGCCTGGCGGGCCGACGTCCGCGCCAGCGGGGTCGTGGTCAACTACGCCGGCACCGGCTCGACCGACGGCCGCTCCCAGTACATCCAGGGGACGGTCGACTTCGCGAACACCGAGATCCCGTTCCAGAACCCGCCCGAGCCCGGGCAGCAGGCGGAGGTGCCGAGCCGTCCCTACGCCTACCTGCCGATCGTGGCCGGCGGCACGTCGTTCATGTACAACCTGACGGTCGGTGGACAGCGGGTCACCGACCTGCGGCTGTCGGGCACCACGCTGTCCAAGATCTTCACCGGCCAGATCACCCGCTGGAACGACCCGGCGATCACCCGCGACTACGGCAAGACGCTCCCGGACATCCCGATCATCCCGGTGGTGCGCTCCGACGGAGCGGGCGCCTCGGCCCAGTTCACGCTCTACATGCAGAGCCAGGCGCCCTCGATCTACTGCCCGTTCATCCGCAGCAAGCTCCACCTGAGCGGCAGTGCCTGCCCGAGCGTCTCCTTCTACCCGGCGTTCGGCAGCTCCAAGGCGCAGAACGGGTCGAACGGCGTCGCCAACTACGTCTCGGCGTCGTACGGCGCCGGCGCGATCGGGTACGTCGAGTACGCCTACGCCAAGCGGATCAACTTCCCGGTGGTGAGCCTGCTCAACAAGGCGGGCTACTTCTCCCAGCCCAGTGCCGGCAACGTGGCCGTGGCCCTGACGAAGGCGCGGATCAACCCGAACCTGACCCAGAACCTCCAGTCCGTCTACACCAACCCGGACCCGCGCGCCTACCCGATGTCGAGCTACAGCTACATGGTCGTACCGACGTCGACGGCCGCGCCCTTCAACACCGACAAGGGCCGCACCCTCTCGACGTTCGTCAACTACTTCCTGTGCACGGGGCAGCAGAAGGCGGACATCCTCGGTTACTCGCCGCTACCGAAGAACCTGGTCGAGGCAGGCTTCAAACAGGTGGGACGCATCCCGGGCGCGGTCTCGTCGCCCTCGATCGACAAGTGCAACAACCCGGCTCTCGACATCCTGCACTCGGCCCCGATGCCCAACAAGTGCATGAAGCTGGGCTCGTCCTGCACGGTCTCGACGACGAACGGTGAGACGACCAACAGTCCCGGAGGGACCACCTCCTCCACCGGCGCCGACCCGGCCGGCGGGACCGGTCCGGCGTCCGGGACCCCCGACGGCAGCACGGGCGGCGGCTCACCCGGCTCGGGCTCCGACCCAGGAGGCACCGTCGACCCGCTCACGGGCGCCCCGGCCGGCGCCACCGTGACCTCGGCAGGAGGCACGGAATCGACGGCCGCACCGGGGACCCCGGTCACGCTGACAGCCGCGCACACGGGCCAGGCGAAGGCGATCGGCTGGGTGGTCGCGACGATGCTGATCCTGACGGTGCTGGTACCACCGTTCCTGATCTCGCGGCACGCGAGGCGGTCACCCTGACGGCGCGCGCCCGCGTCCTCGGCGGAGTCGTCGCCGCTGCCTGCGGCCTCGTCGTGACGACGGTCGTGGCGTACGCCGCGTCAGGTCCGGCCCCGATGCTCCGTGTCCAGCCGGTGCGCGTGCTCGTCGAGGCACCGTCCGGCAGCAGCCGTCCGCCGGTGGCGCCGTCCCGGGGGGCGGCACGCATGCGCGCGGTGGCCTCGGTGAGCAGCGCGTGGGTGGCTCGCACGGCCGGCGCGTCCGGGATCCCGTCCCCGGCGGTCCGCGCCTACGGTGCCGCGACCTTGCGCGAGCTGGCCGCCGACCCCGGGTGCCACCTGGCCTGGACCACGCTCGCCGGCATCGGCTGGGTCGAGTCGCAGCACGGCACCCTCGGCGGCCGTCGGCTCGACGACGACGGCCGGTCGAGCCGTCAGATCGACGGGCCCGTGCTCGACGGGTCCGGCGACGTGGCCGCGGTGCCGGGCGAGGCGGGCCTCTGGCAGCGGGCCAGCGGTCCACTTCAGTTCATCCCGTCCACGTGGGCTCGCTGGGCCTCGGACGGCGACGGCGACGGGGTGGCCGACCCGCAGGACATCGACGACGCGGCGGTC
>JAJPIW010000052.1 GCA_021324575.1 Intrasporangiaceae bacterium | reverse complement strand
GGCCCTGCCGGGCGGCCCGGCCTCCTCGTCGTCAGCGGCCGCCTCGCGGCGGCCCGACGGGAGCGAGCCGGTCCCCGAGCCCACCGGTGCCGAGCTGGCCGCGGCCATGCCGCCGCCCGATCTGCGTGACCCGGTCGTCAACGCCGAGCGTCAGCTGCTCCAGGCAATGCTCCAGTACCCGGACCTCTTCCCGGCCGGTGCCGTCGACACCCTCGACCCCGCCGCGTTCGCTGCGCCGGCGCACCGGGCGGTGTTCGACGGCATACGGGCTGCCGGAGGCCCCGATGCCAGCCGGTCGACGAAGGCATGGACCGATGCCGTCCTGAGTGCCGCCCCGCTGGCCGTCCACTCCCTCGTCGCCGACCTCGCCGTGGCTCCGCTGCCGACCCGGATGGACAAGCAGACCGGCCGGCCCGAGCGCCGCTACGTCGACGCCCTCCTCGCGCGGGTCCATGAGGTGACCCTGGCCCGGCAGGTGGCCGATGCCATGTCCGCTCTGCGCCGTCTCAGCTCCGACCCCGAGGCCGACCCGGCCCGCACCCGGGATCTCGCGGCGCGGCTCCAGGATCTTCAGCGCCGGCAGGCCGCCCTGCGTGAGGAAGGCGCCTGATGGCGTTCTCGCTCCGCCGCCCGACCCGGACCGGCGCCCTGCCGAACGCGGTCCGGACCACCCTCCAGGACCGGACTCGGGAGAAGGTCCTGGCCTGGGGTTTCGATGACCTGACCGGCGAGGTCATCGTGGCCGGCGCCCACCACGTGTTCACCCTGATGCCGACTGGCGAGCTCGTGCTGGACCGGCCGTGGCACCTGGTCGACGGCGGCTTGTGGGATGCGGATGAGGAGGCGCTCACCGTGACGTGGGTCGACGGCGCCCCATCGACCCGGTGGGTTTTCCGTGACGGCGCCACGTTCGTGCCCGAGACCCTCCGCGAGCGGGTCCAGGCCTCGGTCGTCCTCGCCGAGACCCTGCGTCTCGGCGGCCGGCGCACCGCCCGCGTCGTCATCAGACGGAACCTCGGCACCGGTGACCTGGTCGCCCAGACGCTTCTCGGCCCAGGGGCCAGGGCTGCCGACCCCGAGGTCCAACTGGTCACTGCCGAGGCCATCGCTCGCCTGAAGGAGCAGGTCGGCCTCACCTGAGCCGCGGGCGGTTTCGTTCGGCCACACGACCTTTGCTATGGTTTCCGAGCGCCATTCCCCTGTAGCTCAACTGGCAGAGCATTCGGCTGTTAACCGAAGGGTTGTTGGTTCGAGTCCAACCGGGGGAGCCCATCTGCTCCACGCGCCCGCCGTCTCACGTCACCTCACAGCTGGGTGTTGAGATACGCCTGCAGGGCGTTCACCGTCCGAGCGTTCCAGGTCTTCGCGCCGTCCCGGGAGATCCCGAGGTAGGACTGGGTCGCGGCCATCGAGCTCGGGCCCCAACCGCCGTCGACGGCCGTGCCGACCCGCGCCTGGAGGGCCCGGATCGTCGTCGCGTTGAACGTCCCGGTGACCGGCACGCCCAGCCACCGCTGGGTGGCCGAGAGGGTGAGCGAACCGAGTCCGCCGTCGGTGGTCAGCCGGGTGGCGAGCAGGCCGTCGGTGGCCTTCTGGAGCAGGACCCGGTATGCCGCGGCCTCGACCTTGGCCTTGAACTCCGGGAGGCGCGCGATCCACCTGGTGACGGCGGCGGTCATCTGGGGGATGAGGGCGGGGTTGACGGTCAGGACGATGTCTCCTCCCGCGTCGATGAAGTCGACGGCCCGCGAGTCCGGTGTCCACGCGGCGACCTGCTTGGCGTTGCCCATGTCGTCGCTCATGACGATCCCGGTGAAGCCGAGGTCACCCCGGAGCATCCCCGTGATGACCGGAGCGGACATGGCCGCGGGCAGGGTCGCGTCGATCTTGGTGTAGATCGCCAACGACACCATGACCGCCCGGGCGCCCGCGCTCACCGCGGAACGGAAGGGCGCGATGTCGGCGGAGGTGCGCGTGGTCACGGTGTCCTTGACCCCAGCGGTCGTGTCCGTGTTGGCGGTGACATGGCCGAGGCCGGGGAAGTGCTTAGCCGTCACGGTCATCCCTGCGCTGTGCATGCCGCGGGTGAAGTCGCTGCCCTTGGTGGCGACCACCGTTGGCGTGTAACCGAACTCGCGATGGTAGTAGCCGATCGGGATGTTCTTGGTCCCCAGCGACGCGGGCACGGTGTCCATGACGGGGGCGAGGTTCATGTCGACACCGCTCCGGGCCATCTGCAGTCCCCAGGTCCTGGCGTCGGCGGTCAGCGTGGAGTCGGCCCAGGTGCCCTGGGTCTGAGCCGTGGGCATGGTGCTGTAGCCGGGTCCCTGGAGCACCTGGACGTTGCCGCCCTCCTGGTCGGCCGAGACGTAGAGGGGCACCCCGGCCGTCGCCGCGGTGGTCGTCAGGCGGTCGGCCTGGGCAGCGACGTAGCGGACCGGCGCGGTACCCGTGGTCGTCCGGCCGGTGAGGATGAGGTTGCCGACGTGGTAGGTCGACACCGCCTTGGCCGCGGCGGCGGACAGTCCGGTCGCCGGTGTCCCGACCATGAACAGCTGGCCGATCCGCTGCGCCTCGCTCATCCGGTCGAACGCCGCTCGGGCGAGGGTGGCCGGCGTGGCAGCGGCCACGGTGCCGGCCGTGCCATTGGCTGTGGCACTGGTCACCGCCCCGGCCGAGCCCGTCCCCGTCGTCAGTGCGGTCCCGACCATCGTCGCCAGGGCGGCGAGGACCGAGGTGGTTCTCATCATGCGCGCGCGCTCCATACTCATGGAGACGAACGAGCGCGGCATACGGTTGTCCCCGTATGCCGCGGACGTCCGATCAGGTGCTGGGCGGTGCCGTCGCCACCGTGCCGACGACCCCGGTGGTCACGCCGGCACCGGGTGCGCCGTCGCCGTCGGGGAGCGCCCGGCCGCGCCGGCTGAGCCGTTCCTGGACCTTTCGGGCCAGCAGGGTGAGGGAGAAGTTGATCGCGATGAAGAGCAGTGCCGCCACGATGTACGCGGGGATGGTGTTGGCGTAGGCCGAGCCGAGCGACCGGCTCCAGCTGAGCAGCTCGTCATAGGTGATGATCGTGCCGAGCGCGGAGTCCTTGAGGATGACGACGAGCTGACCGATGAAGGCGGGCAGCATGGCGGTGATCGCCTGGGGGAGCAGGATCGCGCGCATCGTCTGCGCAGCGGTGAGCCCGATGGACACACCGGCCTCGCGCTGGCCCTTCGGCAGCCCGTGAACGCCGGAGCGGACCAGCTCGGCGATGACCGAGCCGTTGTAGAGGGTGAGCCCGGTGACGACTGCGGCGAGCGGGTTGAGGTCGTCGCGGAAGACGCCGTAGGACGTGTAGGCCCCGAAGGCGAAGATCATCATGATGAGGACGGGGACCGACCGGAAGACCTCGACGACGGTGCTGGAGAGCCACCGGATGGGGGTGTTCTCCGAGAGCCGGCCCACCCCGAGCAGCAGGCCGAAGACGGAGGCGAGCGCGATGGACACCAGGGCCGCCTCGATGGTGTGCCAGAGCCCGATCAGCAGGTACTGGCTCCACGCGTCGGCCGTGAGGAACGGCTTCCACTTGTCGGCGGTGAGCTGGTCCTTGGACGCGAAGGTGCGGACCACCCAGTAGGCCGCGCCAAGGGCCAGCACGATGCCGATGACGGTCAGCACCCGGTAGCGAGCGCGCGCCTTGGGTCCCGGAGCGTCGAAGAGCAGGCCGGCGCTCACCGCTTCACCGCCAGACGGCGGGACAGGCTGGTGAACCAGAGTCCGAGCGGAAGGGTGAGGATGACGAACCCGATCGCGAACAGGCCGAAGACGCCCAGCGTGCCCGTCTCGTTCTCCGAGATCGTCTTCATCAGGCCGGCCGCGTCGGCGACCCCGATGGCGGCTGCGACCGTGGAGTTCTTGATCAGCGCGATGAGGGTCGACCCGAGCGGGGCGACCGCGCCCCGGAACGCCTGCGGCAGGATCACCTGGGAGAGCGACTGCGCGAAGGTCAGACCGATCGAGCGGGCCGCCTCGGCTTGACCCTGCGGGACGGTGTTGAAGCCGCTGCGCAGCGCCTCACACACGAAGGCCGCGTGGTAGACGGCGATGATGATGCAGGCCCAGATGAAGGCGTTGGTCGTCGCCTGGTCGGAGAACGACAGCCCCAGGGTGAACGTCGCCCCGAGGATGCTGAACACCATGAGCAGGGTCAGCGGCGTGTTGCGGACGACGTTGACGTAGGACGTGCCGATGGCCCGCAGGGTCGTCACCGGCGACACCCGCATGACGGCGAGCAGGGTGCCGAGCAGCAGCGCCCCGACGGCCCCGAGCGCGGACAGCTTGATCGTCATCCAGAACGCGGCGAACAGGTTGTACTTGGCGAGGATGTCGCCCACGGCTCACCCCTTTCGGGCGTTGGGAGAGGCGGGCGTATGCCGGGTGCCGGGCACCCGCCATACGCCCGCCGTTCTCCCCGAAGGGTCAGGAGCAGGCGGCCGGGGTCGGCGGGTTGCCCGGGCCGGGCTTGAAGCCGGCCGGCCCGAGGTTGGTGTCGACGGCCTTCTGCCACGAGCCATCGGAGATCATCGCCGTGATCGCGCCGGTGACCTTCTGGCACAGGGCGGTGTCGCCCTTCTTCAGGCCGATGCCGTAGTTCTCGGTGGAGAAGGGCGCGCCGACGACCTTGAGCTTGCCCTTGTACTGGGCCTGTGACGCATAGCCGGCCAGGATGGTGTTGTCGGTCGTCAGGGCGTCGACGCCCTTGGAGACCAGCGCGGCCACGCACTCGGAGTAGGTGCCGAACTCCTGGAGGTTGACGTCGGGGATGTCCTTCTTGACCTTCTGCGCCGAGGTCGACCCGGTGACCGAGCAGAGCTTCTTGCCCTTGAGCGAGTCCTTGCCGGTGATCGCGGTGTCGTCGGCCCGGACGAGGAGGTCCTGCCCGGCGATGAAGTACGGGCCGGCGAAGGACACCTTCTCCTTGCGGGCGTCGGTGATCGAGTACGTCGCGACGACGAGCTTGACCTGCCCGGTCGAGATGAGCGTCTCGCGCTGGGCGCTGGGGCTCTGGACGAACTGGATCTTGTCGGCGGCGTAGCCGAGCTTCTTGGCGACGTAGGTCGCCACGTCGACGTCCAGGCCGGTGTACTTGTCGCCCTCCTTGAGGCCGAGGCCGGGCTGGTCGAACTTGATGCCGATCTTGATGGTGCCGCCACTACCGCTGCCACTGCCACTGCCGGTGCTCGAACCGCCCCCGCCACAGGCGGCGAGTCCGACGGCCAGACCGGTCGCGACAACCGCGGCTCCGATGCGTCGTGCATTCATTGGGGTGTCCTCCTGGGTGATGGTGCACGGCATACGGGTCTCGTATGCCGCAAGACCGGCTCCTGCTGCAGGGATCCGGCCGAGTCGTAGGGCTTTTCAGTGGGTGAGGATCTTGCCGAGGAAGTCCTTTGCGCGATCTGACGTGGGGTGGGTGAAGAAGTCTTCGGGGGTGGACTGCTCGCGGATCTGGCCGTCGGCCATGAAGACGACCCGGTTGGCCGCCTTGCGGGCAAAGCCCATCTCGTGGGTGACGACGACCATCGTCATGCCCTCCTTGGCCAGCTCGACCATGACGTCGAGGACCTCGTTGATCATCTCCGGGTCCAGGGCCGAGGTGGGCTCGTCGAAGAGCATGACCTTGGGGTTCATGGCGAGCGAGCGGGCGATCGCCACCCGCTGCTGCTGACCACCGGACAGCTGGGCGGGGTACTTGTCGGCCTGGTGCGCGACGCCGACCCGCTCGAGCAGCGCTATGGCGTGCTTGTCGGCGTCGGCCTTGGACATCTTGCGGACCTTGACCGGCCCGAGCGTGACATTCTCCAGGATCGTCTTGTGCGCGAACAGGTTGAAGCTCTGGAACACCATCCCGACGTCGGCCCGCAGCTCGGCGAGGGCCTTGCCCTCCTCCGGCAGCGGCCGGCCGTCGATGGTGATCGTCCCGGACTCGAACGTCTCCAGCCGGTTGATCGTCCGGCAGAGAGTCGACTTCCCCGAACCGGAGGGCCCGATGACAATGACCACCTCGCCCTTGTCGACCCCGAGGTTGATGTCCTGCAGCACGTGCAGGTCGCCGAAGTGCTTGTTGACGTCCTTCATGAGGACGAGCGGGTCTCCCATCGGTTGAACCTACCGTGCGCCGCCGCGCTGGTCACCCCGAGCGGGCCTGCGGCTTTGGATCCGGACCGGTCGGCTACTTCTGCTGGTGGGGCGTCTGGGGCTTGAACCCAGGACCGACGGATTATGAGTTGATTTCCCGCCGGTCGGTGGGGGGCCCGACGGGACCCTTCGTGCGCAACCGTCGCTGCTGAGCGCCCGCCGAGTCACGTCCCGAGCGAACCGTTACGTCCGAATTGCGTCCACGGCTCCCTCACCGCGGTCTGAGCGAGCAGGCGGGTTTCTCCTTGCCCTGACACGGCATGCTTCTCGCCCAGCAGGTCGTCGACAGACCAAACCCAGCCACCTATCAGGATCACCTCTCAACCGCAAAAGAGTGCCTCACTTCGGCCCAGAATGAAGCTGGCCTGACGTGGACGGTATTGCTGCGGCAGCAGGAGGTTCTCGCGTCAACTGCGGGACGCACTCAGCTAGCACGCCCATAGCTGAACGAAGCCGAGTGGGCAGCGACCACAACGGTGAGCGCGTATGCGAACAAGCGTGGTCGCGCGGGTCAGCCGGGCTGCGTCGTCGCGTTCTGGTAGATGAACTCTGCGACTTGCGGGAGGCGCTCGAAACCATCCCACCACCCTCCGTACTGGTGAGACTGCTGTACGGCCATGTCGACGACCGTCAGCGTGGCGTCGGCGATGACCTGGTCGGAGATGTCGCCGAACGCGGTTCGCCGCACATCTGGCTCGGTTCCGATGTGTTCCAAGGTCGGCTGACTGCGCCACTGGTGGAACGCGGCGCAACTCGGGTAGTAGGACGACCCGTCACGCAGTTGCGGGCGGGAAGCGACCGCGATAATGCACCACCACATGTCGAACTCGCACAACGAGTTCAGCAACCAGTCGTCATGAGCAAGTTCGTCTGCCAACGGCAACGGCGTATCCGGCCGGTAGTCGGGCCGAAGCGCAGGCGAATCCGCTGCCAAGGACCGAGCCAGCGACAGCACCTGCCCTCCCTGCTCACGCCCTGCATGCTTCTGCAACAAGCCAGCTCGCGACGCCATGGTCACCGCATGCCGCAGCCACGAGCCCCACTCGTATCCACTCTCGACGACTGGACGCGCAGACAACGGCTTGAGGAGCTCCCAGGCCTTAACTCTCACCGCGAGGGCGCCGAGCGCCAGCACTCGGATCATCACGTCCAGGTAGTGCTCGGCACGGGAGCGGTCGCTTCCCAACTTCTCGATGGCCGCAGCTGACAGCAGCCGCGCCTTGTACGCCTTATCGAGCGCCTCGACCGCCAGTTCGAATGTGCCATCGTTGCGGTAGACGACCGCTTGGCACGCGACCAAGGCAATCTGGTCCAGTGCCTTTGCGCGCTCTGCCCGGTCGTCCGGGCCGCCGGCTGCGGCGCGCATTCCGGCATCATTTAAGAACTG
The DNA here is from genome assembly GCA_021324575.1 of Intrasporangiaceae bacterium. GTDB lineage: Bacteria > Actinomycetota > Actinomycetes > Actinomycetales > Dermatophilaceae > Nostocoides. Next base: position 1,672 of record JAJPIW010000052.1, on the reverse strand, counting down.
CTGCACCCTCACCGTCGAACCAGAATCGAACAACGCGACGAGGGCGTCAGACATTGTCGCGTCGTCCATCCCAGGGTCCAGCGGCACGCTCGCCCTCCCGGTCCCACTGTCGCCAATGCCTTCAAGCACCCGACGAATGAGGGCGTTCGAGTCACTAGACGCCTCCGCGCGCACCATTTCCCGGTACCTAGCCAGGAGCGAGTTCCAGTGCGCGTATCTCAGACGCACGTTCGATGTCCCCTCGCGGAGGAGCACCTCACCAGGGCTGAAGACAATCTCCATCCGACCGCCGCCCCTGTCGTACTGCCCGATTGCACTCAGCGGGACAGGGAGCCCGTCGTTGTTCGGTGCGATGAAGATGAGGATCACCGTGCGTCCGTCGACCTGGTGGGCCTGACTGAAGATGTTCACAGGTGCCTCGACGTACTTGAGGACCCTTTCACGCAGTTTCGCGGAGTCGAACTGGTCGGCAACAACCTCCGCCTGGTCATGTGCGGGCCGGCCGCGGTCGTCGACGCCGACGCAGATGTAGCCACCCGTCGGCAGGTTCCCCATGGAGACGGCATCCTTCACAAACTCAAGAGAGTCCTTGGACGTGCCTGACGCCAGGTTGAGCGTCGATTTGAAGTCCAAGGCCGTCTCTTCGGCACCTGCACCAAGCAGCTCTCGCAACTTCTCGTCGTCCGTGCGGCCGTCGACCACAATCATGTGAACCCTCCCTCAGGTCGGCCCACTGTAGGCCCAGTTTCGGATGTAGCCGCGTGCATTACCGTCCATGACCGGGGCGGGCGCTTGGAACGCTGAGCGAGCAATCGCCACGTGGGATCCAGACGGTTAAAGGACGTCGAAGACCACCGGCCCGGTGGCACCGACCTGCGTGTTCAGACATCAACCAGCAAGACTGGTGCGGAATGTCCACTGCTCACAGGACTACGAAGGGAGGCGCGCGGACTTGCGTCCTGAAAAGCATCACGGCGAGAAACCCGGCGAAACCATCGCGAGGTTCATCGTCGAAAACGCTCTGCAGACCCGGGTCTGCTGCTACGACGATCGTGGCGGAACAAGCCGACCGGACGCCATCATCCACAGGAACGGTGGGGTCCCTCTGGAGGTGGTGTCCGACCCCAACCGCGCCGAGAACCAGCTCCACACCGCTTTGGAGAAGGTTGGCCGTCGGGCGAACTTCACCGGGCTCGCGCACGGCTACTGGGTGTCCTTGACCGCGAAAGCCAAGGTCAAAGACATGACCTGGCTGGAGACGACCCTTCGAAACCTCGAGGACCCGGCAACCCGTGACCAGGTGAAGCGCCGCAGCGACCAGTACGAGTTCATCGCGGAGCGTGACTCGTTCGCGCCAGGAGAGGTGCGGTTCTCGATCGGCTCCGGCGGCGGCAGACCGATTCCCAAGGGCCCGGAAGTGGTTGCTGCCGTGTGCGCAGTTTTAGCTCGCCCTGCGTATACAGACGTCGCCAACAAGCTCGAAGCGTACGGCGGGCCCGAACGACACGCCGTTCTGACCGTTGATAGCGAGAACGACCCCACATTCGAGTGGTTGCGAAACGCGGACGGTCAAGTCCGGATCCGTGGTGTACGAGGGGTGATGCCTTCGAGGTTGTTGGTTAGCCGGTGATGGCGCCGGCGATCAGGCTGGTGCTCACCTCCTTGGGGCCGG
>JAJPIW010000037.1 GCA_021324575.1 Intrasporangiaceae bacterium | reverse complement strand
GGGTTGGCGAGCAGGCCGTAGCGGTAGAACCGCTCGATGTCGTTGCCCTTGTAGGTGCTGCCGTCACCCCAGATCGACACGGCGTCGTCCTGCATGGCCCGGACGAGCAGGGTTCCCGTCACGGCACGACCCAACGGGGTCGTGTTGAAGTAGGCCTTGCCGCCGGAGCGGATGTGGAAGGCGCCGCACGCGAGAGCGGACAGGCCCTCCTCGACGAGGGCGGACTTGCAGTCGACGAGACGAGCCAGCTCGGCGCCGTACTGGCCGGCCCGTTCGGGGACGGTGTCGATCTCCGGTTCGTCGTACTGGCCGAGGTCCGCGGTGTAGGTGCATGGCACCGCGCCCTTCTCGCGCATCCACGCGACGGCGACGGAGGTGTCGAGGCCTCCGGAGAAGGCGATGCCGACGCGCTCGCCGACGGGCAGGGAAGTCAGTACCTTGGACACCATGCAAGCATATGCGGCGGCCTGCATAACCAACAACTCCCCGGAGGGATGCCCCACCCGCCTGTTGACCGAGTCTTCGCCTGCCCGACACCTGCGCGTGGGTCGCAGTCCATCGCTGCTGCGGCAAGGTCGAGACCATGACCTCTCGCCTGCTGGCCGCCGCCCTCGCCGGTCTCTCTGTCCTGTCCGTCTCCGCAGTCCTGGCCGCCTCGGCGTCCTCGGCAACCCCCGTCACCGGAAGCACCGTCCTGACCGGGGACAAGGTTGCCAGGACCTTTCCCGCGCCGACGATCTACGCCCACCGTGGGGCCTCGGGGTACCGCCCCGAGCACACCATCGCGGCATACGACCTGGCCGTTGCCCAGGGGGCCGACTACTTCGAGCCGGACCTGGTCATGACCAGGGACGGGGTGCTCGTCGACCGCCACGAGCCGGAGATCAGCGGTACCACGGACGTCGCCGACCATCCCGAGTTCGCGTCCCGCAGGACGACCAAGCTGCTCGACGGGGTGTCCACCACGGGGTGGTTCGTCGAGGACTTCACGCTGGCCGAGCTGAAGACCCTGCGTGCCAAGGAGCGACTTCCCCAGATCCGTCAGGAGAACACCATCTATGACGGGCTCTGGCAGGTTCCGACCTTCGAGGAGGACCTCACGCTGCGTGAGCAGCTGTCCCGCTCCTCCGGCCGGACGATCGGGATCATCCCGGAGATCAAGCACTCGACCTACCTGCACGCCCACGGGCTCAACCCGGAGGCCGCGCTCATGAGGTCGGTCGACCGCCACGGCCTGAACACGCCCAAGGCGCCGATCTGGGTCCAGAGCTTCGAGCTGACCAACCTCTCGACGCTCCGGACGCAGTACGGGTACCGGGCGAACGAGGTGTTCCTCGCCACGAACGGCGGAGCGCCGTACGACCTGGTGGCCGCCGGCGACCCGCGGACGTATGCCGATCTGCTGACTGCGGGCAGCCTCCAGACGCTCGCCTCGACGGTCAACGGGATCGGTCCGGACAAGGCCCTGGTCATCGCCCGCAAGCCCGACGGCTCGCTGGGTGCGCCCACCGGGCTCGTCGAGCGTGCGCACGCCGCGGGTCTGCAGGTCGTGCCCTGGACCTTCCGGGCCGAGAACACCTTCCTGCCGACGGACTACTGGCACGGCAGCAACCCGGCGGACTACGGCCGAACCATCGACGAGGACAAGGCGTTCATGAGGGCCGGCGTCGACGGCCTCTTCTGCGACCAGCCGGACATCTGCGTCGAGGCACGCAACGGGCTCAAGGCGGGCACCTGAGGGGCACCCGGCATTGGGGTCAGGGGAGGTGCACGGCGAGGTTCCGGTCCTCGCCGGCGCCCAACGTGATGGTCGTGGCCCCGGCCCGGTCCGTCGACCCGTCGTACCACGATGTACCGGTCACCTCACCGCTGGACTCGTCGAACGTGGTGAGCTTGAGGACGAAGCTGCCGGCGGGCAGGGCCGTGGACCGGAAGGACCAGTCCGTCTGGCTCCCGGTGTCGAAGGTGCCGATGAAGTCGCCGGTCGTCGTGTAGACGTCACCGGTCACGGCCCCCCCGGGCTGCGAGCCGTCGGAGGCCATGACTCGGCCGGTGAGATGCCCGCCGGGAACCAGGGTGAAGTCGAGATCGGTCGTCTTCGTCGGCTTGACGTCGACCGGCTTCGTCGTCGCGAGCGTGGCTGCACCGCCGGCGAAGGACGGTGCAAGGTCGGCGTCCAGGTCGTAGGCGATGGGGCGGTAGCTTCCGCCGGGCGCGAGGATCGAGTAGTGCCCGTTCTCGTCGGTCTGTCCACCGAGCATGTCGTCCGGACCGCCCATCCGGCCGCCCCAGTAGCCACCCAGGTCCACCCACGCGCCGGCCACCGGGCGGCCGGCGGAGTCGGTCACCGTGCCGGTGACGCGTCCGCCGGGGACGAACTTGGCGTCCTTGAGGCTCACGTTGGTGAGGCCCTTGACGACGACGGCCGTTGCCTTGGTCTGTACCGTCGCGTTGTCGTACCACTGCTGGGCGTAACCGCTTTCATAGCGCGGCGTGAGGAGCTCGTCGTAGGTCCCCGGGGGCACGGCGCCGATGCGGTAGACGCCGTCCGGCCCGGACTCGGTGGTCTGGATGCCCCACGCGTACGTGGACCAGTCGTAGTTCGGCGGTCCGAACGCGCCGCTGAACAGCGCCGGGTTGACGCCTGCGAGGGGGGCATGGGTGCGGGAGTCCAGCGCCCGGCCGGTGATGACCGCACCGAGGTTCATGGACTGGTCGACCGTGACGTCCCCGGTCGGTCCGACGTCGACCGTCCGCGCAGCGCGGACGTCGCGCGTGCCACCGGAGAAGACGCCGACGTACCTTCCGGACTGGTCGATGAACTGCACGACGTAGGTTCCCGGGGTCGAGACGGTCGCCCGGTACTGCCCGTCGGAGTTCGAGCACCCGTAGCCGACGGAGTTCGTCTCGCTGTTGCTCGTCCAGTCAGTGGGGAACACCTGGGCGCAGACGTCGCTGAGAGGTGCGCCGCTGCGGGCGTCGGTGACGGTCCCCACAACGGTCCCCTGCTCGACGAACTGGGTATCGGCATGGGTGACGGCCCCGGCCGTGACCGTGACCGAGTCGGCCGTGTCGAAGCTGAACGACTGCCGGTACCACATGTCCTCCGGCCAGTTCGAGTACTCGATCTTGTACGTGCCCACCGCTACCTGGGCGGACCACGTGCCGTCAGGCGCAGTGAAGGCGTTGGTCACGAAGCTGCCCGCGCTGTCGACGACCGACACCGACGCGCCGTCCACGGGTAGACCGTTCTGGTCGGTCAGGGTCCCCTGGAGGGTTCCGGTCTCCGCGAGCACGGTGTCGAGGTGGGCAGGTGGCGTCACCGACGTGGCCGACCACATGTCCGCCGCTCGGTCGTACCACTGCTCCGCAAGCGCGGTCGTCCCCTCGATGTGGACGACGTATGCCGTCCCGTCGTCCAGGCCGCTCGCCGTCCACCCGCCGGTGTCGTCCGAGCACGCCGATTCCACGTAGCTGTCGTCGCTCGCCGTGTAGACCTCGACGCAGGTCGCGACGCCGCTCCCGGACGGGTCGGTGACCGTGCCGCTCAACTCGGCAGGCGCAGCCGATGCGGACGAGGCGATGCTGGTTCCCAGGGCGAGGAGTGCTGCCGTGACCGCCCCCGCGAGACTGGTGCGACGTCGCATGGTGGACCCCCGAGGTACTGATGTCGACCGTCCCCCCAAGTGTCACGGGACGTACTGCGCCGGAGGCGAGCGAGTGGAACATAGCACCCGACCCCGACGCACGTCACCGAAACTGCCGTTGCACCCTGTACCTCGTTCTCAGCGTCGTGCCCGTGCTGTGGCGGTGGACGCTCAGCGCCTCAGCGAGTTGCCGTGAAGACGGTGACCCGCCCCGCGTCCTGGCGCGGCCCCTCGAAGTGGGGGAGTGACAGCTGCTCGTCGACGCCCAGCGTTGCGAGGTACGCCACGGCCGCTGCGTGGTCGGCGAAGGTTGCGGTCGTCTCGATGTCCTGACGCGACGTCTCGTCGAAGTGCCGCTGCAGGAGCTCCTCGCCGTTCTCCGACGAGAACTGGGTGACGAGCGGCCGCCCGCCGGCCTCCACGACGAGGGTCACGAGGTGCGCGTTGCCGTTGGTGATCGCGACGAGCGTCCCACCGGGCCAGAGCACCCGCTTGACCTCGCGGAACGTCGCCCCGAGCTCGGGCACGTGGTAGAGCATCCAGGCCGCGACGACGACGTCGAACGAGGCGTCCGGGAAGGGGAGGACGGTCGCGTCGACGACTTCGGCCGGTATGCCGCGGGCTCGCGTCGCGTCGACCATCGCCGCCGACTGGTCGGTCGCGAGGTAGTCCACGGACGGGAGCGCACGGCATACGCGCTCAGCGAAAGCACCTGTGCCGCAACCGATCTCGAGGATCCGGGAGGGCAGTCGTGACGCGATCTCGGCCAGCGCAACCTCGGCGGGATCCAGGCCCGAGGGACCCGGCCCCCAGACCGAGCGCCGGGCCTCGAGCCGCGTCGTGTCGTCGTACTGGGTCGCGACGTGGTCGGCACCGGCCAGCCGGTCGGTCATGAGTAACGGCCCGTCAGGCGTCGCCGCCTGCCGTGCCGGACGTCCCGGCAGTGACGTCGAGCAGCCGGTACCGGTGGGCTGCCTCACGGGCCACGTCGGGGCTGATCTCGCCACGCGCCGCGAGCGACTGCAGCGCGCGCACCGCGACGGATGGGCCGTCGATGTGGAAGAACCGCCGGGCCGCGGGCCGGGTGTCGGAGAACCCGAACCCGTCGGCACCCAAGGAGGTGAAGTCGGTCGGCACCCATGGCTGGATCTGGTCCTGGACCTGACGCATGTAGTCGGAGACCGCGACGACCGGGCCGCGACGACCGGAGAGCTGCGACGTCACGAACGGCACCCGGCGCTCCTCCTCGGGGTGCAGGAAGGCCTGTTCGTCGCAGCGCAGCCCATCACGCCGCAGCTCGCTCCACGAGGTGACCGACCAGACGTCGGCGATGACACCCCAGTCGTTGCGGAGCAGTTCCTGGGCCTCGAGCACCCACGGCACACCGACACCGGATCCGAGGAGCTGGACCGTGGGCGCCCCGTCGGGCAGGCCGCTGGCGTCGCCGGGAGCGATGAGGTGCATGCCGCGCAGGATGCCTTCGCGGTCGACGTCGGCCGCCTCGGCCGGCTGGACCATCGGCTCGTTGTAGACCGTCACGTAGTAGATGACGTTGCGCTGGTCGTTGGTGAGCGAGTCGTCGGTCCCGAACATCCGGTGCAGGCCGTCCTGCATGATGTGCGCGATCTCGTAGGCGTAGGCCGGGTCATAGGCGACGACAGCGGGGTTCGTCGCGGCGAGCAGCGGCGAGTGCCCGTCGGCGTGCTGCAGGCCCTCACCGGTGAGGGTGGTCCGGCCGGCGGTCGCACCGATGAGGAAGCCGCGCGACATCTGGTCGGCGGCCGCCCAGATCGAGTCGGCCGTCCGCTGGAACCCGAACATCGAGTAGAAGATGTAGATCGGGACCATCGGCACGCCGTGGGTGGCGTACGACGTGGCCGCCGCCGTGAAGGCCGCCATCGAGCCGGCCTCGTTGATGCCCATGTGCAGGATCTGGCCCTGGGCGCTCTCCTTGTAGGCGAGCATCAGGTCGGCGTCGACCGCGGTGTAGTTCTGCCCGTGCGGGTTGTAGATCTTGATCGTCGGGAAGAAGGAGTCCATCCCGAAGGTCCGTGCCTCGTCGGGGATGATGGGCACGATCCGCTTCCCGAACTCCTTGTCCCGCATGAGGTCCTTCAGCAGCCGGACGAACCCCATGGTCGTGGCGATCTCCTGCTTGCCCGACCCCTTCTTGGAGTACGCGTATGCCGGGTCGTCGGGCAGGTGCACCGGAGCGTGCTCGACCCGCCGCGAGGGGAGCCCACCGCCGAGCTTGGCGCGACGCTCCAGGGCGTACTTGACGACCTCGTCGTCCTTGCCGGGGTTGAAGTACGGCGGGAGGTAGGGGTTCTCCTCGAGCTGGGCGTCGGAGATCGGCAGCTTGAGCGAGTCGCGCAGGCCCTTGAGGTCGTCCAGGGTGAGCTTCTTCATCTGGTGCGTCGCGTTGCGTCCGGCGAAGTGCGAGCCCAGCCCGTAGCCCTTGATCGTCTTGGCCAGGATCACGGTCGGCTGGCCGGTGTGCTCGACGGCTGCCTTGTACGCGGCATACACCTTGCGGTAGTCGTGGCCGCCGCGCTTGAGCTGCCACCAGACGTCCTCGTCGCTCCAGCCCTCGATCAGCTTGCGCGTCCGGGGGTCACGGCCGAAGAAGAAGTCGCGGACGTACTTGCCGTCGTTGGCGCGGAAGGTCTGGTAGTCGCCGTCGCTCGTGGAGTTCATGAGGTGGACGAGGGCGCCGTCACCGTCGGCGGCCAGGAGCGGGTCCCAGCCGCGGCCCCAGACGACCTTGATGACGTTCCAGCCGGCGCCGCGGAAGAACGCCTCGAGCTCCTGGATGATCTTGCCGTTGCCACGGACCGGGCCGTCGAGGCGCTGCAGGTTGCAGTTGATGACGAAGGTGAGGTTGTCCAGCTCCTCGCCGGCCGCCAGCTGCAGCAGGCCGCGCGACTCCGGCTCGTCCATCTCGCCGTCGCCGAGGAAGGCCCACACGTGCTGGTCGCTCGTGTCCTTCAGGCCGCGGTTGTGGAGGTACTTGTTGAACTGCGCCTGGTGGATCGCGTTCATGGGGCCCAGGCCCATGGAGACGGTCGGGAACTCCCAGAAGTCCGGCATCAGGCGCGGGTGCGGATACGACGGCAGCGCAACGGGTTTGCCGTCGACCAGGTGCGACTTCTCCTGCCGGAACCCGTCGAGCTGGTCTTCGGTCAACCGGCCCTCGAGAAAGGCTCGGGCGTACATGCCGGGCGAGGCGTGGCCCTGGAAGAAGACGTGGTCGCCGCCGCCCGGGTGGTCCTTGCCACGGAAGAAGTGGTTGAAGCCCACCTCGTACAGGGTCGCCGCGGAGGCGTACGTCGAGATGTGCCCGCCGACGCTCACCCCGGGCCGCTGGGCGCGGTGCACGAGGACCGCGGCGTTCCAGCGCAGGTAGGCGCGGAAGCGGCGCTCGACGTCCTCGTCACCGGGGAACCACGGCTCGGCCTCGGGGCCGATCGTGTTGACGTAGTCGGTCGTTGTCAGTGACGGGACCCCGACCTGCATCTCGCGCGCATGCTCCAGCATGCGGAGCATGAGGTAGCGGGCGCGGGTCCGCCCGGGTCCGTCGATGACGCCGTCGAGGGAGTCGAGCCATTCCTGCGTCTCCTCCGGGTCGATGTCCGGGAGGTGGGACGGGAGACCGTTGAGGATAGGTCCGGCATCCTCGCGTCGCGCCACAGTGCGGTCCTTTCGTGGTGGGCAGGCCGGTCCGGCCGCCCAGCTCCAGAGTCGATTCGCCCATCCTGCACCCACACGTGGTCGCCGTCACAACCGCAAGCGACTACCGCCCAGTAGCGTCGTCAGATATATCTCCCGGCCAACCGCCGGGCCGTCCGGTCAGGACGTCTTGATCCGGTCCGGCCGGGCGTATGCCGCGAGGCTGGTCTCCCGGGTGAACGCCACGAGCGTCTGGCCGGACTCGTTCGCCAGGTCGATGGCCAGGCTGGTCGCCGCCGACACCGCGACGACGATGGGCACGCCTGCGGCGACAGCCTTCTGGACGATCTCGAAGCCGGCGCGGGAGCTGACGACGAGGATGTTCCCGGTGAGGGGGAGCAGACCCTCGCGGGCCGCCCAGCCGATCACCTTGTCGACGGCGTTGTGGCGGCCGACGTCCTCCCGGACCACCCGGCATACGCCATCAGCGGTGAACAGGCCGGCGGCGTGGATGCCGCCCGTGCGCTCGAAGACCTTCTGGTGGGTACGGAGCTCGGCAACCATCGCGATGAGCGACTCCGGGGTGACGGTGAGGTCGTCGTCGCCGACCCCGGCGCCGATGTGGGCCAGGACGTCCTCGATGCTCTGCTTCCCGCACACCCCGCAGGCGCTGGACGTCACGTTGGCGCGCTGGGCGGGTTCGTGGAGCAGAGCGGCGCCCGGGACCAGGTTGAGGTCGACGACGTTGAAGGTCGGGGACCCGTCCGGCCCGAGGTCGGTGCAGTGCATGATCGTGCGCACGTCGGCCGCGTCGCGGAGCAGCCCCTCGGCGAGCAGGTGCCCGATGGCCAGGTCGAAGTCGTCGCCCGGTGTCCGCATGGACGTCGTGACCGAGACGCCGTTGACCCGGATCTCGAGGGGCTCCTCGACGACGACCGTGTCCGGACGGGTGATGGTTGCCACGGGATCCTGCCGGAGGTCCCAACGGATGCGTGGCACTAGACGCGTGACTCGACCCATGAGACGCAGCGTATGCCGTGCAGGGGGCGACACGGCATACTTGGGCCATGGTGACCCCCGCGGACGCACCGACCTCCGATGCCGCCGCCCTGATGTCACGGCTGGGCTTCGCCCACGGCCAGGTCGTACAGGAGTTCGGCTACGACTCCGACGTGGACGACGAGTTCCGGTTCGCCGTCGAGGACTTCACCGGCTCCGAGCTGGAGGACGAGGACTACTCCGGTGTGGCGGATGCCGTCGTCTTCTGGTGGCGCGACGACGACGGCGACCTCGTCGACGCCTGCGTCGACGCCTTGACCAACCTCGGCGAGGGCGGGTCCATCACCCTGCTCACCCCCAAGGCCGGGCATCCGGGCTCGGTCGACGCGAGCGTGATCGACGAGTCCGCCGTGACGGCCGGGCTGCACACATCCGGGAGCGTCAACGCGTGCAACGGCTGGCGCGCCACCCGGCTGGTCGCCCCCAGGACGGGGCGGCGCTGATGTCGGTCGCGGCTGGCACACTCTGGGCCATGACCACGACGCCGATCGCCCCGCTCGGAGTCGGTGACGCCGCTCCCGACTTCACGCTCCAGGACCAGAACGGCGTCCACACGACCCTCTCGGCGTTCCGCGGGCGCAAGGCCGTGGTCATCGTGTTCTACCCGTTCGCGTTCTCGGGGATCTGCACCGGCGAGCTGTGCGAGATCCGCGACAACCTCGGGGCGTTCGTCTCCGACGAGGTCCAGGTGCTCACCGTGTCCTGCGACCCGATCTTCAGCCTGCGCGCGTGGGCCGACAAGGAGGGCTACTTCTTCCCGCTGCTCTCCGACTTCTGGCCGCACGGTGCGGTCGCCCGCAGCTACGGCGTGTTCAGCGAGGAGGGCGGCATGGCGATCCGCGGCACCTTCCTCGTCGACGTCGACGGGGTGATCCGGTGGACCCTCGTCAACGGCCCCGGCGAGGGGCGCGACTTCGCCGGCTACCACGCGGCGCTCGCCGAGCTCGCGACCTGACCCCGGATCACCTGACACAATGTCGGCCGCGGCCGACCCACCGGTCGCCGCGGGCCTGTAGCTCAGTTGGTAGAGCGCCACGTTTACACCGTGGATGTCGTCGGTTCGAGCCCGGCCGGGCCCACGTGATCACCCTGCGCCAGGTCGTCGACGGCCTCGAGCGGCTGTATCCGCTGGACACCGCCCAGTCCTGGGACCAGGTCGGCCTCGTCTCGGGCGACCCCGACCAGCCGATCCGCCTGGTGCACTTCGCGGTCGACCCGACCCAGGCCGTCATCGAGGATGCCGTCGCGGCGGGGGCTGACCTGCTCGTCACCCACCACCCGCTCCTGCTCCGCGGCGTGCACTCGGTCGCGGCGACCACGGCCAAGGGAGGCGCGATCCGCGCGCTCATCGGTGGCGACCTCGCGCTCTACGTCGCCCACACCAACGCCGACGTCGCCGCCGGTGGCGTCAACGATGCGCTCGCCGCAGCCCTGGGGCTCACCGAGGTCGAACCGCTGACCATCGAGGAGGGGCAGCCGCTCGGTCGGGTCGGCCTGCTTCCGACGCCTGTCTCGCTCGCGGACTTCGCCACCGGCCTGGGTGAGGTGCTCCCGGCGGCCGCGGGCGGCATACGGGTCAGTGGCGACCCGGAGGCGACCGTATGCCGGGTGGCCGTCTCGGGGGGAGCGGGAGACTCGCTCTTCGCAGCCGCTCGGGCCGCCGCGGCCGACGTCTTCGTGACCGCCGACCTGCGCCACCACCCCGTCCTGGAGGACCGGGAGACCTCCCGCGGCGGGCGTCCGTTCATCATCGACGGGGGGCACTGGGCCACCGAGTCGCTCTGGCTGGCGCGGGCCGCGGCCGAGCTGGCCGACGCCGTTGCGGCCGCGACTCCGGAGGCGGCTAGGTTGGAGACCCACATCTGCACACTGCGCACCGACCCGTGGACCTTCACGGTCGGCGCCGAGGCTCTTGGAGGCCCGTCGTTGAAGGTTGACCGTTGAAAGCCGACCCGTGGCGCCAGCTGCGCCTCCTCGACCTCCAGGCGATCGACACCCGGGTGGCCCAGATCACGCACGCGCGGCGCACCCTGCCGGTGCTCGCCGAGCTCGCCGACCTGGAGGGCAAGGCCAGGCTGATCGACGACCAGGTCGTGCGGGCGCGCACCGCGCTCGATGACGTGCAGCGCGAGGTGCGCAAGGCCGAGGCCGACGTCCAGCTGGTCCGCGACCGGGCCGCACGCGACCGGGCGCGCCTGGACTCCGGTATCGGGACGGCCAAGGACCTCGTCGCGCTGCAGCATGAGCTGGAGTCGCTGGCCCGGCGCCAGTCCGAGCTGGAGGACGTGGAGCTCGAGGTCATGGAGCGGGCCGAGGACCTGGAGTCGGACCTGGCCAACCTCACCGCAGGACGTGACCGGCTCAGCGAGCGGATCGCCGGGCTCGAGGCCGACCGTGACGTCTCGCTCGCGGCGTTCGCCAAGGACGAGGCCGAGGTGACTCGTCCGCGCGCAGACATCGTCGCCGGCGTCGGCCCCGAGCTGGTCGCGCTCTACGACAAGATCGCCGCGTCGTCCGTCACCGGCGCCGCCGCCCTGCGGCAGAAGCGTTGCGGTGGTTGCCAGCTGGAGCTCAACCCGGTGGAGATCCAGCGGATCCGCTCGGCTCCCGAGGACGAGGTCCTGCGCTGCGAGGAGTGCCGTCGCATCCTGGTCCGCACCCCCGAGTCGGGGCTCTGAGGCCCGTGGGCCGACGCCTGGTCGTCGAGGCGGACGGCGGGTCCCGCGGCAACCCCGGCGTGGCCGGCTACGGCGCACTCGTCCGCGACCGGTCGACCGGCGCGGTGCTCGTCGAGCGCGCCGCACCCCTGGGCAAGGAGTCCAACAACGTCGCCGAGTACACGGGGCTCATCGCCGGCCTCGAGGCGGCGTATGCCGTGGAGCCCGGTGCCGACATCGAGGTCCGGATGGACTCCAAGCTCGTCGTCGAGCAGATGTCGGGGCGTTGGAAGATCAAGCACGAGGACATGCGCCGGCTCGCACTGCAGGCCCGGGACCTGGTCGCTGACATCTCCGCTGCCGGCGGGTCGGTCTCGTTCACCTGGATCCCGCGCGAGAAGAACAAGGACGCCGACAAGCTGTCCAACGACGGGATGGACGGGCGGACGATCTACCGTCGCCTGGACGAGCCGTCGACGACGGAGGTGACCGAGGCGGTGGAGGCCGCGGAGGCGGCGGCCGAGCAGGCTGATGCCGAGGAGGCTGATGCCGAGGCCGACGAGGTCATCTCTCCCGCAACCGAGTCGAGGCCCGACTCTGCTGAGGCCGATGCGGATCGCCCGGCACCGACGCGAGTGATCCTCGTTCGCCACGGCGTCACCGACTACACCGAGGCCGGTCGCCTGGACGGACGGGGGGGTGCGGACCCGTCGCTCAACGCTGCCGGGCAGGCCCAGGCGCTGGCGGCCGGCCGGGCCGTCGCCCACCTCGTCGGCGCCGGGGGAGCGCGTGTCGTCACCTCGAGCCTGGCCCGTGCCCGCCAGACCGGCGCAGCGGTCGCCGAGGCGCTCGGTGTCGACGCCGTCGCCGACGCGGCCTGGGACGAGCAGAGCTTCGGGGACTGGGACGGGGCGGTGCTGCGCGAGCTGCTTTACACCCACCGGGACGCGTGCGTCGCGCTGCGCAAGGACCCGGCATACGCCCGGCCCGGAGGCGAGTCGTCCGCCGACCTCACGGCCCGGATCGTGCCGGCGTTCGAGGCGATCCTGGCCGGCGGCGGGACGACCGTGGTGGTCTGCCATCGCAAGCCGATCATGGTGGTCCTCGCCCACGTTCTTGGGATCTCGACCGAGGCGAGCTGGCGGCTCGCGGCCAGCCCGGGGTCGCTCACCGCGCTGGAGGTCCTGCCGAGGGGCGAGATCTCGGTCGTCTTCACCAACCGCACCTGACCGACGGGGCGCGACTGGGTAGCGGCGGGTTCCACGAAGTGAACCCGGCGTCTCGGCATACGGGCGTCGTTCTAGTCTGGACGCCATGAGCGACCAGTCCCGATATGCCGGTGACGTCACCCCGGAAGAGACGTATGCCGCGCTGCAGGCCGACCCCGACGCCGTCCTCGTCGACGTGCGGACGTCCGCGGAGTGGAGCTACGTCGGCCTGCCCGACATCAGGGGCCTGGGCAAGCAGGTCGTGACCGTCGAGTGGCAGCGCTTCCCCGACGGCCAGGTCAACGCTGCCTTCCTCGACCAGCTCGCCGCCGCAGGCATCGAGGCGCAGACCCCGGTCTACTTCCTCTGCCGGTCGGGCGTGCGCTCCAAGGCGGCCGCCGCGGCAGCCACCGCGGCCGGTCTGGGCCCGGCATACAACATCCTGGACGGGTTCGAGGGCCCGCACGACGCAGCCGGCCACCGGACCGTGGCCGGCTGGAAGGTCGCCGGACTGCCGTGGAGGCAGGGATGAGCGACGGCTCTGCCCCGAAGCAGCTGCGCCCCGACACCCTCGCCGTCCGGGGCGGGCTGACCCGCAGCCAGTTCGACGAGACGAGCGAGGCGACCTTCCTCACGAGCGGCTTCGTCTATGACAGCGCCGAGCAGGCCGAGGCGGCGTTCAAGGACGAGATCGACAAGTTCATCTACAGCCGCTACGGCAACCCGACCGTCTCGATGTTCGAGGAGCGGCTCCGCCTCCTCGAGGGCGCCGAGGCCTGCTACGCCACCGCATCGGGCATGGCCGCGGTCTTCGTCTCGCTCGCCGCGCTGCTCGGCAAGGGCGACCGGGTCGTGTCCAGCCGGGCCCTGTTCGGATCGTGCTTCGTCATCCTCGACGAGATCCTGCCGCGCTGGGGAGTCGAGACCGTCTTCGTCGACGGTCCCGATCTGGACCAGTGGCGCGAGGCGCTCTCCCAGCCGACGGCCGCGGTCTTCTTCGAGACCCCGAGCAACCCGATGCAGGAGCTCGTCGACATCCGCGCCGTCTCCGACCTGGCCCACGCCGCCGGCGCCAAGGTCGTCGTCGACAACGTGTTCGGCACCCCGGTGTTCTCCAAGCCACTCGAGCACGGCGCCGACATCGTCGTCTACTCGGCGACCAAGCACATCGACGGCCAGGGGCGGGTCCTCGGCGGTGCGGTCCTCGGCCCGGCCGACTACATCGACGGTCCGGTCAAGAACCTCATGCGGCACACCGGGCCGAGCCTGTCGCCGTTCAACGCCTGGGTCCTGCTCAAGGGTCTGGAGACGATGAGCCTGCGGGTCGAGAAGATGGCCGCCAACGCGTATGCCGTGGCGCAGCACCTGGCCGCGCACCCCCGGGTCACCCGGGTCATCTACCCGTTCCTCGAGAGCCACCCCCAGCACGAGCTGGCCAAGGCCCAGATGCTCGGCGGCGGGACGGTCATCACGTTCGCCATCGACGGTGGCCGCGACGAGGCCTTCCGGGTGATGAACGCGCTCACCCTCGTCGACATCAGCAACAACCTCGGCGACACCAAGTCGCTCGCCACCCATCCGACGACGACGACCCACCGCCGGCTCACCGAGGAGGCGCGCCAGGCCGTGGGCATCACCCCCGGGACGATCCGCATCTCGGTCGGTCTCGAGGACCCGCTCGACCTCATCGACGACCTCGACGCGGCCCTCGCGGCAGCCTTCCCCGATTAGGCGAACCCGCCTGCGTGGCAACGTTGCTCGTCGGTCACCACACGGTCTCTCCGCCGCTCGCCGAGATCCTCGAGCCCGTGTTCGACGGGGCGCAGGACGACCAGCCCGAGGGCGTCGATGTCGTATGCCGGGCAGGTCTGTCCGCGACCGCGTCGGACGTCCTCGCTGCCGTCGCCCACCGGCTCTGACCCCCGCGCCCCGGCCCAGCCCCCGCCCCCCGCCCCCGCCCCGCCCCCGGCCCCGGCCCCGGCCCCGGCGCTCGCGCGAAGTTATCGGGTCCTCGGGGTACTACCTTCTGCACCCGACAAACCTTGTCGGGTGCGGAGGCAACAACCCCGAGGACCCGATAACTTAAGGAGGGGTCAGGTGGCGAGCGCCAACGCAGCCGTCGCCGCCAGCACCGTGACGGCCGCGCAGGCCAGGCCGGCGAGGGCCAGCTTCAGGGGCGGGATGGTCACCCCTGCCGACCGGCACCGTTGCAGCCACAGCAGGGTTGCGAGGGACGCCCACGGCGTGACGAGAGGGCCGGCATTGACGCCGACGAGCAAGGCCATCAGTCGCGTCGCCGACGTCGATGCGGCCGGCTCCAGGGCGAGGTAGGCGGGGAGGTTGTTGACGACGTTGGCCGCGCCGACACCCTCGCCCGCCACGCGCAGCAGCGCAACGAACCCGTCGCCGGATCCCGTGGCGCGAGCCAGGACGGAGGTGAGCCCGTGCGCGTTGGCCAGCGTCACGACGAGCGAGACGGCGCAGAAGCCCAGTGCCATGAGCCACGGAACCTTGATCTCGCGCAGGAGTGTGGGGGACCGCCACGACGCGGCGGCGAGCAGCACGGCGGCCGCCCCCGCTGACACCCAGGCCGGTGAGAGGCCGGCAGCGAAGAGCGGTCCGACGAGGACGCATGCGGTGCCGCTGATCCAGAGCAGTCCGCGGTCGTGCGGGTCCGGGGGTGGGTCCACCGTGAACCGGCCGAGCAGGTCCCGTCGACGGAGCACGGCGATGAACGCCAGCGTTGCGACGACCGCCGCAACTGCGGGCGGAGCGGCCAGTCGGACGTATGCCGCGTGATGCACCTCGAGTGTCGAGAAACTCTGCAGCGCAAGGAGATTGGTGAGGTTGGAGACAGGGAGCAGGAGAGAGCCGGTGTTGGCGACCCACAACGTGGTGAGGGCGAAGGGGAGCGGTGGCAGCCCCACCTGACGGGCGATCGCCAGCCCGACCGGGGTCAACAGGACGGCGGTCGTGTCGAGGCTGAGGACCACCGTGCAGACGACGGCCAGGCCGGCGAAGAGCAGCCAGAGTCGCCAGACTCGATGCCGCCCCCAGCGGGCCATGATGTGGCCGGCGACGTCGAAGACTCCAGCCCGCTCGGCGATCTCGGCCGTCACCGTGATGGCCAGGAGGAACACGACGATCGGCCCGATCCGGGCCACCAGGTCGACGAGGTCCGGTCCGGTCACCGGGGTGCGGCCGTCGTCATCGGGTGGTGACCGACAGCGTCCACGGCGCGCCCGGCCGATCCGGGGGGTCGAGCGACACCTCGTATGCCGCGGCGAGGGACTCGGCCAGCTGCTCGGGCCGTCGAGGGTCCAGACCCTGCTCGCAGATGGTGCGTGCGACGAGGCCTCGGGTGTGCTTTGCCATGTGGCTCGCCCCGGGAACCCTGATGGCGACGCGGCGGTCGGCGAGCGGGCCCTGCGGGCGCCACAGCGTGACATAGGTGCTCGACCGGGCGTCGACGATCAGCCCGCGTCCGACGACGGCGGGCAGTACCTCGGCGAGCCGCGGGCGCCAGACCCGCTCCAGGTTGTCCAGCCCTTCCAGGCGTGCGCAGATGTGGCACCGGTACGGCACGATCCGGTCGGTCGGGCGGACGGCACCGTGCAGGGCCGACACAATGACGATCCACCGGTTGGCGCGGCGTCGTGCGGCCGCGTCGAGGGTGTCGTAGGAGAGGGCCTCGTAGAGGACACCGGAGTAGACGTCGATGGCCGGCGCCGAGGGCGCCAGGTCGAGGTCGAGGTTCGCCGCGACGTCGTGCGCAAGGTTCTCGGTGACGAGCAGCCGCTCCAGCGCGTCGACGCCGGAGCTCGTCCGGACCAGCGCCGCCTGGACCTCGGCGCGGGTCGGAGCCAGCTCGGGGAACGACCACGTCCCAGGGTCGGCCGGCTTGCCCCTGCGGCGTCCGGTCTTGCCTTCGGAAGGCGGCAGGAGGATGAGCACCGGCCAAGGTTACGAGGTCAGCCACGAGCCCATAGGGTCCCGCCATGGTCGACAACGCTGCCACCTGTATCCAGAGCTTTCACGACGCCGGGACCGATGCGGAGTTTCGCGCGTTCGCCGAGGCCCTTGACAGCTCGGCCCGCCGGTCCCGCGGCTACCTCCACGGTCAGGTGTCTGTGCTGAACCCCGGGCGACTGGACCGCGCGGTGGCCGCGACCTTCGAGAGCGAGGGCGACCTGCATCACTGGCTGGACGAAGGTATGCCGGTGGCCGGCCGGGCATGGGCCTCGCGTCCGTTGCGCAAGAGCCTGGACATCCTGGTGGATCCCGAGCCGTCGCCACCGGGAGTCGGCATCTTCGTCCACACCGTCGAACCCGACAGTGTCCAGGGGTTCATCGCCGCACAGACCCAGCTCGCGGAGCTCTCGATGACCTTCAGCGGCTTCGAGGGAGCGACCCTGCTCGAGCCGGCATACGACACCGGCCCGTGGGTCTCGGTGACTCGGTTCAGGACCGAGGGCCAGCTGCAGGGGTGGCTGCACTCCCCGGAGCGCTCCGGAACACTGCCGCAGCTCCGGTCCCACCTGACCGAGGACTTCCATGCCGTGGCTCGGACGCCGTTCGGCTCGATCACGCGGCTGCAGGACGGTGTCACCCGGGTCACGCCGAAGTGGAAGACCAACATGGTCGTCCTGCTCGTGCTCTACCCCACTGTCATGCTCTTGAGCAGGTTCGTCGACCCCCTCATCCGAAAGCTCGGAACCGACGTCTGGCTGACGATGTGGCTCAGTCAGCTGATCAGCGTCAGCCTGCTCACCTGGGTGCTGATGCCCTGGGGGACGGCTCGCTTCCGATGGTGGCTCGACCCGGTCGACGGCGCTCGAGCACGGCCGAGCGTGGCCGGAGCCGCAGTCGTGGTGGCGGGCTATGCCACCTGCCTGGCCATCTTCTCCTCGGTCACGTGGCTCCAGTTCTGGAGGCAATGACCGCTGGCCCCGGCTCAGCTCTGCATCACAACGATCTGCGCTGCCGTCGAGACCAGCACGTGCTTGCCGAGGTAGAAGGGCTTGCCCCGATAGTGGACGGACTGGGTGATCACGAGCGCGGGGTCGTGCCGATCGGCCCCGAGGATCGCCGAGCGGGTCGTGCCGAGGCGGGAGACGGTTATCTGGCAGGTGGCTGGGCCGAGCTGGTCGGGGATGGTGTCCTGGATCACCCAGAGCAGGCTGTGACCGTGTGAGGGCACCTTCTCCACGACCTTGGCCAGCCGCTCGTCCACCGCGGCCAGCTGCGAGCCGACCGCGATGTGCTCCTGGGTCATGCCGATCGTCCGGTCGCCATCACGTAGTACCGACTCCCAGATCCAGCAGTTGTCGCCGTCGCGAAGGGCGAGCCCGGGGATGGTCCACGCAGAGGCGAGCTGGATCTCCATCTTGGTCCGCTGCAGCCGCACGCCCGGTGTGGTGCCGGTGAGGAACTTCTCGATGGGCTGGATCCGCTCCAACCCGATCCGCGGGAGCTCGGTGGTGGCGAACCGGCCCACGCCGCGTCGGTTCCTGACGAGGCCGTCCTCCTCGAGGAGCATCAGAGCCTCCCGCGCCACGGTCCGGCTGACCCCGAGGAGCCGGGCCAGGTCGAACTCGCTGGGCAACGCTGCACCGAGCGGAATCCGCCCGGTGAGGATGCCGTCCGCAACGCGGTTGTAGACCGCGACCCGCAAGGGCAGACCGGCTCGTACGGACACCTGCGCATCGAAGTAGCTCAGATCGCTGTCCACCCATCAGCCCCTTCCGGCATCGGAGGCTCACGGTACAGGGGCGGCGTCTTCGCCCGGGCTCGGCCTCGGGGCCTCGCCGATATCGCACCGTGGGCTCCGGTTGACAGCGCGGGTCGGCACCCCATAGGAATGGCCATCACATGTTGGACGTCTGCACTCTGACGTCAGACAAGGATCCGGTCAACGACGATCGAGGAGACACGCAAATGCACGAATCGCCCGGCCCGGTGGGCAACGCAGTCGATGAGGTCGATGAACCCATCCTGTCGCGAGGCAAGGTCGCCCTGCTGGTCGCCGCTCTCCTGAGCTCGGTGATCTCATTCCAGCTGAACTCGAGCATGCTGGTGCCCGCCATCGGTGAGATCAACAAGGCGCTCGGCGGCAACGCGTACAACTCGATGGGGAACTACTTCTTCCTGTCCGGTGCCATCATCTCGGTGATCTGCACTCGGTGGAGCGACTTCATCGGGCGCAAGCGCGTCCTGATCGGTGTCATGGCGGTCACAGTGGTCGGAACGGTGATCTGCATCATCGCCACGGCCTTGCCGCTCATGGTGTTCGGGCGGATCCTCCAGGGCGGGAGCGTCATCTCCTTCGCCTTGTCCTACATGATCCTGAAGGAGCATCTGGCCGGCCCTGCCTTCGGCGCGTGCGTGGGTGTCATCTCCGCCATCAACGGCGGCGTCGCCGGCCTGGACTCGCTGCTGGGCGGCGTCATGGCTGACAAATGGGGTTTCCGATCCATCTTCGTGCTCATCCTCGTCGTTGGCATCATCGCCATCGCCTTCGCGAGCATCGCCGTGCCCGGTGGCCGGCCGAAGGCTGGGGCGACCGGTTCGATGGACTGGGCTGGTGGCGTGCTGATGGCCCTCGTCGTGGCCGGCGTCAACCTCTTCCTGACCGAAGGCGGAACCGGTGGCTGGTTCTCCGGTGGCGCGCTTGCGTGGATCGTCGTCTCCGCAGTGGCACTGGCGGTGTTCCTCGTCGTGGAAAGCCGGATCGCGAGCCCGCTCATCGCGGTGCGGCACATGAGGTCCCGGCAGGTGTGGCCGGTCATCACGTCGGTGATCCTGTCGCTCTCGTCCTTCTTCGTCGTCCTCAACTTCATCGTCCCGGCGATCGCCGAGGACTCCAAGGTGGGGTATGCCCTGGGCGGGACGACGATGGCGCTGCTCTTCCTGACTCCGGCGGCCCTGCTGGGCCTAGGTTCGGCACCGTTCGCGGGTCGCCTTGCGGTCCGCACCAGCTTCGTCGTCACCTTGCGGGCCGGGATCGTGGCCACCCTCGTCGTCACGGCGGCCACGGCGCTGTTTGCGACGGACAAATGGGTCGTCTTCGTCCTGATGCTGTTGTTCGGGATCGTCTACAACGGGTTGCTCCTCACCTCCGCCAGCGGCATGGGAGTCGTCCAGGCGCCCGATGACGCGCCCGGATCCCTGCCGGGAATCAGCAACGCCTGCTTCGGCGTCGGTGCGTCGATCGGCTTCGCCTGGGCCGGACCGATCGTCGGGAAGGGGACCGTGGCGGGCTACCAGACATCGCTGTGGGTGTGCGTCGTCATCGGCGTGTTCGCGCTGCTCTCCGCGTTCCTGCTGCAAGCAAAACCACTCTCGTCGGCAGCAACCCGGGGGAGCGCCTCATGACCGCGGCGCACGCCGTCCCGCTCTACTACGACACCGACCTGGGCATCGACGATTCCATGGCGCTGGCCTACCTGCTGGCCGGCTCCGAAGTCGACGTACGCGGGATCGGGACGGTCAGCGGCAACTGCAGCGCGACCCAGGCGGCTCGCAACACCATTGACGTGCTCGGCCTCGCGCAGCGGACGGACATCCCGGTCGCGGTCGGTTGCACCGACTGGCTGGCCAAGGCGTTCGACGGCGGCTCGCCGGAAGTCCACGGCCACAACGGGGTCGGTGACGTCACCTTGCCCAGGTCGACCGCAGAACCCGTCGCGGAGCATGCCGTCGACCTGCTGATCCGGCTGGCCCACGAACACCCCGGGCAGCTGCGGGTGCTTGCGGTGGGCCCGTTCACCAACCTCGCGGCGGCACTGACCAAGGATCCGGGCATCGTCGACCTGGTCGAGAGCGTGGTGCTGATGGCCGGTGCCGCCATGGTCCCCGGGAACATGACACCCGTCTCCGAGGCCAACGTCATGCACGACCCCGAGGCAGCCGCGATCGTGTTTGCTGCTCCCTGGAAGATTGCCATGGCCGGCCTGGACGTCACCATGCAGCACCTCTTCGAGGAGCATGACGAGGCCGCCCTCCTGGCATCGGGCCGACCGGTGGCACAGGCCATCGGCTCGATGATCGAGGGCTACGCCAGCTTCTACATAAACGTCTTGGGGCGTCGGGCCGTGGCGTTGCACGACCCGTTGGCAGCGGCCATCGCCTGTGGCACTGTCGAGCTCACGTGCGCGCCCCTGGTCGATGTCGTCGTCGATACCACCGACGGCCCCGGTCGAGGTCAGACCGTCTGCGACCTGCGCGGGCGGTTCCGCGGATACCCGGCTCAGGAGGGCGCCCACACCCGGGTGGTCCTGGAGATTGCGCAGCCCTTTGCTCCGGAGCTGCTGAGCCGGATCCTGAGCCTGTGACACGTGAGTCCGTGACGATCGCGCTCGCGATGTGTCGCCGCTGCATACTGTCCTGCGTGGAAAGGCCCGCCCATGACTGACCAGACGATCCCCCCGCTCTGCGTGCTCGGGAGCATCAACCTCGACATCATCGCGAGGACCCATCGGCTTCCTGGGCCGGGAGAGACCGTCGGTGATGGCGTGCTCAGCTTCCAACCGGGAGGCAAGGGCGGCAACCAGGCTGCGGCCGCTGCCCGTCTCGGCAGTCGCGTCCGGATGATCGGCGCGGTGGGTGACGACGACTCGGGCCGACAGGTCATCGCGTCGCTGGCGGATGCCGGGGTTGACGTGGGCCAGATTCGTACGGTGTCCGAGCCGACGGGCACGGCACTGATCGTGGTCGACGAGGGCGGCGAGAACCAGATCGCCGTCTGCCCGGGTGCGAACGGCCTGATCCGGCTGGATGATGTCGAGCTCGGGGACGACGAGATCGTCCTGTGCCAGCTCGAGGTCGATACGCAGCTGGTGCTGGAGACCGCCCGCCGGACCGCCGGGTTCTTCGCACTCAACGCGGCGCCGTCCAAGCCGCTCCCGCCCGAGCTCATCGACCGAGCCGACCTGGTGATCGTCAACGAGACCGAGCGCGCCGAGATCCCCGAGCTGGCCTCGGCGCGTCTGGTCGCCGTGACCTACGGAGGCAAGGGCGCGGCCCTCTTCCGCGACGGGCGGCTCGTCGCGTCGGCGCCCGCGCGCAAGGTGTCGGTGGTCAACAGCATCGGCGCCGGCGACGCCTTCTGCTCGGCTCTCGTCCTGGCCCTTCGGTCGGGGCTCAGCGACGAGGAGGCGCTCCAGCTGGCGTGCGGTGTCGGCGCTGCTGCCGTGCAGGACCACGCATCACAGCCGCACTTCGGCCCCTTGTTCAGCTATCGAGGGACGGGCGGCTGACTCCGGCCGTAGGCAGCGTGGCGGTCGTCTTCGACGACTTCGTCAGCATCGGTCGGTAGGTTGACCGGGTGCCCAAGCAGATCGTCAGGCTTGACGACTCCTCCGATGACCTCACTGCCCGCTTCCGGGAGATCCGCGCCGCCGCCAAGGTGCCCGAGGCCTTCCCGGCCGAGGTCGAGGCCGAGGCGGCTCGCGTCCTGCAGGCCCCGCTCACGATGCCGGACCGCGACGAGACCGATGTCCCATTCCTCACCATCGACCCCGAGGGCTCGATGGACCTGGACCAGGCCATGCACCTCTCGCGGGACGGCGACGGCTACCGAGTCCGCTACGCGATCACCTACCTGCCGGCATTTGTCGCGCCCGGTGGCGCCATCGACAAGGAGGCCCGCACCCGCGGGGAGACGATCTACAGCCCCGACGAACGCACCCCGTTGCACCCGACGGTCCTCAGCGAGGGAGCGGCGAGCCTGCTCGCCGGCCAGGTGCGGGCGGCATACGTCTGGGACATCGGGCTGGACGCGGAGGGCGCCGTGACGACCTCGACGATCTACCCGGCCAAGGTCCGGAGCGTGAACCGGTTCGACTACCGGCAGGTCCAGGACGCCATCGACGACAACACCTCCGACGAGCGGCTCCTGCTGCTCAAGGAGATCGGGGTCAAGCGGATCGCCCAGGAGGCGGCGCGCGGCGGCGCCAGCCTGCCGATGCCCGAGCAGGAGGTCAACCGGACCGACGACGGGACCTACACCCTACGGTTCCGGCCACCGGTGCCCGCGGAGGAGTGGAACGCACAGATCTCCCTCCTCGCCGGCATGGTCGCCGCGAGGATGATGGTGGACGCCAAGGTCGGCATCCTGCGGACGATGCCGTCGCCGGATCCCGTTGCAGTGCAACGGTTTCGCCGCCAGGCGGCGGCACTGGGCGTTGACTGGGGACAGGATGAGCGTTATGGCGACCTGCTGCGCCGACTGGACCTGACCAACCCCAAGCACCTGGCCCTCGTCCATGCGGCGACCGGCTTGTTCCGGGGTGCGTCGTACACACCCCTCGACGGATCCGTCCCGAAGGACCCCGAGCACGCCGCGGTGGCCGGCATCTATGCCCACGTGACGGCGCCGCTGCGCCGGCTGGTCGACCGGTTCGGGCTCGCCGTCTGTGCGGCGATCGCCTCGGGTACGGAGATCCCCGCCTGGGCGCGGGAGGCGCTGCCGAGCCTGCCCGACATCATGAAGCGCACGGACTCCCTCGCCAACACCGTCCAACGGCAGTGCACCGACGCCACGGAGGCCGCCGTGCTCTCGTCCCGGGTCGGCGAGGACTTCGCCGCGGTCATCGTCGAGCAGAACGGCAAGGGCGACCTGCTCCAGATCCTGGACCCCGCCGTCGTCGCGCCCGCCCAGGGCCCCGGACAGCCGGGGGACGCGGTGACCGCCCGGCTCACGAAGGCCGACTTGGCGACGAGCACGGTCCAGTTCCAGGTCCAGGGCTGACCGGACGCGCGATGATGGGGTGAGGAGGCATGCCATGTCCGACACCCGCAAGCCCCGCGGCCCACGCAGCTTCGACCCCGTCGCCGTCGGCGAGGCTGAGACCGAGGCCTGGGCGTCCTACTACCGCCACGAGTGGGTCTCCTTCCTCCGGTCGGCGGTCGCGATGGTGCGCGAGGGCTTCGGCATGTCCCGGTCCCGGACCCTCCTCGGTGCCTGGTGGGTCCTGCGGGCCAACCAGCAGTGGGCGCCCTTCCCGGACAACGACCCGGACGGCGCTCGACGTTCGATGGGCCGGTTCTACACCCTCGTTGCCCGGGCCGGCGACCTGCCCATCGACCCGGCCCAGGCCGCGGCCTACGAGGTCGAGTGGTGGCGCATCCACCGGGCGCACCAGCACGACCCTGCGGTCAGCGACACGAAGCTGGTGCGGGCCCTCGTCGACCTCTATGCCTACGTGTATGCCGCGCCCCGCGACCTCCTCCGGCCGGCGGCAGCGGCCCGGGTCGCCGCCATGGACCTCTCGGACGCCTGGGTGCGCGCGGGGTCCCGACGCGATGACCCACTCCTCGCCGCCGAGCGGGGCAAGCTCGTCGAGTCGTATGCCGCGCTGCGGGCGGCCGTGGGCTCGCAGGCCTAGCGACGCTCCGCCGAGCGCCACCAGGGGGTGCCGTCGAAGTCGCCCTCGGCCTCCGCAGCGTCGAGGCGGGCATCGGTGGCCCGGGCCTCACGCTCGTCCGCGCGCACCCACTGGGCGAGGACGGCGAAGATCATCGGGACGCCGACCGACTCGGCGACCGCGAGCAGGGCGCCACCGGTGAACCGCTCGACGGTCGTCATGACGACGATGCCGGGGATGGCGTCGAGCAGGCCGTCGAGGAACGCCAGCACGGTCCGCAGGCCGGGGCCGCACCAGGCGGGCAGCAGGTCCTCGGACAGCAGCGGCAGGTTGACGAGGAGCCCCACGGCCAGCGCGGCGAGCACCAGCAGGGTCCACGCCCCGTCGTGACGTCTCGCCGCGGCATACCAGCCGCCAGTGAACGCGATCGTCAGGACGGCCGCGCTGACCGCCGACGCCACGAGCGGGAACATCACCACCCGCGCCGGCCTCCCGCGTACCCAGGCGATCGGACGACGACCGTTCTCCCACAAGCCGATCGGGTTGCCCAGGGCCAGACCGAGCGGGACGACCGCGGCGACCAGCGCGATGCCCAGTGCGCCCCACCACGGCGTCTCGGCCCGCCGCGCCGCCGGTGCGCCGAGGAGGCACCACGCGAGGACCACCACCCCACCGAACCAGCAGACGGTGCGCCACCCGGGCCAGGCCTCACGACGGACGGCCAGCAGCCCGGCATACGTGATCGACAGGGCGAGGGGGAGGAGGACCCCGATCGGGTCGATGGACCACACGGGCGGTCATTCTGCACCCGTATGCTGGACGCGGATGAGTCGGTCAGGCGGTCGCGTCAGCACCTCGGTGCTGCCGAGGAACGTCCGGGCTCCGAAGGGCAAGGTGGTGGCCAACAGCCACCCGGGGCGACCCGCGGGACAGTGCCACAGAGAACAGACCGCCTCGTATGCCGTTCCCTCGGGAACGGCGCGCGGGGCAAGGGTGAAACGGTGGTGTAAGAGACCACCAGCGACCTGGGCGACCAGGCCGGCTAGGTAAACCCCACCCGGAGCAAACTCAGACAGTGTGCGTTCGAGGGCGGCCCGTCCGAGCACACGGGTAGAGCGCTGGAGGCGGCCGGCAACGGCCGTCCTAGATGGATGACCGTCACCACGTCACCGGCAACGGCGGCGCGGGACAGAACCCGGCGTATCGACCGACTCATCCACTTTTAAGGCTCTGACCTGCGGATATTCATTTCGGTGTCGTCGCCAGTCCGCAAATAGTCCGCAAGATTTCGGAGAACTCCATCGACGGCGTCCTTCGTCCGCTCGTCGGAGTCGGGCCAGAGGTGGCTGTAGGTATCGAGCGTTTCGGCTGCGCTCGCGTGACCTAGCCGCGCGTCATTCCGGGGCGCTCCGGACGCCACCCAAAGAGGGTGTGTCGTCGGTTACGAGAGTTCGCGTCTCCAGGTTGCCCTTGTTGGTGGATGACCGCGGGCAACGAGTTGGCCAACTGCCGCGCTGCTATTGCGGAACCCCGTCTGTATCGGATGGCTGAGTCGACCGGCCTGCGGGAGCCAGTCCGCGGTGACGATCGCGACGCCCGGGCAAGCCGGGGCACGGCGTCAACGGCCCGACAAGTTCCTCCACTGCGGCAGATGGCGCGCGCCAACGGCATGAGATGTAGCGGACGCCTTCCGAGACGGCATCGGCGTCACTGCGCCTGTCGAGGCGGCAATGCCCAGCAGCGCCGATGTCCGCCTCGCCGGTGTCGGTGGCAGGCCCATGATTGACACGTTTGTTTTCCTCCGATATCGTTTTGTGCAATCGATCTCAGCAACCGGTCTCAGTGGGGAGTTCATGATCACTTGCCCTGGCGATCTACGTGCCCGCTGCGTTCGTCGCAACGCGCTGCCCCATCTGTGGCACGGAGACCCTAATGGCCGGG
Organism: Intrasporangiaceae bacterium; assembly: GCA_021324575.1. GTDB lineage: Bacteria > Actinomycetota > Actinomycetes > Actinomycetales > Dermatophilaceae > Nostocoides. The sequence goes on along the minus strand of JAJPIW010000037.1, from coordinate 2,244 downwards.
CTCATGGTGCTGTCGACGCCCCGGGTTTTCCTCCCTCGGTTGGGGACAATGGCCAGTGGTCGAGCGACCCCGCCTATGGGATACCCGGCTTCGGTGGTGCGCAGGCATGAACAGGGCCAAGACAATCGTCCTCGGTGCGTCACACTGGCACATGCGCCTGTGCGCGGACCGAATCGCTGAGCAGCACGACGTGGTGGGGGTCAGCGACCCTGACCTATGGCGCACGGAGCATCTTGCGGCTCTGTGGGACGCGCCCCTCTACGAGTCCTGGCAGGAAGTGCTCGCGGCCCACGGGGACGCCGAGCTGGCGTACGTCTTCGTCCCGCACGACATGATGCGCGAAGTCTGCCTCGCTCTCGTCGCTCGGCGCATCCCGCTCGTCGTGGAGAAGCCGGCTGGGCTGTCGTTGCAGGAGCTGGTCGACGTCCGGGCGGCCGCGGAGGCTGCCGGGGTACCGATCGCCGTGCCTCTCGTGCAGTGGGGAGGTCCGACCGACCGCTGGCTGGCGAGGGCTGGACGCTCGGTGTACGAGAGCGTCCAGTTCATCGCGGGCCCGCCAGACCGCTACCTCGTCCACGGCAGCCCGTGGATGCTCGACATCGGGCGCGCCGGCGGCGGGTGCATGGTCAACCTCGCTCCGCACTTCGTGAATCTCTTCCTCCGCTCAGCCGGTGCGGAGGAAGTGGCGGTGACAGCAGCCCTGTCGTCGATGCTGCACCACAGCAGCGTCGAGGACTACGCCTCGATGACGCTGGCCACGGCGGACGGACGGATCGCCACCATCGAAGTGGGATATGCGTTCCCCGGGTCGCCGCTCAAGCGGCACTGCTCCTTCATGCGGATCGGCGCCGCGGGAACCGCGACCATCTCGTCTGACGGGAACGCGTCGTTCACCTCCGTCGACGGTGTTACGGAGACCGCACTCATCGACGTAGACAGCGACCCGTTGTACGGATCGTTCGTCGACCAAGTGGCCGAGCAGTTGGGACGTGGTTTCGCGGAGCTCCCACGGATCAGCGATCTCGAGACCACGATGGCCGTCATATGGGACGCGTACGCGCACGACCGCGAGGGGAGAACCGGTGTCCACACCCAACATCGATGAGGTAGCGGCGGCAGCCGGGGTCCACAGGTCGACGGTCTCGCGGGCGTTCTCCCGCCCCGAGGCCGTCAAGCGGGAGACACGAGACCATATCCGCCAGGTGGCGGCCTCCATGGGCTACACGATGAGCCCGCTCGCACAGGCGCTCCGAACCAAGGTCAGCACCCTGGTGCCTCTGGTCGTCCCCGACATCACCAACCCGTACTTCGCCGAGCTCGCCAAGGCAATGACGACCGCCGCCGGGGAGCGGGGCTACCAGCTGGTCCTGTGCGTCACGGAGAATGACGCGGACGCAACGGCCCGGTACCTCGACGCCATGCAGGCGATGTATGCGCCCTTCGCGGTGATCGCCCCCTACGCCCGGGTCTTTCCCGCTGACTTAGAGTCCCGGGGCTTCGTAGGGCGGCTGGTTGTCATCGACCGGGTCGAGTCCGGCGACCAGACACCCACGGTGAGCGTCGACAGCACGAAAGGGATCGCGCTGGCGCTGGACCACTTGCTCGAGCTCGGGCACACCTCCATTGCCTACGTCTCGGGGATCGCGGGGACGCACACCGCCGCAGACCGGCGCCAGGCGTACCGGACGCTGGCGGAGAAGCACGGTATGACGCCGATCGAGCTTGACAGCAGCGGGATCGGCGTCGGCGCCGGCGAACGTGCCGCGGAAGAGCTCGTGAGCCTGCGGGAGCGGCCGACCGCCGTCATCGCGGGCAACGACCTGGTCGCTTTCGCGCTCATCAGCTCGCTCGGCTTGCGGGGGATGTCGGTCCCCGGCGACGTCTCGGTGGTGGGTTTCGACGGTCTGCCGCTCGGCGCCCGCATCAACCCGCCGCTGACCTCGGTGGAGCAACCCATCGCCGAGATGGGCCGCATCGCGATCCGTCTCGCCGAGCAGGCGGCGAACGGCGGCCCGGTCGAGCACGTGGTCCTCCAACCGCAGTTGCTCGTCCGCTCCTCGACGAGGGCGATCCGGTGACTAGCCGGCTGCTGCCCGGACTCGGGCACGTGGACCATGCGGCATACACGGTCCCGGATCTGGACGAGGCGGTGCGCTTCTTCGTCGAGGTCCTCGGGGCGCAGGAGCTCTACCGGTCCCAGCGAGGTCCCGACCCGTCGTTCATGCCGGCGCACTTCGACGTCCC
>JAJPIW010000043.1 GCA_021324575.1 Intrasporangiaceae bacterium | reverse complement strand
CTCGCTCTCGGGCCACGCGGTGGTGGACATCTGCCCAATGTACGGCGGCATCCGCGCTTTCCACGCCATCGGCCCAAGACGCTGCGGAACCGCTCGATCATGCCGCGTTCCGATGGCGAACATCTCGAGCGGAGCAGGAGCATGGCCGCCAATCCGAAAGACGGCCCAGCGCGAACTACTCGTCATGTGGTCTGTCACGATCGGGGGCATGGTCAGGTCTCGGGGATACGGGCAGTACCTGGAGTCGTCACGATGGCGAAGTGGCCGGCGGCGCCGTCCATGGCTGCGGACCGCGGACCTCAACGTCGTCGGGTGGGCAGCGCTCCTTGGCCTGTGCCTCTTGGCGGCGGTTGCCGGAGTCGTCGTCTCGGCGGCGCTGGGGCTGCCCCGCTTGGGGGGCGCCGTGTGCGCCGCCGTGCCGTTGATCGGGGTCGTCATCGTCGACCGAAGGCGATGGGCCCGGATGGAGACCAGTTTCGGTTGGGGTGGCTCACTCGCGGACGTGGTCCAGATCGCGGCCGAGCTCGAAGTCCGCGGGATCAATGCACGGGTGGTCACGGCGGAGACGGCACAGGAGTGGGGTGAGCGCGCACATCCGGGAACGCGGGGGCGGATGTCGAGACGGCGGCGCTCAGCTACCGCAACCGGGACGCCGATGCCGTGGCGGATGTGCTGCGGGGCAAGGGGATCCGTCCCGCAGATCCGCGTTGACTCGCACCGAGGTCACGATGAATCTGGGCTCCGACCCAAACGTCCGGATCTGGTCGCGGATTACGCGGATTCGCCCTCCACGGGGAGATCGATCGAAGCACTTAGCGAGTCCGGTGGAGTTCGGGGACGGGCCGGCTCGCGGACACCCGCCGGACCCGGTGGCGGTGGCCGGAGGCGCCGGAAGCCGGTCAGCGCGTCGATGGCTCGAAATCTCATGTCCTCTTGGTCTTGGGCGGCCAAGGCTCGCACCTCAGCATCGGTGAGGTTCTCGCTCTCGGGCCACGGGGTGGTGGACATCTGCCCAATGTACGGCGGCATCCGCGCTTTCCACGCCATCCGCCCAAGACGCTGCGGAACCGCTCGATCATGCCGCATGTTGCGCAAACCCGGGCCAGGGTTGGCCAGGTGGCCCGCTCAGCGGTGGCGCTCGTCGTTGGCCAGGATGCGCCGTGTCGCGTGGTCGATCGCACCGATCACATGATCGGCGACGGTGTCGGCAACCCCATCGAGTTCCTGATCGTCGCGAGGCGGCTGGCCCATGACGTCCGTGCCTTTCAGCCCGTCGAGGACTGCAATTTGGACCGCTACCCAGCCGTGATCGGTCACGGGCGCCACTATCTCAGACAACGCTCTGGGCGGCGGCACATGCCGCGCTAGGTGTGTTCGGGCCGCTTGCGCAGCACCGCCGCCGCGGCCACGGCAACGATGAGGCCGCTTGTGAGGACGGTGAACCCGGGGCCCGGCAGCCGAATGAGCGCCACGCCAACAACGATCAGACCTAGCCCAACGCCGAGCGGGACCTCCAGCAGGTTCATATCCTCGACGGTCTCCGAGGGCTGGCGTTGGACTATCACGCCGCGATCGGGCGTCGTGCCGGACCGGGCACACTAGCCGTCATGTGGATTGATGCCGATGGAGTCGTACACACCGTCGCCTTGCCGGATCCAACCGACGTCATGACGGACCGCTTCAGAAGCAGCCTCGACCAACTCGTCTCCCAGCATTCAGATGCAGTCGCCGAGTCGATCGAAGAGGAACAGGACAGGTTCTTCGACGCCGAGCCTGGGGCCAGCTACGGGGAAAACGAGTACAGGGGTGTCGCCCCGCCACTTGGTCTGCTCGACAAGCCAGTGCGAAGCACGGAAGAACTCCGCTCGACTATCGCGAGCGTCGACGTCCGTCGGCGACTTGACGTCCTCTTGGCGCTCGAGGACTACGTGGCCTGATTCGACCGGATTTGCCGCAGACATGATGGCCGATGTCCCCAACGACGGGATCGGTACGCGCAGTCCAGCAAACTTGCCCTGTGCCTTGGAGTCCGCCGAAAGACGTCCCACCCCTCCGCAACCAACGGCTGGACCCCTATCGTCACCGAGCCGCACGCTTCACCCACAAGTCGGGGCGCAGTGGGACCTTCTACGTCCAACCCGATGCAACATCCACGATGCTGTCCGGACACCTCTGGTGGCGACGCTGGTCGCCCCTCCGGGAGTTTGTCATCCTGTGGATCATCACCCCTGACCATCGCGACACCGACTCATGGGTCCTACCCGTAGACCTGGATGGCGAACTCGATGACTGGGTCCAAGGAGTCTTCCGCTGGATCGGCGAGACGTACCGATTGACGTGGCTCGATGACACCGAGACGCTGGCTATGAGGCGCGCACTCCAAATCGATACTCCGTAGGACTCAGCTGTTACCGCTCATGCCGCGTTCGGCAGCACAACGCGAGATCGGTGTGAGCCGGTCCGACGTACCCTAAAGGGGCCAATCGGTTGACGATTCCGTCCGAGGTCTGGGGGTGTGCAAGTGAAATGGCAATGGCGCCCTCGAAGCGCTCGGCTCAGCAGCGCTGCAGCCGCCCTCGTCGTGGTCGCGGCATGCACCGCGGGTACTCCGCATCCAGCATCGACTGACAGCACGACAACGTCGTCAGCCACGACCACAGCGACGGCGGCCCTAGGCGCATTGTCGGTCATCAACTGTAACGACTACATCAACCAAGACCCGCCACCCCCGGACATGACAGTGATCGGCGGCATCGTCGCTCTGCCCGCAGCTCCTACTTACGCAGCGCTTCAAACAAGTCTCAGCGGAGACGCGGTTGACCCCGCGCAACGGTTGTTCGCCAAGACCGGTCTCAGCGTCAAGCGAGGCCAGCCCATCGAGATTGAAATTCCCGAAGCCGACCGTTCGAGACTGGCGATCGGGTGGGGCGGCCAGACCCGGACGTCGGCGGTGGGGGTTCGCATCGACTGCCCGCTCGAGGCCGGCAAGGACTCTTGGTTCTCGTATGTCGGTGGCTACTGGCTGCCCAAACCGGCCTGTCTGCCACTCATTGTCCGCGCCGGTACCCACGAGGAAATTGTTCACGTCGGTCTCGGCACGCCATGCCCCGGCCAGAAAGGGCCGCAAGGACCATCAACCGGCTAGGGCAAGCGATGAAACCTCGGGCGCTGGCCGCCCGGCAATGGCTCGGTAAGGTGCCGCCGCCACAGGGCTCAATGGCCCCCGCCGGAGGCCCCGCTTGAGATGACCTGGCCGCCGTCGCCGTTGCTGTTGGGGATCCAGTTGCCGGCCGGTGGCTTTCGTGATCGAGGGCTGTCATCTACCGCTCGACGACCCAGTCGAATGAGGGCCCCGATGATCCGTCGGGCCACGCTGGGTCGCGCCCCTGCCGTGTTCATCCATCGAGTATCCACCAGCCGCCAGGAATCGAGCCGAGAAGACGGCGAACGCCGGGAGGTGGCCGCGTAGGGCACAGACCTATTTGCCCGTTCTGCCGCGATCAGAAGTGCGCGGGCTCGGCGCTGGTTGGCTTGGGCCTAGAGGATTCCGGCGAACACGCCGACGATGGTGAACAGCACCAAGGCGCTGATGGCCCAGACGACAATCACGAGCCAACCCGTGCCGCGAGCCGCTGCCCGACTGCTCTGCCGGGAAGTAGAACGCCACAGTTCGCGCAGCATCGGGGCATCGGACCAGCGCGGCGACGATCGTCCCGGCGAAGCCACGACGACCACGCGCCAACGGTCGCGCAGGACCATCAAGTCGAGACCTTCACCGCGTCCCGGGACCAGTACGTGGGTGGCGTGCACCTCGTTCAGGTCGGCGGTTCGACGACCCAGTACTGTCGGCACCGTAAGGCAGGAACCGTCTTCACGAGCCCGGGACAACGCCCCGACGGGGAGCAGAAGCACAGGCGCAAAGAGGCCGAAGACGAAGGCAACGCCCAGCGTCGAGTGGGGAATCCAATGGTCCGGGACGCCCGCGTCCACGGGCGTCGTGAGCCACGTTGATCGCGAAAGACGAGCGAACAGCACGGCGGCCGCCGTCACCATCAGCAGCGCCCGGCCACCCATCACACCGGGACCAACGCCGTTGCCCATGCTCACCTCCACAGCCGTCACGGAGTATGCAGCACTCCAGCCACAGCCAGTCGATCTTGATCGCGACGCTGCTTGCCTAAGCGGTCGCCATCATTACCGCTCATGCCGCAATCAGCGAGGGTTGCACCACTGGACACCTGCCTTGGTTCTGGTCATACTTGTGACTATGACGAGTATTTCACTGGCCGACGCCAAGGCACATCTGTCCGACGTCGTCAGCCGGGTCAGCAAGCAACACGAACGGGTCACCGTCACCGTGCACGGCCAGCCGTCGGCCGTCCTGTTGTCCCCAGATGACCTGGCCATGCTCGAAGAGACCATCGCCGTCCTGGGCGATCAGGACCTCATGACGCAGCTTGCCGCCGCCGAGGCCGACCTAGCCGCTGGCCGGGTCGAGGCCCAAGAAGACCTTGAGGCGGCGATGCGTTTACGCCGGACCTCGGCGTGAACGATCGGCGCTACCAACTGCAGATCGTCTCATCGGCTCGACGGCACCTCACCCAAGACCTCCCCGAAGCTGTTGCCACCGCCGCCTTCGAGTTCATCACCGGCCCGCTGCTCGAGAACCCGCACCGGGTCGGGAAACAGCTCCGCCCGCCCTTGGCAGACCGGCACAGCGCGCGACGCGGCACATATCGCATCCTGTACCGCATCGACGATCAGGCCGGAACGGTGACTGTTCTTGCCATCGGCCACCGCCGCGACATCTACCACGCCTGATCATCCGCAGCCGCCGTCCTCATCTGCCGCAGATGGTGCGCCCTTCGTCACGCTGCTCGTGCGAACCAGTCGATCGCGAGGTCGGCGACCGCGGTCGGGGCGTCGTCGGTGATGAAGTGGGCCGCGTCGTCGACGTAAGCGAACTCGACGAGATCGGCATACTGCTGCGGTTTGCCGCAGACGCGCGCCAGGTTCTCCTCGGTCCAGGGTCTGTCGCGGCGGCCGAACACGAGAGGGTCGGCACCGTGAGCTGCCGGCGGCGATAGACGCCGCGACTCAGGCGCATCGCCTCGGGCAGGATCATCCCGTGGGTCAGCGGACGGACCGCGCCGTCGATCTCGGGCCGACTCAGCGGGGCGAGGTGGGCTTCCGCGGTCGCCTCCGACATCGGGTGGGCCACGTAGGCGTCGGAGAAGACTCCGCGGAGCGAGGCGCCCCGGCGGTGCCAGATGAACCGGGGCAGGTGCCGAAAGCCTGGGGCGACCCGCGGGCTGAACGTCATGAAACCCGGCGGCACGGAGAGCTCCACTGCCGTGCGAACCCGCTCGGGGTGGTCGTAGGTCAGCTGCATCGCCGTGATCGCACCCATGTCGTGGGAGACGAGGTGGGCACGCCCGATGTCGAGGACATCGAACAGGGCAAGCAGGTCGTGGAGTCGAGTCTCGCGTCCGACACGTGGGTCGTCGGCCACCGTCCACCCGGCCCCGCGCAGGTCGGGGCAGTAGACCCGGTAGCCCCGTGCGGCGATGACCGGAGCGATGGCGCGCCACTGCCACCAATGCTGCGGGAACCCGTGCAGGAGCACGACCGGTTCGCCCTCGCCGATCGCGGCAAGGTGCGTGCGCAGGCCGGGCGTCTCGACGAGGAGATGGTCGAAGCCGGAGGCCTCCGGCAGCAGCGGCGACCAGGTCGGGGTGGGCGTGGGCATGTCGACCTCCTGCACGCGGCGGTGCTTCTACTATGTTCATAGTAGATCTCTGCGAAGGGGGTGTCCATGCCTGCGGCTACTCGGCAGCGCGGACTCGAGGCGGCTGTGGAGCTGCTCGGCGCGGAGGGCGTGCGCGCGTTGACCCATGCTCGGGTCGATGAACGAGCGGGCCTGCCGCCCGGGTCGACCTCGAACTGGTTCCGCACCCGCCGGGCGCTCCTTGCCGGAGTGGTGGACTGGATCGCCGAGCGTGAGCGCGCCGACTTCGACCCGGCCGCGAAGCCCCCGATCTCTGGGGTCGAGGAGCTGATCGGGGGCCTTTGCGCCATGGCCGAGCTGCAGACCGGCCCATTCGCCGCGCGCACCCGCGCGCGCTACGCCCTCTTCCTCGAGCTCGCCGGAGACCCTGTGCTGGGCGAACCGCTGCGCCGGCAGCGACGCGAGTTCGAGCGGTGGACGGAGCGGATCGTGATCGCGGTCGGGATCGCCGACCCCGTGTCGTCGACCAGAGCCCTGATGGCGCTCGGCGACGGGCTGATCCTGCACCGGCTCACCGACGACCCCGAGCTTGACCTGCGCCCCGCCATCGGGCGCGCCGTGCGCGCCCTCGCGAAGTCGTGACCAGAGACGCCGGAGCCGTGTGAGTCCCGAGGGAGGATGAGTCGCATGACCCACATCAGACGTTTCGACCACATCGGGATCACGGTCGCGGACCTGGACTCGGCGACGGCGTTCTTCGTCGGCCTGGGCCTCGAGGTCGAGGGCACCGGGTCGGTGGAGGGTGCCTTCGTGGAGACCGTATGCGGCATTCCGGGCGCGCATTGTCGGATCGCGATGCTGAGGTCGCCCGACGGCGCCCGGTTGGAGCTATCCAGCTTCGTGACGCCCGGCCACACCCCGGGATCGCCCGAGGCGATGGCCAACGAGGTGGGGCTGCGGAACGTGTCCTTCGAGGTCGGCGATCTCCAGGCGGCCGTGGACTCGGTGGCCGCGGACGGGTACGGGCTGGTCGGTGGAGTCGGCGAGTACGAGGGCAGCGTGCGCATGGCCTACATCCGCGGGCCGGAGGGGATCGTTGTGTCCCTCTTCGAGCAGCTCGCCTGACTCACTCAAGGGGTCCGCTCGCCTTGAGCTGGCTGAGGCTCAGCCAGTCTGGTCGAGGGTCATGCCGTGACGGATGGCCGCCATCAGGGTGTCGACGTTGATGACCGAGAGGCGCCTGAACTTGATGCAGTAGCCCGTGACGGTGGCCCTGCCGATCGAGGTCCCGTAGGTGTGCGCCAGGAAGGTCTTGTCCCCAAGGCCCAGGACGTAGACCGAGATGCCTGTCGTGTTGGCACTCAGCCGGATTCGGTAGAACTCCCGCGACGACCCGGGGTCAGCGGGCCGGGGTCAGACGGCGGTGTATCCACCGTCGGCGACGAGGACGGAGCCGGTGATGAAGCTGGCCGCGTCGCTGGCGAGGAACACGACGCTCGGGGCGATCTCCTCGGGGAGGGCGAAGCGTTGTTGTGGCGCGTCCTCGATCCAGTGACGGCGGAACTCCGGCCGCCAGTTCCGACGGAGCTCGGGCCGGTCGACGGGGGCGCCGTCGGCCTGGACGTAGCCGGGGGCGATGGCGTTGACCCGGATGCCGTAGGGCGCCCACTCGACGGCGAGGGACTTGGTCAGGTGATGGACCGCCGCCTTGGATGCGTTGTATGCCGGTTGGAACTGTGGCCGGTTGACGATCAGTCCGGAGATGCTGCCGATGTTGATGATCGACCCCGAGCCCTGGTCGCGCATGACCTCGGCCACGCCCATGGAGGTCTTCCAGACAGCCCGGACGTTGAGGTCGAAGATGGTCGACCACTGGTGGTCGGTCAGCTCGAAGGAAGGGGCGTGGTAGCACCGTCCGGCGTTGTTGACCAGCACGTCCAGCCGGCCGCCGAACGCGTCCAGGGTCTGGGCGATCATGGAGTCGACCCTGGCGTCGTCGGTGACGTCGGCGGTGATCGGGACCAGGTCGTGGCCGGCCGCCGCGCCCTCGGCGGCGACCGCCTCGTTGGCCTGCTGTCGCCGTCCGCAGAAGGCGACTCGGGCGCCGGCTGCGGCCAGCGCGAACACGAACGCCTTGCCGAGACCTTGGTTGGCCCCGGTCACCAGGGCGGTCCTGCCGGTCAGGTCGAAGGGTGAGGTCACCGCGCGCCCCCACCAGCGGCATACGGGGTGACCACCGCTTTGAGCGCCTTCGGGTCGCGCCGGGCGACGGTCAGGGCGTCCTCGGTGTGCGCGATGTCGAACCTGTGGGTGACGACGCCATCGACGCGTACGGCTCCGGAGGCGATCAGGCTGAGCGCGAGGGGGTAGGTGTTGGCGTACCGGAACGTGCCGGTGAGGGTGATCTCCCGGCCCTGCAGCAGCGGGACGTCGATGCTGACGCTGTCGGCGCCCATGCCGACCAGGACGAGCCGGCCGGCCCGGGCCAGCGCGGACATGCCCGCCGACACCGCGGCCTGCGCACCGGAGCACTCGATGACGACGTCGAACTCGCCGTCGAAGGGCTGACCAGGACGGTGAGCCACGAGTCCGAGGTCTTCGGCGACGGACAGCCGGAACTCGCTGGGATCACTGATCGTCACCTCGATGCCACCGAAGGCGCGGGCGACCTGCGCCGCGAAGAGCCCGACCGGGCCGGCTCCGGTCACCAGGACGCGGTCGCCGGGTCCGACGTGGGCTTTCTGGGCTGCCCAGATCCCGACCGAGACCGGCTCCGCCATTGCGGCCTGCTCGTCGGTCAGGGCCTCCGGGACGGGGTGCGCGAAGCCCGCGTCGATGGCCACCAGCTGGCAGATCGCACCGTCGACCGGTGGGGTGGCGAAGAACCTCACGTCCGGGCAGAGGTTGTAGCGCCCCGCCAGGCACTGCGCGCACCGGCGGCACGGGACGCCGGGCTCCAGGGCGACGCGCTCACCCACCCTGTGGTCGGCCACGTCCGCGCCGACCGCCACGACCACCCCGGCTGCCTCGTGGCCGACGACCATCGGCTGCTCCACGACATACGGCCCGATCCGCCCGTGCTCGTAGTAGTGGACATCGGAGCCACAGATGCCGACGGCTCGGACCTCGACCAGCACCTCGTGCGGGTCGGGCACGGGCACCGGTCGCTCCACGACCTCCAGGGTCTTGGCTGCGTTGAGCACTGCGCTGAGATTTTGCATCATCGTACCTTCCCGGTTTCGGGATCCCTGCCGGCGACCCCTGCTAACCCCCACGGTAGGGAGGAGTCAGCCCGCGAAATAGCCCGCGCCATGGCCCACAGTGATACTTTCTTGCCACCGACGACACGGAGCTGAGGGGATGACGAGATGGGCAGCGACCTGGCCGAACGGCCATTGCCGGTCGTGGTCGCGCGGCGGCTCGCGACCGTCCCCGCGGCGCGCGAGCTGGTGCCCACCGATCCGGGTCTGTCGGCCCGCTGGCACATGCACGGTGTGCCAAGCCCCTACTCGCGGTGGAACTACCACCCCGAGTACGAGATTCACCTGATCCGCTCAGGGACCGGCCGATACATCGTCGGAGACCACATCGACACCTTCGCCGCCGGGCAGCTGGTCCTGGTCGGGTCCAACCTGCCCCACCACTGGATCAGCGACCTGGCGCCCGGCGAGGTCATCCCGGACCGCGACGTGGTCTTCCAGTTCCACCCGCAGTGGGTGCAAAAGTGCCAGGACGTCCTGCCGGAGCTGAGCGGTCTGCAGGCGCTCCTCAAGAAGTCGGCTCGTGGCATCGAGTTCACCGGCGAGACGGCGCTCCGGGCCGCCCAGGACCTCCACGCCATCGGCGACCACCAGGGGCCCCGACGGTTGCAGCACATCTTCGGACTGCTCGGCCTGCTTGCCGACTCACCCGATGCGGACCAGCACACCCTCACCAAGGAATGGCTCCCGCCGCTCACCGACGAGTCCGCCGCGGACACCATCGACCGGGCGCTCACCTTCATCTTGGACCACCTCACCGACGACGTACGCCTGGCCTCGGTCGCGCACCATGTGGGCCTGTCCGAGTCGGCGTTCTCCAAGTACTTCAAGCGGGTCAGCGGCCAGACGTTCAGCGACACCGTGCAGAAGCTGCGTCTCACGCACGCGTGCAAGCTCCTCAAGGACACGGACCTGCCGGTTGCGTCGATCTCGCACCGGGTGGGCTACGCCAACCTGTCCAACTTCAACCGTCAGTTCCGGGCGCACTACGGCATCACACCCCGTGAGCTCCGCCGGCGAAACCTCATCTAGGACGGGGCCGCTCGGACTGACAGCTGGGCGGTGACGGCGGCGACCGCCCGCTGCACATCCAGGGGCATCCCGTACAGGATCGCCGACGCGCGGGTCGACTGCCACGGCATACCGACGAAGATCAGGTTCGGCAGGCCGACCGCGGCTGGGCCGGCCAGCAAAGGCAGGCCCCGACTGCCCAGGACCGACTCCGGCAGCCAGGAGAGGTCCGGGCCGAAGCCGGTGCACCACACCACGGTGGAGATCGCGGCGTCGTCCAGGTCGAGCGTCGGGCAGGGCGGCACCTCCAGCGGTCCGCGGCCGTCGTCGCCGGCTGCCGGGGGCGCGTCGATGCCCGCGGCCGAGATGTAGTCGTCGACGATGCGTTGCAGGCCGTGGGCGACCTCATCGGCATACGAGATGACGTCGGAGACGTCTCCGGTGAAGTCGAGCCGGCTGCCGTCCACGGAGGCGAGCCGGCCGAGCAGCCTGACACCCATCCGCGCGAGCGCGGGCAGGCCGATGTCGCGCCCGTTGGAGGCCAGCAGCGGGGTCGGGAGCCACCTCGCGTCCGGGTCGCCCAGCTGGTCCGCGCCCTGGGCCCACCACCCGGCGTCGACGTGCCACGCGAGCAGCTCGCGGCCTCGGTAGTGCGACGGGTACCGCCCGACCCGGCTCGTGGAGAACCAGACCCGGCGACCGGCACGCACGAGGTCGTCGGCGACCTGCGCGCCGGACTGGCCCCCGCCGACGACGAGGACCCCGCCGTCGGACAGGTCTGCAGCGCAACGGTATTCGGCCACGTGCATCGACGTCAGGTGCGGGGAGAGGTATGCCGCGTGGTCGGGCAGGAGGGCACGGTTCTTCGCACCGCTGGCGACGATGACGGTCCGGGCTCGCAGCTCGTCGTCCGCGGTGCGCAGGACCAGCGTCCCGCCCTGTGCGGTGAGGGCGGACACCCTGGTCCGGGTTCGGACCGGGAGGCCCTCGGCCTGTCGCTGGACCAGGGCCACCGTCTCCTCGCGAGTGGAGTAGTCGTGGGGCTCCAGGGTGCCCAGCACGGGGTTCATCCAGCCCGGGGTGTTGAGCCGAAAGGAGTCCCAGCGCTGGGTCGCCCAGGCGTGCGCCACGCCACCCCGCTCCAGGACGACATGCTCGACACCGGCCTCGGTCAGCGCCCGGCTAGCGGCCACACCCGCAGCCCCGGCGCCGACGACCACGCAGTCCCACAACACCCCTACAGGATGACTGCTCGACTACCCGAGGACGCGGTAATCGAGCAGGACGTGACCACTCGGCGAGGTCGTGCCATGCGTCAGCTCAAGCCGGCCGGCCGGCAGACCCTCGAGCAGCCTGCGCCCGCTGGCCGCGATCGCCGGTGCGACGACCAGCCTGACCTCCTCGACGACACCTGCGGCCAGCAGTGCCTGGGCGACCGAGATGCTCGCGTGCACGCCGATGTCGGCTCCCGGTCGGCCCTTCAGCTCCCGCACGAACTCAACGAGGTCGCCGTCGACCGCCGTCGCATTGGCCCAGTCCCGGTCGAGCGGCGTGGAGGTGGCGACGTACTTCGCGACCCCGTTGATGAACGTCGCGAACGGCTCGATGTCGCTGCCCGGCCAGTAGTCGGCCCACTCCTCGTAGCTGCGCCGACCGAGTATGACGGCGTCCTGGGCCGCGATGACCGCGTCGAGGTTGGCATCCATCACCTCGTCCCAGTCGGCGAAGAAACTGTCAGGCCGCTCCGCCACCCCGTCGAGGGACAGCAGCTCGTAGACGACGACCTTGCGCACCTTCACCACCTCCGACCGGCGTGGACCCTGGTCGCGACACTAGCAACCAGGGATACGACCAGACACCAGCGCCGCGCAACGGACCGAGGAACCCGAAGGCCGCAAAGCCAGGCATGCTGGACTAGCGAGTGGAGCCGACGCCATGTGCCTGGCGAGGAAGGACCGAGGATGAAACAAGTGAACGTGCCCCGCGCGGTGCAGACGTATGCCGATCAGATAGTCGCGGTGACCGACGCAATTTGCCTGGAGCACTTGGATCAGGAGTACGCCGAGCTGTGCCGCGTCATGATCGGCAAACTCGGTCGGAAGCGGCCCACGCCGCTGGTTCGCGGCGATCTCAGGATCTGGGCCGCCGGAGTCGTCTACGCCGTCGGCCAGCACAACTTCCTGTTCGACCCAGCCCAGACGCCGCATACGACCGCCCTAGAACTCAGTGGGTGGCTCGGCGTGAAGAAGACCACGATGGCGAACAAGGCCGGGTTGATCCGGGACATTCTGAAGCTGAGTCACTTTGATATTGAGTACGTGCGCCGAGACCTGGTCGATGCCAGTCCCTTGACCTGGTTGTTGGAGGTCGACGGGATCCCGGTCGACATCCGGCGGGCTCCCCTGCACCTCCAGATCCAGGCATTCCAGCTCGGGCTCATCCCCTATCTTCCCGCGGCGCAGGATGACAGACCGTGACGCAGGTGGAGCCGGTCCGCTGAAGGCCGGACCGCCGCCGCACGGCATACGGTTTCCTGATGTTCCGCGTGTTCTTCATGACCGCCGGAGTCAGCGGTCGACCATCCGTTGCAGGGCCTCCGGGTAGCGTTCGCCTTGGACCTGCACGCTGGCGGATGCGGCATCCAGCTCGGCCAGGTCCTCCGTCGTGAGGTCCAGCGCGGTCGACCCCAGGTTCTCGTCGAGGCGCTCGAGGCGCCGGGTCCCGGGGATCGGCACGATCCACGGCTTCTGCGCCAGCAGCCAGGCCAGGGCCACCTGGCCGAGCGTGGCCTCCTTGCGCTCGGCGACCTTGGCGACCAGGTCGACGAGGGCGAGGTTGGCCTCCAGCGCCGCACGCTCGAACCGCGGCAGGGTGGCGCGGATGTCGCCCTCCCCGAACCGGGTAGCGGCGGTGACCTGACCGGTCAGGAACCCGCGGCCCAGCGGGCTGAACGGCACGAAGCCGATGTTCAGCTCCTGCAGGGTCGGCAGGATCTCGTCCTCGGGCTCGCGCCAGAACAGCGAGTACTCGCTCTGCAGCGCCGTGACGGGTTGCACCGCATGGGCGCGGCGGATCGTCCGGGCGCCGGCCTCGGACATGCCGAAGTGGTGGACCTTGCCGGCGTCGATGAGCTCCTTGACGGTGCCCGCGACGTCCTCGATGGGGACGGCCGGGTCGACGCGGTGCTGGTACAGAAGGTCGATGGTGTCGGTCCGCAGCCGACGCAGGGAACCCTCGACCGCGGCGCGGATCGCCTCCGGCCTGCTGCTGACGCCGGTCTGCCTGCCGTTCTCGTCGAAGGCGAAGCCGAACTTGGTGGCGATGACGACGTCCGCGCGGACCGGCTGGAGCGCCTCACCCACGAGCTCCTCGTTGTGGAACGGGCCGTAGACCTCTGCGGTGTCGAACAGGGTGACGCCGCGGTCGACTGCCGCGCGGAGGAAGGCGATCATCTCCTCCCGCGGTGGTGGGGGACCGAAGGACTGGCTCATGCCCATGCAGCCGAGGCCGAGTGGGGACACCTGCAGTCCTGGGCTGCCGAGGGTTCGGGTCTTCATGGCGCTCCTTCGGGGGCTCATGCTTCGGGGATCGGTCGGCCGTAGCCGGCCAGGGTGATGTCGGCCGGCTCCGGCCCGCCGCGCCGGTCGGTGTCCAGGGCGTCGATGGCCGCCAGCTCGTCGTCGGTGAGGTCGAAGTCGAAGACGTCGATATTCTCCGCGATGCGGTGCGGCTTGGTCGACTTCGGGATGACCGACCGGCCCTCCTGCAGATGCCAGCGCAGCATCACCTGGGCCGGGGTCTTGGCATGCGCTCGCGCGATCTCGCCGATGACCGGGTCCTCCAGGGTGCTGCCGTGGCTGCCGTCGCGGTAGAACGTGATGCCGCCGAGGGGCGACCAGGCCTGGGTCAGGATGCCGTGGTCGGCACCGAACGCCTGGACCGTGCGCTGCTGGAAGTAGGGGTGGACCTCGATCTGGTTCACCGCCGGCACGACCGTTGCCGTCTCCAGGAGTGCGGTGAGATGGTCGACCATGAAGTTGCTGACTCCGATCGCGCGTACCTTGCCGTCGGCCAGCAGCGTCTCCAGAGCCCGGTATGCCGCCAACGTCCTGTCGAAGTCGGTCGGCAGGGCCTGGTGCAGGATCAGCAGGTCGATCTGGTCGACGCCGAGCTTGGCGGCGCTCGTGTCGAAGCCGTGCAGCGTCTCGTCGTAGCCGTAGTCACTGATCCAGATCTTGGTCTCGACGAAGACCTCACGGCGCGCGATCCCGGAACGGTGGATGCCCTCGCCGACCTCCCGCTCGTTGCCGTATGCCGCTGCCGTGTCGATGTGCCGGTAGCCGGCACCGAGCGCAGCCTCCACCGCCGCCCGGGTCTCCTCCGGCGGCGTCTGGAACACCCCAAGTCCCAGGGCGGGCATCTCCAGGCCGTTGTTGAGAGTCAGGTTCGTCAGGTTCTCGGTCATGTCTGTCGACACTAGGCGCGCTACTCCTGTTCCAGGGAGGGACTGTCATTACCCCTCCAGAACCTGGAGGTGCGGTCTATCTCGGCTCGACGCGCGCCGACGATGCACCGCAGGACAGCCTCAGGGAGCTGGTGCTCTGCGGAGTAGTGGATGCTCCCGGTCGTGGTCTCGAAGTCACCGAGCGCGTCCGAGACAGCGGCGATCACGGCACCGCTGTAGGGGTACAGCGACAGGAACGACTTGGCGCGCACGGTCGCGATGAGTCCTTTACCTCGATAGAGGAGCGCAGCCATCCCATAGCTGGTGCCTTCCACCGCGTCGGGCACGACGTCCTTGGCGACGGAGTAGACGCGCTCCAGCGCGGCGCGATCCGCGCTGTCGACCGTCCCGAGATACGTCTCAACCTCACCCACACTCTGACGCTACGCCCACCGGGCCGCACCAACCCCAACACCGTGTATCCCCAGAACGGGCCCTTGTGGAGAGGTGGGACGACGAGAAGAGTCGGGCCATGACCGACCTCGACTTCACCGGCCTGCGCGCGATGTTCGTCAACTGCACGCTGAAGCGCTCACCAGAGATCAGCAACACCCAGGGGCTCGTCGATGCGAGTGCCGGGATCATGCGCAAGCACGGCGTCGAGGTGGAGGTGATCAGGGCGGTCGACCACGACCTCGCGACCGGCGTGTACCCGAACATGACCGAGCACGGGTGGGCCACCGATGAGTGGCCGGAGATCTACCCGCGGGTGCTGGCCAGCGACATCCTGGTCATTGCCGGACCGATCTGGCTGGGCGACAACTCCAGCCAGACCAAGCTGGTCATCGAGCGGCTCTATGCCCTTTCGGGGATGCAGAACGCCAAGGGTCAGTACCTGTTCTACGGCCGGGTGGCCGGGTGCCTGATCACCGGCAACGAGGACGGGATCAAGCACTGTGCGCAGAACGTGCTCTACTCGCTCCAGCACATCGGCTACACGATCCCGCCGAACGCCGACGCCGGCTGGATCGGCGAGGCCGGGCCCGGACCGTCGTACCTCGACCCCGGCAGCGGCGGTCCTGACAACGACTTCACCAACCGCAACACGACCTTCATGACATGGAACCTGATGCACCTCGCCAAGCTGCTCAAGGATGCCGGCGGAGTCCCCGCCTTCGGCAACCAGCGCTCGGAGTGGGACGCAGGCACCCGGTTCGACTTCGTCAACCCCGAGTACCGGTAGGTCGCCCCACGGGGGACCGGTCCGCCCCACCCACAGCGGCGGGCACCGGGAACATCGCCGCGAAGAGCTTCCGGGACGACCGGGTGCCCTGGACGCGCAGGCGCGGCGCGAGACCGGTGAGGTCCGAGGTGCCGCGGCACAGCTCGATCAGCGCGGCCGCCGAGCCCGAGAAGGTGAGGTCGGGCGTGGCA
Organism: Intrasporangiaceae bacterium; assembly: GCA_021324575.1. Taxonomy (GTDB): domain Bacteria; phylum Actinomycetota; class Actinomycetes; order Actinomycetales; family Dermatophilaceae; genus Nostocoides. Next base: position 87,815 of record JAJPIW010000043.1, on the reverse strand, counting down.
TCCGGGTCAGGCCGGACGATCCTTCCGTCGTGCACCTTGAGCCAGTGCTGTTCGCCGTCGAGGTCGAAGCGGACCAGCAGGTCCTGACCGGCGGCGGCGGCCGGTTCGAGCAGCGCGGCCAGCCCGCCGTAGACCGCAGTGCGTGGGCGGATCAGGCCGTCCACCGGATCGCCCAGGTAGGGCAGCCCGAAGCGCGCCAGTGCACGCAGGACCGGCACGATCCGGCGGCCGTCGGACGTGAGCGCATACACGGTGCGGGCCGCCGGCGGCGGCAGCTCGTGCTGCTCGACCAGGCCGGCGCCCTCCAGGTCGCGCAGCCGCTCGGTGAGCAGGTTGGACGCGATCCCGGGGAGGGAGGTGCGCAGGTCAGTGAACCGCTGCTGGCCGAAGGAGAGCTCTCGAAGGATCAACAACGTCCAGCGGTCACCCACCACGTCGAGCGCGGCAGCGATGCCGCAGTACTGCTGGTAGCTCTTGTTCGACACGCGTCGAGGATAGTTCAGTTGAGTTCATGCTTCAAATAGTTGAGATTTTAAAGTATGCCGTCTAGATTTCTGGCCATGACCCCACCGCCCTCGTCTCGGTCGACCGAGCCACGCCAGGTCAACCCTTGGGCCGTGCTCGCTGTCGCGAGCCTCGCCGCCTTCATGGTGTTCCTGGACACCCAGGTCCTCTTCGTCGCCTTCGACGACATCCGGGCAAGCTTCCCCGCGGTCTCCTTCGCCACGATGTCCTGGACGTTGTCGGCATACACGATCGCGCTCGCGGCAGCCCTGGTGCCATCGGGACGGATGGCCGACCGGTTCGGCCGTCGTCGGGTGTTCCTGATCGGTCTGGTCGCCTTCACGCTGGCCTCCGTGCTCTGTGCCTTCGCCCCGAGCGCCAGCCTGCTGGTCGCCTTCCGGGTGATCCAGGCCCTCGGTGCGGCGGCGCTCGTTCCCGCCTCCCTCGCCGTCGTCCTCTCCGTCTTCCCACCTGCTCGAGTCCCGGTCGCAGTGGCGGTCTGGGGCGCCATCGCCGCCCTCGCCGCGGCCGTCGGCCCGACGGCGGGTGCCCTCCTCGTCCAGGCGTGGGACTGGCGCGCGGTGTTCCTCGCCAACGTGCCGGTCGGAGCCGGCGCCCTCATCCTGGGGCTGCGCCTGCTCCCGGAGTCGCGCGAAGCAACCCGCGACCGCTTCCCCGACCCGGTCGGGATCCTGCTGCTGGCCGGGTCGCTCACGCTGCTAGCCCTGGGCATCGTGCAGAGCGACCAGTGGGCGTGGTTGTCGGTCCGGACGATGGGGGTGCTCGCGGCGGGGGTGGTGGTGGTCGGCTGGTTCGTCCGTCGGTCGCTCGCGGTGCCGCACCCGGCTCTGGACCTGCAGATCTTCGCTCGGCCCTCGGTGCGCTGGGCCAACATCGCGACGGCCGCATTCACGATCGGCTTCACCGCGATGTTCTTCGCGATGATCCAGTTCACGATCGGGGTGTGGCACTACGGCGTGGTCCGCGCCGGCCTGGCGATGATGCCCGGTCCGGTCGTGGTCATGGTTCTCGCTCCGCTGCTCGGGCGGGTCGCGGCGCGGTTCGGCCAGCGGACCCTGCTGGTGCCCGGCGGTCTCGTGTATGCCGCCGCCGGTGTCTGGCTGCTCACGTCCGCCGGGAGCCAGCCGTCGTACGCCACCGAGCTGTTGCCCGCCGGGCTGGTTGCCGGGCTCGGTGTCTCGATGGTGATCCCGCACCTCACCAGCGCGGCCGTCCAGGGCCTGCCACCCGACGAGTTCGGCGCAGGGGCGGCGGTGAACCAGGCGATCCGGCAGCTGGGCGCCACCTTCGGCGTTGCCCTCACCGTCGCACTGCTGGGCACGGTCACGCCGCTCGACGCGGTCAGCCACTTCCAGCGGATCTGGTGGATGCTCCTCATCTGCGGGGTGCTGACCTCGGTCGCCGCCCTGGCGTTGCCGCGACCGCCGCGCCCGGTCGAGCCCGTGACCGGCCCCGTGTCTGGCCCCGTCACCGTCGGAGCCGAGGGATGATGGCGGCGATCGACGTCGCTCCCCGCTCCGGGCTCGAGGTGATGCGGCTCATCGTCGCCGGCGAGCTCCCTCCACCGCCGATCGCCGAGCTGCTCGGCATGGAGATCGAGGAGGTCGGTGACGGGTACGCGACGTTCAGTCTTGAACCGGACGAGCGGATGCTCAACCCGATCGGGTCCGTCCACGGTGGCATCGCGGCTACGCTCCTCGACTCGTGCATGGGGTGTGCCGTGCACACGACCCTCCCGCCGGGTGTCGGATACACGACCGCCCAGCTCAACCTGCACTACCTGCGCCCGATGCAGCCCGGGATGGGGCGGGTGCGCGCAGTCGGGACGGTGCTGCATCGTGGCCGGACGCAGAGCACCGCCGAGGGCAAGCTCCTCGACAGCCGAGACCGGTTGATCTCGCACGGCACGACGACCTGCCTGATCCTTGGCTGAGCCCGCTAGCGTGACGTCCATGCCCTATGTCGTCGACTTCGTGCAGGTCTCCACGGAGGGCCTGGAGTCCTCACCGGTCGCCGAGGCGCTGGCCGGGCTCCGGGCCAACGAGGCCCGGTACTTCAGGAACAAGTACTCACACGTCTTCACCGTCGAGCCTGCCAGCGACGCGACGGAGGCCGTCGACTGGGTTCACCGCATCCTGAAGGACGAGCGCGACATCGTCATCGCCTCTCGACCGCTCGAAGCAACGGCGTTCGAGGTCGACGGGATCCGGATGGCGTACGTCTTCTACGAGTCCGGGCTGTCGATCAATGTGATGTACACGATCGCGGAGGCGGGGAAACGGGCTGTCGGGTTCAAGCTCTCCGAGGGCATGGACCTGCCCGTGGAGCTCGCGACGCGGTTCAAGTTCGCGAGGCAGAAGTCGAAGCTGGCCGGGACGATCCGCGGCTCGTTCTTCGTGATCAAGGGCGAGTACTGATCGCCTTTCCCGTATGCCGGGCGCGCGCGTCTCCCTGATCGGGAAGTCGCGCGCCCGGCATACCGGCCTCGAGGTGATGCTGGAGGAATGCGGTCCCTCCGGAGAAATATCCCCGTCCGAACCGCATTTGCGCCGCAGCCGAGGCGAGCCCAGAGCCCAGAGCGCAGCCCGGTCAGGCCGGAGCGGTCCAGCGGTAGCCGGTCGGCTCTCCGGAGCCGAGGTCGACGATCGCCGCCACCGGGCCACCGCCGTCCGGGCCCTGATGGGCGGCCGAGACCGACACGAACACGGCCGGGTCGCCCGTGACTGCAGCGGTGACACCGCCGACGGCCGACTTGATCTGGCGGTGCCAGTGCACGTCGGAGTCGTCGAGCATCGCGTTGCGCCGGCCGTGGACGGCGCCGTCCTGGCTCACCTCGCACTTGAGGAACACGTTGACCAGCCGACCGTCGAGGTCGGCGGAGTGTGGCCGCTCGGGCAGGTCGAGCCCGGCGTCCCGGATCGCGGCCCAGATGCCGTCCTGGTCGAGCGCGTCGGTCATGACCGAGTGCCCGATCCGGTAGCGCCCACCGACGCCACGGGCGTTGCCGACGACGACGACCTGCGCCTGGTCCAGCTCGACGCCGGAGGAGCAGGACGCGACGGAGGAGTACTTCGCCCGGTTGTGCATGATGTCGGCGTCGGTCACCTCGTCGACCTCGCCGAGGGCCTTGGCGATGCCGAGCCCCGTCGTGCCGTTGGACAGGTCCATCGACTCGTGGGTGTGCTCGGTCCACACCTCCTTACCGCGGGACTTGGCGTCGCGGATCGTGTGGATGGTCAGGAGCGGAGTCTTGGTCTGAACGTAGTGAACGTCGGCCGGGTCGGTGATCCCGGCCCGCTCCATGGCGATCTTGACGGCGTCGGCGACCTTGTCGACCATACCGACGTAGCCGATCTCCTCAGGCAGGATCGGCTCGCTCATCGCGAATCCCACTGTGAGCCGGGGCTCCTCGCTCTGCTCGGCTCGATCGACTGGGACGGTCGCGAAGATCGTCGCGTGCGGGCTGATCACGCCGTCGGTGCCGCCGCTCCACACGATCGGCACCTGCTTGACCTGGTCGGCGGGGGCGCCGTTCTTGACCAGCACCTCACGGAAGGCCCGGTCGGCGATGATCCGCGTGTAGTCGTTGACCCCGCCGTTCCCCTCGGTCTTGCCGATGATGGCCACGACCCGGCTCGCGTCCATGACGCCGTCGTCGAGCAGTCGCTGCAGCTCGGACGCGTCGGCGACGGAGTGGATCGGGACCTTGCGGACCTCGATGGGCTCGGGCATCTTGCTCACCTCTCGTGGGGCTCGTCTGGGCTGCTTGCGTCTGCGGATCTGAGGGCTGAGCCCGCCGTGGCAGGCGGACGTTGTGGAGGGGAGGTCGCCAACGTCTGCGTGGGCTCGGCGGTGGGAGCCCTCAGAAACGCAGACGCAACGATCCGGGAGGCGATGATCACCGTGCCCACCTCGATGCCGACGGCGTCGAGGGCGTCGATGGCATCGGCGATGCGGGCCAGGGAGGTGATCACCGAGGTGCCTCCGGCGCGGGCGAACCGGAGCGCCGCCTCCACCTTGGGGCCCATCGAGCCGGACGCGAACTCGCCGTCAGCGGCATACGTCTCGACCTCCTCGACGGTCACGGCGCCGAGCGGTCTGGCTCCGGGGGTTCCGAAGCCGACGACCGCGTGGTCGACGTCGGTGGCGATGACGAGGACGTCGGCGCCGACGGCGCCGGCGAGCAGCGCGGCCGTCAGGTCCTTGTCGATGACAGCCTCGACCCCGTGGACAGCACCGGACTCGTCCCGCACACAAGGGATTCCGCCCCCGCCGGCAGCCACGACGACGTAGCCGGCGCCGAGGAGGGTCAGCAGGGTGTGGGTCTCCAGGACCTCGACGGGATCGGGCGAGGCGACCACCCGACGCCAGCCCTTCTCGCCGCGGTCCTCCCAGGTCTGGCCGTGGTCGATGAGGACCTTGGCCTCGGCATACGGCAGGAACCGGCCGATCGGCTTGGTGGGCCTGACGAACCCGGGGTCGTCGGCGGCGACCAGGGTGCGCGTGACGATGGCGGCCACCGGTCGCTGGACTCCCTTGTCGGACAACGACTTCTCGAGGGTGTCGAGGATGGTGAAGCCGATCGTGCCCTGGGTCTGGGCGCCGCACCAGTCGAGCGGGACGGGTGGGACGACGGCCGCGGCGAGCTCGTTCTTGACGAGCAGGTTGCCTACCTGAGGTCCGTTGCCGTGGGTGAGGACGACCTCGTGACCACGGGTGACGACCTCGGCGACACACTCCATCGCGCGGCTGATCGCGGCCCGCTGGGCGCGCGGCGTCGCGCTGCCGTCCGTGCCGGTCATGGCGTTGCCGCCAAGGGCGATGAGGATCCGCACCCTGCCGAGCCTAGGGACGCGCACGGTCCGCGAGCCTTGGCAGGTCCTGCCCAACCGGGAGGCCCGGATTGTGACTCCAGCACGGGTGCGGGCCGGTCGGCCGGGGGACTGACCGAGTCGTGGCCTGGTCGGTAGGTTGTTGGACGAACGACTAGTCTTTTGCTGGTGGCACCTCATTCGAATCAGCAGGCCCCGCGGACGCTCTCACGCGGGGTCGCTCGGCCCTCCCTGCACGTCACCCCGCCCACAGGCTGGCTCAACGACCCGCACGGTGTCAGCTACCGGGATGGGCTCTATCACCTGTTCTACCAAGCGATCCCGCAGTCGATGGACTGGCGGCCGGAGATCTGCTGGGGCCATGCGACGAGCTCCGACCTGGTGACGTGGTCCCACCGCCCAGTCGCCCTGGAGCCGGCTGCTGACGAGGCCGGCTGCTGGACGGGTTGCCTGGTCGCCCCGCCGGACTCTGCCCCGTTCATCCTCTACACCTCGGTGGTCACGTCCGGCCTCGATCTCGGCACGGTGCGGGTTGCCCGCCCGGTCGATGCCTCCTGGGACAGGTGGGTGCCGGCCGAGCGGGTCCCGTTGTCACACAGGGGATTCGATGTCGCGGTCTTCCGCGACCCGCAGGTGCGACGCGACGGCGACGTCTGGCGGATGGTCATGGGCGCGGGCCTTCGCGACGGCCGGCCGGTCGTGCTCGGGTGGTCGTCGACCGATCTGTGCGAGTGGGCGTTCGACGGCGTGGTCGCCATCGGCGACTCCGGCGCGCAGGCTCTGGAGCTCGGGTCGGGGTGGGAGTGCCCCCAGGTCGTCCACGTCGACGGTGAGGACGTGCTCATCGTCGGGACGTGGAACGACGGGGTCACCGGAGAGCTGCTTGTCTCGGTGGCATCGCCGGCCGGCGGCTTCGCGGGCGCCCCGTGGCAACAGCTCTCGTTCGGGGGCGGTCCGTATGCCGCGACGACCTTCACCGACGCGGACGGGAGGGCCTGCGCGATGTTCTGGATCCGGGGCGTCCAGAGCGACAACGAGGGGTGGGCCGGCGTGCTGTCGGTTCCCTACGTCCTGTCGGTCCATGCAGGTGTCGTGCACGTCCAGCCGCACCCCCGGGTGCTGGAGGCGTTCGCACAGCCGGCGCCGGGACGGGCCGCCTTCGAGTGGCTGCCGGAACGACCCGATGACACGGCGGCCCTGCTCGACCTGGCCGGCCCGGCCGTGGCCAGCTTCTCGGTCGACGGGGGGACCCTTGTGGTCTCGGCCGGCGACCGGGTGGTGGCCCTGCCCTGCGCGCCGGCGGGAGAACCGGTCCGGATCCTCGTCGACGGCATCGTCCTGGAGGTCAGCACGGCCGTTGCCGTCGCGGCGGTGCCGCTCGAGCGCCCGCTCGAGTCGCCGATCCTGGCAACGACACACGCCGGCCCGGCCGGCGCGCGAGGTCGGTGACGCCAGACCCTGGTCAGGCCTCGGTGGCGTCGAGCCAGTCGCGTACCGACGCGTTGTGCTGGCCGAGCGTCGGGGGAGCGAGATGCTCGCTGCGCCCACCGGCATACGAGTTGTCGTCCAGCCGGAGCGGCGGCCCGGGGACCTCGATCCGGCCGAGGCTCGGGTGGTCGACCTCGATGACCAAACCCTGGCTGCGGGTCTGGTCCCAGTCATAGACCCGGTCCAGGCTCCGGACCTCGCCGGCCGGGATGCCGAGCTCGGCCATCGTGACGAGCAGCTCGGCGAGGGGGATGTCGGCGAAGGCGGCGTTGAGGGCGTCGACGACAGCGTCGCGGTTCGCCACTCGCTCACGGTTGGTCGCCATCTCCGGGGTGAGCGGGTCGAGACCGAAGCCGGTCGCGAGCCTGACCCACAGTCCCTCGCTGCCGCAGGACAGCTGGATCATCCCGTCGGCGCAGGAGAACAGGCCGTAGGGGCAGATCGACGGGTGGTGGTTGCCCGCAGCATGGGGCACCTCGCCGGCCACCGTGTAGCGGGTGCCCTGGAAGGCGTGCACGCCCACGATGCTCGCGAGGAGCGACGTGCGGACCTCGCGCCCGATGCCGGTCCGGTCGCGCTCGTGGAGGGCGGCGACGACACCGTAGGCGCCGTACATGCCGGCGAGGAGGTCGCCGATCGGGACGCCGACGCGCTGCGGGTGCCCGGGGTCGGTGCCGGTCAGCGACATGAGCCCGCCCTCGCCCTGGGCGATCTGGTCGTATCCGGCGCGCCCGCCCTGGGGGCCGTCGTGGCCGAAGCCGCTGATCCGCAGCACGACGAGGCCGGGGTTGAGCTCGTGCAGCCGCTCGATGGTGAAGCCGAGCCGGTCCAGGACGCCGGGGCGGAAGTTCTCCAGGAGCACGTCGGCCCGCCCGACGAGCCGGGTGAGCAGGTCGCGCCCCTCGTCCGACTTGAGGTCAGCGGTGACGGACTCCTTGTTGCGGTTGCACGACAGGAAGTAGGTCGAGATCTCGTCCTCGCCGACGAACGGCGGCCCCCAGCCACGGGACTCGTCACCCTCGGGTGACTCGACCTTGATCACCCGGGCCCCCAGGTCGCCGAGCATCATGCCGCAGTGCGGGCCGGCGAGGGCTCGGGTCAGGTCGATGACGACGACGTCGTCGAGGGGTCCACTCATGTCGGCCAGCCTGCCACGTCAGGGACGGAGCATGGCCGGGTGCAGGGCCGTCGCACCGCCGGGCCGAAAGAGCTGCGCCGGGCGCCCGCCCTGGCGCCCGGTCGTCGTCCCGGTCGCCTCCACGAACCCCGGGGTCCCGGTGACCTTGCGATGGAAGTTGCGGGGGTCGAGGGGCTGACCCCACACCGCCTCGTAGACGCGGCGCAGCTCGTTGATGGTGAACTCGGGCGGACAGAAGCTGGTGGCCAGGGTCGAGTACTCCAGCTTGGCCCGAGCCCGCTCGAGGCCCGCCGTGAGGATCTGGGAGTGGTCGAAGGCGAGGCGTCGGCCGCCGGTCTCGAGCTCGCCGACCGAGTTCCAGGACGCCGAGGCGGCGTCCGACCCGGCGACGAGCGGCCCGGGGTCGGGAACCAGCGCAAGGTAGGCAACGGTGACGACGCGTCCGCGGGGGTCGCGGCCGGGTGTCCCGAACGTCGCGAGCTGCTCGAGGTGCCCACCGAGGCCTCGTATGCCGGTCTCCTCCTCGAGCTCCCGGCCGGCAGCCGCGGGGAGGTCCTCCTGGGCGTGGACGAAGCCACCCGGCAGTGCCAGCCGCCCGCGATACGGAGGGATTCCCCGGCGGACGAGGAGCACCGCGAGGTCGTCGTCGCGGACGGTGAGGACGACGAGGTCGACGGTCACGCTGACGTCTTGGTGCGGCATACGGACAGAGTAATCGTCGAGTTGACGACAATCAAGAAGGTGAGTTATCGTCATTGCGACGACAACAAGAGAGGAGGTGGGGACCATGGCCACTGTGACCCGGTTCCCGTTCATCAGCTACCTACGATCCGACACGACGATGCACATCCAGCACGTGCGTGGCGGCGAGCTCCGGCACTCCGGGGCCGCCGCGGGGTTCTGGTTCAGCCCCCGCACGGCGGTTCTCGCGGAGGTGCCGATCGGCGACCGCGAGCAGGCAATGGTCCTGCACGCCCGGACGGCCGACTTCCAGGACGTGGCGGTCCAGGCCACCGCGACCTACCGCGTCACCGACCCGGCGACGGCCGCCGGGCGCTTCGAGTTCGACATCGACCCGGTGACCGGGCAGTGGCGCGCTACCCCGCTGGAGGTCGTCGGCGGGCTGCTCACCGAGATCGTCCAGCAACCCGCGCTCGCTCTCGCGGCGACGATGGACCTGCGCCGGATCCTCGCCGACGGCGTGGTCCGGATCCGCGACGCCGTGACCGCGGCCCTGGCCGTGGACGACCGGCTGGGGCAGCGCGGCCTGGCCGTCGTCGACTTCCGGGTCACCGCGATCCGCACCGCCGCCGAGGTGGAGAAGGCCCTCGCGACCCAGACCCGGGAGAGCGTGCAGCAGGACGCCGACCGGGCTACGTTCGAGCGGCGGGCGCTGGCCGTCGAGCGCGAGCGGGCCATCGCCGAGAACGAGATGCAGAACCAGATCGAGCTCGCCAAGCGCGAGGAGCAGCTGGTCAACCAGCGCGGCCAGAACGGCCGGCTGGCCGCGACCGAGCAGGCGGCCGCAGACCGGATCGCGGCGGAGTCCGCGGCCCAGCGGGTGCGGATCGCGGGGGAGGCGCACGCCGACGAGGTGCGTATCGTGGGGGAGGCCGACGCCGCCGCGCAGGCTGCTTCGCTGGCCGCGTTCCGCGATATCGACCACGAGACGCTGCTCGCCCTCGCCCTGCGCGACCTGGCGAAGAACCTGCCCGAGATCACCAACCTCACCGTGACTCCGGACCTGCTGACCGAGGCGCTCGGCCGTTTCGCCGGTCGCGCCTGAGGTCGTCGTGATGGGACTCGAACCCCGGGCCGTCATCGTCCACCGCCGGACCGAGTACGACGAGCTGATCGCCCACCACGGGACGGCCGGCCAGGCCGAGTTCTTCCTGCGCCAACGCGGCCTCGACCTGGCCGCGGCGGCCGCACGGCACGCGGCATACGGCGCGGTCCTGGCGCGCGTCTCGGCGCAGGTTCCGACCAGCTGGCGGCGGGCGATGGTCGAGCGTGCGGACCTCGGGCGGTTCCTCTTCGCCCCGGAGGACGTCGTGGTCGTCGTCGGGCAGGACGGCCTGGTGGCCAACGTCGCGCGCTGCCTCGACGGGCAGCCCGTCGTGGGCGTCAACCCGGACCCGTCGACCAACCCGGGGGTTCTCGTCCGACACGAGCCGGGCGCCGCCGGGTCGCTGATGCGTGCCGCCGCCGCGGACCGCATTGACGCGGAGGAGCGGACGATGGTCGAGGCGGCCCTCGACGACGGGTCGGTCCTCACCGCCCTCAACGAGGTCTTCGTGGGTCACGCCAGTCATCAGTCGGCGCGGTATGCCGTGCAGGTCACCGAGGGCGTCGAGCGGCAGTCCTCGTCCGGACTGCTGGTCGGGACCGGCACCGGCGCCACCGGCTGGCTCCGGTCGGTCGTGCAGGAGCGTCTGGCGCCCGTCCCTCTACCCGCGCCGGAGGATGCTGCGTTGGCCTGGTTCGTACGGGAGGCCTGGCCCTCGCCGGCCACCGGCACCAGCCTCACCCAGGGGCTGATCGCCAGGGACGAGTCCATTACGCTCACGAGCTTCAGCGAGGACCTCGTCGTCTTCGGCGACGGAATGGAGTCCGATGCGCTGCATCTTGCCTGGGGGCAACGGATGACCGCCCGGGTGTCCCCGAGCCGGTTGCTCCTCGTCCGATGACCCTCGACGCCGCCCAGCTGGACCGCGCCGCAGGGGTGCTCGTCGGGCAGGCCTGTGGCGATGCACTTGGCGTGCCATACGAGTTCGCGTCCAGCCTGCCGCCGACCCCGGAGATGATCGGCGGCGGGCTCGGCCCCTACGAGCCCGGGCAGTGGTCGGACGACACCGAGATGGCGATCTGCATCGCCCGGGTCGCTGCTCGGGGCATCGACCTCACGTCTGGGGACGCAGCGGACGAGGTGTCGGAGGCGTATGCCGGGTGGTTGGCTTCGGGCGCCAGGGACGTCGGCGTGCACACCCGGGCCGTCCTGGGCCGCGCCGCGGCGATGGGTGCAGCGGACGCCGCCCCCATCGGCGAACGGGTGCGTGCCGCGGCCGTCGAGCGGCACGCAGCGACCCGGCATACGGCCGGAAACGGAGCGCTGATGCGGACCGGCATCGTGGGCCTCACCCGGCTGTGCTCTCGCGACGAGACTGCGGCTGCCGCCCGGGCGATGGCCGAGCTGACCCATCCGGACCCGCTCGCCGGCGACTCGTGCGTTCTGTGGTCCGAGGCCGTGCGGGTCGCCGTGCTCGACGGCCGACTCGACCTGTCCGGTGGGCTGGACCTCCTGCCGCTCGAGCGCCGGTCCGCCTGGGCTCGCTGGGTCGCGGAGGCCGAGTCGGGCTCGGCGGCGTTGCGCCCCAACGGTTTCACCGTGACCGCTCTCCAGGCGGCATGGGCGGCGATCGATTCGGCCGGGACGCCGCACGATGGCGGGCCGGATCCACGGCAGCTCGTCGTCGGTCTGAACCTGGCGGTCCTCACCGGTGACGACACCGACACTGTTGCGGCCATCGCCGGTGCCCTCCTCGGCGCTCGGCACGGGCTGGCTGCCGTGCCCGCTCGCTGGTCGGAGGCGATCCACGGCTGGCCCGGCCTTCGGGCCGAGGACCTCGCTGACCTCGGGCGGCGCACCGCGCTGGCCGGCTGGAGGTAGCACTGGCCCATCGGGGCCACCGCTGGCCGGTCGCACCAAGCGCCGACCGGTCGCCGGCCCGGCGTGGGGCCGGTACCTGCGCTACATGTGCGCCCGCTGGGGCGGATCAGGCTGCCCACGCGCGTTACCGCACTGGTTACCGAACCGAAGTTGCTGTGCCCACAACCACTCCGGTTCGGTAACCAGTCCGGTAACCAGCTCAGTAACGGGCAGGGCGCACGGCGGGTGGCATCGCGAGCCGGCCGGCGCAGACGGGGGATCCTCAGGCGTCGTCGGTGGCGAGCAGCTGCTCGCGGAGGATGTCGGCCTGGCCGAGGTGGCGTGCGTACTCCGCCACGAGGTGGGAGAGGACCCATCGGATCGTCACCGGCCCGCCGTTGACCCAGTGCGGGGCCAGGTCGTCCAGCGCCAGGCCGTCGAAGACCGCGCGGGACTCGGCGACGGCGGCCTCGAACGCGGCGCGCACCGACCCGATCGAGTCGTCGTCGGCGAGCAGGAACGAGTCGTCGTTGGCGGGGAGCCCCTGCGCGTCGCGGTCGACCCCGGTGACGGCCTCCAGGGACCAGACCTTCTCCACCCGGATGGCGTGCTTGAGGATGCCGAGGACCGTGGTCCGGGAGGGCACGAGTCGCCGACGAGCCTGCTCCTCGGTCAGCCCGTCGCACAGGGCGGCGATGGCGGCCCGTTGGGCGTCGACGAAGGCCGTCACTGTCGCGCCCTCGTCGGCGACCCATACTTCACGCAGGCTCCTGACGGCACTCATCTCGGCAGGATGCCAGACGCGGGCAGTCGCCCGGACCCGGCCCGGATGAGCACCGTGGCCCAGGTGCGCCAGGGTGCCCAGCGCTCGGCGAAGGCGAGGTAGCCCGCGTCGTCGAGCGGCTCGGGCAGCCCGTACAGCTCGTGCGCCAGCGCTCGTGCCCTGGCCTCGATGAGGGGCAGGACGTCGGCGAACCCGGTGGCGCGCACGACGATGAGGCCGCTGTAGAACGGGCCGATGCCCGGCAGCTGCTGGACCTCGGCCGCTGCCGCGTCGGCGCCGATCTCCTGCAGGTGGCGGGCCGAGAGTCGACCCTGCGAGGCGGCCTCGGCAATGGCGTGCAGTCTCGGGACCCGGTCGGCGGGTAGCCCGGGGACCGTCGTGATCTCGCGGAGCCGGCTCGGCGGCGGCAGGCAGGTCACCGGCTGGCCGGCGACGGTGAACGTGCTGCCCCACTGGGTGTTGAGCCGTTCGCGGAGGCCCCGTCCCTGGGCCATCCCACGCCGGGCGCTGATGATGGACCACGCGGCGCCCTCGTAGGGGGAGTGGAAGAGCACCGGACGCAGGCCCGGCGCCGCAGCCTGCAGCGCTCCGATCACCTCGTCGCGCTCGCCGAGCTCGGCGAACCCCCGGCCGTCGTGGTCGGCGCTGACCACCCGGGCTGCCTGGGCCGCGACCACCTGCGGGTCGGCGGCCGACTCGATCGTCATGGCCAGGGCGTCGCCGTCCTGGCGGAGCGCCACACCGGCCGTCGACTCGTAGTAGTCGTCCACACAGAAAGCCAGCCGCATGACCCCGTCGAAGTCGCTCTCGCGGCGGTGCCCGAACCCGAACAACGCCGCCTCACGCAGCGAGAACGGCCCGAGCAGGGGCCAGCGAACCTCAGTGGTGCGAACCGTGCCCGTCGCCTTCGTCGTCATGCCCCCACTGTCCACCAAGCCACCGACAGCGGCTCGGGCAACAGGGCCACGCAGCCGCTCCACCCGGCATACAGTCTGGGCGTGAGCGCCCAACTGGACCCGTTGACCCTGCCCGGCACCGCGAACTGGGGTGAGTGGGTGACCCATCGCGGCACGGCCGCCCTCAGCGCCGCCCGGGCCGTCGTCGACGGGCTCAAGACGCCCCCGCCGCCGAGCACCCTGGACGCGCTGCACGAGTGGAACCGCGCCCAGACCGAGCTGTCCAACGCGGCCGCCACCGGCGCGCTCCTCTCGGAGGTCCACCCCGACCCCACCGTCCGGGAGCACGCCGAGAAGGTCGTCCAGGAGGTGCAGAGGTTCTCGACCGACCTCGGTCTGGACGCCGAGCTGTATGCCGTTCTCTCCGGTCTCGACGCGGACGGCCTCGACCCAGTGGCCAGCCGGCTGCTCGAGCGCACCCTGCGCGACTTCCGCCGCTCCGGCGTCGACCGCGACGAGGCCACCCGCGACCGGCTTCGCGCGCTGAGCGAGGAGGGGGTCCTCACCAGCCAGGAGTTCAGCAAGAACATCCGGGAGGACGTCCGGTCGGTCCGGCTGCGCCCCGAGCAGCTCGACGGGCTCCCGGCGGACTGGGTGGCGGCCCACCCGGCGGCCGACGACGGGCTGGTGACCGTCACGACGGACTACCCCGACTTCATACCGTTCCTCACCTTCGCCCATGATGCCGCGGCGCGCGAGGCGCTCATGCGCCAGTTCCTCACCGTGGCCTGGCCGGCGAACGACCCGGTGCTCCAGCGCCTCTTCGCCGGTCGTCGGGAGCAGGCCGAGCTGCTCGGCTACCCCTCGTGGCCGGACTACGACGCCGAGGTGAAGATGATCGGGTCGGCGCACGCCATCAAGGAGTTCGTCGACCGGATCCGCGATCTGGCCACCGAGAGCGCCGAGCGGGACAAGGCGGTCCTGCTCGCCCGAAAGCAGCAGGACGAGCCCGGCGCGACCGAGGTGGGTCGCTTCGACGTGACCTACTACAGCGAGGTCGTGCGCAAGGAGCAGCACGACGTCGACGCCCAGCAGGTGCGGCGCTACTTCGCCTTCGACACGGTCCGGCAGGGGCTGCTCGACGTGACCGGGCGGCTGTTCGGGCTGGAGTGGGTGCCGGAGCCGGCGCCCGAGGCGGCCACCTGGCACGAGGACGTGACCACCTACGACGTCCACGCTGACGGGGAGCGGATCGGGCGGATCCACCTGGACCTGCACCCGCGCGACGGGAAGTACAAGCACGCCGCCCAGTTCACCCTCGTCGACGGGGTCTCCGGGGTGCAGCTGCCCGAGGGCGTCCTCGTGTGCAACTTCAGCCGTGGTCTCATGGAGCACGACGAGGTGGTCACCCTGTTCCACGAGTTCGGCCACCTCGTCCACCACGTCGTGGGCGGCCGCCAGGAGTGGGTCCGGTTCAGCGGGGTCGCGACCGAGTGGGACTTCGTCGAGGCACCGAGCCAGATGCTCGAGGAGTGGGCGTGGGACCCCGAGGTGCTCGCGACCTTCGCGACCGACGAGTCAGGGCAGGCGATTCCGGCCGACCTCGTCGAGCGGATGCGGACGGCCGACGACTTCGGCAAGGGGTTCCAGGCGCGGACCCAGATGTTCTATGCCGCTGTCTCGTACGACTTCCATGCCCACGAGGTCGACGACCTCACTGCGCGAGCGGCCGAGCTCCAGGGCGAGTACTCCGTATTCCCCTACATCCCGGGGACCCACTTCCAGTGCTCGTTCGGTCACCTCGACGGCTACACGTCCGGCTACTACACGTACATGTGGAGCCTGGTCATCGCCAAGGACCTGTTCTCGGCCTTCGACCGCGACGACCTGTTCGCGCCGGCTGTCGCCGCGGCATACCGGGACAAGGTGCTGGCGCCGGGCGGGTCGCGAGACGCCGCAGACCTGGTCGCCGACTTCCTCGGCCGGCCCTACACGTTCGACGCGTATGCCGCCTGGCTGGCCACCTAGGACCGGGTGCAGCCGCGCTCACAGCCAGTCGTACTCGCTTGCCGTCGCGCCGTCCTCGGCGAGCCGGGCGTAGCCCGGTCCGCGGTCGAAGAACGGCTCGGATCCCGTTCTGGCAGAACGCAGCCCGTCGCGGAGGGCATCACTGGCGGCCTCGTCGATGACCGGCTCGTCCTTGGTCCCTGAGGCAACGACCCCGTATGCCGTGCGCGCGCCGTCGAAGGACACCTTGCCCCAGCGCAGGTCACGTTCGACCGCGGCATACGGGCGGGTGAGCGGGTCGCCCCAGCCGCCGCCGCCCGTGGTGCGGATCCGGATGACCTGACCGGCCTTGACCTCCTCGGCGTCGGCGAGGGCGTCGACGACGTGCTCGGTGGGGCCGCCGAGGTCGACGGTGACCTCGAACGGCATACCCGCCCGGCCGCCCTTGAGCCCCCTGCAGGCGAGGATCGAGCGGTCCGCGATGGACATGAAGTGCGCGTCCTTGAGCATCCGGACGTGCTTCTCGTAGCCGAGCCCGCCCCGGTACCGACCGGCGCCGCCGGAGTCGACGGCCAGGCCGAGCCGCTCGACGATGAACGGGAAGCGGCTCTCGGTGAACTCGGTCGGCAGGTTGCGGCTGTCGGGGACGACGTGGATGGTGTCCTCGCCGTCGGCGTAGTAGCGCCCGCCCGAGCCGCCGCCGAGCACCTCGCGCATGAGGTAGTCCGAGCCGTCGCGGTCCTTGCCGTAGACACCGGTGTAGCGGATGGTCTCCTGGTCGGCGGGCATCTGGCCGTCGACCGCCTTGGCGACGACGCCGGCCAGCACGCCGAGGAGCCGCAGAATGACGAAGGTGCGGGCGTTGGTCGGGGCGGGGTAGATCGGCGTGAGCAGGGTTCCCTTGTCGGGGAAGCGCATCTCGATGAGCGGCACGACGCCCTCGTTGACGTCGAGCTCGGCCATCCGCTCAGGGGTGTCGGCGAGGTTGCGCAGGATCGGGGCGAGCCACTTCTTGAGGAAGTTGCCGCCGACGTAGTCGCCGCAGTGGTTGATCGGGCCCTTGGCCTGCGGTGCGGTGCCGGTGAAGTCGATGATGATCCGCGGGCCGCCGTCGCCCGGGCCGGGTCCGCCGGTCTCCTCCTTGGTGAGGGTGATCCGCTGGGTGTGCAGGCGCGGGTCGTCGACGCCGTCGTGCTCGGCGTAGTCCTCCCAGACGTAGGTACCGGTGGGGATCTTGGCGAGGATCTCGCGGCGGTAGGTCTCCGTCGTCTTGTCGAGGATCGCGTCGAAGGCGGCCTCGACCTCGTCCCGGCCGTAGCGCTCGAAGAGCTCAGCGAGCCGGCGCGCGCCCATCAGGCAGGCGGAGCACTCGGCGTCGAGGTCGGCGGCAAGGCTGTCCGGCATACGCGAGTTTCGGGTCATGATCCGGAGCGCCGCCTGGTTGGGAGCTCCCATGTCCCACAGCTTGATTGGCGGGACGGACAGGCCCTCCTCGAACACGGTTGTCGCGTGGCTGGGCATCGAACCGGGGACCGCGCCGCCGATGTCGTCGTGGTGCCCGAAGGCCTGGACGAACGCCACGACCTGCCCGTCATGGAAGACCGGGACCGTGACGCAGAGGTCGGGGAGGTGGCCGATCCCGCCCTCGGACTCGTAGACGTCGTTGTGGAAGAAGACGTCGCCCTCGCCCATCTCGTCCAGGGGGAAGTCGCGGGCGATGGGGTGGACGAGCGCGCTGTAGGAGCGGCCGGTCAGCTTGCGGAGCTGGCGGTCGTGGATGCCGGCGCGGAAGTCGTGGGCATCGCGGATCATGGGGGACCGGCTGGTTCGGGCGATGGCGGTCTCGACCTCCATCTCGACACTTGCCAGGGTGCCCTCGACGATCTCGACGAGGATCGGGTCGGGGGTCGAGCCCGGTGGGGTCAGCCGGTTGCCGTGCTCGTATGCCGTGGGCAGGCCGGCGCTGTTCATCGCACCTCTCCCTCGGTCGCCGTCGTTACGTCTGCGTCGTTGGGGGCCAGGACCCCCAGATCCGCAGACGCAAGGGGGGTGGAGCGGGTGATCACCAGGTTGAGGTACTCGTCGACCCGGACGGTGAAGCCGGGGTGGACCGGGACCGTGGAGCCGAACTCCTCGATGACGACCGGGCCGGACAGCTGCGCCCCGGCGACGAGGTCGGAGCGGTCGACGATCGGAGTCGGCCGGTAGCCCTCGTCGGCGTCGAAGCAGACCGGCCGGTGCGGCGGGTCGGCCAGGGCCCACCAGCCCGCAGGGTCGTGGAGGGGGATCTCGGGCCGGGTGATCGGGCCGATGCCGGAGACCCGAAGGTTGACCCACTCGACCTGCTGGCGCGGATCGTCGCGGAAGTCGTAGCCGTAGAGCACTCGGTGCTCGTCGTGGAAGGCGTCGGCGACGCGCGCGGCATACGCCTCGTCGACGGTGCCCTCCGGGCAGGTGACCCGGACTTCGTAGGCCTGGCCGAAGTAGCGCAGGTCGGCAGTCCGGACGTACTGGTGGTCGGCCCGGTCGAAGCCCTCCTTGTCGAGGGCGGCCGCGGCGCGGCCGGTGAGGGACGCGAAGGTCTTCTCGACGGCGGCGAGGTCGAGCGCGTCCTGCCGGGCCACCGCGGTCTGGACGTAGTCGTTCTTCACGTCGACGGTGAGCAGCCCGAACGCGGAGACGTTGCCGGGGTTGGGCGGCACGACGACTCCGGCGAGGCCGAGGATGTCGACGAGACGGCAGGCCAGGAGCGAGCCGGAACCGCCGAAGGTCGTGAGCATGAAGTCGCGGACGTCCAGGCCGCGCTTGACCGAGACCTGCCGCAGGGCGTTGGCCTGGTTCCAGGCTGAGATCTCGAGAATGCCTGTGGCACAACGCTCGTAGTCGAGGTGGAGGTCCTCGGCGAGGGAGGCGATGCCCAGCCGCGCGGCCTCGACGTCGAGGGGGATCTCGCCACCGAGGAGGTGCGGGGGGATCCGGCCGAGGGTCACGTGGGCGTCGGTGATCGTCGGCTTGGTGCCACCCTTGCCATAGCAGAGCGGCCCGGGGTCGGCACCGGCTGAGTGCGGGCCGACCTTGAGGGATCCCTCGGGGGAGATCCAGGCGATCGACCCGCCACCGGCGCCGACCGTGACGACGTCGATCATCGGGATCTTGCTCGGGTACGCGCCTACCGTGCCCTCGGTCGTGAGCGTGGGCTCGCCGCCGAGGACGACCGAGACGTCGGTCGAGGTGCCGCCGCCGTCACAGGTGAGGACCTTGGCGAACCCGGCCCGCTGGGCGATGAGGGCAGCGCCGAGGGCTCCGGCGGCTGGGCCGGAGAGGACGGTCGTGATCGGCTGGTGGACGACCTCGTCGGCGGAGAGGACCCCGCCGTTGGACTTCATGACGTAGAAGGGGATCTCGGCGCCGCCGGTGAACTGGTCCAGCCGCTCGTGGATGTTGCGGACGTAGCGGCTGACATTGGGCTTGACGGCGGCATCGACGAGCGTGGTCATCGAGCGCTCGTACTCGCGGTACTCCCGCAGCACCTCGCTGCTGATCGACACGATGGCGTCGGGGTGCTCGCGGCGGAGGACCGCGCGCATCGCCAGCTCATGGGTGTCATCGGCATACGAGTGGAGGAAGCAGACTCCGATCGTCGTGATCCCGTGGTCCCTGAACCAACGCGCCGCGGCCACCGCGGACGCCTCGTCGAACGGGCGAATCTCGTTGCCCTGGAAGTCGACTCGGCCGCCGACGGTCCGGACGGCATCGGCCGGTACGATGCGCGGCGGCTTGACCCAGAAGTAGGAGTTGCCGTAGCCGTCGGGCACCGACTGGCGGGCGATCTCGAGGATGAACTCATAGCCCTCGGTCGTGATGAAGCCGAGCGCCTCGACCTTGCCCTCGAGCAGCTTGTTGGTCGCGACGGTGGTTCCGTGCGAGACCGCCGTGATGTCGGCGCCCGTCGCGCCCATCAGTGCCAGGACCTTGCCGACGCCGTCGATGAACCCGTCGGCCGGGTTGTCCGGGGTGCTCGGGGTCTTGGTGGTGACCAGCTCGCCGGTCTCCTCGTCGAGGGCCACGACGTCGGTGAACGTCCCGCCGGTGTCGATCCCGATCCTGATCCGCCGCCGCGCCGCCTGCTGGGTCATGGGGACGATTCAACCGGTATGCCGCGTGGCCCGCCTCGTCAGTTCCTGCCAAGGGCCCCGTGACTAGATTGGGCGGCGTGCTGGACGATGCTCGCGGACGCTTCGCCGGGGCTCGGGTCGCGCGCCTCGGGACCGTGGCGGGTGACTGGCAGCCGCACCTCGTGCCGATCACCTTCGCTCTCGTCGAGGGCGTCATCTGGACCGTGGTCGATGGCAAGCCGAAGTCGACGACGGCGCTCAAGCGACTGGCCAACATCGCCGCGAACCCCAGGGTGAGCGTCCTCGTCGACCACTACGCCGAGGACTGGTCGGCGCTGTGGTGGGTACGCGGGGACGGGCGGGCCGAGGTGCTGGAGGTCGCCGATCCCGTTGCGGCACACGGCATACGGGCTCTGAGGGACAAGTACCCGCCGTATGCCGTGGAGTCGCCTCCCGGGCCCGTCATCCGGATCGCGGTCGAGACCTGGCGGTGGTGGGCGGCGGACGTTCAGCCCTCGGCGGACCAGCCCGGCGGGGCGAAGAGTTAGCCGAACCGGTCTCGCCACCGAGGCCGAGCGGACGTCGCGGGCGATCCGGCCGAACTCGCCGTACTGCAGCCGGAACGGGTTGTAGGTCGTCACCGGGTAGATCAGCCCGTAGGTCGGTCGCTCGACCTCCTCGGCATACGTCCCGAACAGCCGGTCCCAGACGATGAGGATCCCGCCATAGTTGCGGTCCAGGTACTGCCGGTCGCTCGCGTGGTGGACCCGGTGGTGCGACGGGGAGTTGAAGATGACCTCGAGCGGGCGCCACAGCTTGGGGATCGTCTCTGTGTGCACCCAGAACTGGTAGACGAGGTTGACCGAGAAGACGAAGAAGGTCATCCACGGCGGCAGGCCGATGAGGGGGAGCGGGACCCAGAACAGCAGCTCGCCCCACGAGTTCCACTTCTGCCGCAACGCCGTCGTGTAGTTGAAGTGGATGCTGCTGTGGTGCGCCTGGTGCATGGCCCAGAGGAGCCGGATCCGGTGGCTCGAGCGGTGGTAGAGGTACCAGAGCAGGTCGACGACGAGGAACGCGATGACCCGTCCCGGAACCAACCAATTTCGCTGCAGCACAAGTGAACTCCGTCACAAGCAGGCGATCGCCAGACAACCAGCGGGCAACCAGCAGGTCACCTCAGACGAGGTCGCGGACTCGCGCCACGGCGACCTGGCGCGCACGGTCATTGCGGCGCGACGCGAGACGCCGCTCCACCTTCGCGCGCGCCCGCGAACCCGATGCCACGGCCGGGTCAGGCTCGTGGTGCGCCGCAAACGCGTCGAGCCAGGACGCCACCCGCTCCCGGTCCAGCTGGCGCCCGAGAACGGTCTGGAGGTTCCGGCCGGCGCTGGCCCACCGGGTCGCACCAGGGTCGGAGGCGGTGAACGCCTCGGCCGCGTAGCGCAGCTCCTTGGCGGCCTTGCGGACGTCGTGCCAGGCCTCGACCTCCTCCGGTCCCCGAGCCGGAAGGGCCAGAGCGCGCTCGGCCAGCTCCAGGACGCGGAGGCGTTGGCCGGGGAGCACGGAGTCGGTCGTCGGCACCGCGGCTGCGGACCACCCGCGCGCGACGACGACCTTGCGCAGCCGCTTGACGAGCCGGGTCACCCGGGAGCCGGCCAGGCGACGGGTGGCCCGAGCCAGAGCCGCGGCCCGCTCGGTCTGCAGGTCGGACAGCCACGCCAGCCGGAGGTCCTCGTCCACCTCGACAAGAGCCAGGTGCTCGGCCATCACGTCCACGTCGCGCACCGCGCCGACCACCCGACCCAGCCATCGGAGGTCGTCCAGGATGGCTCGCACCCGTCGGTCGCCGACCCCGGCGGGCAGGAACGCGCGGTGCGACCGGAGCAGGCTGCGCAGCCGTCGGGCCCGCACGCGGACGTCGTGGACCGGTTCGACCTCGGCGAGGAACGGCAGTGCCGCCTCCAGACCCGCCAGGTGACGGGCCAGGTGGTCCCGCAGGTCCGCGCCGCCGCCCCCGGGACGAGCGCCCTCGGGACGTGCACTGCCAACGGGTCTCGCCGGCATACGCATCAGAGTCAGAACCCGAAGATGCCGCTGTAGGCGTTGAGGGCCGGCTGCCCCCCGAGGTGGGCGTACAGGACCGTCGAGTCGCGGTGGATCTCGCCGGAGGTGACGAGGGAGATCAGCCCGGCCATCGACTTGCCCTCGTAGACCGGGTCGATGATCATCCCCTCGAGCCGGCCGGAGAGGAGGATCGCCTCGATCGTCGACTCGACCGGGATGCCGTAGAGGTCCCCGGCCCAGCCCGCGAGCACCTCGATCTCCGCGTCCCGCACCTCCCGTTGCAGGCCGATCAACGAAGCCGTATGCCGGGCGATCCGGGCCACCTGGTCCCGCGTCTTGTCCAGCGTGGCCGAGGCATCGATGCCGATCACCCGACGCTGCGCCCCACCGGCATCGAGCAGGTCGGCGAACCCGGCGATCATCCCGGCGTGTGTCGAGCCGGTGACGGTGCAGACGACGATGGTGTCGAAGAAGACGCCGAGCTCCTGCTCCTGCGCGGCGACCTCATGTGCCCAGTTGGCGAATCCCAAGCCGCCGAGCGGGTGTTCGGACGCGCCGGCCGGGATGCCGTACGGCGTGCCACCGGAGTCCGAGACCTCGCGGAGGGCGTCCTCCCAGGACGAGCGGATGCCGATGTCGAAGCCGGCCGGGTCGAGTCGGGCCTCGGCGCCCATGATCCGCGACAGCAGGATGTTGCCGACCTGGTCGTTGACCGGGTCGTCCCAGTCGACCCACTTCTCCTGGACGAGCCGGCACTTGAGCCCGAGCTTGGCGGCGACGGCGGCGACCTGTCGGGTGTGGTTGGACTGGTAGCCGCCGATCGAGACGAGGGTGTCAGCGCCGGCCGCGAGGACATCGGGGACGATGTACTCGAGCTTGCGAGTCTTGTTGCCACCAAAGGCAAGGCCGCTGTTGACGTCCTCCCGCTTGGCCCAGATCTCGGCGCCGCCGAGGTGGGCGGTGATCCGGTCCAGCCGGTGCACCGGACTCGGGCCGAAGGTCAGCGGATAGCGCTCGAAGTCGGTGATGGCCATGCCTGCTCCTCGGCTCGCGGTGCCGGGCTCGTCCGCGGCAGCTCGAGCCTAGGCGCATCAGTCGGGCTCCATCCGCTGGTCCTTGACGAGGTGGAGTAGTGCGCCCTGTTCGGTCGTCACGAGCGCGTACCGCCGGGCATCGAGGAGGCCGTGCAGCACGAACACGAACCGGCGCTCGTTGCGGTCCTCGAGCTTCCACCAGCCGGTGTCAGCAATGCGTTTTGTCTCGTCCTCGTATGCCGCGTGGTCCAGGTCGTGGTCGGGGACGCGCACCGCGAGTCGGTCGTGACGCGAGTCGGTGGGCATACCGCGGGGAACCGCCCACGACCGCAGCACGCCACCCTCCTCCAGCCGCAGGTCGAAGTGGTGGCGCGGACGGTGGTGCTCGTGCAGCACGAACACCGGCCGTCGGGCCGCGCTCACGCGGCCGCCCGTCCCGGCAGGTCGATCGTGAAGGTGCTGCCCGACCCGGGAGCCGAGTGGACGGCATACGAGCCGCCGTGGGCCGTCGCGATGGCCGCGACGATGGCCAGCCCGAGCCCACTGCCTCGTATGCCGCTTCGCCCGGGATCCGCGCGGTAGAACCGGTCGAACAGGTGCGGGAGGTGCGCTGCCGCGATGCCCGGCCCGGTGTCGGCGACCTCGATCCGCGCGGCTCCGTCGCTGGAGGTGGCAACGGCACGCAGGGTGATCCGCGTGTGGGGAGGCGTGTGCCGGATGGCGTTCGTCGCGAGGGCCATGACGGCTTGGTGCAGCCGGTCGGCATCGCCCTCGATGACCAGCCGCGGGGGTGCCTCCACCTGGACCGTGCGCTCGGGCGAGGCCACCTGGAGGTCGGCGGCGACGTCACCCAGCAGGGCGACGAGGTCCACCGGGGCGACGTTGAGTCGGGGTGCGTCGAGGGAGGTCAGGGTCAGCAGGTCGTCGACCAGGCCGCTCATCCGGGTGGACTCGGCGTTGATCCGGCGCATCGCGTCAGCGACCTCCGGGTCGCTCGCGTGCAGACCGGAGTAGCCGCGCAACGTCGTGAGCGGGGTGCGTAGCTCGTGCGAGGCGTCGGCGACGAAGCGGCGCATCCGCTCCTCGCCGGCCCGGGTCGCGTCGAGCATGGCGTTGAGGGCGGTACCCAGCCGGGCGGCCTCGGTGCCCGGCGGTCCGGGCGGGACGCGGAGGATCGTGTCGCCGGCGGCGATCGCGTCAGCGGTCACGGTCATCTGCTCGATGGGGCGCAGCCCGAGCCGGGCGACCCACCAGAGGATGAGACCGAGGACGAGGGCGATCGCCGCGGCAGCGATGAGGAGGGCGCGGGCGAGCCGGGCCGTGGCAGCATCGGCCGCCGTGGTCGGCTCGGCGATGACCGCGCGTCCACCCCCGGCCAGCGGGATGGCCACGACCCGCACGCGCGCGGCTTGCCCGGCGACGGTGGCGCGCCCAACCGCGGTCGTGAGGGTGTCCCCGGTCCGGAGCCGGGGAACGAGGTCGGGGTCGCTCGTCGGGGCGAGGACGGTGATGAGCCGCCCGTTCGCCGTGAGCCGCCCGACATACACATCGCCGAAGGCGTCGGTGAGGCCCGGCCGGTTGTCAGCGCGAGCCGAGAGTGCGAGGACGGCCCTGGGGTTCTTCGCGAGATCGGTGAGCTTCTGGTCGAGCGCGGCGATGGCGTAGTGCCGCTGGGCCCCGAGGATGGTGAGCCCCGCGACGAGGATGGTCACCGCGAGGAGGATGGTCGCGACGATGAGCCTGCGCTGCAGGGTCATCCCCCGGGTCATCCCTCGCGTCACCGCAACCGACCCGGCTCGCGGATCGCGTACCCGACGCCCCGGATCGTGTGGATGAGCCGTGGCGGCCCGTCGGGCGTACCCGGGTCGACCTTCTTGCGCAGTGTCGACACGAACGACTCCACGATCGCCGTCTCGCCGGAGAAGTCGTACTGCCAGACGTGGTCGAGGATCTGGGCCCTCGTGACCACCCGCCCGGCCGCCGCCATCAGGCACCGCAGGAGGGTGAACTCGGTCGCCGTGAGGTGCGCCTCCACCTCGCCGCGCCAGACCCGGTGGGCGTCCTCGTCGAGGACGAGGTCGGCGACTTGCAGCCGACCGGGGGAGGCGGCCGCGGCACCCGCCCGCCTCAGCGCCAGCCCGACCCTGGCGACGAGCTCCTCGACGGCGAACGGTTTGACGATGTAGTCCTCGCCACCGGTTGTCAGCCCGCGCACCCGGTCGCTCGTGTCGGAGCGCGCGGAGAGGAACAGGATCGGTGCGGTGACGCCCTCGGCCCGCATCCGCCGCATGACCTCGAACCCGTCGATGTCAGGGAGCATCACGTCCAGGACGACGGCATGCGGTCCGTATGCCGGAGCCATCGCGACCGCGGCCAAACCCGTTGCGGCAGTGGCTACCTCGTGCCCGGCCAGGCGCAAGGCCGAGGCCACGAGGTAGGAGATGTTCTCCTCGTCGTCCACCACGAGAACCCGGGCTGGCGGGGAGACCTGAGCGGGCGGCATACGGCCAGTCTGTCAAGCAAGACACCGGCGGAACTGGAAGTTTCCTCGTGAGTTCCTGGAGGTACCGGCGCAGTTCGGTCACCTTGTGTCCGGCGGACTCACGGTGCACTGTGTACACAGTGATACACAATAGGGAGGTTGTCATGACGACGTCGGTGGGCATTCGCGAGTTCCGGGCCGGGCTGGCCGACTTCATCGCTTCGGAGTCGCCCGTTGCGGTGACCCGACACGGCCAGACGGTCGGCTCCTTCATCCCAACGCGGGCAAGTCTGGATGCTGACATCAGTGCGCTGCGGACGGCAGCGGCCACCTTGGACCAGCTGCTGGCTGAGAAGGGCGTGGACGTGGACGAGGTGGTTGCAGAGTTCAAGGCCGCCCGTGCCGCGAGCGTGAAGTAGAGGGGGCCGGTGGGCTTGCTTGAACGCAGTCTGGTGCTGGACGCGAACATCTTGATCCGCCTGGTCTTGGTCATCGGGTGAGTGAACTGGTCCTGGACCACGCCAACCACGTGGTGTTCGTTACTCCGGTCGTGTGCGACGAAGACGCACGCAAGTACCTGCCGGGCATCCTGGGAAGTCGCGGGGTCGATCCGGCGCCAGCCATGGCGCTGCTGGCCGAGTTCGAACCCATCATCCGCGCCGTCGATGAGTCGACCTATCCGGTCGCACGGATGGAAGCGCTGGCCAGAATTGAGATGCGGGACGCTCGCGCTTGGCCGGTGTTGGCAACCGCCCTGGTCTTGTGCAGCCCGATCTGGACCGAAGACAAGGACTTCTTCGGAACCGGCGTTCCCACCTGGACCTCGGATCGGGTCGCCCTCTGCCTCAACGCAGCAGACCGCGAGTAGACGTCCGGAACTGCCGCGCGACGTGGGGGTGGATCGGGCGTTGGGTAGAGCCCGGTTACGTTGTCTGGGTGGACACCACGAACGGTCGCGAGGAAGCGCTGACCGGAGGGAACGCCTCAGCCAGCGTGGTCCGGGTCGGGGACACGGTGCGCAAGCCATGGCTACCGACCACTGAGCTCACGGTCAGGTACATGGAGGCTCTGCGCAGCCGGGGTATCGACCTGCCTGAGCCGGGTGACCGTGACGACCAGGGTCGCCTCGTCTTGGAGTACGTCCCGGGCCGGCTCGCGATGGACCACGGCCTGCCTGACCCCCCACTCCTGGGCCGGGTCGGTGCCCTTGTCCGCACCATCCATGACGCCAGCGTCGGGTTGCCCGTCCCTGACGATTGGGGCGTGCTCCTGCCGGCCGACCGGCCGGACCTGCTGTGCCACAACGACTTGGCCACCTGGAACCTGATCGTCGACGGGAACCGTCTGGTCTTCATCGACTGGGATGGGTCCGGGCCGAGCACGCGAGGGTGGGATCTCGCCTATGCGGCGATCTCCTTCGGCCACCTGTTCGCCGATACGGATCCGGACGCGGCCGCGACCCGGCTCGTGGCGTTCGTCGACGGCTACGACGCCGACGCCGCCCTCCGAGCCGGGCTGCCGAAGTCCATCGCACAGCGGGCTCGCGCCATGCACGACCTACTCCGCCGCTCGCACCGATCACGCCGGGAACCCTGGGCCTCGATGTACGTCGACGGACACGGGGAGCACTGGGACAGGGCCGCCGCCTTCATCACCGAACACGAGCAAACCTGGAGACGCGCACTCTCGTAACCGGCCGACGACGCACGCTCCTTTGCCGCCGAGGGCTGACGGGGCCGGACCCCGCTGACACATGGGATGAGCCGACCGGGGTCAGCTTGCCAGCGATGATCGCTGCCATGGCAGCGAACGCGACCGTGTCGCAAGGCCTCACCGGCGCGCTCGTGTCGAGCGATCACGTCCGAGTGAGCCGATCAGCACGCAATGCCAGACCAGAATTGACCCCACGAGTCAACTGAAACCCGTTCCTGACCCGATTCCTCGCGGGTGATCGACAACTGCGTGCAGCGAGAGACGCATCTCGTTGGTCGGTGTGAAACCGGCCGACTCGTAGAGCCCGCGCCCGTACTCGGACGCGTGAAGCGAGACGACCTCGACGCCCTCGTCGCGGCATACGGAAAGCACGTCATCGAGGAGGAGGCGCGCGATCCCGCGGCAACGATGGGCCGGCTGGACGTACATGTTGAGGACGTACCCGCGCCGGTCGAGCGAGGTGTGCATGTTCGGCGGCAGGTCGAGCCAGGTGACGCCGACCCCGCCGGTGACGGTCCCGCCCTCGACCGCGAGGATGCCGACGTACTGGCCACTGGCGACCGTCCGCTCCAGCCAGGCGCGACCTCCGGGACTGCCGGCCGCGACTACCGCGGGGTCGACTCCCATGTCACGGAACATCGCGTCGCGGTGGTGCTGCACCACGTCGAGGTCGGAGACGGTGGCTCGGCGGAGGTCGATCGACATGGGGCGACCCTACGAGCGCGCAACCGCGGATACCGTGGCCGGGACGACTGACGACCCGGACGGAGCGGCATGGAGCCCGAGAGCGGACTGACGCCGGCGACACCTGAGGTGCGGGCCCGGATCAGGGAGAGCTTTGCCCGGCAGGGACTGATGAGCCACCTCGGCGCCAGCCTCGAGCACATCGGCCCCGGGCGGGTGCACATCACGCTGCCGCATCGGCCCGAGGTCACCCAGCAGAACGGCTACATCCACGCCGGCGCGACGAGCGCGATCGCCGACAGCGCAGGCGGCTACGCGGCGCTCACACTCTTTCCGGAGGACAGCGCCGTCCTCACGGTCGAGTTCACGATCAACCTCCTCGCGCCCGCGCAGGGCGAGTACCTCGAGGCTGAAGGTGTCGTGCTCAAGTCCGGTCGGACCCTGACCGTATGCCGGCTCGACGTGTATGGCGTCGAGGGCGAGCAGCGGACCCTCGTCGCGGCCGGACAGCAGACCCTGATCCGTGTCCCGGATCGATCGAACGGGTAACCAACCTTTACAGCGTGTCGCCCGACTCGTCATCATGATCTGGGGCTTGTCGGGGCGGGCGGGGTGTCGATGCGTGGGAAGGCACCTGTGAAGCAGCCCGGACAGCGCATTGCTCTGCTGGCGGTAGCCGCCAGCATCCTTCTGGTTGCCGCCTGCACGTCCGACCCTGGCCCGGCCAGCACGAGCCCACGCTCCTCGTCCGTCACTGCATCGCAGGGCTTTCCACCCGCCGTAGCAAGCGCGCTTCCTCCGGCCCAGCGGAGAGCAGCGCAACAGGTCATGGACGCCGCAGTGGCCGACCATGAGCTGTCCGAGAGCGCGGGCGCTCTCGGTCTGACAGTCGCCGTTGTCAGCGACCACGGCTCGTGGGCGGGTTCGGCAGGAAAGGATGCGGTGGGCACTCCATTGGATCCCCACGCGATGATGCCGATCGACAGCATCACCAAGACATTCACGGCGGCGGAGGTACTCCTGCTGGCAGCTGCCGGAGATGTCGACCTCGATGCTCCACTGTCCACCTATGTCCGACATCCGCTCGTCTCGAACGGCATCACGGTGCGCCAGGTCATGAGCATGCGAAGCGGGGTGACCGATGCACCGTCCAGTCGGTACGACGAGCTCGTCCGTCTCGAGCTGAGTACGTCGGTCGATCCATGGACGATTGAACGGACCCTTGACTTCCTCAAACCAACCCTGGCTCCCGCGGGTCCGGCCCCCGTCTATGCCAATACCAACTACCTACTGCTCGGCCTCCTCGTCGAGAAGGTCACCGGCCGGTCGATGGCGCACGCGCTGAGGACGGATCTGTTCGACGCCGCGCACCTGACGCGGATCGCCGCGCAGGATGACGAGAAGCCGACACCGCCGATGGTCGCCGACCCCTTGACCCTGATCCCGAAGCCCGACGGCTACCTACCTCTCCGTGAATGGGTGCACCCGACGCACAACACGTCGGCAGGTATCGCCGCTGACGCCCAGACCGTGGCCCAATGGGGCTATGCGCTCTACGGCCAGCGCGTCCTGCCGCGCCCGTCCTCACTCGCATGGTCACCCAGCCCACGCTGCAGACCGTGTTCCCCGGGGTCGGCTACGCCCTCGGCACCATGGTGTTCGACGGGATGACGACAGATGTGTCGTACGGCCACACGGGTTCGGGTCCCACGAGCACGTCGATCCTCGTGGTCGTCCCGACACGCCGCTTGGCCCTGGCCGTGCTCTGCCCCGAGCGTGATCGTCCCGTCGAGCAGATTGCACGACAGCTGCTGTTGGCCCTGCACTAGGTGCTGGCATCTCAGGAAACCGCGAGGAAACCGCGGAACGGACGCGAGGTCAGGCGGCCAGGCTCGTCAGTGAGCGACCCGACCTGGGGCCGCCTGACCCCGAAGGAGTCACCATGGCTCTCCTGCCCGCAGCCCTCGCCGCGACCACCCTCGGTGCCGTTGCTCTCGTCGGCGGCATCGCCGCCACGTCCAACGCGGCCCCGACGAGCGACCCCGCCGCCGCCATCGCTGCCGTCGCGGCATACGACTCGGCCAGCGACCCGACGCCGCCCGCCCTGGGCTGGCGCTGGTTCGCCCGGCTCGACGCAACCCAGCGCGCCTGCATGGACAAGGCCAGCGTCAGCCGGCCGCTCGGCCCACTCTCCGACGCGGAGAAGGCCACTGTCCAAACGCAGCTGCGCGCCGCCGCCGAGGCCTGCGGGATCAAGGTCCCGACGGGCGAGCGTCGCGCCAAGGTCCAGGCCTGGTGGAACGGACTCAGCCCGACCCAGCAGGCGTGCCTCAAGAAGGCCAACCTGACCCGCCCGGTCGGCCCGCTCAACGCCGATGAGCGCAAGGCCCTGCGTCAGCAGATCGTCGCGGCCGCAAGAACCTGCGACGTCACACTGCCCAAGCTCGGTGCCGCAGCGACGAACTCGTCGACCGCCACCCCGTCGCCGACGACGACCTAAGACGACTCCTCGTCTCTAGGCGTGGGGGAACGACGTCTGGGCCGGGCGCTCGAGGTCGTCCTTGTGGTTGCGGATGAGGTCGAGGTTCCGGTCGCGGAGGTGGTCGAAGCCCTGGCCGATGTTGGAGCCCGGGGTCAACGACGACAGCGCGTATGCCGGGTCGAGACGGGCGCTGACCCACCCCTCGTGCGTCGCGGCCTTGGCCACGATCTCGGCGATCGGGGTGACGATGTGGCTGTTGCCGAAGTAGAGGACCCCGGCCGGGTCGATGCCGACCGCGTTGGCGCCGACGATGTAGACGTGGTTGTCATAGGCCCGCGCCCGGGACGTGAGCTCCCAGATGTCGGCCGAGCGGAGCAGCGCCGACGGCCGGCAGATCACCTCCGCACCCTGGACCGCCTGGATCCGGGCCAGCTCGGGGTAGTCGCCGTCGAAGCAGATGATCATCCCGATCCGGCCCAGCTCGGTGTCGCACACCGTCACCGTGTCGCCGGGCGTCACCCAGCCCCCACCGGTGACGATCTCGGAGCAGAAGGGGTGTGTCTTGCGGTAGACCCCGAGCACCTCACCGGTCGGGCCGAGGAGGGCCGAGGAGTTGTAGACGACTGCCGGCGACGGCCCGCGCTCGTAGGTGCCCACGCAGATGTGGATGCCCAGCTCGCGCGCGAGCTCCTGCAGGGGCGCGGTCATCGCGCCGGGGAGATCGGACACCAGCTCCCACAACGCTTCCGTGGGGATGCCGGGCGTGAAGCCCGTCGTCGCCGACTCGGGCAGGACGACGAGGTCGGCGCCGGTCGCCTGCACACAGCGTCGAGTGAAGTCGACCGTCTTGGCGAGGTTGGCAACGACCGACTCGGCCGTGAGCGGCCCCGGAGCGGGCGCGATCTGGACCGCTGCTGCTGTGAATGCCCGCATCTCAGACCTCGATCCCGTATGCCGTGTGGCAGGTCTCCATCATCGCCCCCCGACGGCCCAGCCGACGAGCACGCCGACGAGGACCAAGCCCCCACCGGTGACCAGTCCGAGGACAAACCCTCTGTCTCCCAACGGATCCCGGTCCACCCGGCCCCGCCCGGCGGCATACACCGTCGCTGGCCCGGGCGACACCTCGACGAGCCCACCGGCGGTGATGTCGGCGTCGACCGCCCTGAAGAACTCCTCGGCCATCCTGCGCGTGACCCCGACGAGCATCCGCTGGCCGACGCCGCCGATGACGCCACCCACGACGGCGTCCGCGTCATAGGTGAGCTCGGTCCCGCCCGATGTCGCCGGAGCGAGGGCGACCCGCACGTCGGCCGCGACCGTCCCGGGCGCTCCGGCCGCCTTGGCGGTCATCGTGAACGAGGCGGGCTCCACCTTGTCGGCAAGTGCCACGGTTCCCTCGTAGGTGCCCTTGATGGCGGCCACGCCGGCGGTGACGCGCAGGGCATACGAGTCCGGGCCGAGCTCGGTCAGCGACTCACACCCCGGCAGCGTGCGGGCGAGAACCGCGGGGTCGTTGACCGCTCTCCAGACCTCCGCGACCGGAGCGGCAAAGGTATGGGTGCCTGAGACCTTCATGAGGGTTCTCCTTGTGCTGCAACGGGTTCGGTATGCCGCTGACGCAGCTCCCACAGCTCGGTGGGGCTGATCGGCATGGACCTGATGGGGAAGCCCTCGGCGTCCTCGATGGCGGACGCGATGACGGCCGAGACCGGGATGCAGCCGGCCTCGCCGGCGCCCTTGATGCCGAGCGGGTTCAGTGGCGACGGCGTCTCGAGGTGGTCGGTCTCGATGAACGGGACCTCACTGGCATACGGCATGAGGAAGTCCATGAACGAGGCGTTGAGCAGCTGTCCGGACTCGTCGTAGACCATCCGCTCGTAGAGGGCGCCGCCGACGCCCTGCGCGACGCCGCCGTGGACCTGGCCCTCGACGATCATCGGGTTGATCATCGGCCCGCAGTCGTGGACGACGCAGTAGCGCAGGATCCGGATCTCGGCGGTCACCGGGTCGGTCTCGACGATGGCCGCGTGCATGCCGTTTGCGAACGTCGCCTGGGTGGGCGAGTAGAAGTCCTTGCCCTCCAGCCCGGGCTCCTCGCCCGCGGCGACCGGCGGCTTGTCGGGATCGTTGCCACCGGCGAACTGGGTCGCCGCCCTGGCCGCCTCGTCGAAGGCGTAGCGCAGCGGGTTGCTCATCACCGCAACGGTTCCCAGCGCCATCGATGTCCCCGGGGCTCCCTTGACCCGGACCATGCCGCCGACGATCTCGAGGTCCTCGGGGCTGACCTCGAGGGCCTCGGCGGCGATCCGCAGCGCCTTGGCCTTCACCTGCCGGGCGGCCAGAGCGATGGCGTTGCCGCTCATGACGGCGGCCCGCGAGGCGAACGTCCCGACGGCGTAGCCCATCCGTCGGGTGTCGCCGGTGGTCACGAAGACGTTCTCGATCGGCACGCCCAGCTCGTCGGCGACGATCTGGGCGAAGACGGTCTGGTGGCCCTGGCCCTGGGTCGTGAGGCCGGTCGCGACGTTGACCCGTCCTGACGTCTCGATGACGATGTGACCGCCCTCGTAGGGCCCGACGCCGGTGCCCTCGACGTAGCACCCGATCCCTAGACCGACCCGGCGTCCCTCCGAAGCCGCCTGTTCCTTGTATGCCGCGAACTCGTCCCAGCCGACGAGCGCCTTGAGCTTGGCGAGCGAGGCGGGGAAGTCGCCGGAGTCGTACTTGAGCGGCCGGCCGTCCTGGAAGAGCAGCCCGTGGTCGTAGGGCATCTCCTCGGGGAGGATGAAGTTGCGGCTGCGGACCTCGGCGCGGTCGAGGCCGAGCTCGGCGGCGATGGCGTCCATGGTCCGCTCCATCGCATAGACGCCCTGCGGTCGGCCAGCACCCCGATACGGAGTCACGAGAACGGTGTTGGTGTAGAGCGACCAGAACTCGCAGCGATAGGAGCCCGGCTTGTAGGGCCCGAGCAGCTGGGTCGAGGTGATGATCGGGACGATGATCCCGTAGGGCGTGTAGGCGCCGTTGTCGTGCCAGAGCCTCACGTCGAGGGCGAGGACGTGTCCGTCGTCGTCGAAGCCGACCTCGACCTGCTGGAGCTGGCCCCGCTCATGGGCGCTGGAGACGAAGTGCTCGCGCCGGTCCTCGGTCCACTTCACGTCGTGACCGAGCAGCCGCGCGGTCCAGGGGACGAGCACCTCCTCCGGCCACGGGTGGACGATCTTGACGCCGAAGCCGCCGCCCACGTCGGGGGCGATGCAGTCGACCTTGGCGAGCGGCAGGTCGAGCTTGGCGGCCACCGCGGCCCGGACGCCGGTCGTCGTCTGGGTCGAGCTCCACAGCCGCAGGTGCTCGTCGTCGGCGTCCCACACGGCATACACGCCCTTGCCCTCCATCGGGCTGCACATGCTGCGCTCGATCTGGAGGTCGAGGGTGAGCCGGTTGGGTGCCGCGGCCATGGCGATGTCGACGTCTCCGACCTCCTGGACGAGGTGTGCCGCCACGTTGCCGGGGGCGCTGTCATGCACGAGATCTGTTGCGGCTCGGGCGTTCTCGAGGCCGACGACCGGCGGGAGCACGTCGTAGTCGACCCGGACCAGGCCGCAGGCATCCTCCGCGGCGTACCGGTCGACCGCGACGACCATGACGACCGCCTCCCCGACGTGGTTGACCTCGTCGGGCGCGAGGCAGTAGCCGGTGACCGGGGCGGTGAGGCTCGGGTGCGGGATGAGCAGGGGCAGCGGCTCGCCGACCTTGCCGGGCAGGTCCTCGTGGGTCCAGATCCCGATCAGGCCCGGGACGTCGAGCGCGCCGGTCACGTCGATGTCGAGGATCCTCGCGTGGGCGTGCGGGCTGCGGACGAAGGCAGCGGCGTAGGCCGTGTGGCCCAGGTCGTCGAGGAAGCGCCCGCCGCCGGTGACCAGGCGCGGGTCCTCCTTGCGTTTGATCGGCTGGCCGAACTGGCGGGTCGTCATGGCGGCGCCTCTCCCGCTCTTGCGTCTGCGTCGATGAGGGGTGGAGCCCCCAGATCCGCAGACGCACGAATCTCGGCGGCGCGCAGGACCGACTTGACGATGTTCTGGTAGCCGGTGCAGCGGCACAGGTTGCCCGAGATGGCGTCGCGCGCCTCCTCGGCGGTCGGGTCCGGGTTCTCCTCGAGGTACGCGGTGATCGTCGTGATGAATCCCGGTGTGCAGAAACCGCATTGGAGGCCATGACACTCGGAGAAGGCCTGCTGGACCGGACCCATGGCGTCGATCGTCCCGAGGCCCTCGACCGTGGTCAGCTCGTGGGCCCGGGCCTGGACGGCGAACATCAGGCAGGACCGCATCGGGGCGCCGTCGACGAGGATCGTGCACGCCCCGCAGACGCCGTGCTCGCAGCCGACATGGGTCCCGGTGAGGGCGAGGTCGTGACGGAGGAAGTCCGAGAGCAGCCGGCGCGCGGGCACGGTGGCGGTGTGGCGGACGCCGTTGACCGACACGGTCACCTCATGGAGCGGCTCTGGCACGTCGGGGCCGGTCATCGGGACAGAAGCTCCGTGACGAGGCGGCGGGTGAGCTCGGCGACGAGCATCCGCCGGTAGTCGCCGGTCGCGTGGATGTCGGTGTCCGGGCTGACGTGTGCGCGGACCGCGTCGGCGACCGCGTCGAGATCGGGGACGGCTGCGTAGGACCCGATGGCCCCGCTGAGGTCGAGCACGTCGGGCACATCGGTCACCGAGACGAACGAGGCCCTCGCACTGCGAATCACCTTGTCCTGCAATGTGATAGCCAGCGCGACACCCGCCAGCGCGTAGTCGCCGGAGCGACGTGCAGACTCGGCGAACCCGGTCCGGGTTCCCTCGGGGAACCGGCCGAACCGGACCGCGACGGCCAGCTCGTCAGCGGCCAGGGCCGTCTCCAGCGGTCCGACGAAGAACGCACTCGCCGGGATGTCGCGCGACCCCCTCGGACCGACGGCCTCGACCACGCCCTCGGTGAGGGCGAGGACCGAAGGCAGCTCGCCGGCCGCGTCCGCGTGCGCCAAGGACCCGACGGTCGTGCCGCGGTTGCGGATCGCCGGGTGCGCGACGTGGACGAGAGCCTGACGGAGAAGGGGGAGCGCGGCATACGCCGACTCATCCTGCAACAGCTGGGTATGCCGGACGAGGGCACCGACCCGGACGCAGTCGTCCCGCACCTCGATCCGGTCCAGCCCGGCGACTCCGTTGATGTCGATGAGGTGCTCGGGCGAGGCGAGCCGCATCGACAGGATCGGGATGAGGCTCTGGCCGCCGGCAAGGATCTTGCCGTGCGAACCCACGGCGCGCAGGACCTCGACCGCCTCCGCGACGGTGGTCGGTGCGTGGTGCACGAACGGGGCCGGCTTCACCTGCTCGATCCTAGGACGGCCTCGATCCCCGCACGGCGGCATCGGCGCGGTCCTTGAGGTCCTGGGGGGCGATGGCGCGGGCCAGGTGGTAGGCCACGATCGCCACGATGGTGCCCAGGGCGATGCCGCCGAGGCTGAAGTTCTTGCTGAAGGTGAGCGCGACGCCGCCGATCCCGATGACGATGCCCGCCGCCACCGGGACGAGGTTGACCGGGTTGCCGAAGTCGACCCCGTTCTCCTTCCAGATCTTCGCGCCGAGCAGGCCGATCATCCCGTAGAGGACGACGGTGATCCCGCCGAGGACGCCGCCGGGGGTGGCCGAGACGAGCGCGCCGAACTTTGGCGACAGGCCGAAGATGATCGCGACCACCGCCGCCACGTAGTAGGCGGCCGTCGAGTAGACCCGGGTCGCCGCCATGACACCGATGTTCTCGGCATACGTCGTCGTCGGCGAGCCACCGACGAAGGAGGCGACAGCGGTGCCGAGGCCGTCGGCGGCGATCGCCTTGCCCATCGAGGAGTCCAGGTCGGTCTTGGTCATCTCGGCGACGGCCTTGACGTGGCCGGTGTTCTCGGCGATGAGGGCGATGACGGCCGGCAGGACGAGCAGGATCGCGGCCAGGTGGAACGACGGCAGGTGCCAGCCGACCGACTCCTTGCCGTCGACCATCATCGTCTTGTGCGGGAAGCCGATCCAGGCCGCCTCCCTGATCCCGGTGAAGCTGGTCCGGAAGTGGGTCGTGATCTTGCCGGCGCCTGCGTCGTATGCCGTGATCTGGCCGAAGATCTTGTCGAAGAGCCAGGAGATGACATAGCCGAAGACGAGGGCGAGGAAGACCGCGATCCGGCCCGCGAAGCCCTTGAAGCCGACGGCCACCACGATGGTGAAGACCATCACGAGCAGCGCCACCCACTGGTCCTGCGGCCAGTAGATGTTGGCGACGACAGGGGCGAGGTTGAAGCCGATGAGCATGACGACAGCGCCGGTGACGACCGGCGGCAGCACCTTGTGCACGAGCGCGGAGCCGAGGAAGTGGATGGCGATGCCGACGACGGCGAGCACGATGCCGGCGACCATGATCGCGCCGGTGACCCGTGCCGAGTCCGCGCCCGGTTGCGCCCGGATCGCCGCGACGCCGGCGACGAACGAGGCCGAGGTGCCCAGGTAGGACGGCACCTTGCCGTTGACGATGAGGAGGAACAGGATCGTCGCAACGCCGCTCATCAGGACGGCGAGCTGGGGGTTGAGGCCCATGATGAGGGGGAAGACGAACGTCGCGCCGAACATCGCGACGACGTGCTGGGCGCCGAGCCCGATCGTCTTGCCCCAGGACAGCCGCTCGTTCGGAGCGACGACGTCATCGGGTCCGGCGAGGTTGCCGTCACCGTGCAAAGTCCAACCAAAAGCCATGACTGACTCCTCCAGCTCGTCCACAGGGTCGCCGTTGACGCATCGATGGCCCACACCGGGCTGGGGGAAACCTAGCGGCCCCCGGGGATGTCGGCGTTCGGCAATTCGTGACATCGCCGTCGGCGAGTCCTTGTCACCAACCGGGCCACCCGGCATACGGGTTGGCGGTTGTCGGGCGTGCTCAGCGCGTGAGTCCGCGCATCTGCAGCACCTTGAGGGCGACGGCGATGGTGAGCCGCAGCTGCGGGTCGGTCGTGAACGGTCCGAGCATCCGCTCCAGCTTGGCGATCCGGTAGCGCAGCGTGTTGTAGTGGAAGAACAGGACGCGGGCGGTCTCGGCGACGTTGAGGTTGGTGTCGATGAGCACCTCGAGGGTGCGGCGCAGGTCGGCGTGCTCGGCGGCGTCGTCGGTGGCCAGCGGTCCGAGCGCGTCGGTGACGAAGCGCCGCAGGTCGTCGGTGTCGGGTACGAGCGCGACGAGCCGGTAGATTCCCAGCCCGTCGACGTGGGTGAGGGCGGAGTCGCCGTGGACCTGCCGGCCGACCGCGACGGCCTTCAAGGCCTCGTCGTATGCCGCGGGGAGGCCGGCCATCGAGGTCACCACCCGCGACACTCCGGTCGAGAACGTGCGCCGGCCGCCGCCCCCGTCACCCCGGACGACGCCCGCGACCTCGGCGACCTGGGCCATGACCTGGTCGGTGTCGGCGTCGGGGCCGACGGGCAGGAGCGCGACGACCTCCTGGCTGAACCCCATGACCGGGGTGAGCGGGTCGCGGGCGCCCATGGCACGGACCCAGGCGCGGGTGAAGCGTTGCTGGAGGCTGCGGACCTCCTCGGCCGAGCGGGTCGTCGCATTGTCGTCCTCGTCGGTCTCGGCGACCACGACGACGAAGTGGCTCGCGACCCGCCAGCCGAGGGACTCGGCGTGGGCGAGGGCCTCGTGCTCGCCGCCGGCCCGGCCAGCGAGGGCGTCGCGGAGGAACTCGGCGCGGTACTTGCTCTCCACGGCCGACACGGCCTGCTCCCGGGCGAGGGCCAGGGCCGCGACCGTGGCAGCGCGCTCGAGGAGGTGGATGTCGGTCGGGCCTAGCTCCCGGGCGGTGGTGAAGGCGGCGAGGCGGCCCTCGTCGACGCTGCCGGCGACGATCCGGACGAGCGCGCGGCGCAGCCATTCGGGGTCGCCGACCCGCACGCCCACCGGCTCGTGCTCGACGACGAGGCGCCCGGTCCGGTCGAAGGCCTCGGTATCCCGGGCGGCGGCGAGGTCCCCGCGGGGACCGGCCTCGGCGATCACCCGGCCGTCGGTCGTCGTGACGAGGACGGAGGCGTCCAGCAGGGCCGCGAGGTGGCCGCACAGGGCGTCGAGCGAACCGCCACCGAGGACGACCTGGACGAGCACCCGGTGCGCCTCGTCCTCCCGGCGCAGGGCGGCGGCCTGCCGGGTCGCGAGGTCACGCAGGACGGTGGCATCGGCATCGGCCGGGACGTCGAGGAGGCCGTGCAGGGCAATGGGTTGCGCCGGGGGAGTCGCTGGCAACTCGATGCCGCTGGCGGGCGGATCGTTGGCAACATTCTCCATGCGTGGCAGCCTAACGACGTCGCTACCGTCAGGGGCATGCTTGCCGCGATCTCGCCCCTCTCCGCGGGACTCGTGGACGGTCCGGTGCGGGTTGCCGGGGTCCTCGGCGTATTCCCGACGGCCCTCTACCTCTCGGTGCGTTGGACGGGGGGCGAGGAGGTGCTGCCCGTCGTGACCTCGGACGGGCTCCAGCCGCCGACCGCGGTGCGCCTGCCGGTCCCTTCGGGCTCTCTGGCGGAGGTCGGCTGGGGGGTGGCGATCGGCGGGACGGTCTCGGTCGGCGACGGACGCATCGACCTGCCGTCGCTCGGCGGCATCTCGGTGGTCCGGCAGTGGCGACCGTCGCGCGTCCCGCGTCGGCCCGATGCGTCAGCGGATACCGGGTGGTCACCCTTCGCTGCGGCTCGCCTGGTGACCGGGCGGATCGGGCTCGGACCCGGGCTGACGCCGGAGGGCGACGACGAGCTCTGTGGCGCGCTGCTCGTTGCCCATGCGTTGTTCTCTGGGTCGAACCCCCTGCGGGACAGCGTGTTTCGTGCGCTCGGCCGCACCACGTCCTTGTCCGCGAGCCTGCTCCGAGCGGCAGGTGACGGGTACGCCGTGCCCGAGCTCGCGGCATACGTGATCGCTCGACTTGACGGTCGGGACGACCCGGGCCTGCGGGAGTGCGTCGCTGCCATCGGGCACTCGTCTGGGCCGGCCCTGCTCCGGGGCGTCGACCTCGGCCTGGCCCTCGCCCCGTCGACCGACGCCAGCACCTCGGCCCGGCAGGCCGCCTGTGCCTGACCACGTGACCGTCCGGAGCGGCGCCTACTACGACTCGGTGACGCTCATGCAGGTGTCCCGCCAGGTGGCCGGCGTCGACGGGGTGAGCCAGGCCCAGGTCGCCATGGCGACCGAGCTCAACCTCGAGGTGCTGCACGGCATGGGCTTCGAGATCCCGTCCGGAACCGGCGGCAACGACGTCGTCATCGCGATCCGCGGGACCGACCAGGAGGCCGTCGCCGCGGGCGTACAGGCGGCCGAGGAGGCGCTGCTCGCACTCGCTTCGGCGGGTCGGCAGTCGGCGTCGGGGTTCGGGGCAGTGCCGGCGCCGCGCACGCTCGGTGGGGCTCTCGGGTCGACGGGGACGCTGGGCTTCGTCTCGGTGCCGGGCCTGCACGCCACGGCCGAGGCGCTCGACGCGATCACCGCGGGCGCGTCGGTCATGGTGTTCTCGGACAACGTGTCCGTCGAGGACGAGGTGCTGCTCAAGGACGCGGCTGCGGCCGCGGGCGTGCTGGTCATGGGTCCGGACTGCGGGACGGCGGTCGTCGGGGGAGTGGCGCTCGGCTTTGCCAACGCGGTCCGTCGGGGGCCGGTCGGTCTGGTCGCGGCGTCGGGTACCGGTGCCCAGCAGGTGATGTCGCTACTCGATGCGGCGGGCGTCGGGATCAGCCACTGTCTGGGGGTCGGCGGTCGTGATCTGTCCTCTGCGGTTGCGGGCCGGTCGACCCGGCAGGCGCTCGCCGCCCTCGCCACCGACCCGGAGACCGAGGCGATCCTCGTCGTGTCCAAGCCGCCGGCCCCCGAGGTGCTTGCCGAGCTCGAGGCGTATGCCGCAGGGCTGGGGAAGCCGGTGCACTGGGCAACGCTCGGGCCTGGCCGGCCGGACCTCACCGCCGCCGTCGAGGCCTTCCTTGCGTCTGCGTCGTTGGGGGTTAGCGCCCTCAGATCCGCAGACGCAACGGGGAGCCGGTGGCCGCACTGGGACCCCCTGCTCGAGCCGGCCCCGACGTCGCTCACAACGGGTGGGTCGCTGCGTGGTCTGTTCTGTGGCGGGACGCTCGCGGACGAGGCGATGCTCGTCGCGGCCCCGGGCTTGGGCGGGATCCGCTCCAACATCCCGCTGTCGCCCGACCTGGCCCTCGGGCCCGACCTGCGCGACCCCGGTCACGTCGTCATCGACTTCGGCGACGACACCCTGACCCGTGGCCGCGCGCACCCGATGATCGACCCGTCGCTGCGCCTGGAGCGGATCGCGGCCGAGGCCGCCGACGCGACCTGTGGCGTGCTCCTCCTGGACCTCGTCCTCGGTCACGGCGCCCACCCCGACCCGGCGCCCGAGCTGGGCGAGGCGATCCGCGCCGCGCGGCATACGGCCCGGACCGCGGGACGCGACCTGCCGGTCGTCGTCTCGCTCACCGGCACCGCCGCCGACCCACAGGACCTCGACCGGTCCGCCGCGGCGCTCGCTGCGGCCGGGGCCGGCGTGTATCTCTCCAACGGCGAAGCCACCCGAGCCGCCCTGGCCCACCTCGGCCATCTGTCACCAACTGACCCAATTGTTCCGGTAGTCACCAGCCCGTCTCCGTCACTACCGGAACAATTGGGTCAGGCAGTGACGGGCCGGGCCGGGTTGCGGGGGCTGCTGGTCAATGAGCCGGTCGTGGGGTCGGCGGGTGTGTCGGTCTTCGCCGACGCGCTGCGGGCCCAGGCGGTGACCGTCGTCGAGGCGGACTGGCAGCCGCCGCTGGCCGGGGTCGACCCGCGCGACATCGTCACGGTCATGGCCGACGGGCGGCGCGGGGACGCCAATGCCCTTGCCCTGCAACGGATGACGGCCGCCGGCGCCGACCTGGTCGACGTGCGACCGGCGCGTGAGGCGCTGGGCCTGGAGCGTGGGACGTTCCTCCACGCCGGCCCGCCGATCGAGTGGGAGCGAGCATCCGGACCGCTCCGTGGGGCGCTCATCGGCGCCATCCTGTTCGAGGGTCTCGCCGACACCCCCGAGGCCGCCGAGGCGGCCCTGGCGAGCGGCGATGGAATCACCCTGGAGCCGTGCCACCACCGTGACGCGGTCGGCCCGATGGCCGGGGTGATCAGCCCGAGCATGTGGGTCTATGAGCTGCACGACCCGGTCCACGACAACCGGTCCTGGTGCTCGCTCAACGAGGGGCTCGGCAAGGTGCTCCGGTACGGCGCCTACGGCCCCGAGGTCATCTACCGGCTGCACTGGATGAACTCGGTCCTCGGGCCGCTGCTCCAGCAGGCGGTCCGCGCGGCCGGCGGGATCGACATCAAGGCGATCATCGCCCAGATGCTCCAGATGGGCGACGAGGGCCACAACCGCAACCGGGCGGGCTCGCTCATGCTGCTCCGCGAGCTGCTGCCCACCCTGATCACCGCCGACGGGTCCTCGACCGACATCGCCGAGGCAGTCCGGTTCTCCGGCGCCAACGAGCACTTCTTCCTCAACCTCGGTATGCCGGCCTGCAAGCTCGCGACGTTGGCGGCGCACGGCATACCGGGCAGCAGCATCGTCACGACGATGGCCCGCAACGGCACCGACTTCGGGATCCGGGTGTCCGGTACTGGCGACCAGTGGTTCACCGGCCCCGCCAACACCCCCGAAGGTCTCTTCCTCGGAAGCTATGGTCCCGACGATGCCAACCCCGACATCGGGGACTCGGCGATCACCGAGACCGGCGGCATCGGGGGCGTGGCCATGGCTGCAGCCCCGGCGATCGTCAAGTTCGTCGGTGGCGATGTCCCGTTCGCACTCCGAGCCACCCGGACGATGTACGAGATCACCGAGGGCGAGCACCCGGCATACCAGATCCCGATCCTCGAGTTCCGTGGAACCCCAACGGGAATCGACGTCGTCAAGGTCGCGCGCACCGGCATCCTCCCGCAGATCAACACGGGGATGGCCGGGCGGGTCGCGGGCACCGGGCAGGTGGGCGCCGGCCTGGTGAACCCGCCGGCGGAGTGCTTCACCGAGGCGCTGGTGGCCCTGGCGCGCGCCTGACCCGGAGTGGGCGGCAAGGGTGGCGTGACTGCCGAAGCCGTGGCAGGTTGCTGGTATGACCCTTCTGCCTCGGTTCGCGGCCGCCCTCACCCTGACCGTCACCGCAGCGGCCCTGGCCAGCACCCCGGCCACCGCGATGGGTAGCCACTCGACTCGGCCCCACGCGCCGACGCTCTCGTGGCGCCTGCTGGACACCCCGACGTCGACGGCTCGGCTGCGCGGCCTGTCGCCGGTGTCGGCGAAGGTGGTCTGGGCGAGCGGCAGTGAGGGGACGGTGCTTCGGTCGACCGACGGCGGTCGCACCGTGCAGTCGATCGGGCCGGCCGGCACCGGTGACCTGCAGTTCCGCAGCC
This sequence comes from Intrasporangiaceae bacterium, assembly GCA_021324575.1. Lineage (GTDB taxonomy): Bacteria > Actinomycetota > Actinomycetes > Actinomycetales > Dermatophilaceae > Nostocoides. Next base: position 45,413 of record JAJPIW010000043.1, on the reverse strand, counting down.
TGTACGCGTCGAGCGCCCGGCACGCCGTCGCCGTCTCGATCGGCGACACCCCCGACGCCTTCCGCGCCTACGTCACCGACAACGGCGGCCGGACGTGGACCAAGAGCCTGCAGAACACCGACCCGGCCGCGTTCTACGACTGCATGACGTTCACGAGCAAGAGGGTCGGCTACGTGCTGTCCGACCCGGTCGACGGGAAGTTCCGGGTGATCCGCACGACCGACGGCGGGCACTCCTGGACCACGATGCCCAGTGCCGGTATGCCGGCCGCCCTCGCCGGTGAGTTCGCCTTCGCCGCGAGCGGGACCTGCATCCAGAGCAACGACCGAGGCGACCTTTTCATCGCCAGCGGCGGGGTGGACCCGGCGCGAATCTTCAAGAGCACCAACGGCGGTCGCTCTTGGTCTGTTCTGAGCTCGCCGGTCGCCGGGGCGGCGGCCGGCGGGGTCTTCTCGCTGTCGTTCGGTCACGGCGGGGGCGGCGTGGCGGTCGGTGGGGACTACACCGCGCCGACCGCTTCCGTGTCCAACGCGGCCTGGACCCGTGACAACGGCCGCACCTGGCACGCCGGGACCGGCTTGCGCGGCTACCGGTCCGGGTCGACCTGGCTGACCCGCGGGCCCGGCGGGGTTCTCGCCGTGGGCCCGACCGGTTCCGATGTGAGCTGGGACGGTGGCCGGACGTATGCCGGCTTCGACGACGGCTCGTACGACGCGGTCGAGTGCGCATCGGACGGAGCCTGTTTCGCCTCCGGTGAGGAGGGTCGCCTGGCCCGGCTCACGACACCTCGTCACTGACGGCGTATGCCGGGTGCTCTGTCGGATCCCGCACGCCCTGCCCTGTCCACGCTCTAGCCGCACCGGCGGCCACAAGGCCCGGTGTCAAACGAGGTCCTTGGAGACGTGGTTCAGGGATCCCGTTCCCAAGGACCTTCATGCGTGCCCGGACCTCAGTCGTGTGACCTGACTGACCGGGGTCGCCGACACGCACGCCGAGGGCGGTCGCCCGCCGGCGCAGGCCTCCTCCTCATCGCCGCTCTGGGACGCTGTCAGCCGAGCGCTTCCGCGGGGACCGGCGCGCAGATCAGGCCGTGTCGTTGGGCGGCCCCGACGGCGAGCAGCCGGTCGTGGACGCCCAGCTTGCGGTAGGCGTTGTCGAGGTGCCGGTGGACGGTCCGCGGTGAGACCTGCAGCCGGTTGGCGATGGCCATCGCCGTGAGCCCCAGGGCCAGCAGCTCGAGAACGTCGCGCTCCCGCTCGGTGATGCCGGACTGGTCAGCGGCCGGCGGCTCACCCTGCCGAGCGCTCCGGGCGTCGGCGTCGTCCCGGTCGGCTCGAAGGAAGAGTGCCGCGAGGGGTTCTGCCGCATCGGCCCACAGGTCGAGCTCGTCGGGACCGAAGGGGGTGGGGCGCAGGAGCGCGATCACCCGAGTCACGCCCTGACCGCTGGAAGAACCGGACGAACCGGGTCGGGCGGTTCGAAGGCTCGGGCGCACCACGGCATACAGGATCGATCGGTCCGTCCACGTCCCGGTCCGACAGCGAGACCCGTCCTCGGCGACCTCTGCCGCCAGCCGGGCCGCCACGACCTCGACGTGGCGGGCGAGCAGCTCATCGGGGTCGTGCCGCGGCCAGTGGGCCGAGACGCGGGGAGGTGCGCCGAGCGGCACGCGCACGACGATCGCCGCGTCGAGGGCGAGGCGCTGACCGAGGCGTTCGGCGATGACGTCGTCGAGATTCCCGTCCTCGGCCAAGGAAACCGCAGCAGCGGTCAACACATCGAGCACGATCCGTGTCGCTCCGGTCATCGAAGGTCCCTCGATGGTCGTGACGGTGCCCCTACTTGTGTTCCACAGCGTAGGAGTCGCCCGCGAATCCGTCTGTTTGTGGAGAGGAGGCATCAGGCGTTCGGGTGATACGTGCGTCCGGGAGGAGATAACGGGGTGCGCATGGGTAATTGTGCGCATTGTCGCCCCGACCCGCCGTTCCTACCGTCGTGAGCATGGCCAACCTCGCACTGGCCGATCTCGTCCTCCCCTACATCTTCCGGGGGGAGAACCTGGGTCCGTCGCATGCAGCGCTCAGCGTGTTGCGCGTTGTCACGTTCGAGTCGTCCACCGACGCGCTCGGCGTCACCTTGCGCGGGCACTGCGAGGTCAACGGGTCGCTGGACCTGCTGCCTGCGTCGGGCACGCTCGTCGCCGGCGGCGTGGACGAGGCGGCCCCGGCCCACGACCCGTCGCGGACCGACTCGGTGTTCGACCTGCGCGACACGACGGTCGACTTCGAGCTGTTCGTCCCCCGTCAGGGGTCGGCCATCGTCGCCGACGCCCAGTCCCAGCTGACGACCGGGACGAGTGCCCCAAATGCGGTGCTCACCGAATGGCAGAACGCCACCCCGAGCGACTTCCCCTCGACCGGCTTCACCTTCGACCTCATCCTGAACGCGCCGAAGCTCCGCCCGCCGTTCCTCCACCCGGCCAAGGTGTCGCCGATCGGCGTCCTGATGCCCGACACCAGTCGCCCCGATGTCGCAATCACGTTGCCCCGCCTACGGTTCCGCGTCACCCATGGCAACCCCGACCCGAGCCAGCTCGTCCTGTCGTTCGTCTCCGCCGGCGTCTCCGGGCTCGACGACCCGGGCAGTGCGTCGGTGTCGCAGATGATCTCGATGGACCCGCCGTACGCCTACATCGGCGGCGCCGACGACCACGTCGTCGGGATCGGCTTCCGCAGCGCGACCCTCGACCTGGACGGCGACTGGACCCCGCCGGCACTGCGCGACAAGACCGGGATCGGCGACGACTGGACCGGCCTCTACCTGCCCGAGGTCCGGATCTTCGTCGCCCCGGACGGGCTGAAGAACCTCGCCTTCGAGTGCGGCGCCCAGGAGCTGCTCATCGGGGTCGGCCGCACGAGCGGGATCTGGGGCGACTTCGACGCCGCCCTCGTCCAGCAGGGCAGCGGCGAGCTGCGGATCCTGCCGCGGTTCATCGGAGCCAACGGCGCGGCATACGGCGTGACCCGCGGCGCGACCGACGCGACGACCCACGTCACCCAGGCCACCGCGCAGCTGCCCCAGCAGTCCACCCTCGTCGTCGACGTCAGTGGCGGGCGCACTCCCTACGCGCGCGTCGTCAAGGTCAACGGCACCGTCGTCACCGGCGTCAACCAGGAGTATGCCGTCGACCTCGGCTCGAGCGGTTCGACGACGGTCGACATCGAGGTCACCTCGGGCTCGCCGACGACGCCGGTCGCCAAGATGCACATCGCCGTGACCCGGATCAGCGAGACCCCACAGATCCAGACCCCGGGAACGACGAGCTCGACGAGCACCGACCAGCACGACGCGACGATCGAGTCCGAGACCGGGTTCGACTTCGACATCGCCGAAGCGGGCGGGACCGCGGTCCGGCTGACGACCAACCCCGCCAACCCGCGGCTGGTCTGGACCGGCGCGGGGAGCAGCGCCCTCGGCCCGGCCGCCGAGATCACGACCGATGTCGCCGGTGGGACCGACAAGACGATCACCGTCGCCATCCCCGGAGCGGCCGGCCCGACGACGCTGAGCTACTTCTTCCAGTTCGACTGCCCCGGCGGCGACTGCTCCGACGACCCGTCGACGAGTCGGGCGGTCAGCGCCTCGACATGCACCTGGACCCCTACCGCCACCCGCGACCCGATCACGGCATACGACGCGCAGCTGTCCGCCCTGCCGAACGGGACCGCCATCACCATCACCGGCGACGCGAGCTACGAGACGCCGCCGCAGCTGCGCTACAACACCTCTCTCGCCTGGCGCCGCGCGACCAAGGTGAAGAGCCTCATCGAGGGCCAGTACCCCGGCAAGTTCACCATCAGCATCGTCCCCGACCTCGCCGACCCGACCCTGCCGACGACGACCGAGCAGAACGCCTGGGCCGCCGCGGTCGGCTGGGGCCCGTCGCACGCAGCCCCCGCGGACCGCGACCACTGGCTCGCCACCCTCACGTATGCCGCGGGCGTGGGTGGCTCGAACGGCACCGTCGAGGTCAAGCGGCTGCCGCCCTCGACGACCACGGTGACGGTCGTGCCGCCGGACCCGCCGCCGCCGGAGACCTCGCCACCTCCGGACTGGTTCCGGTCGGTCAAGGTGCTCGTCCGGGTCGTCGACAGCCAGATCATCGCCGTCCAGCTGGACCTGGAGGTCGACTTCCAGACGGTCGCCGAGTCGCACATGCACGACCAGCTCCAGTCGAGCGGGTCCACGCTGCCGCAGGGCCGCAGCCTCGACCACGGGCAGCCGGTGCCGGACGGCAACCCGGCCGACGGGATCACCAAGTTCCGGGTGCTCGTCCAGACCGACCCGGCGACGGGGCGGGTCGACACCCTGCTGAGTGCCGGCGCGGACCCGGCCGACACCGACGGGCTCTTCCACTTCGGCTGGCTGCCGGGGGAGACCCGGCCCAGCAAGGACCTCGCGCTCACCATGCTCGGGTCGTACCTGTCGTTCTGGCCGCTCCTGGCCGCCGCGCCGCCGGTGGACGCCGCCCAACACCTCGCCGAGGGACGCGACGGTGCCGTCGTCGACGCCGCCCTGTCGGTGGCGGCTCTGGCGGTCCCCGCGATCGTCGCCGCCCTGCCGTGGTTCACCGTCGAGCGGGTCATCCTGTTCGGCGCCGAGTACTTCCACACCCAGCGCGACGGCGGCTTCACCGGCAACCTGCTCATCGACGTCGAGATGGACTGGTCCGTCGACATCCTCGACCACCTCGTGGAGATCAAGCCGGAGAAGCCGCTCAAGGTGCGCTACAAGGCGATCGGCCTGTCGCTCACCAACCGCGACGACGGGCAGGACCGGTGGGCGTTCCGGCCGATCTTCGACGCGAGCCGCGGCTACACGATCGACGTGGCGAGCGGCGGCGGGCTGCACATCGGCGACCCGCTCGGCCAGATCCTGCGCGTCCTCGGCGCGCGCCTCTCGCGGAGCAACCCGATGACTCTCGAGGTCGACATCGGGATGGCCATCGACCTCGGTGTCGTCTCCATCGAGCGGGCCAGCGTGCGCGCCTACCTCGAGCCCGACACCCCCGGCGGCAACCTGCGCGCGCCCGAGCTCACCGCCCTCGCCGCGAGCGTCGACATCCCCGGCGCCCTCGTCGGCTCGGGCTACATGTCGATCAGCACGGCGGCCAACGGGGACAAGACGATCGGCGGCCAGATCGACCTGACCATCCGCCCGGTGTCGGTCCGGGTCGCCGCCGCCCTGGAGGTCACCCAGTTCGCGCCGATCAACGGCCGCACCGCCACCGGCGTCTTCGTCTCGCTCAACATCGTCCTGCCGGCCGGCATACCGCTCGCCAACTCCGGCCTGGGGATCTTCGGCTTCCGCGGCATCTTCGGGATGCACTACAAGCGCGCCGACATCGCCGGCCCGAGCAACCCGTCCCTCAACTGGCTGAAGAAGTCCGAGGGCCAGCCGCACAAGCTCGTCGCCCCCGACGGCGTCACCAAGCTCTGGGAACCCAAGATCGACAACTGGGTCTTCGGCGTCGGCATCCTCATCGGGACGATGGAGGGCGGGACGATCCTCAACCTGGACGGGACGCTCCTGCTCGAGCTGCCCGGCCCGCGGATCGCGATCATCCTCAACGCCCACATCCTCAGCCCGCCGCCGAGCATGGACGGCGTCGGCCAGAGCGTCGGCATCCTGGCGATCATCGAGATCAGCCCCGAGCACTTCCTCATCGGCATCATCGTCACCTGGGAGATCGAGGACCTCGTCAAGATCGTCATCCCGGTCGAGGCGGTCTTCCCGTTCGGCTCGGACAGCGACGACTGGCACATCTACCTCGGCGCGCACGCCCCCTACGGCGCGCTCGTGGAGGTCGACGTCCTCGGCATCGTCAAGGGCACCGGCTACCTCATGTTCCGCGGCAAGGACATCGCCGCCTTCGACAACGGCCACGACACCCTGCCCGCGATCAAGGGCTTCGCCATCGCGATGGGCCTGGCCGCCAGCTTCACCTGGGGCGACGTCGACGCCGGCCTCTACCTCAAGCTCGGCGGCGGAATGGACGCCGTCATGGGGTTCGACCCGTTCATCCTCGCCGGCAACATCTGGGTCGTCGGGGAGCTGCGGCTGTGGATCATCTCGATCGGCGCCGACGCGAGTCTCACGGTCAAGGTGAGCGAGCAGCCCACGGTCGGGCCGAACGGCGAGCCGAGCAGCGAGCTGACCCTCTACGTCCACGGCAAGGCCTGCGGCCACGTGTCGTTCCTCTTCTTCTCGGTGTCCGGGTGCGTCGAGATCACCATCTCCGGCCCCGAGATCGCCGCGCCCATCCCGACCCTCATCGAGAAGGTCTCGCTCCAGTCCCGCTCGCCGGCCCTGGCCCAGGGGACCGGCGTCGACAAGGGCATGGACGTCAGCCTGGGCGTCGCCGTCCAGGGCGCCTCGCGCCCGGCCGCGGGCGACCTCCCGGTCGTCCCGATCGACGCCATCCCGGTCATCTCCTTCACCGTCCCCGCCGGGCCGGACGGGACGGTCACGATCGGCGGCCTCGGCACGAACCTCACCGCCGCGCCCGGTGTCGACAGCACGGGGTATGCCGTGCGCGGGAGTGAGAAGTACCGGTACCGGCTGCAGGACCTCAAGCTGGAGCGGGTCAAGGGCAACGGCCAGATCGAGCCGGTCACCCTCACCGGGTCGACCGCCCCGGTCGCGTGGTGGACGATCAACTCGGCGACCGACGCCAACCCGGCCGCCCAGCTGGCCCTCCTCACCTGGGCGCCGACCCCGGCCACCAAGGCGATCGAGTACACCGACCGGCTCGTCGAGGACGTCACCCGCCGCTGGGGCACCGTCTGCACGCCCGCCGCGCCGCCCGCCGAGGTGCTGTGGACGTTCAAGCTCGAGCCGCTCGGCCCCTCCGACACCGGATGGGACCTCGAGGGCGTGGCGTGGCCGGATCCGCCTGGGACACAGCGGAGCTCGGGCCCCGACACCGACCTGCGGGTCACCGAGCCGTGGCGCACCGGTGACGCCTCGATCGACCTGCTGCGCGGGGTCATGCCGGCCTGGGTCGTCGGCGGGACCGTCGAGTGCCACCGCACCAAGCCGCGTCCGGACCTCACCCACCTGGGCACCTCCGTGCTCCACGCCACGGCAACCCCGACGACCCCGACGACCCCGGCCGCGCTGCGAGCGGTCCGGGACAGTGCGCTGGCCGGCCCCAAGGTCGTCGTCGGCGGTCGCGGGCCCCTGGACAGCCGCACCCACTCCGGCGAGCTGCTCCCGGCCGGCGACGTCGTGCGCTCGGTCGTCGCGCCGCACGCCGACTCCCTCGACGTCCGGATCAGCTCGGCGTTCCACACCAAGGCGACCGCGGCGATGCCGGGTCTGCAGGACCTCGCCGCCGGGTCCCGCGCCAGCCTGCTCGACGTCGCCCGAGGCGCCGGCCAGGGGGCCAGGCTCTCCCGCGCGACGATGGATCTCGCGCTGCAGGGTGTGTCGTTCATCGGCCGGCTCACCGCCCCCGGCCTGGCCACCACCCCCGTCGACACCGGCACCGGCACCGGCACCCCCAGCGGCCCGCTCTGCCCGGTCAAGTCGCTCCTCTCGCCCCAGTACGACCTCGGCCGGGTCACCAACTTCCCTGACGAGTCTGTCCGCAAGCAGCTCGAGCAGGCCGGCCTCACCGACGAGGACCTCGAGCTGGTCAACCGGGTCCAGATCCACAGCGGGCCGTATGCCGCGCTCGGCCTGCTCCTCTTCCTCCCGGCCGCCGGCCGCCAGAAGTTCGTCCCGGTGGTCGCCCGCGTGCTCGCCGCCGACGGCAGCGAGCTGGACCGGGTCACGGTCGCCGCCACCGACCTGCTCAGCCAGGGGCGCGCCCTCCCGGGCCACTGGACCGACCTCACCGGCCCGTGGGGCAGCGACGTCGACGACCTCGTCCGCTCGGCCCAGCAGGCCGGGCTGCAGGTCGCCTACCTCGAGGTTCCCAAGCACCTCGACGCGGCGGTCGTCGAGCTCGGCGTCCCGCGCAAGGCCACCCTGCAGACCAACCTCACGTATGCCGCGGCCGCGACCACCGGGAGCGGAACCGTCCCCACGGCATACTTCCTCGCCGCGGCCTCGATGGTCACCGGCGCCGAGGTCGCCCGCTCGGACTGGGACACCACGCAGATCGCCCAGGACCGCACCCAGCTGACCAACGCCGTCGGGCCCAACGCCTCGGACAACGCGCTGCTGAAGGCCGACTCGACCTACCGGATCACGGCGACCTGGACGGCCGACCGGGCCGGCGACGGGCACACCGGTGGCCAGACCCAGGTCTTCTGGTTCCGGACCGACACCATCGCCACCGACCCGCAGGACCCGACGATCGGCAGCGGCGACCCGAACCCGCGACCCGGCCTCATCTTCACCGACACCCCCGACCCGACCAAGGTGCGGCTCGACCCGTGGGTCATGGTCAGCCTCCCCGACGACGGCGAGACCGGCTACTTCGGCGGCGAGGACCTCAAGCTGGTCTTCAACACCCACGACGTCGACCGGATCTTCGCCGAGCACGGCAAGGAGCTGCGGCTGCGGATCGAGGCGAGCAACGGCCAGCACCCGGGCGGCACGACGACCACGCCGATGCCGCTGCCCATCACCTCCGGCGCGGGCGGCACGGTCCAGCAGGTCGAGGGCGTCGTCAAGTCGCCGTGGCACCAGGCCGTCGACGACGCCATCGCCCAGTACAACGAGGCACACGCGGCCACCGGCGAGACGTTCTGCGTCGACGTCGACGGCATGAGCAGCAGCCACGGCGTGCTCGACATCCAGATCCCGCTCGACCTGTTCATGGACTACCTCCTGGACGTCGAGCTCGTCGACGCCGGCGCGGCCGCGGACGCGCGCGGTCCCCGGGTCCTGCGGCGGCACTTCACGACCGGCGGCTACGGCACCCTCGGCGCCTTCGCCTGGTCCCTGTCGAGCCTCCTGCCGACGGCCCGGTCCTGCGAGCCCGGCACCTTCTCCTCGATGCTCGGTGGTGGCGGCATCGGCACGCACCCGCTCGGCAGCGTCCTGGACAACCACCTGCTGGGCCACCACATCGAGCCGATGCCGGTGCCCGACAAGCCCCGCGTCGTGGTCTTCTGGGAGCAGTCCGGCAGCGCCCTCCCGCAGCCGGCCGCGATCCTCATCGACGCGATGGAGCCGCTGGCGCGGAGCCGGCACTACCCCAAGGACGTCACCGACACGACGACCAACCCGTCCGCCCAGCGCTGGATCCTCGAGCAACGCGACTGGCTCGGCCTGACCACCTCGGGCAGCACCGCGGTGACCGACATCGTCTGGGCGCCGGGCAACCAGCGGGCCTTCGTCGTCCTCGCGCCGAACCAGCGGGGGACGAGCCTCGTCGTCAACCTCACCGCACCGGCCCTGCCCGACCTGCCGTTCCTCGACCCGGGGCTGCGCCAGGCGCCGGTGGCAGAGCTGCTCCTCGACCACGCACCCTGGGAGGAGATCTGATGGCCGGCCGACTCGTCGACCCGCACGCCTTCATCGGCATCGGCAGCGTCGTGGACTGGGCCACGGTGCCGGGTGTGCACACCTCCGCCGGCGCCGTCGACGCGGTCGCCAAGAAGCGCGGCCTGGACACCTCTCGCGTGGTCCAGCTCCGCTGGGCGTTCTCCTCGACCCTGGGCTACCCCCGCACCCCGTTCACGGTCTGGACCCGGCAGCGGGCGGGCAAGTACGCCGACGTCAAGTACTCCCCGTTCCCCGGCCCGTTCGGCACCACCCTCCTCCTGGACAGCACGTATGCCGAGGTCGTCGTCTCCCTGTCCGCGGGCCCGGGCGGTGCCGCCGTCGCGTGGGCCGGTATGCCGCTCGCCTCCCCGGTCGTGGCTCTCGGTGTCCTCGCGTCCGGGGCCGCCGCAGTGCGGCTCACGGCCCCCGAGATCCGGGTCATCACGCTGCCGGCCGGCTCGGCGGTCAACGCCATCCAGGGCCGGGCGTTCGACGACGCCGACGACCCGGCCTGGAAGGAGATCGAGATCGTCGGCCTGCCCGGCGACGGCCGGACCGCGACCGCCACCGACCTGTCGGCCAAGCAGGGCATGGTCTCGGCGCTCACCGACCCGCCCTCGGCCGCCCTCGACCGCTACCGCCGGGGTGCGCCGTTCTCCGGCTGGTCCGACGAGATCACGAGCGGCATCACCGTCGAGCCGTGGGTGCTCGCCGACCCGAACGCCATCATCAAGGTCTTCAACGCCGAGATGCTCGACGACTTCATCGCCATGGTCGACGGTGTCCCGTCCGACCAGCAGGACCAGCAGACCTTCACCCGCAACCTGGCCACCCCCACCGGCCAGACCGCCCAGGCCCAGTTCAACCCGCTGCGCGTCCTGCTCTACGGCGCCTGCAGCGACCCGCTCGACGCGCTCGTGACCGGCTTCGGCACGGCCTACCCGCTGCCGCGCAGCCAGGGCACGGTCGGCATCGGGACCACCACGCACGTCTCGACCGTCGGGACCACGGTGGCCGCCCCGGACTTCATGGTCACCGCCACCTTCGTCGACGGCAGCGGCAACGACGTCGAGCGGGCGGCGCTCATCCTGGGGCCCGGCCCGACCCTGCCACCGCCCGTTCCGGCCGCGATGGCCGCCGCGACGACGGGCAACCAGGCGCCCGACGTCCTGGACGACCCGTTCCGCGCCATCGTCACGGTGTCCTGGGACGCCCCGTCCACGCTCCTGCCCTTCCTCGTCGGCAGCCATGCCCTGGCCCGACGCGCCACCGCCCCGACCGTCGCGCCGGAGCTGCTCATGGTGGCCCGGCCGCTCGACGTCGCCCGCCAGCCGCTCGGGGCCACGGTCAGCACGACGAACCCCAGCCGCCGGTCGCTCGCCGACACCGCATACGGGATCGACAGCACGACCGACCCGAACCAGCTCTCGTATGCCGTGGCGACCCAGGACGTCTTCGGCGTCTGGTCCGCGTGGGCCGAGGCCGGGGTCGCGGTGACCGAGCCGCCGGTCGGCAAGGTGACGCTCACCGGACCGCAGCTCGACACGACCGTCGCCGCCGGTGCCTGCCCGGGCACCCTCGTCGTGGACCTGTCGTGGAACTGGGCCTCGCGCAGCCCGCAGACGATCGAGGTCACCGGACGCACCTACCCGCAGACCTGGCCCGACGACCCGCCGGCCGACCTCACCCCGCCGCCCGGCAACGCCTACACCGCCACCGGGGCCGGGACGCTGGTCACCATCGCCTTCGCCGCCGACGGCAGCATGACGAGCGTCACCGCGGGGGCCGGCCTGTCGGCCACGGTCGCGCACGTCTCGGTCGACGGGCAGAGCGTCGTCGCGCTGCCGCTGCAGAACCGCGGCGCCCGCCGCTACCGGCTCACCCTGACCGGGCTGTCCGTCGACTTCCCGTCGTCCGCACGCTGGGGCCTGGCGCTGTGGGCCCGCGGCACCGAGGCGCGCGCCACCCACCGGGTCGGTCCGTGGAACTCGACACCGACCGTCGTCTCGGCAGCCGACCCGCGCCCGCCGGTCATCACCTCGACCTACGAGGCCGTCGTCCTCGCGAGCATGCGCGACGCCGACGGGCTGCACCACGCCAACCTCACCTGGTCGCCGATGGCCGGGGCGGTGAGCTACCGCGTCTACACGTGCGCCGAGTCCACGTTCCGCGCCTTCCACAACGAGCGCGAGCCGCTGCCCTCGGAGAGCCTCACGACCCGGCTGGCCAGGTTGCGGACCCTCTTCGGTGTCGACCCCGACCGGCGGCCGTTCACCCGCGAGTCCACGGTGGCGATCACCGGCACGTCCACGACGGTGACGCTGCCGCGCGGGACGAAGGACATCCACCTCTTCGTCGTCATCGGGGCCAGCGGCGGCGAGGTCGAGTCGGACTGGCCGAGCACCTCGGATCCGTTGTGCAGCAAGCGGTTCGTCGCGTTCGCCGCGCCGCAGACGGTGGCGCCGCCTGCCCCGCAGATCGAGGTCAGCCGGCGGACCGTCACGACGACGACACCCACGTCGTATGCCGCGGCGATCCGGATCCGCCGGGCCGGTGACGCCAAGGTCCGGCAGGTCGACCTGCACCGGGTCCGGGTGCCGCTCGCGGCCAACGAGGTCGACACGATGGGCCCGCCGTTCGCCTCGATCACCGGGACCGCGGGCGGCTTCACCGTCGAGCCGGCAACCGTCGGCGGCATCGAGCTGGTCACCGGCGACGACACCAGCCCGGGGTCGTGGAAGCCGGTCTTCTACCGGGCCGTGGCCTGGGGCGCCGACGACCCCGACAAGGGCCAGTACGGCGTCCGCTCGCCCGCCAGTGTCGTGCGGTCGGTCGTCGTCCCGCCGGCCGGCGACCCCGACCTGCCGATGCCGGCATACGTGCTGCCGACGAGCGGTTCGGCCAACGCCCGGATCGACGTCGTGACGACGGCACCGGTCGACGACACGGTCCTCGGGCCGCACCGGCTCGAGGCCGAGGTGCTCGCGGTCGATGCGGCGGGGGTCCAGACCGCCGTCGCACTCCAGTCGTGGGACGCGACGACGTCGACCGCCGTCCCGGCTCCGGTGGCGGCCTGGACGCTCGCGCAGCTCCCCACCGCGGCACCGGCTGCGCCCGACTCCGGTGTGTGGCGCGACCCGACGACCGGTGGCGCCACGCCCTTGCACCTCCTCGTCCGGCGCAGCGACCCGACGGTGTCCTTGCGGGTCCGGCTCCGGCTCACCGACCCCATCGGCCGGATGACCGAGCGCGTGCTGCTCGTGCCGCCCGGCTCGGCCGCCTCGACCCCGCCGGACATCGTCAACCCGGTCGTCCATGCCGAGCCGAACGGCTGGATCCTCGCGTTCACCACGAGCGTGCCCAACTCCACCAGCGCCGGCGACTACGTGCTGACCGTCCGGCTGCTCCCCAAACCCGTCCCGCCCGCCATCAAGAGCAAGGCGGTCACCACGACGATGCACTTCCCCAGGCTCCCGTACCTGCCCAAGACCGGCACCATCCTGGACAGCCCCAAGTACGTCATCCCGCTCGCGCACAGCAAGCGGGTCGCCGGGGTGAGCACGGTCCTCGTCGGGGTCCGGCGCGCGGGCTCGATCCAGGTCTCCATCGTCGCGCCCGACGGCACGACGACCTCCATCACCCGGCAGATCCCCTAGGAGGACCGGCATGACCGTCATCGCGTCGACCACCGTCCTCACGAGCAACGACGTCGCGGGCCAGCTGAACAGCAAGGGCCTGGACGCCCTCGGCCTCACCGTGCCGGCCCTCGGGACGGTCTGGAGCGGGGACTCCAGCCCCTCCCCGACCCTCGACGCGACAACCCTTCGCCTGACGATCACCGGGCTCACCGCGCCCTTCACCGGCACCTACGAGCAGGTCGCCCACCCCGTCACGTATGCCGTTCCCTCGGGTGTTCCGGTCACGACCGCCGCCGGGGTGCTCGCCCTCCACCCGGAGGCGGTCCACCGGCTCCAGTCGCTCGTGCGGACCCGGCTCGGGGCGGCCGCGGCCGTCGGCCGGCCGGTGCCGGCCGCCATGCTGGTCCACGGGATCACCGTGCCGGCGAACCCGCTCATGTCCTGGTTCCGGGGTGGTGAGTCGCTCGGGGTGGGCGGGGCGACCGCCGTGTCGTTCCACGACCAGCGCGGCCTGGCCATCGACCCCCTCGCCGTGGCCAGCCTGTTCGCCGACCTGCTGTCCTGGCGGCCGGCGCTCGCCGGGGCCGGGTCCACGTCCGCCACGAGCAGCGCCGGGGGAGTGGCGACCATCGCCGCACTCACCGGGTCGGCCGTCCGGGTGCACGTGGTCAGCCCACATGGGGCGGCATACCGGTCGATGCGGACCGGCAGCGAGGTCTCGGTCCTGGACGGCACCGGCGCCGTGGTCACCACGGTGACGTCCGGGACCGGTCTGGTCGACCTGGCCGTCGGGCAGACGATCGGGCTTGCGGGCTCGACCGTCGCGAGCCCGCCCGACGGCCAGGTGCTCTGGGGGCCGGCACCGGGTGGGACGCTCGACAAGACCGCCTGGGCGCCGGCCCCGCTGCCGACCGGGACGGGGGCGCCGACCCTGGCCCACCAGTTCTTCCGGGTGATGGCGGTCGACGTCGACTGGCACCTGCTCGGCAACCGGAGCTTCAACGCCGCCGCCGACGCCCCGGCCGAGGACGACATGCCGGCGGGCGCGCCGCTGCCGGTCGTCCGTCGCACAGTGGCCGACTTCGACTACCTCGTCGACGGCAACGACGTCCTGGGTGCGATGGGTGCGGTCGTCGGCGCCTGGCCGAGCGCCGCGGACCGGCTCGGGCTGCTCTGCTCGCCGATGATCACCCCGGCGCTCACCCTGCCGCCCGGGCCGGGTGCCGCGGCGCACTGGCCCGCCTTCCCGACCGGCCCGGCGCCGAGCCCGGCGGACGGTGCGGCCGTGCGGGCCTGGGACCCGGTCCCGCCAGCTCCGGCGACCGCACTGGTCACGGCGAACTGGGCGGTCCCGGCGAGCGGGCCGAACCACGACGTGGTGCTCACCTTCACGGCCGGGTCGCTGCCGAACGGGACCCACGTGCGGGCCTACCCGCGCACCTTCCAGGTGATCCGCGGCATCGGCGAGGACCCCTCCTTCGTCCGCGGGGACGGCGGCTCGACGGTCGTCGCCACGTCCGGCGGGACCCTGCTCCTGGTCAACCCCTTCGCCCTCGGCCCGGTCGAGGCGCCGCCGACCGAGGCGCACCTGTCCGTGGACCTCGTGGCCGTGGCCCGCGACGGCACCCGCCGGATGGTGTCGGCCGTCGACCTCGTGGTCGGAGCCCCCGTTCCGTGGGTCGACAACTCGGCCGTCTTCGGTGGCACTGCTGCAGGTCCGGTGACGGCGCTGCTCGCCGGCTCCGGCTTCACCTCGATCGCCCCGGTGAGCGCCTTCGGGATCCCCGCACCGAGCGGCACCGGCTCCTCGCCCGGCAGCGGTGGCTCGGTCGAGGACTGGGCGCGCTGGCTGTCCAACGAAGGCACGTCGCCGCGGATCGGGCCGCACCTGCCGAGCCAGGCGCGCTTCGACACCGTGCTCGCCCTCGGCGCCGTCGTCGCGCCGAGCACGACCTACGCGTGGAACGCCGTCCTGACCGGAGCCCGCTACGACTGGGAGTCCCGTTGTGCCACACCGCAGCTGGCCGACCCGGGCAACCCGGCGGGACCGGACGCGCACCTGTCCGGCGTCCGCGTCGGCGGGCAGCTGGCATACGACCTCGCGCTGCATGCCCTCAAACGCTGCCAGTCGGTCGTGCCGGTCCCGCCGCTGCCGGGTTGGGTCGTCAGCACCGACGGGGACAACTGGAACGTCCCGCCTGCCGACCCGCCGCCTGCGAGCGGCCAGCCGCACGTCGCCGCCGCCGTGCTCGAGACGATCTCGGCCCTGACCGACAGCCCGGAGCTGTCCTTCCTGCCGGTGCCCTCCGACACCGACTCGGTCCAGGGCCTGGCCAGCACGATCGCCAACGCGATCGCGCCCGGGTCGACGGTGGCCGTGACCATCGCCAACGAACCGCGGCTCCGCCGCGAGCTGCAACGCGAGATCGCCACGGCCAAGCGCGGGCAGCGCGACGCCATGTGGTCGATCGCGCGGGCCGTCGCCGAGGCCCGGGAGTACGTCTACGTCGAGTCGGCCATGTTCGCCCGCACCGCGCAGGACGCCGACACCCACCTCGTCGACCTCGTCACGCTGCTGCGCGACCGGCTCACCGCCAACCCCCGGCTCAAGGTGATGATCTGCCTGCCGCGCCTGCCCGACTTCGACCCGGCCAAGGAGAGCTGGGTGCGCGGCGCGTTCCGCGACCGCAAGGCCGCCCTCGAGCTGCTCGTCGCCGCGGCCGGGAGCGCGCCGCGGATACGGGTCGCGGCGTTCCAGCCGATCGGCTTCCCCGGCCGGTCCACCGTCGGCCGCTCCGCCGTCTGCCTCGTCGATGACGTGTATGCCGTCGTCGGGACGAGCCACTGGCGGCGGCGGGGCATGACCTTTGACGGCGGCTGTGACGTCGTCTCCATCGACCGCCGGATCGACGACCGCGGCGTGAGCGCGGCCATTGCCCGCTACCGCCAGGAGCTGATGGCGACCCGGCTGGGCATCCCGATCCCGACCTCGGCCGCCGACACGACCGCCCTGTGGACCCGCCTGGCCGAGCCCGAGTCGGCATACGACGTGCTCGTCGACCTGCTCTCCGGCGGTGGGCAGGGCCGCTGCTCGCCGGTGTATGCCGGCCCGACGGACACCGCGGTCATCCCCGAGGAGGTCGACAAGATCGACCCCAACGGCCTCGCCGGCCAGAGCCTGGTCACCCTCCTCACCGGCTTGATCCCCTAGGAGCGCACCGATGCCGGGTTGGTACATCCACATGGAGGCGGCCAAGCTCGCCGCCGACCGGCTCCGCGCCGCCGACGTGCCGCCCGCGCTCGGGCTCGACCCGGCCGAGGCGCAGCGGCTGGGCGAGCTGTGCCACACCTGGCGCAACTACCTGGCCGTCGGCGCCCTCGGGCCGGACCTGTTCTACCTGCTCCCCGACTTCAAGGAGCCGGTCGGCTCGGTCCTCATGCACGTCGTGACCTGGCTGCTCGACACCTGGGAGGTCATCGACAGCCAGCTCATCGGTCCCTACGAGGACTGGTTCGGCTCGACGTCGTCCAACGACGCCGACCTCACCAACGGGCTGACGAGTGGTCTCGCGGGGCAGATCGGTGCCGCGATGGACGAGCTGTCTTCAGCGATGTTCGCGGCGCTCGAGGGGCTCGTCACCCGGTTCCACGACCTGTTCGGGATCCTCACCTCCGGCCCGCCGCAGGGTGTCGCCGAGTCGGCGTTCTACTGGTCGGACATGACCCATTACCGCCGCACCTACGACGTCCCCCGGACCATGTACGAGACCGCCCGGGCGGCCGAGCTCGCCGCCGTCGCGGCCGGCGACGCCAAGGCCACCTTCGACGCCCAGGCGCAGCAGGTCTTCGCCATCGGCTGGATGAGCCACTGCGCGACCGACGTGACCGGCCACCCGTTCACCAACGCCAAGTCCGGCGGCCCGTTCCGGCTGCACTGGCAGCGGCACCACCTCGTGGAGAACCACTTCGACTCCCAGGCCTACACGACCCAGCACGGCATGCAGCCGACCTACAGCTCCTTCGGCACCTCCGGCCTGCACTTCCGGATCGTCTTCGGGGACCGCACGACCGCCCCGTATGCCGGTCGGATGGACGCCCCGCTCTTCGACTACTTCGGTGCCTTCCCGGCATACCCCACAGGGCCGTCGGCCGCTGATGCGAACGCCCGGCACCAGCGGTTCGACAAGGACACCCACGAGCTGCCCGACCACCTCGTCGAGGCGCTCATGGCGACCTTCAAGACGGTCTATGCAGACACCCTTCCGGACATCACGCCCGAGGTGCTCAACACCGGCGACCCAGCCTTCACCGACGACGGTCGACCCAACGACAAGTCACTGCGGATCATGTGGGAGCTGGCGTTCCGGTACCTGCGGATGATGGCGTCATCCGGGTTCGCCGTCCAGCTGCCGCCCCCGCCGTCGGTGTTCGTCGACCGCCCGTTCCCGACCCCGCCCGGCGCGAACAACACCGACGCGGACCAGGGCGCGGAGATGGACGACCACGAGCTGACGATCCTTGACATCCTGCTCGCCATCGTCGCCTGGGTCATCTACC
The DNA here is from genome assembly GCA_021324575.1 of Intrasporangiaceae bacterium. Classification (GTDB taxonomy): domain Bacteria; phylum Actinomycetota; class Actinomycetes; order Actinomycetales; family Dermatophilaceae; genus Nostocoides. The sequence goes on along the minus strand of JAJPIW010000043.1, from coordinate 27,717 downwards.
TCGGGGAGATCGCGGCCTGGGTCGCCAGCCTCGGCGCGGCCCCGCTCGACCCGGCCACCTTCCCGGCCCGGGCGACGATCTACTACGGCGTCGTCGTGCCGCTCCACGACTTCTACCTCGCCTGCCGCCGGCTGCTCGTGATGACCGGCTTCCACGTGCCGGAGCCGGAGGAGGTCGATGCCGGCCTGACCACCCTCGGCATCTCCAGCACCTACCTCACCGGCCAGCTGCTCGCCGACCTCGCCGACCTCGCCGGCTTCTCCCCGCTGCTGACGCCGATGAACGAACCGAGCGGGCGGCCTTCCCGCACAAGCGAGTTCGACGCCGACCCGGCATTCCCGCGGGACACCCCGCGTGACCTTCAGTCCGACATCGACGCGAACAGCTGGAGCGGTCTGACCCACCTGCCCGGCGGAGCCGACCCCACGGCATACAGCGAGTGGGTCGCGCCCTGGCGGTACCCGCGGACCAACCTGGCGGGTGCGACGCTCGGCTGGGAGGGCGGGCTCACCCACGCTGGCCCGTATGCCGGCGGCGAGCGGGCCGACACCCTGCTCACCGGCGCGGCGACCGACCTCGGCGCGGCCGCGGCATACGAGAGGGCCGCCGACCCGCGGGAGACCGAGCAGGCCAGCCACGACCACCTCCCACTCGACGAGCACCTCGGACATCCGGTCGACTACACGCTGTACCTCGTCTCGAAGCTGACGACCGGTGTCGACGTGCCGGACTTCAACCTGGACTCCGACCGCGGCTACGGCTGGCGCTGCTGGGACTGGGACCGGCACACGCCCGAGCTGGTCGACCTCGGGACGCCGGCCGACCCGACCGACGACGTGCCGATGTGGGAGGCACACCCCGCGTTCACGTTCCAGCCGGCGCCGGACCCGACCTACACCTTCACCCAGCCGTGCAGCCCGCCCGCGCAGCTGGTCCCGGGTTGGGTCCACGACGCTCATGCCGGTGCGGCGCACGGGATCGACGTGCACTCCTGGTCGCCGGCCCGGGCGCTGCGGGTGCACTACCTCGACGGGACCGGGGTCTCCTGCACCGGGACCGTCGGGGTCGACGTAGACCCCGCCGGCCACGGGCTCACCGACGAGATGAAGACCGACATCGACCGCGCCGGTATGCCGCCCTGGGGCAAGGAGGCCAAGCGATGAGCCCGGACCCGATCGACCCGCGCCGCGTCGCCCGCGACCCCCGGCGCCGGCTGCTCGACAACCTCGCACAGCACGACCAGTTGCTCGGCCGACTGGACGGTCCAGTGGTCGGTCCCGGACGCCAGCCGAAGGTCGACGAGGACGGTGCCGTCCCACCCGGCAAGGGCGTCGCCGGTGACCTGCCGCCGTGGCGGACCACCCTGGACGACCCGCCGCCGGGGTGGCAGCCGGGCGGCCCGGCCGCCGCGCTCCGCGACCGGTTCGGTGGTCTGCTCAAGGACGCCGACCGGGACCGGATGTGGTTCCCCCACCTGCTGATTCGCGCTGCCGCCGGCGACCGCGGCCAGCGCCCGGTCTGGCCGTCGACGCCCTCCTGGCTCAGCCCGGACATCTGGCTCTTCCGCTCCGCGGACGTCCCGCCCGGCGGCCCGATCGACCTGTCCCGGGCGGTGGTCAGCCCGACCGTGGGGGAGACCTACACGGTGGGGGTCCACATCTGGAACCTCGGCCGGTTCCCTGCGCACGGGGTCCGGGTGTCGGTCTGGTGGGTCGAGCCGGGCTTCTTCAGCGGCACTCCCGACCCGCGCTACACCCCGAACCCGATCGGCGGCGCCTGGGCCGAGCTCGGCGACCGGGAGAGCGGCCGTGCCCACGGCATCGTCCTCATCCCGACGACGTGGACGATCCAGAACACCGGCCTGCTCCACCAGTGCCTCCTCGCGACGGTCGAGTGCGCGACCGACCCGTGGGGCGGGGTGCTCGACGCCAATCACGACCGGCACGTGGGGCAGCGCAACCTGTCGCTCCTCGGCCCGTCCGACGACGCGACCCCGTTGCTGGGGATGCTCGGCGAGCGGCTCGATGCCAAGGTCCGGCTGCGGATCGGGGCGGCCAAGGCCGGGCCGGGATCGCTGAAGGGCGCGACGACGCGGCACCTGGCCAGCGGCAAGGAGTCCGGTGGCTGGCCGGTCAAGACCGGCAAGGCAAGAACCCTCGCGACCGTCGTCCGCGGGCCGACCGGATTGGTGGTGACGGTCGGCAAGGAGGAGGCGACCGTCGACTCCCTTGCCGGTGCGGTCCGGCTCGCGCTCGGCGCACCGGAGCTCACCGGCAAGGGCCTGATCGCGAGCAAGGCGCTGGCCGGGATGGGCACTGCGGCGGTCCACCTCTCGACCCCGGAGAACGGCTACACCCTGCTCGTGCGCCCCTGACCCCGTCTTCTTGCGTCTGCGGATCTGAGGGTTCCCGCCGCTCGGCGACGCAGACGCTAGGTTCCGGCTTGTCGTGCGTCTGCGGATCTGGGGGTTCCCGCCCTTCGGCGGCGCAGACGTTAGGTTCCGGCTTGTCGTGCGTCTGCGGATCTGGGGGTTCCCGCCGCTCGGCGGCGCAGACGCTAGGTTCCGGCTTGTCGTGCGTCTGCGGATCTGGGGGTTCCCGCCGCTCGGCGACGCAGACGCTAGGGTCCCGGCCGGTCCAGGTCGCGCCCGGTGGCGAGGTCGCCGCACTCCACGAGCAGCGCCCCGACCCGCCCGAGGTAGGCTCTGGCGCCGGTGTCGCCGTCGGCCTCGGCGATGACCGGGGCCCAGTGCTCGCGCCCGATGACTACGGGGTGCCCCGGGCGGTTCCCGTATGCCGCCCGCGCCAGGGCCGTCGGACCGGCGCCTCCCGCCGCGAGCACGCGGGCGACGACGTCGGGGCCGACGTCGGGCAGGTCGACAAGCAGCACGACAGCCGCCGTCACTGGCTGACCCAATTGTTCCGGCAGTGACATTGACCCCGTGACTACTGGAACAATTGGGTCAGCCAGTGACGTGAGGCCCGCGGCGAGGGAGGCCGCCAGGCCGTCCGCCCAGTGCGCGGCAAACACCGTGTCCGTCCCGGGCAGGTCACGGACGAGGGTGGAGACCTCGGCCGCGGCAGCTCCGACGACGACCGTGACACCGGCGCACCCGCCCGCCAGCAGGGCGCGGACGCCGCGCTCCACCCACGGTGAGCCGTCCGGCATCCGGAGCAGTCCCTTGGGGGTCCCCATCCGGCGACCGGCGCCCGCGGCGAGCAGCAGCCCGCGGGTATGGACGGTTGCCATATGGGCAGCCTCGCACATGGCACGATGTGCGGATGACGGCTACGGTTCTGGACGGCAAGGCGATTCTCGCGACGATCAAGACCGAACTGCGCGAGCGCGTCGCGCGGCTCGCCGAACGAGGTGTGGTCCCCGGCCTGGGGACCGTCCTCGTCGGCGACGACCCGGGCAGCCATTGGTACGTCGGGGCCAAGCACAAGGACTGCGCCGAGATCGGCGTCACCAGCCTGCGGCACGACCTGCCCGCCACGGCATCGCTGGCCGAGGTGCTCGACGTCGTCCGGTCCCTCAACGAGGACCCGGCGTGCACCGGCTTCCTCGTCCAGCAGCCCACCGGCCTGGACGAGTTCGCCATCCTGTCCGCCGTCGACCCGGCCAAGGACGTCGACGGCCTGCACCCGACCAACCTCGGCTGGCTGGTCCTCGGCAAGGAGGCGCCACTGCCCTGCACGCCGATGGGCTGCATCGAGCTGCTCCGTCGCTACGACATCCCGCTCGCCGGCGCACGCGTCGCCCTCGTCGGGCGCGGCATCACCGTGGGCCGGCCGCTCTCGCTCATCCTCACCCGCCGGTCCGAGAACGCCACCGTCATCCAGTGCCACACCGGCACGAGGGACCTGGCCGCCGAGGTGCGCTCGGCTGACATCGTCATCGCGGCGGCCGGTGTGCCGGGACTGATCACGGCGGACATGGTCAAGCCCGGTGCCGCCGTTCTCGACGTCGGAGTCAGCCGGATCGTCGGCGACGACGGGCGCTCCAAGGTCGCCGGCGACGTCCACCCCGACGTCGCCGAGGTCGCCGGGTTCATCTCGCCCAACCCCGGCGGCGTGGGTCCGATGACCCGGGCGATGCTGCTCGCCAACGTCGTCCTGGCGGCCGAGCGGTCGCTCGACGGCGGCGTCACGGCCTGAGATGCCCCCCGAGCCCGACCGGCGCGCGCCCGTCGCCCACGGGCTGGGGGTCTGGTGGGTCCTCGCGGTCGGGCTGGTCGGTGCGGTCGGCTTCAGCGCCACCGACCACCACCTGCGCGCCACCGTCCTCTTCAGCGGCTCGTGCCTCGTCGCGGGAGCGCTGCGCGCGGTGCTGCCCAAGGAGCGCGCCGGCGGCCTCGTCGTCCGTCGACAGTGGCTCGACGTCGCGGTCCTGGTCACTCTCGGTGTCCTGGTCGGCGTCGTCGGCCGGTCGATGAACCTGCACCCCCACCTCTGACCAGCGGCCGGGCCGGCCAACAGGCAGTGGTCTCCTTCGTTGGTCGTTGTCGTGCTCAGCCGATGTGCGGGCCGCGTCGGTCGTGTGCCCCACTGCCAGTCGGTGGGCCCGGCCAGGTCAGCACTTCGGCGAGACAGGTTCCGGAGGCGACTGGTTGCGAAGGCAGGCATTGACGCGCGAGGTAACCTCGCCACACTGCCAACCTCGAGAAGGGTGAGAAATGGGGGGCAATCGCTCGCGGATCACCATGATGGACGTGGCCAAGCGTGCTGGTGTGTCCCAGCCGACCGTCTCAGCCGTGGTGAACGGGCGGGCGCGCGAGCTGCGCATCGCGGAGGAGACCGAGGCCCGCATCCGGCGGGTGATGGAGGAGCTCGACTACCGGCCGAACCTCGCGGCCCGCAACTTCCGGCTCAAGCGGAGCAAGACGATCGGCTTCATCACCGACCACATCGCCAGCGGACCGTTCGCCGGTCGGATGGTGCTCGGCGGCCAGGAGGAGGCGTGGCGAGACGGCCACCTGCTGCTCCTGGTCAACACCTCCGGTGATGCGAAGAAGACCGAGCTCGGGGTGCAGGCGCTCGTCGACCGCCAGGTCGACGGACTGCTCTACGCAAAGCGGTCCTGGGGCCCGGTCACGTTGCCTCCCGGCCTGAAGTCGGTGCCGTCGATCCTGGTCAACTGTTGGGAGCGGGGAGCCGGAGGGGCCAAGGGCCATGCGTTCCGGATGGACGGGCGACCATACCCGGGGCATCCGGCGGTGCTGCCGTCCGAGCTCAAGGGCGGCTGGATGGCCACGAACGCCGCGCTGGAAGCCGGCCACCGGAGGCTGGCGTTCATCCAGGGCGGCGAGGGCGATGCGGCCAGCGAGGAGCGGGAGGTCGGGTTCCGGCGGGCGCTCGCCGAGCGGGGAGTCCGGGTGAACCCACGGTGGGTCGTGCGCGCGGGCCCGGAGATCGATGGCGGACATCGCGCCGCGCGAGCGCTCCTGGACACCGCGGATCGCCCGACCGCGCTGATCTGCTTCAACGACCGCGTCGCCATCGGGGCCATGGTCGCGGCGGACGAGCTCGGCCTGTCGGTGCCCAAGGACCTGTCCGTGGTCGGCTACGACGACGACGAGGAGCTGGCCGCGTTCTTCCCCCCCGGTCTGACGACGGTGGCCCTGCCTCACTTCGAGCTCGGCAAGGTCGCCGTCAAGGTCCTGCTCGACGCCATCAACCGAGGTGGCCCGGTCGTCACGCGCCAGGTGGAGGGCCATCTGGTGAGACGGTCCACGCTCGCGCCCGCGCCCGAGATAACGGTTCGATAACGCATCTTGACCTCGCTCCTGGGGTCTGTCATTTTCTTTGCTGGACGCCCACCTGATTCGTATTAGCACCAGCATTCGGCGTTCTCGAGTACGGGCCCTCGCCCGTCTTCTCCACCGCGGCACCAAGGGAGTTGTCATGGAATCTTCGGCGTACTCGTCCCACCGACTCGGAGGTCGGGAGTCATGAACCAGTTCGGTTCGGCGGTCAGCCGCCGCTCGCTGTTGCAGGCCGGAGGAGCCGGGCTCGGCCTGGCCGGCCTGGGAACCCTGGCCGGCTGCAGCAAGGGCAGCGACTCAGGGAGCTCGTCCGGCACGTTCAAGATGCTGTACTTCGGCGACCAGAAGTCGGCCGACGCACTGAAGGCCAAGCTGGCGCCCGAGGTGACCAAGCTCGACTCGAAGGTCACCCTCGAGATCAGCGCGGTGAACGGCACCGACTGGAACGACTTCTTCGCCAAGGTCCTGACCCAGATCGCATCGGGCACCGCGCCGGACATCGTCGGTGTCGCCACCGAGGGCGTGCAGCTGATGGCGTCCAAGGACCTCGCCATCCCGCTCGACGACTATGTCAAGAAGGACATGGCGTCGATGAAGCCCTACTTCGACGACGTCCACCCGTCCCTCGTCGAGGCGATGATGTACCAGGGCCACCTGTACGAGCTGCCCAGCGACTTCAACTGCGGCAACATGTTCTACAGCACCAAGCTGTTCCACCAGGCCGGCGTCGCGGAGCCCGGACCGAACTGGACCATCGACGACTTCCACAACGCGGTCGAGAAGATCGCCAAGATCCCTGGCGTCAACGGCTTCGACTGGGTCGTCCGCCTCTGGGGCAGCTGGACCTCGTTCATGTACGCCAACGGCGGCAACCTGCTCACCGAGAGCAAGTTCTCCGGTGGCGACTGGCTGTGGGGCACGGCGTATGCCGGGAACGCAGCCGCCGCGGGTCGCGGCGGTGGCTACCAGTGGGGCGCTCCGACGGCCAACTCCCCGGCAGTCGTCGAGTCGCTGCAGTACCTCATCGACCTGAAGAAGGCCGGCATCGCTCCGTCCCCCGACGTGGGCGGCGGCGGCACCCTCCAGGGCCTGTTCGCCTCGCAGCGGATCGGCGCCGCCATCGGTGGCGGGTTCTGGGCCGGTGGCCTGCACAACGCCGGCATGGCGCCGGACTCGTTCAACGTCCAGTTCTTCCCGAAGTGGAAGTCCCAGCGGCACCTGTTCGGAACCGGCGGGTACGCCATCTTCAAGTCCTCGAAGAAGAAGGACCTGGCCTGGGAGGTCCTCAAGGTCCTCGCCAAGCCGGAGTCGTTCGACATCATCGCTCCCGGCAACGTCACCACCTCGGCCCACAAGTCCCTGGCGACCGCCGAGCGCTACGCGAGCACCGGTCCGAAGAACTGGAAGGTCTTCTACGACACGCTCACCGAGCACCCGGACACCGGCCCGATCCCCGCGCCGCCGTACTACAACGCACTGGCGACCGCGCTGAACACGCGCACCACCCAGGCCATCTCCACGGGCGACGCCAAGGGTGCCCTCGACGGTCTGCAGAGCGACCTCGAGGCCGCCTCGAAGGCGACCTGAGATGAGCGTCTCCCAGGCGCAACCAGTGGTGACGGCGATGCCGCCGCACAAGGTGCTCACCCAGTCGCGCGAGCGACGACGCGAAGCAAGGTTCGGGTTGGGCATGATCGCCCTGTCGGTGATCCTCGTGGCCGTCTTCACCGCCGGGCCGATCCTGGCCTCCTTCGTCCTGTCGTTCTTCTCGTGGGATGTCATCAGCAGCCCGAAGTTCGTCGGCATCAACAACTACAAGCGCGTTGTCAGCGACAGCTCGGTGCTGCACTCCCTCGCGGTCACCCTGGGCCTCGGCATCGCGATCGTCGTGCTGCAGATCGTGTTCGGCCTGATCCTCGCGGTGCTGGTCAACCAGCGTCGCGGGAACACGTCGCGGGTCTTCTTCCGGACGGCGTTCTACCTGCCGCTGCTGGCGTCCTCGGCCGCCGTGTCGATCTTCATGGGCTACCTGTTCGACGCCAAGTTCGGGGTGATCAACTACTACCTCGGCCTGATCGGCATCTCGAACGTCCCGTGGCTCACCACGCCCATCGGTGCGATGGTGACGGTCGTGCTCGTCGCGGTCTGGCAACAGACCGGGTTCACCTTCGTGCTCTTCGTCGCCGCCTTGATGTCGGTCCCGACCGATGTCCTGGAGGCCGCCCAGATCGACGGAGCCGGGCCCTTCCGGACCCTCCTGCGGATCAAGATCCCGCTGATCAGCCCGACCATCCTGTTCGCAGCGGTGGTGGCGATGATCAACTCGATGCAGCTGTTCGACCAGCCGTACATCATGACGGCCGGTGGTCCGGGCAACGCCACGACCACGATGCCGATCGTCATGTATCGCGCCGGCTTCCAGAACCTGCAGTTCGGGTTCGGCTCGGCCATCGCGATCCTGCTGCTCGCCGTCATCCTGGCCATCACCGGCCTGCAGTTCCTCGCCGCCCGAAAGCTGGTGTTCTACCAATGAGCGTCACTGCTGCACCCCGGCCGCAATCAGCCAAGAAGGTCGGCGGCTACATCGGTCTGGTCGTCCTGATCCTGGCGGCCATGGTCGCCCTCGGCCCGTTGCTGTGGACGGTCACGACGTCGCTGCGCACCCCTGCCGAGGCGTTCCAGAACCCACCGCAGTGGCTGCCGCTCAAGCCGGACTTCTCGAACTACTCGGCGGTCTTCAAACAGCTGCCGATCGCGAGGTTCTTCGTCAACAGCGTCATCGTGACCGGGCTGATCGTCGTCGGTCAGACGATCACCTGCACCCTCAGCGGGTACGCGTTCGCGCTGATCCGCTTCCCCGGGAAGAACGCGATCTTCGGGGCCTTCCTGGCCACGATGATGGTCCCTCTCCAGACCATCATCATCCCGGTGTTCATCATCATCCGGACCCTTGGCCTGTCGGACACCTTGCTGTCGCTGGTGATCCCAGCACTGGGCAGTGCGTTCGGCACGTTCCTCATGCGCCAGTACTTCATGCAGATGCCCAAGGAGCTCGGCGAGGCAGCCCGCGTCGACGGGGCCTCCCAGTTCCAGGTCTTCAGCAAGGTGTATGCACGGATGGCGGCCCCCGCGATCGCCACCCTGGCGATCCTGAACTTCTCGGGGTTCTGGGCCGAGTTCTACCGGCCGCTCATCTTCCTGCAGTCCCAGAGCAACTTCACCCTCCCACTCGGCCTCGTCGGCCTGAAGGGGAACCTGGGCACCGGCAGCATCTCGGTGGTCCTGGCCGGTGTCGTGCTGGCGATGGTCCCCAGCGTCCTGCTGTTCATCTTCGCCCAGCGGTACTTCATCGAAGGGATCACGGCCGGCTCATCGAGGTGAGGACTGCGACCCACGTTCCACAGTCTCATGAGGAGGCCAGATGTATCTCCACCGCTCAACCTTCAACCCCATCCCGGTCAGCGGTGTCATGGGATGAGTGAGTCGACGATCTCGACCGGACCGGCCGCCGCAGACCGGCGGCCGGTCCACCACTTCACACCGGCACAGGGCTGGCTGAACGACCCGCATGGCGTGGTCCACCACGACGGCGAGTACCACCTGTTCCACCAGGCGATCCCCGACGAGGTGATCTGGACGCCGCGGATCAGCTGGGGGCATGCCACCAGCCCTGACCTGGTGACCTGGACGCGACACTCGACGGCGCTGGACCCGGCGCCGGACGAGGCCGGGTGCTGGACAGGGACCCTGTGCCAACCCCCGGACGGGCCGCCCCTGATCCTCTACACCTCGCCGAGCCCACCGGACTTCGCCGTCGCTCAGGTGCGGGCGGCGAGCCCGTCCGACGGGGAGTGGCAGCGATGGACGAACGGCGACCGGGTCGAGCTCCCCCTCGACCGCCGGACGCGCAACCGGCTTGCCATGTTCCGTGACCCCTCCGTGCGGTGGGAGGACGACCGGTGGCGCATGGTGGTCGGTGCGGGATACAGCGACGGCCGCCCCGCGGTCCTGAGCTGGACCTCCAAGGACCTGGTCACCTGGGCCTTCGACGGGGAGGTCGTCGTCGGGACGCCCAACGGGAGTGGGCCCTGGCTGGGCACCGGATGGGAGTGTCCCCACCTGGTCCGGGTGGACGGCCATGACGTGGCGATCGTCGCCTCCTGGGACGGCGTGGCCGAGGGTGAGGTGCTTGCGTCTGTGGGCCAGTTGCGCGACGGCCGGCTCGAGGGCACGCAGTGGCGGCAGATCACCCATGGCGGAGGGCACTACGCCGCCACGACGTTCGAGGACGCCGACGGCGTTCCGTGCCTCATCTTCTGGATCCGTGGCGTCGCCGACATCGACGCCGGGTGGGCCGGTGCGCTGAGCATCCCCTATCGGCTCTCGGTCGTCGACGGCATACTCCACCTCGAACCGCACCCGAACGTCGTGACGGCCTTCGAAGCCGACACTTCTGAGCCCTCGCGGATACTCCTGACCGGCGACGACGTCGACGGGCTGCGGGGCAGCGGGATCGAGGTCGAGCGCACCGCTGACGAGCTCACGGTGACCGTCTCCTCGACCCGGCTGCGGATCCCCTTGGTGCCGGGAGATCCACAAGGGCCGTTGACCGTGCTCGTGGACGGCTCCATCGTCGAGGTGTGCACCGGGACCGCCGTGGCAGGTGCCCAGCTGTCGTCGCCGCCCGAAACGGCTTGACCGGAGGGCGTGACCACAGGCCCAATGGGTGGCGTGAACACGCCGCGCGCCATCGTCCTGGTCGAGGGCCACAGCGACCGGGTGGCCCTGCACACCCTGGCCGGGCGGTGCAGCCGTGACCTCGCGACCGAGGGGGTCGAGGTGGTGTCGATGGATGGCATCACCAACACCCGCGCCTTCGCGTCGCGGTACGGGCCACGCGGGCTCGGCGTCCGGCTCGCGGGGCTCTACGACGCCGCGGAGGAGAGCACCCTCCGCCGAGGGCTCGCGGCGGCCGGGCTGCCTGCCGCCCTCGAGCCGGACGGGCCGGCTCGCCTGGGCTTCTACGGGTGCACTGCCGACCTGGAGGACGAGCTGATCCGGGCGCTCGGGACGAAGGCGGTCGAAGCGGTCATCGACGCGGCGGGCGAGACGCACTCGCTGCGCCTCCTGTCCGGTATGCCGGCCCAGCGCGACTGGTCGCGCGAGCAGGTCCTCAAGCGCTTCCTCGGGTCCCAGTCCGGGCGCAAGGCACGCTACGCGGAACTGCTGGTCAACGCACTGGACGTCGATCGGGTGCCCGTGCCGCTGTCGGCCGTCCTCGCCCGGGTCTGAGAGCTCTCAGACCCGGGTGTGAGAGCTCTCAGCCTCAGACCTCTCAGATCAGGCCGAGCTCCTTGACGGCGTCGCGCTCACCCTCCAGGCGCGCCACCGAGGCGGCGATCCGCTCCTTGGAGAAGTCGGACAGCTCGATGCCCTGGACGATCTCGTACGAGCCCCCCGAGGTCGTGCACGGGAACGAGGAGACGATGCCCTCGGTGATGCCGTAGGAACCGTCGGACGGCACCGACATCGACACCCACTCCTCGCTGCCGAGCACCCAGTCGCGCAGGTGGTCGATCGTCGCGTTGGCCGCCGAGGCCGCCGAGGACAGGCCCCGAGCGGCGATGACCGCGCCACCGCGCTTGGCCACGGTCGGGATGTACTCGTCGGTGATCCAGGCCTCGTCGACGAGGTCGGACGCGACCTTGTCGCCCACCAGGGTGTTGTAGAGGTCGGGGTACATCGAGTCGTCGTGGTTGCCCCAGATGGCCAGGTGGTGGATCTCGGTCACCGGCACGCCGAGCTTCTTGGCGAGCTGGCTCTTGGCCCGGTTGTGGTCCAGGCGGGTCAGCGCGTTGAACCGCTCGCGCGGGATGTCGGGGGCGTTGGTCATCGCGATGAGGGCGTTGGTGTTGGCCGGGTTGCCCGTCACGAGGACCTTGATGTCGTCGGCTGCGTGGTCGTTGAGGGCCTTGCCCTGGCCGGTGAAGATCTTGCCGTTGGCCGCGAGCAGGTCGGCCCGGTCCATGCCCTCCTTGCGCGGCATGGCGCCGACGAGCATGGCCAGGTTCGCGCCGTCGAAGATGGTGCCCGCGTCGTCGCCGATCTGCACGCCGGCCAGGCTCGGGAACGCGCAGTCGTCCAGCTCCATGACCACGCCTTCGAGCGCCTTCAGCGCCGGGGTGACCTCGAGCAGCCGCAGCTCCACCGGGGTATCCGGGCCGAGGAGGGCTCCGCTCGCGATCCGGAACAGCAGGCTGTAGCCGATCTGGCCGGCGGCGCCGGTGACGGCGACCTTGACGGGGGAGGCGCTCACGAGGGTGTCCTATCGGGTCGGATCGGGTGCGGTACCGACGCTAGCAGCGTCACCGGGGGTCCGTGCGCCGGGCCAACTACGGTGGTCGTATGCCGGTTCCCGAGTTCGTCCTGGCCCTCCGGTCGCGGGTGGGTCACGACCTGCTGCCGCTCGTCGGCGTCACCGCCGTGGTCACCGACGACCGTGGCCGGATCCTGCTCGGGCTGCGCTCGGACGTCCGGGAGTGGGCCCTGCCGAGCGGCATCGTCGAGCCCGGCGAGGAACCGGCCCGGGCGGTCGTCCGCGAGGTCGAGGAGGAGACCGCGGTTCGGATCGAGGTGACCGCCCTGGCCAGCGTCTCCACGACCGGGGTCGTCGAGTACCCCAACGGTGACCGGTCGACCTACCTGGATCTCACCTTCATCGCGACACCGGTCGGCGGGGTGGCCAGGGTCAACGACGACGAGTCGCTCGAGGTCGGCTGGTTCGCCCCGGACGCGATGCCACCACTGCGCACGTCCTCCCAGGGCCGGCTGGAGCGGGCCAGGGCGTTCACCGGGACGACGTGGTTCGCGAGCTGACCGGCATACGGGGAAAGAAGGTGAAGAAAGGAAGACCTGAGATCAGGGCCGGGGAGCGTCCGGGTCGACGCCCGCCGGGACGGTGACGTCGTCGGCCGCGATCTCGCCGGAGATGTCCCGGTCCCGGCGGTCGACCCCGGTCACCAGGTGGAAGGTCGCACCCGCGATGGCGGCGCCGACGATCGGGGCCACCCAGAACGCCCACAGCTGGCCGGGTGCGCCGTTGCCGTTGAAGAACGCGACGGCCGTCGAGCGGGCCGGGTTGACCGAGGTGTTGCTGATCGGGATCGACACCAGGTGGATCAGGGTCAGGCCGAGCCCGATGGCGATCGGCTCGAAGCCGTTGGGGGACCGCGAGTCGGTGACGCCCAGGATGATGTAGACGAAGACGGCGGTCATGACCGCCTCGGCGACGAGCACCGCGAGCAGCGAGTAGCCGCTGGGGGAGTGGTCGCCGTAGCCGTTGGCCGCCATGTTGCCGATCCGGCTCCAGCCCGGCTTGCCCTTGGCGATCCCCCAGATGGCGGTGCCGGCGAGCAGACCCCCGAGTACCTGGGCGACGATGTAGCCCGGGACGTCCTTCCACTCGAAGCGCTTGGCGACGGCCACCCCGATCGTCACGGCCGGGTTGAAGTGGGCGCCGGAGATGTGCCCCACGGCATACGCCATCGTCAGGACCGTGAGCCCGAACGCCAGGGCCACCCCGAGGAACCCGATCCCGAGCTGCAGGCTCGCACCGGTGGTGAGGTTCGGGGCCAGGTGGACGGCGGAGAACACGGCGGCGCCGCACCCGCCGAGGACGAGGACGAACGTCCCGAGGAACTCGGCGGCGAGGCGTTGGGGCAGCGTGGGGGTGACCATGGGCTCATTGTGCCCGACGGCTTCAGGCCAGGGTGGCGATGATCTCGTTGAAGGTGGCCGACGGGCGCATGACGGCCTCGGTCCGGGCGGCGTCGGGGCGGTAGTAGCCGCCGATGTCGACCGGTGACCCCTGCACGCCGATCAGCTCGGCGTTGATCGTCTCCTCGGCGTCGGTGAGGGCCGTCGCGACCGGGGCGAAGGCCGCGGCGAGCTCGGCATCGCTCGTCTGCGCGGCCAGCTCCTGGGCCCAGTAGGTCGCCAGCCAGGCATGGCTGCCGCGGTTGTCGATCTGGCCGACCTTGCGCGCCGGGCCCTTGTTCTCGTTGAGCAGGGCCTCGGTCGCGCGGTCGAGGGTGTCGGCGAGGATCAGGGCCCGGGCGTTGCCGGTGGTGGTCGCCATGTGCCGGAAGCTCTCGGCCAGCGCGAGGAACTCCCCGAGGCTGTCCCACCGCAGGTAGTTCTCCTGGACCAGCTGCTGCACGTGCTTGGGCGCCGAGCCGCCGGCGCCGGTCTCGAAGAGGCCGCCGCCGTTCATGAGCGGGACGACGGACAGCATCTTGGCGCTCGTGCCGAGCTCGAGGATCGGGAAGAGGTCGGTGTTGTAGTCGCGCAGCACGTTGCCGGTCACCGAGATGGTGTCCTCGCCGCGGCGGATCCGTTCGACCGACAGGGTGGCCGCCTCGACGGGGGAGAGGATCCGGATGTCGAGGCCGTCGGTGTCGTGGTCCTCCAGGTAGGTCTGGACCAGTCCGGTGAGGTTGCGGTCGTGGGCGCGCTCGGGGTCGAGCCAGAACACGGCGGGGGTCTGCGCGGCCCGGGCGCGGGTCACGGCGAGCTTGACCCAGTCGCGGATCGGGGCGTCCTTGGTCTGGCAGGCACGCCAGATGTCGCCGGCCTCGACGTCGTGCGTCATGAGCACCTCGCCGACCGCGTTGACCACCTCGACCCGGCCGTCGGTCGCGATCTCGAAGGTCTTGTCGTGGCTGCCGTACTCCTCGGCCTTCTGGGCCATCAGCCCGACGTTGGGCACCGAGCCCATGGTCGTGGGGTCGTAGGCGCCGTGGGCGCGGCAGTCGTCGATGACGGCCTGGTAGACCCCGGCATACGAGCTGTCCGGGATGACGGCCAGGGTGTCGGCCTCGGCACCGTCGGGTCCCCACATGTGCCCGGAGGTGCGGATCATGGCCGGCATCGACGCGTCGACGATGACGTCGCTCGGGACGTGCAGGTTGGTGATGCCCTTGTCGGAGTTGACCATCGCCAGCCGCGGCCCGTCCGCGAGGCCCTTGGCGATCGCGGCCCGGATCTCGGATCCCTTGTCTCCCAACGCATCCAGCCCGTCGAGGATGGCGCCGAGCCCGTTGTTGGGCGACAGTCCCGCGGCTGCCAGGTCGGGGCCGTATGCCGCGAAGACCTCCGGGAGGAAGGCGCAGACGACGTGGCCGAAGATGATCGGGTCCGACACCTTCATCATCGTCGCCTTGAGGTGCACCGAGAAGAGCACGTCGTCGGCCTTGGCCCGCGCGATCTGGTCGGCGAGGAACGCCTCGAGCGCCTTGGCGCTCAGGAAGGTGCCGTCGACGACCTCGCCGGCCAGCACCGGCAGCGACTCCTTGAGGACGGTGACGGTGCCGTCGGCGGCCGTGTGCCGGATGGTGAGGGTGTCGTCGGCCGGGACGATGACCGACTGCTCGTTGGTCCGGAAGTCGTCGTGGCCCATCGTCGCGACGTTGGTCCTGCTGTCGCTGCTCCAGGCGCCCATCGAGTGGGGGTGCTTGCGGGCATAGTTCTTGACCGCCGCCGGGGCGCGACGGTCCGAGTTCCCTTCGCGCAGAACGGGGTTGACCGCGCTGCCCTTGACCTTGTCGTAGCGGGCCCGGGCGTCCTGCTCCGCCGGGGTCTGCGGGTCGTCGAGGTAGGCCGGCAGGTCGAAGCCCTGGGCCTGCAGCTCGGCAACGGCGGCCTTGAGCTGCGGCACCGACGCCGAGACGTTGGGGAGCTTGATGATGTTGGCCCCGGGCGTCGTCGCCAGGTCACCGAGCTCGGCGAGGGCGTCGCTCGTGCGCTGGCCCTCCGGGAGCAGGTCGGCGAAGGCCGCGAGGATGCGGCCGGCGAGGGAGATGTCGCGGGTCTCGACCTCGACACCAGCGGTTGCGGCATACGCCTCGACGACCGGCAGGAGGGAGTACGTCGCGAGCAGGGGCGCCTCGTCGGTCAGCGTGTAGATGATGGTGGCCATGGGGGTGGCGGTCTCCTCGGAGGTCCGGCGGGTGGCGGCGATCGGGACTTGCAGGCTATCGAACGGCCCGCTCATGGCATTCTGGGCCACGACAGGACGTGGTCGACCACCACATGGTCGTCCCGCCGGGACGAAGGAGGGCACGCCATCAAGCGGGTGAGCTGGGTGGGGCGCGTGGCCCTCGGCGCCTTCCTCGTCATCGACCTGGTGCTCGTCGTGCTGCTCCTCACCCATCGGGGTGGACGCGACACGAGCACCACCGGGTCCTCTACGAGCCCGACCGGCTCGACCACCTCCTCGCCCAGGTCGTCGACCACCTCGTCGCCGACGGCGACCACCCCGGCCCCGCACGGGCTCACCGCCGGACTGCTCTCGGTCGTCGACGCCCGCAACGCGTGGGCGGGCACCAAGGGAGACTGCGCCGGGGGTGGGGCGACCATCTCGCGAACCGCCGACGGTGGCGCCACCTGGACCCCGGCCCCGGAGCAGCCGTTCGCGGTGCTCACCCGGGTCGACGCCTCCAGCCCCACGGCGGCCTTCGTCGTAGGAGCGGGTGCCGGCTCCGGCTCCTCGTGTCCCCTGAGCCTCCGCTCCACGACCTCCGGTGGCAGCACCTGGGCCGCGCCCACGACGGTCGCCAACGCCTGGGCCCTGGACCTCGCCGACCCGACGCGGGTCCACTCGACCAAGGGGACCACGTCGACGCCGTGTGGCAAGGGCGACGTCACCGCGTTCGCCCGGTCCAGCGACACCACCGCCTCGGTCGCATGCGCCGATGCCACCAGCCGCACGACCACCGACGCGGGCGCCTCGTGGGCCAAGGGCCCGTCGATGACCTCGGTCACCGGCCTGGGTTCGGTCTACGCCATGTCCTATGCCGGGTCCGGCTCAGCGGCCCGGCTCGCCGCCGCCGTCGCGACCAAGGACTGCGCGGGTGTGCGGATCCTCGTGGCCGCGGCGGGCAAGGACTTCGTCCCGGCCGCCTGCGTGGCCGCACCCGTGGCCGGGACGACACCAGCGACGGCCACCACGACGCCGGCCTCGGCCACCACCTCGTCGACCACGGCCACGGCCACGTCGTCGTCCTCCGCAACCCCGCCGGCTCCCAGCGGGCCGGTGGCACTGGCCCGTCAGGGCAACAGCGCGGGCACCTTGTGGCTGCTCGTCGGCACGGCGCTGTGGCACGGCTCGGCCGATCTCGACACCTGGTCCACGAGCTCCTGACCGAGCCCCCAGGTGCCGCGCTGCCGGCCCTGACCGCGGTCCGGTACCCCTGCGGGCCGTGGAAGAATCGCCGTCATGTCCACCGACGCGCCCGCGCCGTTGCCCCGGATCCTCTCCGGGATGCAGCCCACCAGTGACTCGCTCCACCTCGGCAACTACATCGGGGCGCTCGTCAACTGGGTGACGTTGCAGGACAAGGAGTTCGACGCCTTCTACTTCGTCGCCAACCTGCATGCGCTCACGGTTCCCACCGACCCTGCGGTGCTGCGCCGGCGCACCCGGGAGACGGCTGCCCAGTTCATCGCCGGCGGGGTCGACCCCAAGCGCTCCACCCTGTTCCTCCAGAGCGACATCGCCGAGCACGCCGAGCTGGCCTGGGTCTGCAACTGCCTGACCCAGTTCGGCGAGGCCAGCCGGATGACCCAGTTCAAGGACAAGGTCGCCAAGGGCCAGAACGCCAACGTCGGGCTCTTCACCTACCCCATGCTCATGGCGGCCGACATCCTCATGTACGACGCGGCATACGTGCCGGTCGGTGAGGACCAGCGCCAGCACCTGGAGATCACCCGCGACGTCGCCGAGCGGTTCAACACCCGCTTCGGTGAGGGCGGGCTCGTCGTGCCTGAGCCCTACATCCTCAAGGAGTCCGCCAAGATCATGGATCTGACCGACCCCGAGAGCAAGATGTCGGGCACCAACAGCCCCGACAAGGGCCTCCTCCTGCTCAGCGACACCGACAGCCGGCTGCGCAAGAAGATCATGTCCGCCGTCACCGATGCCGAAGCCGAGGTCCGCTACGACTCCGAGGCCAAGGCCGGCGTCTCCAACCTGCTCGTCATCCACTCCGCGCTGACCGGCACCAGGGTCGAGGAGCTGGAGCGGACGTATGCCGGTCGCGGCTACGGCGACCTGAAGAAGGACGTCGCCGAGATCGTCGTCAGCACCGTCGCGCCGTTCCGCGAGCGGATGGCC
The DNA here is from genome assembly GCA_021324575.1 of Intrasporangiaceae bacterium. Classification (GTDB taxonomy): domain Bacteria; phylum Actinomycetota; class Actinomycetes; order Actinomycetales; family Dermatophilaceae; genus Nostocoides. Next base: position 9,781 of record JAJPIW010000043.1, on the reverse strand, counting down.
GAGCTGCTCGACGACCCGGCCGAGCTGGACCGGATCCTCGCCGACGGCGCCGGCCGGGCGCGCGAGGTGGCGGTCGTGACCATGGCCCGCGTCCGGGAGATGGTCGGGCTGCCCCCGCGGGCAGTCTGACCCCACGGACTAGGGTCGATCCATGCCCACCATCGGGGTCTCCGTCGCCGTGCCCGAGCCCTTCGGGAGCGAGCTGCAGCGGATGCGCGACTCCTTCGGCGATCCGCTCGCGAGCGGCATACCGACGCACATCACCCTCCTGCCGCCGACCGAGGTCGACGACGCGACGTATGCCGCGCTCGAGGCGCACCTCGCCCGGGCGGCCCGCACCGTCGAGCCGTTCGAGGTGCTGCTGCGCGGGACCGGGACGTTCCGGCCCATCTCGCCGGTGGTCTTCGTCCAGGTGGCCCGCGGGATCAGCGAGTGCGAGCAGCTGGAGGAGGCGGTGCGCAGCGGGCCGGTGATGCGCGAGCTGGAGTTCAGCTACCACCCGCACGTCACGGTGGCCCATCACCTCGACGACGCGGCGCTCGAGGCCGCCTTCGAGGCGCTCGCCGACTACACAGCCACCTTCCCGGTGACCGCGATCTCCCTGTACCGGCATGGTGCTGACGACGTGTGGCGCGCGGCCCGCTCGTTCCCGCTGGGGTCGGCCGGAGCGAGGTCGCGCGCGGAGCGGGTGAGCACGGTCCCGGCGGGCGAGGTCACCGCGTGACGGGCTTGAAACAGGTCTGGGCGCGGGTGACCGGCACCGCGGCATACCGGAGCTGGCAGCGCTACAACAACGCGCCGGGCTCCCTACTCGCCGGCGGGATCACCTACTTCGCGTTCCTTGCGGTCTTCCCGGCGGTGGCGCTGGCCTTCACGATCTTCGGGTTCCTCCTGCGCGGCCACCCGGAGTGGCTCGGCCAGATCGCCGACTACCTCGACAAGACGTTGCCCGGCTTCATCAAGGACAGCAAGCACCCTGGTGGGCTCATCCCGCTCGGGATCCCCAGCCGGAACGCGCTGTCGATCACCGGCGCCATCTCGCTCGTCGGCCTGGTCGTCTCCGGGATGGGCTGGCTGTCGGCCACCCGCGACGGGATCCGCGCGATCTTCGGCGCCCCCGGTGAGCCCGGCAACGCGGTCATGCTGAAGCTCCGCGACCTCGGGGTGGCCGTGCTCTTCGGCCTCGGGATCGTCCTGTCCGCGGCGATCACCGGCGTGGCCGGCGCGGTCACCGGCCAGGTGGCCAAGCACGTCGGCCTGGGCGGTCAGGGCTGGATCCTCACCGTGGTCGGCGCCGTCCTCGGCGTCCTGCTGGACGGGACCCTCGTGGCGCTCCTGCTGCGGGTCCTGTCCGGTGTCGACCTCCCGTGGCGCGGCGTCCGCAACGGTGCCGTGGTGGGCGGGTTCGGGCTGACCTTCCTCAAGCTCTTCGGCTCCCGGCTGCTCGCCAGCACCCTGCGGAACCCGCTCTACGGCTCGATCGCCCTCGTCGTGGGCCTGCTCGTGTGGCTCAACTTCATCTCCCGGATCGTCCTGCTGTCGGCCGCGTGGGCTGCCAACGACCTCGACACGGCCAACGCCGCGGCGATCCCGGCCTCCGCGGAGACGACGACCGAGCCCGATCCGGCGGCCCGGGCGGCGGTCGGCCTGCCGACCTTCGGCCAGCGCTCCGCCGACCGGACCACGTTGGCAGCCGGTGCCGTGCTCGGCGCTGCCGGGGTGGCCGGGATCGGCGCCGTCGCCCGCGGCCTGGTCCGCCTCCTCCGGCCCACCCGCCCGCGCGGTCGCCGCTGACCTCGGGCTGTTGGGCCGGGGGCGCTCGCTCGCGTTCCTGCGCCGTGGCGCTCAGGCCGACGACCGGCGCCAGAATGGCGACGCCGGTCGTCCCGATCTGCGCCAGGGCGCAGATCGGGACAGGCGGGTAGCGGGCCGGCGAGGCTACGCTGTGCGCCCGGCGGGGGCGCTCGGGGTGGCGAGGAGGAACTGGGGGGCCGCGAACCCGCGGTCGACGAACGCCGCGTGGACGGCCTCGGCGACCTGCTCGTATGCCGTGTCGCGGACCAGGGCGATCGCCGACCCGCCGAACCCGCCGCCGGTCATCCGGGCACCCACCGCGCCGGCGGCGAGCGCGACCTCGACGACGGTGTCCAGCTCGGGCACGGTGACCTCGTAGTCGTCGCGCAGCGATGCGTGCGAGGCCGTCATGGCAGCACCCAGCGCATCGACGTCGGCCCGCTCGAGCGCATCGGCGGCGACACGGACCCGCTCGATCTCGGTGACGACGTGCCGGGCGCGGCGGCGCAGAACGTCGTCGTCCAGCCGGGCCAGAGCGGCGTCCAGTTCGTCCACGCCGACGGCCCGCAGCGCACCGACGCCGAGCCGACGCGCGGCCGCCGCGGTCGACGCCCTGCGTTCGGCGTACTGACCGTCGACGAGGGCGTGCGGGGCGCGGGTGTCGACGACCAGGAGGGTCCAGCCGAGCGCTCCGATCCGCCAGGCGACGTCGCGGGTGGAGAAGTCGGAGCAGTCGAGCAGCAGGGCGTGCCCCTCGCGCGCCAGCAAGGACACGGCCTGGTCCATGCCGCCGGTGTTGGCGCCCGCCACGACGTTCTCGGCCTCGATGGAGGCAGCCATCAGGTCTCGCCGGGCGAGGGACGAACCGTCGGGTGCCACCTCCGAGACCGCCACCGCCACCGAGCACTCCAGTGCCGCGGACGACGACAGACCACTGCCAAGGGGGACCCGGCCGTCGACGACGATGTCGAGTCCGGGCACGTGAATCCCCTTGCGCTGCAACGACCACAGCACGCCGGCGACGTAGGCGGACCACCCTTCCGGATGCCCCGGGCCGACCGAGTCCAGCCCGCCGGACCAGCCCATCCCGGCCTGCCGGCTCGCCAGCGTGAACCGGTCGTCGTCGCGGACCCGGACCGCGGCATACGTGCGATGGGGCAGGGCGAACGGCAGGCAGAGCCCGTCGTTGTAGTCGGTGTGCTCGCCGATCAGGTTGACCCGGCCGGGCGCCGACCAGACCCCGTCCGGCGGCTCGCCGTGTGCCTCGGCGAACTGGGCGGTGAGTGCGGCAGCGACCTCCGCCGGGTCCGGCGCCGGCAGCCAGACTGGTGCGGTCATCGGCCCGCGGCCCGGGTGACGAACGCCGCGAGGTCCTTGCTCTGCTGCACCCGGCTCGGCTCGTGCACGTACATCATGTGTCCGGCCTCGTAGTAACAGTGCTCGATGTTGGTGAGCAGATCCGCAGGCACGTCAAGGTGGGCGAACGCGTCCTCGGCGGCCCAGTACGGCGTCGCTCCGTCGTGGTAGCCGTAGGCGACGTGCACCTGCAGGTGCGGGTTGGCGCGCATCGCCCGCGACAGCGCCGCCGTCACGTCGACCGGCTTGCCCTCGAACTCCTTGAACGACCAGGTCTTGTAGAGATCGGCCATCACCGCATACGACAGGTCGTTCTCGTAGCGCAGCTCGCTGCGCACGTAGTGGTTGAACGCCGACGCGTAGGGCCCGGTGATCGCGTCCATGGCCGGGTCGGCGTCCCACTGCTCGGCGTTGCCCGCGACGAGCGGACCGGTGAACCGCGAGTCGAGCCGGCCGACGGCAGTTCCCTTGTCCCGCAACAGCTCCGTGAAGTAGCGGATGTGCTCGACGCGCAGGTTCGCCCGATCCACGTATGCCGCTGAGAGACCGGTGAGGGCGGCCAGCCGCTTGACCGTCGCACGGCGGTCGGACGGCGTCAGCCGGGACCCGCGGGCGAGGGCCCATGGGTAGTCGCGCTCGGCGAACTCGGTGGCGTCCCTGAGCACCGCGGCCAGGCTCCTGCGGCCGTGGAAACCGTGGTGGTGAGCGGTCGCGGCATACGTCGGGAGGTAGTCGACGTAGGCACGGTCGTTGCGGTAGTCGAAGTCGCTCGTGCCGTAGTCGATGATCGAGGAGATGAGGACGACGCCGTTGAGGTACATCGCCAGCTTGTCCTGGAGGTGCTCGGCGAGAGCGGCCGCCCGGACCGTCCCGTAGGACTCGCCGAGGACGAACTTCGGGGCGAGCCAACGGTTGTGGCGCGTCACCCACAGCCGGATCAGCTCACCGACGCTCTCGATGTCGGCGGTGAAGCCGTGCTGGTCACCGGGCTTGCCGCCCTCGACGGCGCGTGACCAGCCGGTGGACACCGGGTCGATGAAGACGAGGTCTGAGACGGCGAGCAGGGTCTCGGCGTTGTCGGCGAGGGCGTACGGCGGGCCGACGGGGGAGCCCGCGTCACCGGCGAGGACGCGCCGGGGGCCGAGCAGGCCGAGGTGCAGCCAGACCGAGCTCGAGCCCGGGCCGCCGTTGAACGCGAACGTGACCGGGCGCTCCGGCTCACCCTCTCCAGGCTCCACGACATAGCTGGTCACCGACATCTCGGCGAACGGCTTGCTGCCCCCGAAGACGCCACCTTCGAGGGACTCCTTGGAGACCACGATCCGCCCGGTCGTCGCGCGGTAGGCCAGGTCGCGGCGCCCGATCCGGATCGAGTGGTCGGTGCTGCGCAGGTCGTCGGTCGGCTTCGGGGGCGGCGTCGGCGCTGGCGCTGGTGCGGGCGACGATGGGTTGGCGCCGGCCGGTGTGGGGCTCGTCGTCGGCGTGGTCTGGGCGTCCGTGCTCACCCGGTCATCATGTCAGCGGCCGGACCGGCCGAGCTCAGTGCCGGGGGGGATAGCTGTTGTGGCGACGGGCCCGTCGGACCCCGAGCGCCCCGAGGATCGCGGCCGCGGCGAGGCCGCCGGTTCCGACCAGCAGCGTTGCCGTCCCGTCGGTGCCCGGCCGCAGGTGGAGCGCCGCCGCGGCCGGGTTGCCTGTCGCCGACCGGTCGGCCGCCGACACGGCAGCGGCAGCGGCAGCGCTGGAAGCGCTCGCCGATGAGGCCGATGCCGACGAGGCGGAGGCGGATGCCGCAGCCGCCGACGCGGCCGCGGCGACCTCGCCGGGCTCGACGAGCCGGCCGATGGCTGCGGCCTTGGACCCGTTGGCGAACGCCCAGTCGAGCAGCCGGGCCGTCGGACGCCACTGCTGGTAGTCGGTGCCGCCCATCTCCGTGGCGATGTAGGTGTGGCCGTCCCGGCGGGCGATGGAGATGTAGGTGCGGTGGGCCTGGTCGGTGAAGCCGTCCTTGCCGCCGATCGTGCCCGGGTAGTTGAAGAGCAACGTGTTGTGGTTGGACAGCGCATACGTCTGGCGCTTGACCCCGGCGGCGTCGACGATGATCGGAGCCTTGGCGGTCGGGCTCGTCGTCCTGGAGGTCGTGGGGGTGGCCTTCGGCACGGGCTTGCCCGGGAAGGGCACGGTCAACGTCGTGTCGTAGGTCCGGAACGCCGACAGGTGCATGGCGGCGCGGCCGAAGAGCGCCAGGTCGTAGGCGCTGCTCGACTGGCCCGGCGCGTCCAGCCCGCTGGGGTTGCCCGCGTGGGTGTCGAGTGCTCCCAGGTCCTTGGCCTTGGCGTTCATCTCGGCCAGGGTTGCGGGGATCCCGCCGTTGATCCGGGACAGCATGTAGACGGCGTCGTTGGCCGATCCCATGAGCATGGCCTGGAACAGCTGGGTCCCGCTGTACAGCTGGCCGGGCACCAGCCCGATGCGGGTGCCGTCGGCCTGGGCGTCACTCGCCTCCGCGGCATACGACTTCTTCGGGTCGATCCGGGGCAGCAGGACGAGCGAGGCGAGGGTCTTCAGCGTGCTCGCCGGCGCGAGGCGGGCGTGCGGCGCCTTGGCGGCGATGACCTCGCCGGTGTCGAGATCGGCGACCAGCCAGGCGACGTCGTGCATGACCGGCGGCGCGGGCGTGCCCGGGGACAGGTCGGTCGTGATGCCCATCGACGCCAGCTTCGGGCCACCGACGGAGGCGGACGGGGCGACGCTCGCGGCAGGCGTGGGCAGCCCGGTCGTCCACGGGGACGGGGTGGCGGCGGCCAGTGCCGGCCCGGCCGACGTGAGACCAGCCACAGCCAGGGCGAGACCGCAGGCGGCAGACGCGGCATACGCGCTGGACCGGCGACGGGCACCGCGAGGGTGTCGGGTCGAGGCGTTCACGGCGGGCTCCGGCGACGGTCGTGGGCAGGACGAAAGGGCCCTGCCACGGTAGGCCATCAGGAGGCGAGTGGCAGGACAACCCCTCGGGCCGTGTCGTAGTGACCCACGAGCTCGTCGGTCAGCCGGGCCCAGCTGCGACCCCCGACAGCGTCCAGGCCGGCTGCGCCGAGACGGGCCCGACGATCCGGGTCGTCGACGAGCGGGGTGACTGCGGCGGCCAGCGTTCCGGGCCGGTCGGGATCGAAGAGGAGGCCGGTCACGCCGTCGGCGACGAGGTCGAGCGGGCCGCCCCGAGCGGGGGCGACGACGGGCAGGGCGGTCGCTGCCGCCTCCTGGAGGGTCTGCCCGAACGTCTCCCGGGTGCCGGTGTGCACGAAGACGTCGAACGCGGCATACGCGCGGGCCAGGTCGAGCCCCTCGCGCCGGCCGAGGAAGACCGCCCCCGGAAGCTTCCCGGCCAGCTCGGCCCGGCTCGGGCCGTCACCGACGACGACCAGGCGCGTCCCAGGCAGGTGGGCGACCTCGGCGAGGCGATGCAGCTCCTTCTCGGGGGCGAGCCGGCCGACATAGCCGAGGATGACCTCGCCGTTCGGGGCAAGGTCGCGGCGCAGGGCGTGGGTTCGGGGGTCGTCGCGGTGCTCGGGCGTGAAGAGCCCAGCATCGACGCCTCGAGCCCACAGGTGGGTTCGCGGTATGCTGTGGGCCTGCAGGTCGGCCAGCGTCGGCCGGGACGGAGCCAGGGTGAGCGACGCACGCGAGTGCATGCGGCGGACCCACTGCCAGGCGGCGCGCCCGGCCCCACGCCCGAGCGCTCCCGGCCGGTGCTGGGCGAGGTACGCAGGCACGTCGGTCTGGTAGATCGCGACACTCGGTATGCCGCGTGACCGGGCCACGCTGATGCCTCGCGCCCCGAGGACGAAGGGGGAGGCGGCGTGGACGACGTCGGGGCGGAAGTCGTCGAGGGCTGCGCCGAGTGCCGGGGTCGGCACCCCGACCGGGAACTCGCGGACCGAGACCCGGGGAAGGGCGTGGACGCGGGCGCCGGCGTGCTCGGCCGGCGCCGGGCCGGGGGCGATGACGAGCACCTGGTGGCCAAGCGCGCGCAGGCACTCGACGACCCGGCATACGCTCGTGGTGACGCCGTTGAGGGTGGGCAGAAACGACTCGGTGACGATGGCGATCCGCATGTCTCGACTGTCCCGAGCAGGTGGTGACCGGCCGCCGGCCCACGGGGGCGGGTCGGATGTGCAGCGGGTGACGAGTTGGGGTTGGTGACCCCGGGCGTCTACCCTGCGGTCGCATGACGGCCATCGACGGGTTCTGGGCGGTCGTGCCCGCTGGTGGAGCCGGGACGCGCCTGTGGCCGCTGTCGCGGGCGGGCGCCCCGAAGTTCCTCCTCGACCTCACCGGGACGGGGCGCACGCTCCTCCAGGGGACCGCGGACCGGCTCCGGCCGCTCGTCGGTGACCGGCTCGTCGTCGTGACCGGGACCCGCCACGCTTCGGCCGTCGCGGCTCAGCTCCCGGGCCTTCCCACCACACAGCTCATGGCCGAGCCCTCCCCGCGGGACTCGATGGCCGCCATCGGCTGGGCGGCGGCGGTTCTTGAGGCGCGCGACCCGTCGGCGGTCGTCGGCTCGTTCGCCGCGGACCATCTGATCGGCGACCAGGTGGCCTTCGAGGACTGCGTGCGGGAGGCGGTCGAGGTCGCCCGCACCGGCCTGCTCGTCACGATCGGGATCGAGCCGACGTATGCCGCGACCGGATTCGGCTACATCCGGGCCGGGTCCGCGCTGCCGGGTCGGCCGACGGCCCGTGCCGTGGAGGAGTTCGTCGAGAAGCCGGACGCGTCGACCGCGGCTCGCTATCTCGCCGAGGGGGCCTACCGCTGGAACGCCGGGATGTTCGTCGTCCGGGCGTCCGTGCTGCTCGACCTGTTGCATGAGTGGCACCCCGACCTGGCCTCGGGGCTGCGCGCGTTGGCAGCGGATCAGGCTCTCCTGGAACAGAGCTGGGATGGGCTGACAAAGATTGCCATCGATAACGCCATCGCCGAGCCGGCTGCTGCGGCGGGTCGGGTGGCGGTCGTCCCGGGGACGTTCGCGTGGGACGACATCGGTGACTTCGCGTCGCTGGCCGGGCTGCTGCCCCCGCCGGCTGACGGTGGCCCGACGGTCCTCGGCGACCCGGACCTGGTCGTCGCCGTCGACAGCACCGGACTCGTCGTGCCGGGGTCGGGGCGGGTCGTCTCTGTCGTGGGCCTGGACGACGTCGTCGTCATCGACACCGGTGACGCGTTGCTCGTCACCACTCTCGAGCGAGCCCAGGACGTGAAGGCCGTCGTCGACGCGCTCAAGGCTGCCGGTGGCAGCGACTTGACCTGATTTTCGCGACCCGGGCTGAGACCGTCCGTCATCCGGGACGGCGGGCTGTCAGAATTGGTGCGAGGCTGCATCGAATGGAGGTGTCGTATGCCGCTCAGGGTCGAAGCGCCCTCGTCGCCGCTGCTGGGTACCTGGCGGCCCCCTCTGCTGGGTCGACTGCTCGTCTCGATCCTGGGCGTCGGGTGGCTGCTGTGGAACGGTGAGGTCGCCCGGTCCGACCCGCCGTGGCACGGCGCCTGGGCTCTTGTGCCGTTCGCCATGGCCGCCGCGCTGGTCGTCCTGCCGTGGCGACCGCTGGTGCGTCTGCACTCGGACGCGATCCACGTCCGAGGGATGGTCCTGTCGCACGTCATCCCGATCCAGGACGTAGCGGTCATCTCGCTCGACCGGTCCGGCCTGCGGCTGTGGTGGGGGGATGGGAACTGCACCACGGCGAGGTTCGTCGGTGAGGTCGGCCTGCTCGGCGCACTGTTCCGGCTGGACACGGGGGTCCAGGAGATGCCGGCCCGCATCATGAGTGCACGAGGCGCGTACCTCGTCTCGCATGACCTCAAACCCCCGCCGCGCGGGCCGTTTGGCCGAGGCGCAGGCGCGGCGGGCTGATGTCCGGGCGGGGCAGACCGCTCCGTCGTGAACGTCGTGACGTCACGACGTCGTGACGTTCACGACGTCGTGACGTCACGATGTCGGGCCGCGATGGCGACATTCCGGGAGGTGGGGCGTACCGCGCGCTGCAGGCACCGACGGCACTGACGCCGGCGCCAGGCCGTCCGGCTGGCGGGGACTTGGCCGGTTCCGGTGCTGTGAGGTTGTCGGGGCAGCAGTTGGGGCGGCGCCCGAGTTTCCTCGGACGCCGCCCCCGTTCACTCAGCGCCGCAGGCGGGCGCCCTTGCGAGTGAAGGTCATCCCTGCTCCCATCAGCAACAGTCCGAGTCCGAGGAGCTCGAGGCTGTTGGAGCCGGTGTAGGCGAGGTTCGACACACTGGCCGTCTCAGCAGTCCGTGCACCGAGGCTGGTGAATCCACCCGCCGCCGTAACGCTGGCTCGCTGGCTGCCATCTCCATCGCCGATACCACCTGTGCTGCCGGGGTTGCCGTCACCCAGGCCGCCTTGGCCCGGAGTGCCGGGATCGCCCCCCTGGGTTCCGGGAGTACCCGGAGTTCCCGGGGTTCCGGGGGTACCCGGGGTGCCGGGGGTTCCGGGGGTACCCGGGTTTCCGGGCTGGCCCGGGGTGCCGGGGGTGCCGGGGGTTCCCGGGGTGCCGGGGGTTCCGGGGGTTCCCGGGGTTCCGGGCTGGCCCGGGGTTCCGGGGGTTCCGGGGGT
>JAJPIW010000048.1 GCA_021324575.1 Intrasporangiaceae bacterium | reverse complement strand
GGGGCGAGGGCGCCGGCTGCTACCAGGAACCGCCGGAGCTGCCGCCGCCACCGCCACCGTGGACCCGGGGGCGACGGCGCCGGCTGCTACCAGGAACCGCCGGAGCTGCCGCCGCCACCGCCACCGGAGAACCCGCCCCCGCCGGAGAAGCCGCTCGAACCCGACGAGCCGGGCGTCGACACGAAGGTGCCCGCGGCGGTCGTCGAGAAGTCGTCCATGCTCGAAGCGAGCCCGCCGAAGCCCCAGGTGGGATCCCAGGAACCGACCCACCACATCGGCGCCCCGATCTGGTGACCGGCTGCCTGCGCCGCCGAGGCGACGTCCTGGAAGACCTTGGCCCAGCGCTCGGCGACCCCGAAGACGATGGCGTACGGCAGGTACCGGGAGAAGACGTCCTGCGCCTCCTCCCACTTGATCTGCCCGGCCTCGGCGGTCTTGAGATACTCCTCGAAGCCGCGCGACTGGACGAGCACCGCGGTGCCGTCGGCGGTCCGGGCTGCCATCCGCGCACCGAGCAGCCGGACGACGAGCCCGGTGAGGACGAGCCCGACCCCGAGAGGCCAGATCCGGATACCGTCGGCGCCGAACTTGGAGGCGAGGAACCCGCCGACCCAGAACGTGCCCACCACGCCGAGCCCCATGAGCACCGTCCCGAACGCGACCCACCCCGAGCGCTGCGACTGCGGCGACCGACGGAACCAGCCGCGCGCCACCACCTCGTCGTACATCGCCGCCTGCACCGACTTCAGGGTGCTCGCGAACTGGTTCTTCAGTGCCGAGAGCCGTACCTCGGCGCCGCTCGCGAAGACCCCGTCGAGCAACATCTGCTCGTATGCCGCGAGCGCCGGCCCCGTGGTGGCCCCGGACGAACGCCGCAGGACCCAGTCGTCCTTGGCGAACAGCCCTGTGCCGCCGATCTTTTCGAGGGTCAGATGGCCCCGGACGGCGAGGTCGATGAGGGTGCCGGTGACGTCCACGACGTTGGCCGTCTCGTCGATGACGGTGCCGACCATGCCGGGCTGGACACCGGGAGGGGGGTTGAACTGGACGGCCGCCATCGGCGCGCGGCTGGTCCGGACGACGGGGGTGGCCTCCTGCCCTAGCCCGGGCGACAGACCAGGTGTGAGACCGGCATACACCTCGTCCCGACCGCGCTGCCAGACGAGGGCGCCCATCCCCGCGAGGGCGAGGAGCGGGAGCAGCCCGCCCAGCCCGATGGCCAGCTGGGAGACCAGCGAGGCAGTGCGCGGGGAGAGCGAGCCGGCGTTGGTCGAGCCGGTCGACCCCTGGCGCAGGTCGGGCGTGAGGTCGCCGAACGCGGTACGCGGGAAGGACGCGATGACGCTCATCCCCTGGCCGGGCTCGACGACCGGCGCCGAGAACTGGGCGATCGGCCCGCCCGTCGACTCACACTGGTCGGTCGAGCCCTGCTCGCCGTAGTAGCAGGCGACCTTGGTGCTCGCCGCCGGCGCCTGCAGGCTCGCCGTCACGTTGCGGTAGGTGTTGTAGTTCGAGGTGCTGACGGTGTTCCAGTAGAACTCGGCGGTGCCGTCGCCGATGTCGTTGACGAAGTGGTCGAGGTGGAACTTCACGACGTACTTCTGGGTGCCCGTGACGGTCTCGGACGGGCTGCCGATCCGGATCCGCTTGTAGGCACCGAAGTCGCTCACCGAGATGTCGGTCGGCGCCCCGGTCGGCGAGGTGACCGAGACGTCGCTCAGCGAGTAGTAGCGGTACTCGTCCTCCCGGTTCTGGTAGCCGGCGCGGACCTGGACGTTGCGGTCGATCCCGTGCCGCTCCTCGCCGCTCGGGAACTGCCAGGTGATGTTCTGGGTGAAGTCGACCGAGCCGTCGTCGTTCAGGACGTACTGCTCGTCGAAGGCGGTCGCCAGGTCGTCGGTCGCGAGGACGAACCCGGACACATCGGAGGCCGCGCCCGTCCCGTATGCCGGGTGCGCGGCATACGCGACCGACCCGCCGAACCCGAGGGAGACGAAGAGGGCGACGACACCGAGGACCAGCGCCGCGAGGAGGCGCCTCACTCGCGGCCCCGGCTGGACAGTGCGCGCTGGGTCTCACGCTCGTCCTGCCGTTCGCGCAGCGCGTGTCGCTTGTCGTAGGCCTTCTTGCCCTTGGCGATGCCGATCTCGACCTTGGCGCGGCCGTCCTTGAAGTACATCGCGAGCGGGACGACCGTGTGGCCGCTCTCGCGGGTCTTGATCTGGATGCGGTGCAGCTCCTGGCGGTGGAGGAGCAGCTTGCGGCGGCGGCGGGGGGTGTGGTTGGTCCAGGTGCCCTGGACGTACTCGGGGATGTGGACGCCCTCGAGCCACAGCTCGTCACCGTTGAACGTCGCGTAGCCGTCGATCAGGCTGGCCCGCCCCATGCGCAGCGACTTGACCTCGGTGCCCATGAGGGCGATGCCCGCCTCGAAGGTCTCCTCGATGAGGTAGTCGTGGCGGGCCTTGCGGTTGCTCGCAATGATCTTGCGCCCCTGCTCCTTGGCCATGCGGCAACCTTACTTGGGCGATGCACACGCTCGTTCCGTATGCCGCCCGCTCACCGCTCCCCGCGGCCCACCACCGGCGTCACTAACTGACCCAATTGTTCCGGTAGTCACGGTGACTACCGGAACAATTGGGTCAGTCAGTAACGGCTAGAGCCACTTCCGCGGATTGACGAAGCTGCCGTTCTCGAGGGTCTCGAAGTGGAGGTGGCAGCCGGTGGAGAGGCCGGTGGTGCCTTCGTAGCCGATGAGCTGACCCCGCTTGACGTGGCCGCCGTGGGCGACGATCCGGACCATGTGGTTGTAGGTCGTCGCCAGGTCGACACCGCTCACCAGCCCGTGGTCGATGACCACGCGGTTGCCGTACCCGCCCGCCCAGCCGGCCGAGATGATCGTCCCTGGTCCGGCCGCGTAGATGGGGGTCCCGCAGGCGCCGCCGAAGTCGAGCCCGGTGTGCATCCGCCAGATGTGCAGGATCGGGTGGAAGCGTCGGCCGTACTCGGAGGTGATCGGCTGGCCCAGCTCGGCGGCGCTGAGGAAGCCCCCGCCCCCGACGGTGGGCTTGGTGTGCTTCTTGGCGGCCGCGATCCGGGCCTGCCTGGCCCGTTCGGCGAGGACCGCCTTGAGGTGGTTGGACTCGGCCTGCATGGCACTGAGCTGCTTCTGCTCGGCGGCCTTGCGGGCGGCCAGGGTGGCGGTCTGCGCGGTCTGCTGGGCGGCGAGGGCGTCCAGGGCCGCCTGGGCTCGGGCGGCGCTGTCGCGCGCCTGGGTCGCCGCGACGAGCGCCTGCTCAGCCGCGGCCTTGGCACGCGCGGAGTCGGCGCGCAGGGCCGACAGGTGCGACTCCTGGGCGGCCTGGTCGGCGGCTGCGGTGGACAGCTCGCCGATGGTGCGCCGCTGGACGTCCAGGACGGTGTCCATCATCGAGATCCGGTCGGCGAAGTCGCTTGGTGAGGTGGCGGACATGGCGACCGAGAGCTGGCCCAGCCCCTGGTCCTGGTAGATCTGCGCGGCGAACCCGGCCACCTGCCCGCGGGCGGCGTCGATGTCGGTCCGGGTCCGGGTGAGCTCGGCCTCGGCCTTGGCCTCGTTGGCCCGGGCCACGGCGAGCTCGGCAGCGGCCTCCTCGTTGGCGGCGTCGGCCGAGGCGACGACCACCTGCGCGCCGGCGAGCGCCGCCCGCGCCCCGGGCAGCTTGGCGTTCGTGGCGTCGAGGGCGGCCGAGGCCGCCGTGAGGCTGTCCGAGGTGTCGTCCAGGTCACCCTTGAGCTGGCTGATCCGGTGGTCGACGGTGGCCTTGCGCTGGGCGTCCGGGTCCGTCTTGGCGTATGCCGCGGACACACCCAGGGCCGATGAGACGGCGAGACCGAGGACGCAGGCCAGCGCCGCGGCATACGCCGTGGGCCGGCGTCGGCGCGGGAGGGCAGGGGTTGTCTCAGCATTCACCATTGGCACCATTGGTAACAGAAGTGGACGTCGCATGGGGGGATGTCGCCCGCCAGCGCTGAAAACAGACCCGAAGAGCACGGCATACGGGATCGGGTCCGCCGTCTCAGACCCGCAGGTACCGCCACAAGGTGAGCATCGAGGTGGACACCGCCACGACGACGACCACGACGAGGAGCCACGGCGAGACGAGCCAGACGTCGATGTTGCCGATCTTGCCGCGGTCGAAGAACATCGTGGACAGCACCCGGTTGAAGATCAGGTGGGTGGTCGCGAACAGCATGCCGACGGCGAAGACCACCCCCAGCACCCCGGACAGCAGCGTCTCGACGATGAACGGCGTGCGGATGGTGAAGTTCGACGCGCCCACCAGACGCATGATCCCGATCTCCCGGCGTCTGGCATACGCGACTTGTCGGACGGTCGTCATGATGAGCAGGGCCGCGCAGGCCACCATGAGGGCCGCCATGAAGATGGCGAACCCGGTGATGAAGTTGATGATCCGCAGGAAGGGTTTGAGCACCTTCTCCTGGTCCTGGACCGAGGCCACACCCGGCGCTCCCTCGAAGGCGCTGGTGACGACGGCGAACTTGGACGGGTCCTTCAGCTGCACCCGGTAGCTGTCCGGGATGTCACCGACCTTGAGCGCGTTGCTCGCCACCGGGCTGTTGCGGAACTGGTCCTTGAACCGGGCGAAGGCGTCCTCCTGCGACTCGTAGAAGACCTCCTTGACCTCCGGCATCTTCTCCAGCTGGGCCTTGATCGTCGCCTTCTGCTCAGCGGTGGCGGCCTGGTTGGAGCAGTTGGGCTGGGTCGCGTCGTTGTTGCACAGGTAGATGGAGACCTGGACGCGGTCGTACCAGTAGCCCTTCCAGGTGTCGGCCTGGCGCTGGGCGAGGAGCCCCAGGCCGAGGAGGTACATCGACACCATCGTCACGAGGATGACCGAGATGGCCATCGACAGGTTGCGGCGCAGGCCGTTCCAGACCTCCCCCATCATGAAGCCGGCCTTCATGCCTGGCCCTCCCCGCCGTCGCGGACGGCCCTCGGGGGCCTTGCTGCCGTGTGCTTGCCGTCGCTCGGGTCGTAGGACCCCTCAGCCTCGTCACGGACGACGACGCCGTCGGCGAGCTCGACGACGCGGCAGCGCATGTCGTTGACGATGTCGTCGTCGTGGGTGGCCATCACGATGGTCGTGCCGGTCCGGTTGATCCGGTCCAGGAGGTGGACGATGTCCAGGGAGATGGCGGGGTCCAGGTTTCCGGTCGGCTCGTCACAGAGCAGGATCGAGGGGTGGTTGACGACCGCACGCGCGATGGCGACGCGCTGCTGCTCGCCACCGGACAGCTCGTGCGGCATACGTTTGCCCTTGCCCTCCAACCCCACCAGCTCCAGGGTCTCGGGGACGACCTGCTTGATGTAGTGGCTGGACTTGCCGAGCACCTGCAGGGCGAAGGCGACGTTCTGGGTCACCGTCTTGTTGGTGAGCAGGCGGAAGTCCTGGAAGACGGTCCCGATCTCGCGGCGCAGCCGCGGCACCTTGCGCATCGGCAGCTCGCCGAGGTTCTGGCCGGCGACGAGGACGGCGCCGCTCGTGGCCTGCTCCTCGCGCAGGGCGAGTCGGAGCATCGTCGACTTGCCCGATCCGGACGGGCCGACGATGAACACGAACTCGCCGCGGTCGATATTGACGGACACGTCCGTGAGCGCCGGGCGAGTGGCTCGCGGATAGGTCTTGGTGACGTGGTCGAAGCGAATCATGCGGCAGGGATGGCCTCACGGCTCGGGGACGGGGCGGCATACGGGCAGCCGGGCCCATAGGCGTGCCCACCATAGACACGGACGACCCGTATGCCGGGGACGCCACCCCGCCCCACTGGCGCCGATCCCCCGGATGGAAGGACCATTGACCCGTGACGGTCCGGTCACTACCTTGGGACACGCCGTGTACCCGCAAGCCACTTCGGTGAGCAACAGGCAACTAGGAGGCGCAATGACGACACCTGTCGGCCCCATCGACAGCTCCAAGTTCCCCCGCTATGCGGGACGCGACGGGTTCGCCCGACTCCCCCGCCTGGACCAGGTGGAGCACGCCGACATCGCCGTCGTCGGAGTGCCCTTCGACAGCGGTGTCTCCTACCGTTCGGGCGCCCGCTTCGGCCCGAACCACATCCGCGAGGCATCCCGGCTGCTGCGGCCCTACAACCCCGGCCTCGACGTCTCCCCCTTCGCCATCGCCCAGGTCGCCGACGCCGGCGACCTCCCGGTCAACCCGTTCAACATCGGCGAGGCGATCGAGACGATCCAGCAGGCCGCGCTCGACCTCACCGCCGACGGCACCCGGCTGGTCACCCTCGGCGGCGACCACACGATCGCCCTCCCGCTGCTGCGCGCGGCGGCGGAGCGACACGGGCCGGTGGCCCTGCTGCACTTCGACGCCCACCTCGACACGTGGGACACCTACTTCGGCGCCGAGTACACCCACGGCACCCCCTTCCGACGGGCCTTCGAGGAAGGGATCATCGACACCGAGGCACTCAGCCACGTCGGCACCCGAGGGCCGCTCTACGGCAAGAAGGACCTCGAGGACGACCGCCGGTTCGGCTTCGGCATCGTCACCAGCGCCGACGTCTACCACCAGGGCGTGGGCGAGGTCGTCGCCAAGCTGCGCGACCGGATCGGCGACCGCCCGCTCTACATCTCGATCGACATCGACGTGCTCGACCCGGCCCACGCACCGGGGACCGGCACTCCGGAGGCCGGCGGCATCACCAGCCGGGAGATCCTGGAGATCCTGCGTGGCTTCCGGGGCCTGAACCTCATCGGCGCCGACGTCGTGGAGGTGTCGCCGCCCTACGACCACGCGGAGATCACCGGGGTCGCCGCGTCCCACGTGGCCTACGACCTCGTCTCGCTGCTCGCCCTCAGGCACGAAGAGCAGGGCTGAGCGGTGGCGGGCGCCCACCTGCTCGGGATGCCTGGTGACGGCGCACGTCCGTAACGGCGGCGACGTCGTCGTGGAGACGCTGGCCGCGCTCGGCGTGACCCACGTCTTCGGCATACCGGGACAGCACGCTCTGGGGCTGTTCGACGCCATCCGGCGCAGCGACCTGGAGTTCGTCAGCTCACGGGTGGAGAACAACTCGGCGTTCGGCGCCGACGGCTACGCCCGGGTGAGCGGTGAGGTGGCCGTGCTCTTCCTGTCGACCGGTCCGGGCGCGCTCACCGCGCTCGGGGCGCTGCAGGAGGCCTACATCACCGGGGTGGGCCTGCTCGTCATCAGCAGCCAGGTCCCGCGGCGCGGGCTGGGCGGCAAGAAGAACGGGCTGCTCCATCAGCTCGACGACCAGCAGAAGAGCGCCCAGAACGTCACGAAGAGCACCGAGGTCGTGCGCGACGCCGCGCACATCCCGAGCGCCATCGCCGACGCCTGGGCTCTCGCCCAGTCGGCACCGGCCGGGCCGACCTGGGTGGAGATCCCCCAGGACGTGCTGTTGGAGCCGGCGCCGGTCCCGCCGGTCACCTCGGCCGTCACCCACGTCCTGGCCCGTCCACCGCGCCCCGAGCTCGCCGAGGAGGCGGCCCGGCTGCTCGCGGCCGCCGAACGACCCGTCATCCTGGCCGGCGGCGGCACGCGCCGCTCGGCCACCGGTCCGGCCGAGCTGTTGCGCGTGGCCGAGGCACTCGGCGCACCCGTGGTCTCCACGGCCGGCGGCAAGGGCGCGATCCGGTTCTCCCACCCGCTGTCCGCGGCGAGCTGGATCGAGGACCGCCACACGACCGACCTACTGGCTGCCGCAGACGTGCTGCTCGTCGTCGGCACCACGATCGGTGAGGTCACCAGCAACTACTTCACCTTCGCCCCGCAGGGCCGGCTCATCCAGATCGACGCCGACCCGCGGGCGCTCGGCTCCAACTACCCCGGCCTGGGCATCCACGCCGACGCCGGGCTGGCCCTGGCCGCCATCGCCGACCGCCTTCCCCCAGCCGACGAGGAGGCCCGGCGGCGCGGCGCCACCGTCGCCGCCGACCTGCGGCGCCGGGTCGAGGAGCGGCTGGCCGGCCAGGACGTGACCGCCGAGCTGCGCCTCCTGGCCGACCTTCGCCGCGCCGTGCCCAGCGACGTGCACACGTTCTGGGACATGACCATCGCCGGCTACTGGGCCTGGTCGGCATGGGACCCCCAGGACGGCGAGTTCCACTCCGCCCAGGGCGCCGGCGGGCTGGGCTTCGCCTTCCCCGCTGCACTCGCCGCGGCCATCGGCACCGGTCGGCGCACCCTCGCGGTCTCCGGCGACGGGGGCGCGATGTACGGGATCGCCGAGCTCGCCACCGCTCGACAGCACGACGCCGACGTCACCTGGCTGATCATCGACGACGGCGGCTACGGCATCCTGCGCGAGTTCATGACCGGCGCCTTCGGGGAGGCCACGTCCACCGAGCTGGCTCGTCCGGACTTCGTCGCCCTGGCTGCGGCGTTCGGCATCCCCGCCCACGCGGCGACCCTCGACACCGTCGGCGACACCCTGGCCCGGGCGCTCGGCGCGCCTGGACCCTCGGTCGTCGTCCTCTCCGCGCTCCTGCGCATGTTCGCCACCACCTGAGCGGCTCGCCGCCCGCACCCCAACCGCCCCGACGTCAGCCGCAGCACCTTTTCAGCGCACAACCGTTTCAGCACCCACCGCCCGTCAGCCTCGACACCGACCCACCGCACCCAAAGGAATGTGCTCATGGATATCGCCATCATCGTCATCTACCTCTTGGCCATGCTGTCGTTCGGGTTCTGGGGCAAGTCCCGAACCAAGAACTCCAGCGACTTCCTCGTCGCCGGCCGGCGCCTCGGCCCGGCCTTCTACACCGGGACCATGGCGGCCGTCGTCCTCGGCGGCGCCTCCACGGTCGGCGGGGTCGGGCTCGGCTTCAAGTACGGCATCTCCGGCATGTGGCTGGTCGTCTCGATCGCGGTCGGGCTCCTCCTGCTGAGCCTGCTCTTCGCCGGCCACATCCAGCGGCTGCGCGTCTACACGGTGGCCCAGATGCTCCAGCTGCGCTACGGGATCAACGCGACGAGTGCGTCCGGCATCGTCATGGCGCTCTACACGCTGATGCTGACGGTCACCTCGACGATCGCCTACGCCACCATCTTCAACGTGCTCTTCGGGACCTCCCGGCCGATCTCGATCGCCATCGGCGCCGCCATCGTCATCCTCTACTCCTCGATCGGTGGCATGTGGTCGATCACGCTCACCGACATGGTGCAGTTCGTCATCAAGACCGTCGGGGTCTTCTTCCTGCTGCTGCCCTTCGCCTGGACCAAGGCGGGCGGCTACGACGGGATCATGAAGCGGCTCGGCGAGGCCGGACCGGACCACTTCAACGTCACCAGCATCGGCCTGGAGACGATCATCACCTTCTTCGTCATCTACTCCTTCGGCATGCTGATCGGTCAGGACATCTGGCAGCGCGTCTTCACGGCCCGGTCACCTCAGGTCGCCAAGTGGGGCGGGACCGTGGCCGGTGTCTACTGCGTCCTCTACGGAGTCGCTGGTGCGCTCATCGGGACGGCCGCCGCGGCCCTGCTGCCGGCGACCGACGCCAAGGACGATGTCTACGCCGCCGTCGCCGAAAAGGTGCTGCCGATGGGGCTCTCCGGGATCGTGCTGGCCGCCGCAGTCGCCGCCATGATGTCCACCGCCTCCGGGGCCCTCATCGCCACCGCCACGGTGGCCCGTGC
>JAJPIW010000017.1 GCA_021324575.1 Intrasporangiaceae bacterium | reverse complement strand
TCCGCCGGTGCTCTTCCTCGACGAGCCGACGACCGGGCTGGACCCACGCAGCCGGGTCGAGCTGTGGGAGGTCCTGCGCGAGCTGGTCGACGAGGGCAAGACCCTGCTCCTGACCACCCAGTACCTCGAGGAGGCCGACCACCTCGCCGACGACATCGTCGTCATCGACAAGGGACGGATCATCGCCCAGGGCACGCCTCTCCAGCTCAAGGACCAGTCCGGCCGGGCCAGCCTAGTCGTCACGGTGTCGCGCGCCGAGGACCTGCCCGAGGCCGAGCGGCTGATCCGCGCGGAGGTCCCCGAGGTCCATCTCGAGATCCCGGACCGGCAGTTCACCGCGCCCGCCGAGGGGCTCTCCGCGATCACCCGTATCGCGGAGGTCTTCGAGCAGGCCGGCATCGAGCTGGACGACATCGGCCTCAAGCGACCGAGCCTGGACGACGTCTTCCTCCACCTCACCGGCCACCGCGCCGAGGAGCCCACCCAGCAAGCCGAGGAGCTGAGCGCATGAGCAGCACCGAGACCCCCACGGCGGCCACGGCGCCTCCCGGGTCAGGACGAGCGGCTCCGAGCGGCCCGCCGACGATCCCTCCGCACGGCAGCTCCTTCCTGCGCCAGGTGCGTGCCCTGATCGGCCGCAACCTCATCCACACCAAGCGCCAGCCCGAGATGCTCACCGACGTGACCATCCAGCCGGTCATGTTCGTCGTGCTCTTCGCGTATGTCTTCGGCGGCTCGATCAACATCCCCGGCGGCAGCTACCGCGAGTGGCTGCTGCCCGGGATCATGGCGCAGACGATGGCCTTCTCCTCGTTCATCGTCGCCATCGGCCTCAACAACGATCTCGACAAGGGCATCATCGACCGGTTCCGGTCACTGCCCATTCGCCGAGCGGGCGTCCTCATCGCGCGCAGCGTGTCGAGCATCATCCACTCCAGCATCGGCGTCGTCGTCATGTCGCTCACCGGCCTGGTGGTCGGGTGGCGGATCCACGAAGGCGTGCCCAAGGCCGTTCTCGGCTATGCCCTGCTGCTGCTCTTCGGCTTCGCCATGATCTGGGTCGGGATCTACGTCGGGTCCTCACTGGGCTCGGTCGAGGCGGTCAACGGCGTGATGTTCTCCACGATGTTCCCGATCACCTTCCTCGCCAACACCTTCGCCCCGACCCAGGGCATGCCGAGCGTCATCCGGCACATCGCCGAGTGGAACCCGCTCTCCTCGCTCGTCCAGGCGATGCGGGAGAGCTGGGGCAACACCGGCATCATGCCGACCTCATCGGCCTGGCCGCTCCAGCACGCCGTGCCGGTGTCGATCGCCTGGTCCATGCTCATCGCGGTCGTCATGGCCCCCCTCGCCATCCGCGCGTTCAACCGGCGCACGAGCGAGTGATCGGCGGGCAGCGGTAGCCTGCGCTCCATGGCGACGGCGACTGTGACCCCTGACGACATTCGCGCCGCGCGGGAGCTCCTCTCGGAGGTCATCGCGCCGACGCCGATGGAGCACAACAGAGCGCTGTCCGAGCGGGCCGGCGTCGACGTCTTCCTCAAGTGCGAGAACCTGCAGCGCGCCGGCTCGTTCAAGGTGCGCGGCGCCTACACCCGGATGTCCCGGCTCACCCCCGAGGAGAAGGCCCGCGGCGTGGTGGCGGCGAGCGCCGGCAACCACGCTCAGGGCGTCGCGCTGGCAGCCAAGATGCTCGGCATCGAGGCGCGGATCTACATGCCGCTCGGTGCCCCCATGCCGAAGATCGCGGCGACCAAGGGCTACGGCGCCACGGTCGAGCTGACCGGCCAGACCCTCGAGGATGCGCTCGTCGTGGCCAGGCAGGCCGAGATCGACACCGGGGCGATCCTCATCCACCCCTTCGACCACCTCGATATCGTTGCCGGTCAGGGCACGTGCGGGCTGGAGATCCTCGACCAGTGCCCCGAGGTCGGGACGATCCTCGTGAGCGCCGGTGGCGGCGGCCTGCTCGCCGGGATCGCTATGGCGGTCAAGGACGTCAGGCCACAGACCAAGGTCTACGGGGTGCAGGCGGCCCAGGCCGCGGCATACCCGCTGTCGTTGAAGGAGGGTCGGCCGACCCTGTTCCGCAACATGGCGACGATGGCCGACGGGATCGCTGTCGGGCTGCCCGGCAACGTGACCTTCCCGCTGGTCCGTGACCTCGTCGACGGGATCGAGGTCGTCTCCGAGGACAGCCTGTCGCGAGCCCTGCTCTTCCTCCTCGAGCGGGCCAAGCTGGTCGTCGAGCCGGCCGGCGCCGCGGCCGTCGCCCACCTGCTCGAGACGCAGGGGACCAAGACGTGGGACGGCCCCCTCGTCGCCGTCCTGTCCGGAGGCAACATCGACCCGCTCCTCATGCTGCGGATCATCCGGCACGGCATGACGGCGGCCGGACGCTACCTGCAGATCACGGTCCGGGTCCCCGACCGCCCGGGTCGGCTGGCCCAGCTGCTCCAGGACTGCGCCGAGACCGATGCCAACGTCGTCGAGGTCGAGCACCTGCGCACCGCGGCCACCCTCGACGTGCACGACGTGGAGATCTCGGTCCAGCTCGAGACCAAGGGACCCGTGCACTGCGCCGAGGTCATCGACGTGCTCCGCGCCAAGGGCTACGAGGTCCACGTCGACGGCCCCGGGGGCTCCTAGCCGAGAACCCGGTCGAGCGATCACGACCTGCGGGGGTCACTCGCGGCTATACCGCATGTCGTGATCACTCGACGTGGTCAGCTCGAAGACGTGGTGAGCTGGTCGGACAGGGCACCGGCGCGCGATGCGGGAGTCAGTGCTGGTGCGGGGTGACGTCCAGGAGCTTGACCGTGATCGTCTTGCCGTTGGGGGCTTCGTAGGAGGCGGTCTCGCCGACCTTCTTGCCCATGATCGCCGAGCCGAGGGGGGACTGCTCGGAATAGACGTCCAGGTCGGTGTCGTCGCCGATCTCGCGGGAGCCCAGGAGGAACGTCTCGGTGTCGCCGAAGATCTCGACGGTGACCTGCATGCCCGGCCCGACGATGCCGGTGTCGGCCGGGGCCTCACCGATGATCGCGTGGTCGAGCAGCTGGGTCAGCTGCCGGATGCGGGCCTCCATCTTGCCCTGCTCGTCCTTGGCCGCGTGGTAGCCGCCGTTCTCCTTGAGGTCACCTTCGAGACGCGCGGCCTCGATCCGTTTGGCGATCTCGACGCGCCCCGGACCGGAGAGCTCCTCGAGCTCGCCCTTGAGGCGGTCGTAGGACTCCTGGGTCAGGTAGCTGGTCGCGATGGTCTGCTCGCTCACGGGTACTCCTCGGAACTGGTTCTGAGTGCTGCGTCGTCCGCGCCATGAGGACACGGCTGGGGACAAAACGCGAAGGTCCGGGCCGCATCGCGGACCCGAACCACGGAATGTGCAAAGGCCAAGGATAACGCGGTCAGGCCTTTTCGCACGACTTCACGTCTCCGGTGACCGCTCTGGAGGCGGTCCGGATCGTCACGTCCTGGTGCACCAAGGCGGCCGCTCCGGCCGCCACCGGGACGTCGAGGGAGCCCACCGTCCCGAAGTGCGAGTCGAGCGCCACGACGTGACAGACCACAGCCTCTCCCGATGGCCGGTGCACGTCGAACCCGAGCCGGACGCTCGCGTCGCTCTCCACCTTGTATGCCGTGACATCCCAGGTGACCTGGCCGATCGAGTTGGCGAGGCCGAGCCAGACCGCGAGGGCCACGCCGAGCCCGATGCCGATGGTGCCGATGACCCACCAGCGACCAGTGCCGGGAGCGGGGCGGGGGAGCGGCATACGAGTCCTTCGTCGGGGGTGGTGAGAGGATGACCGGAGTTCATTGTGGGCGATGCCCATGCACCCCGAGACGGAAGGTCCCTTCCCCGTGACCGAGCGGTTGCGCCTCATGTGTGTCCACGCGCACCCCGACGACGAGTCGAGCAAGGGCGCGGCGACGATGGCCAAGTACGTCGCCGCCGGCGTCGAGGTCCTCGTCGTCTCGTGCACCGGCGGGGAGCGGGGCGACATCCTCAACCCCGAGCTCCAGGACGACCCGCACATCCTGCGCGACCTCGCCCAGGTCCGGCGCGACGAGATGGCGGCCGCGCAGGCCATCCTGGGGGTCCAGCACAGCTGGCTCGGGTTCGTCGACTCCGGTCTGCCCGAGGGCGACCCGCTGCCGCCGCTGCCCGAGGGCTGCTTCGCGCTGGAGCCGCTCGAGGTGACCATCGAGGCCCTCGTCCGCGAGATCCGCCGCTTCCGTCCCCACGTCATGACCACCTATGACGAGAACGGCGGCTACCCCCACCCCGACCACATCATGTGCCACGTCGTGTCGGTCGCCGCCTTCGACGCGGCCGGCGACCCCGCGGCATACCCCCACGCCGGTGAGCCGTGGCAGCCGCTCAAGCTCTACTACAACGGCGGGTTCACCAAGGCGCGGATCCAGGCCCTCCACGACGCCCTCGTCGCGATGGGCGAGGAGAGCCCGTATGCCGAGTGGCTGGCCGGGTGGGAGCGTCCCGACCGCGCGGTCACGACCCGGATCCACGCCGCCGACTACTACGACGTCCGGGACCGGGCGCTGCTGGCCCACCGGACCCAGATCGACCCGAACGGCACCTGGTTCAAGGTGCCTCGGGACGTCCAGCAGCGGGAGTGGCCCTACGAGGACTACGAGGCCGCCGCCTCGTTCGTCCCGATCGCCGAGGGCGAGGACGACCTCTTCGCCGGGCTCGGCTCCGCCGAGAAGGCGACGGCGACCGCCTCGTCCGGTGGCCTTCACCTGGTCCACGACACCCGAGTCGAGAGGAGTGCCTGATGCCCCCCAGCGCAGATGTGACCCCGGGGGTGTGGGGCTTCGTGGCGTTCTTCGTGCTCGCCGTTGCGCTCTATCTCCTGATGCGCAACATGAACTCCCGGATGCGGCGGATGTCCTACCGGCAGAAGGACGCCCATCGCACCGGCAACGAGGCGCAGGCCGAGGAGGGCGACGGACCGGTCGGGCCGCCCTTCGCCGGCCACGAGGGACCGACACCGCGGACCTGAGGCCGTCTGCGGGGCCCCGGCCGCATCCCCGTGGTCAGGCGGACGGGTGGGCGTAGATGACCATCGAGGCCGCGATGTAGTGCGTGACGAACGCGGCGATGGTGAGCGCGTGGAAGATCTCGTGGAACCCGAACCAGCGCGGTGACGGGTTGGGCCGCTTGGTCCCGTAGACGAGCGCGCCGAGGGTGTACAGGCCGCCACCGACGCAGATCAGCGTGATGACCGTCGGCCCGCCGTAGTGCAGGAGCGGCCGGATGTAGAACACGGCGACCCACCCCAGCAGGACGTAGACCGGCGTGTAGAGCCAGCGCGGAGCGCCGACCCAGAACACCCGGAACAACACACCGAGGAGGGCCCCGACCCACACGATGAGCAGCAGTGTCTTGCCCTGCTCACGGGGGAGGAGCAGCGCGAACGGGGTGTAGCTGCCGGCGATGATGAGGAAGATGTTCGAGTGGTCGAACCGCTTGAGGATCGCGGCCACCCTGGGCGACCAGTGGCCGCGGTGGTAGACGGCCGAGATGCCGAAGAGCAGGACCGCTGTCACCGTGAACACGGCTGCCGACCAGCGGGCGGCGGTGCTCGGCGACAGCGCGATGAGGACGATGCCGGCGGCGAGCGTCAGGGGAGACATCGCCAGGTGCAGCCAGCCCCGCAGGCGGGGCTTGACGGCCTCGACGACCTGGTCGACGAGGGCTTCCGGAGCGATGCGCGGCATACGTCCACTGTAAATCTACGGCACCGTAGGTTGTAACCCCCGAACGGACACGGTGGGCAAGCCCACAGGACCTCTTCACAAGCCCTTCACGACACCTGTGGGACTGCCGCCGGGATGCGCGGGGCCCTGAGCGGTAACGTGTCTCAGGTGAGTTCCACGCGCCCGCTCAGACGACAACCGAGGCGCGCGCTGTCCAACCTCGCGTATGCGGCATACGAGCGCCACGTCGCCAAGAGCCTTACCCCGCAGTCCATTCCGCGACATGTCGGGGTGATGGTCGACGGGAACCGACGGTGGGCCAAGGAGCGTGGCGAGGGGACGGCGTACGGGCACCAGGCTGGGGCCGACAACATAGCCAACCTGCTCAGGTGGTGCGACGAGGTGGGTGTCGACGTCGTCACCATCTGGTTCCTGTCTCCCGACAACCTCATCAACCGCTCGGCGACCGAGCTCGAACCGCTGCTCACCATCATCGAGAACACCGTCGAGGACCTCGCGGCGACCCAGCGCTGGCGGATCCACCCGGTCGGGGCTCTCGATCTCCTTCCGCCGCACACTGCGCAACGCCTCAAGGAGGCCGAGGACGCCACCCGCGATGTGGATGGCATGCTCGTCAACTGCGCGGTCGGCTACGGGGGCCGCCGCGAGATAGCCGACGCCGTCCGCGCGCTTCTCCACGAGCACGCGGCGAAGGGGACGACCATCGAGGAGCTGGCCGACCTCCTCACCGTCGACCACATCGCCAAGCACCTCTACACCAAGGGCCAGCCCGACCCCGATCTCGTCATCCGCACGTCGGGGGAGCAGCGGCTCGGTGGGTTCCTGCTGTGGCAGAGCGCGCAGAGCGAGTTCTACTTCTGTGAGGCGTACTGGCCGGACTTCCGGCACGTCGACTTCCTCCGGGCCCTGCGCGCCTACGGCGAGCGCAACCGGCGGTTCGGCAGCTGACCGGCGCCGAGGCTCGCGTCAGCTGGCGTCGGCGAGGGCCAGGCGGCGCCGTGCCACGTCGACCCAGCTGCACACGCGGGCATCCTGCTCGTCGTCGCCGGTCGCGGCGTGGACGAGCCAGACGCCTTGCAGGTCGGTCGGTCGGGGTTCGTGGCTGATCCAGTCGTACCGGTGCTCGACGAGCATGTCGAGGAGGTCATCGCAGATCCGGGCCGCGACGACGGTGATCGGGTGGTCGGTCCGGGACAGCTCCCCGACCAGCCAGGCCGCCTGGGGTCCGCCCCCGACGACGAGGACGCGGCGGCACGCACCGGGCATCTCCAGCACGCGCACGCGCCCGGGTGGTCGACGGGTGACAGCCGTGACGGTCATCGGGGCCTCCTGGCGGTAGCGGGGGAACGCTGAAGACCACCCTCCTCCGCACAGGTTTCACGGGCAACCGGAGTTGTGTTAACTCCGTGTTTCGCAGATGGCCCGCCACCGCCTGCTCACCCGCGGGTGGCGGTGCACTCCGCCCGAAGGACCCGGATGTGGGCGGCGACGCTCGTCGGGTCGCTGAGCAGGGTCAGATGGTGCCCGGCGATCACCCCGATCGGCCAGCCGGCGCTTCGAGCGGTCCCCAGCTCCGCGGCATACGTGTCGCCGAAGGCGAGGTACCCGCTCGGCGACCGGGTCCAGCCCGCCGGAACGGCGAGGAACGACCGCACGAACGCGGCGGGGAGCCGTGGTGCGGTCCGGTCCACCCGGGCGAGCCACTCCGGGGAGGGGAACAGCGGCTTGACATCGACGGCCTCCCACCACCGCGTCCATGGCGGGAGCAGCCCGTCCTCGTCGGCCATCGCCGCGAGGTCGTCAGCGAAGATCGGGGGTGCGAGCGGCGTGCGCAGGGCTCCGGGAGATGGAAGGGCAGCGTCCACATAGACGGCCGCCACGACGCTCGGGCTCGCGGCCCGCACCGACGGCGTGTAGAGCCCGGCATTGCTGTGCGGAACCAGGACGGTGGCGCCCGCCGCCACGGACTGCTCGGTGAATGCTGCGAGAACCTCGTCCGGCATGAACGGCGCGGGCGGGAGGTCCGCGACGACGGCCGAGTCCCCTTGGGTCGCAAGGCATTCGGCGAGCAGCTCGTATGCCGTGGGCCCGAGGAACGGGCTGGGCAGGATCAGCCAGCGGTCGGCCATGCGTCAGCCCTTGATCCGCTGGTTCGTCGGGTCGTACATCGGGCGGAGCGACACTTCGGCAGGGTGCCGCTCGCCCGCGATGTCGACCGACCAGGTGCCTGCGGCGAGCCATCCGGGCGTGACCGGTTCGTCGGCCTCGACGAGGGCCAGACCGACCGCGCCGCCGAGGGTCCAGCCGTACGAGGCGGCCCGCAGGTAGCCGACCGGGCGGTCATCGCGGTACAGGACCTCGCCGTGGAACAGCAGGGGCTCGGGGTCGGTGAGCCGCACCTGGACCAGTCGGCGACGGGGTGGACCGGCCGCCTGGAGCGCGATGAGGGCCTCCCGACCACGGAATGGTCGCTCCGTGTCGACGGCCGCGGCGAACCCGAGCCCCGCCTCGACGATGTTGTCCGTGTTGTCGATGTCGTGGCCGTAGTCGCGGTACGCCTTCTCCAGCCGCAGGCTGCCGAGGGCGTGCAGGCCGACGTGCCGCAGCCCGAGTGGCTCGCCGGCCGCGCACAGCACCTCGTGGACGTATGCCGTCATCTCGGCCGGGACGTAGAGCTCCCAGCCCAGCTCTCCGACATAGGTGATCCGGACCGCGAGCGCGCGCGCCATACCGATGTCGACCCACCGGGCCGCGCGGAACGGGAAGGCCTCGTTCGAGACGTCGGCGGAGGTGACGGCGGCGAGCAGCTCGCGGGAGCGGGGCCCCTGGAGGTTGAGCTGCCCGTAGGCCGCGGTCGCGTCGAAGACCTGTGCATTCCGGCCGCGGGTCGCCCGGCGGAGGATCGACTCCACGGCCCCGTGGGCGGTGTCCGAGGCGACGACGAGGAACGCCTCCACGTCCAGCTTGGTCGCGGTGAGGTCGGCCAGCAGGCGCGCCTCGTCGTCGAGCCACTGGGTGTAGGTGATGACCCCGACCTCGCCGTCAACGGCACCCGCGGACAGCCAGTCGAGCACTGCCCCCGCGCCCGCTCCCGACACGAGGAACTTGGCCATGAACGACATGTCGATGAGGCCGACGCCTTCGCGGACGGCGCGGTGCTCGGCCTCCCAGTGTCGCCACCAGTCGCCCCGCTGCCACGACGGATCACATTGTGGGGCAAGGGTTTCGGAGTCGTAGAAGTCCGGGCTCTCCCAGCCGCTCACGTCCTTGAAGAACCCGCCGCGGGCCACCAGCTCGTGGTGGATCGGTGAGCGACGGATGCCGCGCGCGGAGGTGAGCTGGGTGCCTGGCGGGTGCGCGGCATACACCGTGCCGAGGATCTCGGTCGTCCGTGCCGACCGGTGCGAGCGCGCGGCCTGGTGCGGCTGGGCGCGACGGACGTCGAAGCCGGTGATGTCGACGTCGGGGGAGCCGGTCGTGATCCACTTCGCCATCACGCGACCGAGACCCCCTGCCGACAGGATGCCGACCGAGTTGAGTCCGGCGCAGACGAAATAGCCTGCGGTGGTTGGGGACTCGCCGACGTAGGGCATGAGGTCGGGCGTGAAGGACTCGGGGCCGCAGAAGAACTTCCGGATGCCGACCTCATGGGTGACCGGCACCCGGTCCATGGCCCGCTGGAGGAACGGCGCCATCCGGTCCCAGTCCGGCGGCAGGGTCCGGAACGAGGACTGGGCGGGGATCCCGTCCAGCTGCCAGGGCGCCGAGCGCGGCTCGAAAAGGCCGACCATGAGGCCGCCGCCCTCCTCGCGGTAGTAGCCGTATGCCGCAGGGTCCTCGAAGACCGGGCCGTCGGGGTCGATCCCCTCGATGGTGTCGGTGAGGAGGTAGTAGTGCTCGGCCGCCTGGTTGGGGATCGTCACGCCGTGCGTCGCTCCGAGCTGCCGGGCCCACATCCCGGCGCAGTTGACGACGACCTCGCACTCGATGAACCCGGCCGAGGTCTCGACCCCCGTGACCCGACCCTCGGAGGTCCGTATGCCGCCCGCGGACACTCCCTCGACGATCCGGACACCCTGCATCCGGGCTCCCTTGGCCAGGGACATGGTCAGGTCGACCGGGTTGACCCGACCGTCACCGGGCACCCAGAACCCCGCGAGCAGCCCGTCGGTCGCGGCATACGGGAACGTGGCGCTGATCTCGATGGGGGAGATCTCCTCGACCTCGAGGCCGAGGTGGCGTTGGAAGGTCGCGACGCGGCGGTACTCCTCGAGGCGACCCTCGGAGGCGGCGGCCTCGATGAGCCCGACCGGACGGAAGCCGGTCGAGAGGCCCGTCTCCGCCTCGAGCCGGGCGTAGAGGTCCCGGGAGTAGAGGCGGATGCCCGTGCTCGTCTCGGAGAACGAGCCGAAGCAGGTCATCAGGCCCGCGGCGTGCCACGTGGTCCCGGAGGTGAGCCGGTCGCGCTCGAGGAGGACGACGTCGCGCTCGCCGGCGTGGCCGAGGTGGTAGGCGATCGACGTGCCGATGACCCCGCCGCCGATGATGACGACCCTCGCCCGGTCCGGCACGCTCACACCACTCACGGCCGACACCGTATCCGGCCGAGTCTTCCGGGGTTGGACGGATACGCACCGGGTCGTGCGGTCGTAGGTACAGGCGGGGCTTCGCCTCGTCCCATGGCGGACGGCCCGTGCCCACCAACAGGCTTTGGGTCGCGCGGCTGGTCGAACCGGCCGCCGGCTGGGCACGTGGGCCACCGCTGGCAGCGGCCCATCTCGCCCCGTTGCCCGTCGACGGGCGCGGGGCACGCGGGAGAAACTTCGCGCCGGCCCGCCGGAGAGTTAACACAGAGTTCACGACACGCGGACCACTTCCTCCACACCCCGCGGCCGGGGGAGTCGTACCGTCGGGAGCAACGAGAGACACCGGTCTGTCGTTCGGGAGGCCAACGGATGGAGCACCTGCTCCGGGCGGAGGGCCGGTCCCGGCTCGACGCACCCGTCGAGCCCGGTCCCGGATTCCGCACCAGCGACGAGGCGTAGCGCGCTCGCGTGCTGCGCCAAGGAGACCACGTGGCCCCGAAGTCCTCGACCTCGATCACCTCCGACAGCACGCGCGCCACCGTGCCGGCCCTGGCCGCGCCGGCCACGCCGGCCGCCAGCACGACGGTCCCGGCAGCGGTCCCGAAGGCAGCCCGCAAGAAGGTCAAGCCGAAGCTGGAAGCGGCACCCGGCAAACCGGCATACCGGACGTTCGTCCTGGACACGTCGGTGCTGTTGTCGGACCCCAAGGCGATCGAGCGCTTCCACGAGCACGAGGTCGTGCTCCCCGTCGTCGTGGTGACCGAGCTCGAGGCCAAGCGACACCATCCCGAGCTGGGCTTCTTCGCCCGCTCAGCGCTCCGCGCGCTCGACGACCTGCGGATCAAGCACGGGCGTCTCGACAGCCCCGTCCCGATCGGCGACGACGGAGGCACCCTGCGCGTCGAGCTGAACCACACCGACCCGATGAGCCTGCCCGCCGGGTTCCGGCTCGGCGACAACGACACCCGCATCCTCTCCGTCGCTCGCAACCTGGCCAACGAAGGCCACGACGTGTGCGTGATCAGCAAGGACCTGCCGATGCGGGTCAAGGCGAGCGCGGTCGGGCTGGACGCGGACGAGTACCGGCATGAGCAGTCGGTCGACTCCGGCTGGACCGGCATGGCCGAGCTCGACGTGACGGTCGAGGAGATGGACCACCTCTATGAGTTCGGGCGGCTCGAGAACGCCGACGCCGCCGAGATGCCGTGTCACACCGGCCTGAAGCTGCTCAGCCCGCGGGGAAGCGGTCTGGGTCGCGTCGGCGCCGACAAGCAGGTTCGGCTCGTCCGGGGCGACCGGGACGCGTTCGGCCTCCACGGCCGCAGCGCCGAGCAGCGGATCGCCCTCGACATCCTGCTCGACCCCGACGTGGGCATCGTCTCGCTCGGCGGCCGCGCGGGCACCGGCAAGTCGGCGCTGGCCCTCTGCGCCGGTCTGGAGAGCGTCATGGAGCGGCGCCAGCAGCGTCGCGTCATCGTGTTCCGTCCGCTGTATGCCGTGGGCGGGCAGGAGCTCGGCTACCTCCCCGGGAGCGAGAACGAGAAGATGAGCCCGTGGGGTCAGGCGGTGTTCGACACCCTCGGCGCGCTCGTGTCGAGGGAGGTCGTCGAGGAGGTCCTGGACCGCGGGATGCTCGAGGTGCTCCCGCTCACCCACATCCGCGGCCGCTCGCTCCACGATGCGTTCGTCATCGTCGACGAGGCCCAGAGCCTGGAGCGCAACGTGCTCCTCACCGTGCTCTCCCGGATCGGGCAGAACTCCAAGGTCGTCCTGACCCACGACGTCGCCCAGCGCGACAACCTGCGGGTCGGTCGGCACGACGGGATCGCCGCGGTCATCGAGAAGCTCAAGGGCCACCCGCTCTTCGCCCACGTCACCCTCAACCGGTCCGAGCGGTCGCCCATCGCGGCCCTCGTCACGGACCTGCTGGAGGGCATCGACGTCTGACCGGTCCCGGTCCTACCGGTGAGACCTATGCCACCCCGGCTGCGCTCGATTGGCGCAGCCGGGTAAAGGCTTGTTAAGGTAACGGACAGATAACGCAACCCCGTCCCCTGCGGGGTTGTCGCGATCCGCCACCTGCCAGTGGCCCGGGTCGCTCGACCAAGACGTCGCCCACGCTCCTCGATGGTTCGCGTGCGGCCTAGGAGAGTTGTTGAGCCGGTACCAAGGGCGCCATGCGCCTCGTCATGCTGCCCCCAAGCGGTCCAAGGCCACCCGAGCGGTCGGCGCCCTTCGGCGTCCGGCCGTGAGCGGCAGCCTGGTTCTCGCGGTTGTCGGCACGGGTGCGGCCGGTGTTCAGGCCGGTGACCAGCACCAGACGGCCAATGCCGCCTTCTCGATCAGCACCGAGGCCGTCAGCCAGGCCAACGAACTCTCCGACACCACGATCGAGGACACCGCCCGACTCACCGCCGACCGCAACGGCGCCGTGGCGCGCCAGGCCGCCAACGACGGCAAGGCCCAGGCCGCCGCTCGGGCCAAGGCCGCTGCCATCGCCAAGGCCCGCAAGGAGGCCGCCGACCGGGCGGCCCGCGCGGCACAGCGCCAGGCGCTCGTCGCCACCGCCAAGACCAACCCCAAGGGCGCGGCCATGAGCATCATGGGCGACTTCGGCTTCGGCGCGGGTCAGTGGGGCTGCCTCGAGCAGCTCTGGACCGGCGAGAGCAACTGGAACTACAAGGCGTGGAACGCCGGCTCCGGCGCGGGCGGCATCCCCCAGGCCCTGCCCGCCTCCAAGATGTCCTCGGCCGGCGCCGACTGGCAGACCAACCCGGTGACCCAGATCAAGTGGGGCCTCGGCTACATCAAGAACGTCTACGGGAGCCCGTGCAACGCGTGGTCCCAGTGGCAGTCCCGCTCCCCGCACTGGTACTGACCTGACCGGGGTCGCCCTACTGCGGTGGGCGCGCCGCGCGCAGCGGGTCGAGTGCCGCGTCCAGCCGATCCTGGCTGATCCGGCCGCGCTCGACGTGACCACGGGCCACGACGACATCACGGATGCTAACGCCGGTCGCCACCGACTCCTTGACGATCGAGGCGACTTCCTCGTAGCCGAGGTACCGGTTGAGGGGCGTTGCCAGGGCCGGTGAGCCCGCGGCATACGCCTCCATCCGTTCGACATCGGCCCGGATGCCGTCAATGCACCGGTCCGCGAGCAGCCGGCTGGCGTTCGCGAGGAGGCGTCCGGACTCCAGGACGTTGCGGGCCAGGACGGGCAGCATGACGTTGAGCTCGAAGTTGCCCGAGGCGCCCGCGACGGTCACCGCCACGTCGTTGCCGATGACCTGGGCACACACCATCAGCGTCGCCTCGCAGATCACCGGGTTGACCTTGCCGGGCATGATGCTGCTGCCGGGCTGCAGGTCGGGGATGTGGATCTCGGCGAGGCCGGTGCGCGGCCCCGAGCCCATCCAGCGCAGGTCGTTGCAGATCTTGGTGAGGGACACCGCGACCACCTTGTATGCCGCGTGCAGCTCGACGAGCGCGTCCTGGGCGGACTGCGCCTCGAAGTGGTCGTCGGCCTCGCGGAAAGCCACGCCGGAGCGCTCGGCGAGGATCCGGATCACCTCGGCGGCGAAGCCCGGCTGGGCGTTGAGGCCGGTGCCGGCGGCGGTGCCGCCGAGGGGGAGCTCGCAGGTGGCCTCGGAGGCCCGGAGCACACGTTGCCGGCCGAGCTCGACCTGACGGCGGTAGCCGCCGAACTCCTGGCCCAGGGTCACCGGGACGGCGTCCATGAGGTGCGTGCGCCCGGCCTTGACGACGTCGTCGAACTCGGTTTCCTTGCGCTGCAACGACTCTGCGAGGTGGCGCAAGGCCGGGGCGAGGTCGTGGACTGCGCCGAGGGTCGCGGCGATGCGTACGGCGGAGGGGAAGGTGTCGTTGCTGCTCTGGCCGGCGTTGACGTCATCGTTGGGGTGGATGTCGATCCCCACGTCCGTGGACGCGATGTGGGCGATGACCTCGTTGACGTTCATGTTCGTGCTCGTTCCCGACCCGGTCTGGAACACGTCGACCGGGAACTGGTCGTCGTGCTGGCCGTGGGCGACGCGCAGGGCCGCGGGGATGATCGCCTCGGCCTTCTCGTGGCTGATCGCGCCGAGCTGGGCGTTGACGTGGGCGGCGATCGACTTCAGCTCGCCGAGGGCGTGGATGACCGGTGCCGGTACGGGTTGGCCGGAGATGGGGAAGTTCTCGACCGCCCGGGCGGTCTGGGCGCCCCAGAGCGCGTCGTCGGGGACCTGGACCTCGCCCATGGAGTCGTGCTCGGTTCGCGTCATGCCTCCATCCTCCCCCCATGAATTATCGGGTTCTCGGGCTAGTTCCCTCTGCACCCGAGTTATCTTCTCGGGTGCGGACGGTAGTAGGCGGGCCCCGAGAACCCGATAATTTTCGCGGGCGGGGGGGGGGGGGGCAAGAGTTTGCGGGGGGGGTCCCCGGCCAGGGGGGGTTTTTCGCCCTTGTGGGGAACCGGGGGGGCCCGGTCCCGCGTGGCCGGGGTGTTTTCCCGCGGGTGGGGTCTTTGGTTTTGG
>JAJPIW010000038.1 GCA_021324575.1 Intrasporangiaceae bacterium | reverse complement strand
TCGGCGGCTGCGGTGCGTCAGCTGGGGTTCACTGATGACCAGTTCGGGCACATCTCCACCGGTGGCGGCGCCAGCCTGGAGTACCTCGAGGGCAAGACGCTCCCGGGCATCGACATCCTGACCTGAGCGTTTCCCCGAACGCCCGGCTGGCCCTGCTGGGGCCCGCCGGGCGTTTGCGTCTGGGTGGCCGCCGCCGGTGAACCCTCAGATCCGCAGACGCAAAAGGCCGTCAGGAGAGCGGGGCGGCCGGCACGACGCCCAGGTACCAGTCGGGCAGGTCGCCCGGCCGCAGGTCCGTGGTGTCGCCGGGACGGGTGAGGGTCAGCACCGCACGCTCGATCTCCGGACGCTGGAGCAGGGCATCAGCGACACTGTTGAGCCGCTCCGCGACGTCGGACTCGACCGCGTCGCCGACGAGGTCGACCGCCGCGACCAGGAAGATCTTGTCGGCACCGACCCACTCCATGAACAGGAAGCTGACCCGCTCGATCTCCTCGTGGTCGAGCAGGCCGCGCAGGGCGGTGTTCCGCGCCAGCGGGGTGACCGTCTCACCGCTGAGGAAGTCCATGTTCCGCCGGATGAGGAACAGCGCGACGACCCCCAGGAGCAGCCCGACGATGATCGAGCCGATCGCATCCCACATGGGGTTGCCCGTCAGCTGGTGCAGGAGGATGCCGGCGGCGGCGATCAGGATGCCGACGAGCGCGGAGAGGTCCTCGGCGAACACGGCCCGCAGCATCGGGTTCGAGGAGATCCGGATGTAGCGAAGGGGGTGCAACCGACGTTTGGCCGCGACCGACTTGGTCTGCCGCAGCGCCTGGAGGAACGACGTGCCCTCCAGGACGAAGGAGACCGCAAGCACGGCGTAGGCCCAGACGTAGGACGACGTCTCCTCCGCCGGACCGCTCAGCGACTGGATCCCGTGCCAGATCGACACCGCCGCACCGACGGTGAACAGCCCGAACGCGGCGAACATCGACCAGACGTAACCGACCCGGCCATATCCCAGGACTCGCCGGCTGTCGGCCGGCTTGGCCGCCTGGTGCGCTCCGACGAGCAGGAACACCTCGTTGCCGGTGTCAGCCCAGGAGTGCGCCGCCTCGGCCACCATCGAGGCCGACCCGGTGACCACCGCAGCGACCGTCTTGGCGATGGCGATGAGCAGGTTGGCGCCGAGCGCGACGATGACGGTGAGGAGGCTCTCCTCGCCCGACGATGCCGGGGATGGTGGGGTGTTCTCCGTGGCGGCCACGGGTCGACTCTAGTTGCCCGCAGTGCCCGGCTCGGTGTCCGACAGGGCCTGCGCGAACCACCCCACCAGGGCGGGGTCGGTGAAGCCGTCCGTGACGATCGTCGCCCGGGTCAGGTCGTCGCCCTCGGTGTAGGGGTTGTGTGCGGCAACGCAGCGCAGCCCCGCGGCCACCGCGGCGTTGACCCCGTTGGCGGAGTCCTCGACGGCCACCGTGCGGGCCGGGTCGGCGCCGGTCAGGGCCAGTACCTCGAGGTACACCGCCGGGTCGGGCTTCAGGGCGGGGACCTCGGTCCCGGTGAGCACGGTCTGGAACCGGTCGCCGAAGACCGTGTCGAGAAGGGGCTCGACCCACGCCCGGGTGCCCGTCGTAGCCACGTGGATGGGCACGCCGTGGGCGTCCAGGGTGTCCAGCAGCTCCCGAACGCCCGGGCGGGCCTCGATCCGCCCGTCGAGGATCAGCTCGCGCATGAGCGCGGTCTTGCGGACGTGCAGCCGCTCGGCCAGCTCGGTGGACTCCTCCGGGGAGCGGCCGTTCTGCTGGAACCAGAACGCCATCCGTCGTCCGCCGCCGGTGATCTTGATCAACCGCCCGTAGGTGTCGACGTCCCAGCGGTCGGGCAGGCCGGCCTCCTCGAACGCCAGGTTGAAGGCGACCCGGTGCCCGTCGCGTTCGCTGTCGACGAGGGTCCCGTCGACGTCGAAGATCACCGCGTCCAAGGGGCTCATGCCGCGCCGCCTTCGGTGAGGGCGTCGATCCGGTCGAGCACTGCCTCCGCGGTGAACCCGTGGTGGGCCAGCACCTCCTCACCCGGGCCGCTGTCGCCGAACCGGTCGATGCCGATGGCCAGGTCGACCAGGCCGGTCCAGCCGGCGGTGCTGCCGGCCTCGATACTGACCGTGGTCGCCGACGGGTCCGGGGTGTAACGGGACCGGTCGAGTGCGGAGACGACGCGGACGTCCTGCCCTCGGCTGCGCAGCTGCTCGGCGACCGAGGCGGCGAGGGGAACCTCCGAACCGGTGGCCACGATCTCCAGCCCGACGTCTTGGCCACCTTCGAAGAGGTCGTGGTCCAGCTGGGGGAGTGCCTGTCGGGTGAGGATCAGCGCGGTGGGCCCGTCCGTGCGTTCGAGGGCCAGCTGCCAGGCCGCAGCGGTCTCGACGTCGTCGGCCGGGCGCAGAACCTGCAGTCCGGGAATCAGCCGCAGCGACTCGACGTGCTCGACCGGCTGGTGCGTCGGACCGTCCTCGCCCACGGCGATGGAGTCGTGGGTGAGGATGTGGATGACGGGCTGGCCCATGAGGGCCGACAGCCGCAGCGCCGGTCGGAGGTAGTCGGCGAAGACGAGGAACGTGCTCCCGAAGACCCGGAAGCCACCATGCAGGCTGATGCCGTTCATGATCGCGGCCATCCCGAACTCACGGATCCCGAAGGCGATCGCCCCGCCGGAGTAGTCGTCGCGGCATACCAGGTCGTTGAAGGCCGTTCCGGTCGACCCGGCGAGGTCCGCGGACCCACCGACGACTTCCGGCATCTCGGCGCGGATGACATCCAGGCAGGCCTGGGATGACTGTCGCGTCGCCCGCGGCTTCTCGCCCGGCACCTGGGAGAGCGCCCCGATGAGGCCGTCGGGAAGGCGGCGTTCCTCGGCCCGCCGGAACTGCGCGGCAGCCTCGGGGGAGGCGGCCTCGAAGGCCGCGAACGCGGTCAGCCACTCCGCGTGGGCGGCCGCTCCCTGCGCGGCCAGCTCGGCAACCGCCTCCCGAACCAGGACGGGCACGGTGAACGGCGGCTCGTCCCAGCCGGCGAGCTCCTTGGTCCGGGCCAGCAGCTCGTCGCCGAGCGGGGAGCCGTGGGCCTTGGAGGTCCCTTCGACACCGGGGGCGCCGTGGCCGATCACCGTTCTCACCGCGATGAAGCTGGGCCGCGGGTCGGCCTTGGCCCGCGCGATGGCCGCGTCGATCTCACCCAGGTCGGTGCCGTCCAGGACCGCTTGGGTGTGCCAGCCGTATGCCGCGAAGCGGGCCAGCTGGTCGTCGCTGCAGGAGCGCTCGACGGCACCGTCGATCGTGATCGCGTTGTCGTCCCAGAGCACGACGAGGCGGCCCAGGCCGAGGTGCCCGGCGAAGGACGCGGCCTCGTGGCTGACTCCCTCCATCAGGCAGCCGTCGCCGACGATGGCGTAGGTGTGGTGGTCGGTGACGTCGGGGTAGCGGGCGTGCTCCATCCGCTCGGCGAGGGCCATGCCCACGGCCATGGCCAGCCCCTGGCCGAGCGGACCGGTGGTGCACTCGACTCCCGGCGTATGACCGAACTCGGGGTGACCGGGTGTCTTCGAGCCCAGCTGGCGGAAGCGCCGCAGCTCATCGACAGGAAGGTCGTAGCCGAACGTGTGCAGGAGCCCGTAGAGCAGGGCGGACCCGTGCCCGGCGGACAGTACGAAGCGGTCGCGGTCGGCCCAGGCCGGGGCGGCCGGGTCGTGCCGCAGGTGGCGGCTCCACAGGACCCAGGCCATCGGTGCAGCACCCATCGGCATACCCGGATGTCCGGAGACCGCCGCCTGGACCATGTCGGCGGCGAGGAAGCGCAGGGTGTTGACCGCCTGCCGGTCGACCTCGGTCGATGCGGTGTTCGGTCGCTGCAGGACGTCGGTCATCAGGCGGCACCTTCTCGGGGGGAGTTCTCGGCTGCGATGGTGCGGAGCTTCTCGACGGCTGCGGCCTTCCCATCGGGGTAGGCGTACATCCACGAACCGGAGATGAAGACGTCGGCACCGGCCGCGGCCGCCCCCTGGATCGTGGAGTCGGTGATCCCCCCGTCGACCTCGAGCTCGATCGACAGACCCGAGTCGTCGATCATCCGGCGCAGCTGGGCGACCTTGGGCTCCACGGAGGGGATGTAGGCCTGGCCTCCGAAGCCCGGGTTGACGGTCATCGCGAGGATCAGGTCCGTCTCGGACAGGACGTGGGCGACGACATCGGCCGGCGTGTGCGGGTTGAGCGAGACGCCGCTGCGCGCGCCCAGGTCGCGGATCCGCCCGAGGGTTCGGTGCAGGTGGGTACACGCCTCCGCGTGCACGATGACCAGCTCGCACCCGGCCTCCACGTAGCGTCCGAGGAGCTCATCGGGGTTGACGACCATGAGGTGGGCCTCGAAGCCGACCGAGCTGTGCGGACGAGCCGCCGCGATGACATCGGGCCCGAAGGTCAGGTTGGGGACGAACACGCCGTCCATGACATCCCACTGGATCCGATCCACGCCCGCCTCGCACAGGTCCCGGACCTCATCGCCCAACCGCGCGAAGTCGGCGGGGAGCACAGACGGCACGATGAGCGGACGTGAGGGCCTGGTCTCGGACATGGCGGCGCCTTTCTGGTCGGGACTTCATCCGACCGCCTGGACCTCTGGATGCACTCACCCACCCGGGTGGAGCTCTGGGTGATATCCACGGTGGTATCCGGACTGGTACCTGAACCCGGGCTCGGCAGCCGTAGTCTGTGGGCATGCTGGCACCGCCCCCCACCCCCATGCGACTGGTCATGGTTGACGACCACGAGATGGTCCTGCACGGGCTTGACGCGATGCTCGGCCACTTCCCGGAGTACGTCCAGATCCTCGGCCACGCGACGGCCGCCGGTGAGGCACTCAACCTGGTGGCCGAGGTGCGCCCGGATGTCGTGCTGTGTGATGTGCGCATCGGCAAGGAGAGTGGCCTGGACCTGTGCCGTCAGATCACGACGCAGTACCCCGGCACCAAGGTCGTCTTCCTGACCGTCTACGACGACGAGCACTATCTCTTCCAGGCGCTGCGGGTGGGTGCCTCGGGCTACATCCTCAAGCGCATCGACGGCCAGGAGCTGATCAGCCACCTGAGCCGGGTGGGCGAGGGGGAGACGGTGGTCGACCACGCACTGGCCGGGCGGGTGGCATTGTCCGCCGCGCGACTGTCAGCCGGCGAGTTCTGGTCGGGCGCTCACCTGGGTCTGACCCAGCGGGAGTCCGAGGTGCTGGAGCTGCTCGTCTCCGGCCACTCGAACAAGGGGGTCGCCAGCAAGCTGGTGGTCAGTGAGGACACCGTCAAGACCCACATTCGAGGGCTCTACCGCAAGCTGGGTGTGTCCGACCGCAGCGGGGCCATCGCGGTTGCCCTCCGCGAGGGCCTATTCCATTGACGGTCGAGGCGGGCTCGGTCCCGAGCGCAGCGGACCTGGCTCGCCTGCTGGAGGCTGACGGGGCGCTGATCTACGGCGTGGACGGGCAGGACCTCACCGTCGTCGACATGTGGCCACCGCACGCGTCGTCGAAGGCGCTGAAGCTCCAGGTCGGCTTCGGGGTGACCGGGGTGGTGGCCAGGACCGGGAAGCCGGTTCTGCTGGACGAGGACTCACCGCGCAACGTGCTGCATCGCAAGCTTCTCCGCCTCGGCGTGCAGCAGACGGTGGCCCGGCTCTGCGTCCCGTTGCGGGGGCTGGACGACATCGTGGTCGGCGTCGTTGCCGTCCACCGAAGTCCGCGACGGCCCTTCGCCCAGGTTGACCTGGAGGCCGCGGAGTCGCTGGCCGCGATGATCGGTCTCCGCCTGCACGCCGAGCAGCTGTGGAGTGCGGTGCACCGTCACCGCACCGAGCGTGACCAGCTCATCAAGCAGGCCATCTCGGCACAGGAGGCCGAGCGGCGACGGATCGCCTTCGACCTGCACGACGGAGTGACCACCGCCCTGGCGTCGATGTCCTTCCACCTGTCGGCCGCCGACCTCACCGTCTCCGAGCTGGCGGCCAGCCACCAGGCTCCGAGGACTATGTCGGAGGTCGAGCGGGCCCGCGCCGAGCTGGTGTCCGCCCGTGACCTGGCCGACATCGCCTACAACCAGACCCGGGCTGCGATCTCCGGGCTGCACAGTCTGGTCCTCGACGATCTCGGCCTGATCGCGGCGATGGAGTCACTCGTCCAGATGGCGGGTCGGGACAGCGACCTGCAGATCGACCTGGTCGTGGACCCGGCCGCCGCGACCGGGGACCTTCCCGACCACGCGGCGGCGGCGCTCTACCGGATCGCGCAGGAAGCCCTGGCCAACGCCGTCAAGCATGCTGAGGCCGAGCGGATCGTGCTGTCCCTGCGGCGGGTCGGAGACTCGATGGTGTTCGGCTGCACCGACGACGGCAAGGGCTTCGACCCGATCGAGCGGCGCGCAGCGCGGGCGATGGACTCCGACGGCACCCAACACTTCGGTCTGAGCTCGGTCGCCGAGCGCTGCGCGATGATCGAGGCGTCGCTGCGGGTGGAGTCGGTCTCCGGCCGTGGCACGACCGTCCTCGTCGAGCTTCCCCTGCAGTAGCCCCTTCTGGCGGGAAGGGGCTACTGCAGGGCGTCAGCCGCGGCAGCGTCAGGGGGTGAGCCGCGGCAGATGGTGGGGGTCAGCGGGCGGCGGCCGCTGCCTGGTTGCAGTTGGCGAGGAGCCGGTCCTGGGCCGCGGTCACCTTCTGGGTCTCGCCGTGCCAGGTGTTGAGTGCGTCGCTGACGAGGGCCCGACCGAAGGAGAAGGTCACCGGCCAGGGGCGGCCCTCGATGGCGTTCAGCGCGCCGAGGAAGGCGCAGGCGTCGTCAGTGGTGTGGCCACCGGACAGGAACGCGATACCGGGCACTGCCGCCGGGACGTTGTCGCTGAGCGCGCTGAAGGTCGCGGCCGCGACGTCGGCCGCCGAGGCCGGGGCGGCACCGAGTCCGGGTGTGATGAAGTTCGGCTTGAGCACGATTCCGGCGAGGTCGACGCCGGCCGCACCGAGGGCGTCGAACAGGGCGGCCAGTGCCAGGCGCGTCGTCTTGTCGGAGGCTGCCAGGTCGTGGTCGCCGGTGCACAGCACCTCAGGCTCGACGATGGGGACGATGCCGTGCTCCTGACACAGGGCGGCATAACGCGCCAGTGCCGCGCCGTTGGCCTGGGCGGAGTACTCGTCGGCGGTGTTCACGTCGAAGACCGCACGCCACTTGGCGAAGGCGGCGCCCCGCTCGGCATACGACGCCAGCCGGGCGCCCAGACCGTCGAGTCCCTCGGTGATGAGCGCACCGCCCTGGCCCGGCAGCGGTGAGGTGCCGGTGTCGACCTTGATGCCCGGCAGGATCCCGAGCTCGTGCGCGGCGTCCGGGACCGCGCGGCCGTCGCTCAGCTGCTGGCCGAAGGTCTCGTCGGCGAGGATGATCCCGCTGACCGGCTCGGAGAGACCGGGAGCGGTGAGGAGCAGCTCGCGGTAGTCACGGCGTGCGGTCTCGCTCGCCGGCACCCCGGCTTCCTCGAGTCGCAGGGACATGGTCTTGATCGACTCGTCGGCGGCGAGAATCCCCCGTCCACCGTGCGTCATCTGCGCAGCGATCGCGGCGAGGGTGGACAGGTCGGTCGGGGGAGCGGTCGTCATGCCCAGCAGCATGCTCCCTCCGCAGGCCGATGCGCCTCACCCCGCTGGGCGAGGAAGGGTGTGAGACCCGTCCGCGGCCCCCCCTGACGGGCACATCTCGCGGGACCACGTCATCGGCCTGTTCGGCGGCGGTACGATCGGTCCCTCAGGGCATCGCAGCCCGCGCTGAGACAGCCGGGTCGCGATCCAGGCCATCGTAACGGCTGGCAAGGAGCACAGACATTGAAGGTCCACGACGCGCCCCCCATGGATCTGGACCTCTCCTCGGACGAGGCGGCCGCTGTCGTGGAGAACCTCCTGTCGGCGCTGGACGCCGAGCTCGTCGGGTTGGCCACGGCCAAGCGCCGGGTCAGGGAGCTCGCAGCGCACCTCCAGGACGAACGGGGACGCAGCCCTTTCGCCGGTCTGTCGGCCCGGCCGGCGATGCACATGACCTTCACCGGAGGTCCGGGCACCGGCAAGGCCACGGTGGCCGTGAGGGTGGCCGCCATCCTCCACGCCCTCGCCTACATCAGCGCACCCCGAGTGCAGCTGGTGACCCCTGACGACCTGGGCTCCGGGCGTCTCGGGCACACCCCGTTCAGGATCAGCGAGGCGATGGAGCGGGCTGCGGGCGGTGTCCTGTTCATGGACGAGCCCTACCTTCTCTGCGGCCCTGAGGTCCTCGACCTCCTGATGGCAGAGATGGAGGACGAACGCAGCGACCTGGTCATGATCCTGGCCGGGGACCCCGCCCCGATGAGCAGGTTCCTCGCCGCCAACCCGGGCCTGGGCTCGCACCTGACCCATCGTGTCGAGTTCGAGGACTACTCCCACGCCGAGCTGCTGCAGATTGCCGACCTGGTGGTGGCCGAGAAGAACTTCCGCTTCGACGAGGAAGCCCGCGAGGTGTTGGCCGAGTACCTGACCCGCCGTATGCAGCGGCCCAACTTCTGCAGCGCCCGCAGCGTCCGCAACGCCATCGACCGCTTCCGCCTGCGTCAGGCCCGCCGCCTGATGGGGGTTAACCGGTCCTTGGGCAAGCAGGACCTCATCACGATCACCGCCGAGGACGTCTACGGGAGCAGCCTGTTCGCCGACCCCAGTCCGGCCCCCTGAGCCCCTCGAGCACCACGCGACGCAGGGCCGTGGGGCGGGCCTCAGGGCCAGACCGCGCCCGGTGACGGCGGGTGCTCAGTGGAGGCGTGCGAGCGGAAGGTCC
This sequence comes from Intrasporangiaceae bacterium, assembly GCA_021324575.1. Classification (GTDB taxonomy): domain Bacteria; phylum Actinomycetota; class Actinomycetes; order Actinomycetales; family Dermatophilaceae; genus Nostocoides. Next base: position 58,321 of record JAJPIW010000038.1, on the reverse strand, counting down.
AGGACCTCGACGAGGGCACCCGCCGCGACGCCGCCCGGCTCGACGACGGCAAGGCCGTCCGCGATCGCCAGCCCGCGCAGCATGGCCGGGCCGTCGAAGTGGAGTGGGATCGCACCCTCGTCCGAGCGCGTGACGGGGCACAACCGTGTGTCCCGTGGATGGCCGGCGAGCGCGACCGCAGCGGGTACGCGCAGCGGGCCGGCGGCGCGGTGCCCGCCCAGCTGCCGAAGGAGCGGGACGGCGAGGGTCATCGCCCCGACCGCCGCGGCCAGCGGGTTCCCGGGTAGGCCGATCAGATGACGGCGCCGTCCGTCCCGGGGTGGCAGCTGGGCGAGGAGCATCGGGTGTCCGGGCCGGACCGCGACGGAGTCGACGACCAGCCGGGCGCCGATCTCGCGGAGTGCCGCGTGCAGGAAGTCCCGCGGACCCGCGGCGGTGCTGCCGGTGGTGATGATGACGTCGGCGACCGAGGTCTCGATCGCCTCGCGCAGCAGCCCGAGGTCGTCGGCGACCAGCTGTCGGTCTGACACGCGGGCCCCATGGCTGGTGAGCCACGGCCCCAGCATCGGCCCGAGGGCGTCGCGGATCCGACCGCCCTGCGGCAGGCCCGACCGGAGCAGCTCGTCCCCGAGGACGAGCAGGTCCACCGTCGGTCGGCGGTGGACGACCAGGTGGTCATAGCCCGAGGCTGCCGCCAGCCCCAGCACCGTGGGTGTCACGGTGACCCCTCCCGCCAGCAGCGGCTCACCGCGCAGGCACTCCTGGCCCTGCGGTCGGATGTCGCAGCCCGGGAGGAGGGGGCCGGGCCCCCGGTGGTGGAGCAGCCCGTCGGAGCCGACGTACCCGCGCTCGCTGCGGATCACCGCCGTGGTGTGCAGCGGAACCCGTGCCCCGGTGGCGATGGGCGCGGCCGACCCGGCCACGAGGGGCTCCGGTTCGGCACCGGCCGTCACCGCACCGGGTAGCAGGGTCCACGGACCGGGGGCGGGGGCTGCGACAGCCCAGCCATCCATCGCTGAGGTGGCGAACGGTGGCAGGTCGGTGAGCGCGGTCAACGGCTCGGCGAGGGCGTGGTCGAGGGCATCTGCCAGCGCGAGGGTCACCGCGGGCAGTGGTTCGGGAGCGCTGCCTCGGGCGACGGCACGGGCGTCCTGCCACGCCAGAACGGGGACCTCGGCGCTCTCGTCGTCGTCTGCCGACTCCGGCCACGCCACCGTGGTCATGTGCACCGGACCGACGGGGGGAGCGGTCACGACGGGCTCGTCTCATCGGGCCGGGCTGCGGCGAAGCGCTCCGCCAGGGCAGCGACCTTGGCGTTCGCCTCGCGCACGGCGCCCGGACCGCCGCCGGCCTGGGCGGCGGCATAGCCCACGAGGAAGGCCGTCACCGGCGCGGCGGGCCTGGCCACCTGCTGGGCGACCACCTTGGTCATGTCGAGAACGTCGATGACATCGACGTCCAGGTCGATGCCCAGCTCGGCCGTGGCCGCAGCGATCCAGTCCGTCATCGTGCTCATGACCATTCCTCCTGTGGGAGTGCCATCGCTCGAGACCGCGCCCGCGTCAGCACGGGTCCACGGCCAACCGATGGCGACGATGGCACAGCACCACGCTCGACCATCTGGGGGTGTGCCGTCAAAGACCGAACATCGATCGGGTCATCAGCGGCGTGTATCCGCGCCCGACGGCGAAGCCGGGGAGACCGGTGGCCTCCCCGGCTTCGTATGCCGTCGTGCGAGCTGGTCTCCCGGGGTGCCGTGTCAGTGGGACTCGGCACCCCGGGACGTGGATGGGTCGGTCAGCCGCCGGTGAACAGCTTGGAGACCGCCTTGAGGGTCTGGAACAAGCCGTAGCCGAGCGGGATGGTGACCAGTGCCCAGGAGAGCACGATCCGTGGTACGTGGTTGACGTCGACGTGGGGGTGTTCGGAAGACATCGGTGGCTCCTTTCGATGGTGTGGGAGGGGAGTTCAGTGCGCCGAGTCGACGGCGTCCTTGACCGGACCCACCTCGTGGAACTTGGCGTTCACGGGGCGGATCAGCAGGTTGGCGACGAAGCCGACGGCCAGTACGCCGACCATGATGAGCATGGCGGTTCGGTAGTCGCTGGCGTTGAGGAAGCCGGCGACGACGTGGCCGGTCTTGTCGACCGGGCACACCTCGACCTGCTTGTTGGTCACCGTGTTGAGCACCGACTTGCACGGTTTGCCCTCCGCGGCGTGGTCGAGCAGACCGTTGATGATCAGTGGCCCGAGCACCCCGGCCGTCGACCAGGCAGTGAGGAGCCTGCCGTGGATGGCACCGACCTGGTAAGTGCCATACAGGTCGCGTAGGTAGGCCGGCACGGTGGAGAAGCCGCCCCCGTAGAACGAGGCGATGACCGCGACGCAGGCGATGAAGATGAAGGTGCTCTTGTGGCCTGAGGTCGCGACGATGAAGAACATGATCATCCCGACGCCGAGGTAGATGATGTAGTTGACCTTGCGGCCCAGGTAGTCCGAAGCGGTCGACCACGCGAAGCGGCCACCCATGTTGAAGAGGGATATGAAGCCGACGAAGCCGGCCGCCACGATGGCGACGTTCTTGGGGTTGGTGGTGAGGCTGGAGCTGCCGTCGGCGTTCCGGAAGAAGTCCTGGATCATCGGGCTGGCGTTCTCCAGGATGCCGATGCCGGCGGTCACGTTGCACAGCAGGACGATCCACAGCAGGTAGAACTGCGGGGTCTTGATGGCGTTGTCGGCCGACACCTGGCCCGTCACGCGCGCGGCCTTGGTGTGGGCCTTGCTGGGGTCGTAGCCGGCGGGGGCCCAGCCGGGCGCTGGGACCTTGATGGTGAACACGCCGAACATCATGAAGATGAAGTAGACGATCCCGAGGGTGAGGAAGACCTTGGAGACCGTGGTGGCGTCAAAGATGTTGACGGTCAGGTTGGGAGTTCCGTCCGGCTTCGGCGGGTGGGTGGCCGTGCCGTAGTGGCCGAGCAGCTTGGTGATCACCGGTGACGCGACGAGGGCGCCACCACCGAAACCCATGATCGCCATGCCGGTGGCCAGGCCGGGCCGGTCCGGGAACCACTTGATGAGCGTGGACACCGGGGAGATGTAGCCGATGCCCAGACCGATGCCGCCGATGACGCCGTAGCCGAGGTAGACCAGCCAGAGCTGTCCGGACTTGATGCCGAACGAGGCGATGAGGAAGCCGGCCGACCAGCAGCACGCAGCCGTGAACATGGCTCGCCGCGGCCCGCCCAGGTCGACCCACTTTCCGAATACCGCGGACGAGAGCCCGAGCATCAGGATGGCGAGGGAGAAGATGTACCCGATCGACTTCTCGCTGGCTCCGAAGTCGGTGATGAGCGACGTCTTGTAGACGCTGGTCGCGTAGACCTGACCGATGCAGAGGTGAACGGCCAGAGCCGCGGGCGGGACCAGCCAACGGCTGTATCCCGGCGGAGCAATCGAGTGTTGTCGGTCCAGGAACGAGAGTGCAGCCATGCACGCCTCCTTGAGTGCGATGTTGCTGAGGGAAATCGTCAGGTTGACGTCCGCCCTGCGGGAGGCCACATGGGCCCGGGGGTCCGGCCGTACCCGGAGCACACCAGCATGGGTCCGGCCTGCCATCCCCCGAGGGGGTGGCTCCGGGGGTGGAGCCGACAGGCGTAGCGCTGACATCGTGCGGATCGGACGGTGTGCTGAAACCTAGAGCGAAGTGTGATGAGGATCAAAGACCAAACTGTGATCGGGTCATAGCCAAGTCTTATCGGCTCCCTCCGTCGGCGGGCGGGGAGCTGGTGGCCCCTAGCCGGGCCGTGAGGGACCGGTCCAGCTCCCGGCCGATGTCGATCTGGCGGGCCATGTCGACCACGGCCCGGGCGAGCATCGACTCACGGTGTCGTCCGGCCAGCACCAGGCCCACGTGGTAGGGCCGCTTGGGCCGCGGCAGTCGGAGCACACGCACGCCCTCGGGGATGCCGAAGGTGCTCAGCCAGGTGTGCGGGATGACGCTGGACAGCTTCATCGAGGCCACGTGGGCGTAGATCGCCGAGATGGTGTCGGTCTCCACCACCGGCCGGACCCCCACGCCGGACTCGGCGAAGTACCCGTCGAGGATCCGCCGGTTCTGCATCACGGGCATCAGGAGGCACAGTTCGGCCGAGGCGGCCTCGGCCCAGCTGATCGAGTCCCGACCGGCGAACTCACCATCGGCCGGGGTGAGGAACACGTATCGCTCGCGGTAGAGCGGAACCACCCGGACCCGTCCGAGCGGCTCACCGTCGACATAGGTCATCCCCACGTCGATCTCGAAGTCGTTGAGACGCGACACGATCTCCCGGGACGACATCGACTCCAGCGAGAAGCGGACCAGTGGGTGCTCGGCCCGCAGCGGAGCCGTCAGCGAGGAGGCGACACTCAGCGCTGTCGGGATGGCGCCCAGACGAAGCACCCCGGTCAGCCCGCCGCGCATGCTCGTCAGCGTCTGGCGCAGGGCCTCCTGCTCGGCGATGACGTGCTGGGCCCAGAGCAGGACCTCCGCGCCCTCGGGGGTGAAGCCCTCGAACCGCTGTCCGCGCCGGACGATCTGCACGCCGAGCTCGCCCTCCAGCTTGCGGATCCCGGAGGAGAGGGCGGGCTGGGAGACGTGGCACACCTCGGCTGCCCGGGCGAAATGACCCTCACGCGACAGGGCGGCGAGGTATTCCAGTTGGCGCAGCAGCATGCCCAGATGCTTACCCCAAACTCCACGGAAGGGAAAGCGCGGGCCGCACGTGTCGCGACCCGAGACCGGGTCGAGCGGAGTGGCGTATCAACCGCGCGGGTCCGTCCTCCCTCACACTGCAAGGACGAAGCCGACGAAAGAGGTGCGCGATGCCCGACCGGCCCCCCGAGGATGCCCGAATCATCTCGTTCATGACGTTGCGCAAGGCCGTCGGCTACCTCGGCGCCCTGCTTCCGCTCGGACTCTGGCTCAGCAACCTGGTACTGGGCGGCGGTGCTCACCTGAGACCGTCGGTGAGCGACTACTACTACAGCGACGTCCGCAACGCCTTCGTCGGCGACCTCATCGCGATCGGGGTCTTCCTGCTGGCCTACCGCGGCTACGACAAATGGGACGTCACGGCCACCAACGCGGCCGGGTTCTTCGCCATCGTCGTCGCGCTGTTCCCCACCTCGCCGGTGAACCCCACCAACAAGGCGTTGTGGATCGGCCGGGTGCACCTCACCTCGGCCGCTCTCCTCTTCCTCACCCTGGCGGCCATCTCGATCTGGCTGTTCCGGAAGTCGACGCCGGGCGTGGCACCCACGGCACGCAAGCTGCAGCGCAACAAGGTCTATCTCGGCGCGGGCCTGACCATCCTGGCCTCGGTCGCTGCCATCCTCATCCTGCGCTGGGTCCTCGGCGACGCCACCATGGCTCGGCACCACATCGTGTTCTGGTTCGAGGCGATCGCGCTGTTCGCGTTCGGTGCCTCCTGGCTCACCAAGGGAGAGGCGATCCTCTCGGACTGAGCGCGGAGGGCGGCATACGGTGTCCGTATGCAGCTCACGCACCTCGGTCACTCATGCCTGCTCGTCGAGATCGCCGACTCCCGCATCCTCGTCGACCCCGGCAACATCGACGCCGGCTGGCACGACGTGCGCGACCTGGATGCCGTCGTCGTCACCCATGCCCACCCGGACCACCTGGACCTGGACCGGCTGCCGGAGCTCCTCGCCGCCAACCCGGGGGCGGTGGTGGTCGCCGACCCGGGCAGCCTGACGGCGTTGGCCGGTGCCGGCATCGAGGCCCTCGGCCATGGCGGCGACGCCGCGCGGGTCGGGGAGGTCCGGCTGACGCCGGTGGGGGAGGTCCACGCGCTCATCCACGAGGACATCGCGCGGATCGCCAACGTCGGCGTGCGGTTCGACGCCGATGGCGAACCCAGCCTGTTCGTCCCCGGCGACAGTCTCGAGGCCGACCCGGGACCGGTCGACGTCCTGGCCTTCCCTCTCACGGCGCCCTGGCAGGCCAGCCGCGACATGGTGGGCTTCCTGAGACGGCTCGCCGCACCGGTGGCCATCCCCATCCACGAAGGGGTCGCCAGCGCCGCCGGCCGGGCCATCTACCTCGGGCACGCCCGCAACCTCGGGCCGGCGACGACCGAGGTGCGTGACCTGGCCGGCGCGGGACCCGCGACGTTCTCGCGGTGACCGCCGCGGTCACCCGCCGCGGTGCGCCTCCTTGGCGAGGTGCGCCGCGCCGATGATGCCGGCCTTGTTGCGCAGCTTGGCCGGGATGATCGGCGTGCGGATCTTCAGCAGCGGGAGGAACTGGTCGGCGTCCTTGGAGACGCCACCGCCCACGACGAACAGGTCGGGCCAGAGCAACGCCTCCAGGTGGCTGTAGTAGCGCTGCAGCCGGGGCGCCCAGTCGGCATACGAGAGGCCTTCCTTGTCCTTGATCGAGGAGGCTGCGACCGTCTCGGCGTCCAGGCCGTCGATCTCGAGGTGTCCCAGCTCGGAGTTCGGGATGAGCTTGCCGTCCAGCAGGAGGGCCGTGCCGATCCCCGTCCCGAGCGTGGTGAGGATGACCAGGCCACGCTTGTGCTCGGCCGCGCCGTAGTGGACCTCGGCGACCCCGGCCGCGTCGGCGTCGTTGACGACATGGACGGTGTGGTCCAGCTCCTTCTCCAGGAGGGACTTGACGTCATAGTCGATCCACGACTTGTCGATGTTGGCAGCGGACCGGACCACTCCCTCGGTCACCACGCCGGGGATGGTCACCCCGATCGGGCTGTCGTCGCGGACCTGGTCGAAGCGCTCGACGATCTGGGCGATGACCTTGCACACCGCCTCCGGCGTCGCCGGCTGGGGGGTGTCGATCCGCAGGCGCGACGCCGCGAACTCGCCCTTCTTCAGGTCGACGGGTGCACCCTTGATGCCGCTGCCGCCCACATCGATGCCAAGTGCCAATCCCTTGCTGGACATCGTCGTCCGCCTTTCTTCGCCGGTCACGGCAGGGTGAGGATCTCGTTCCCTGTCTCGGTGATGTGGATGGTGTGCTCGAACTGTGCCGACCGTCTCCGGTCCTTGGTCACGACGGTCCACCTGTCGTCCCACATGTCCCACTCGGGCGTGCCGAGATTGAGCATGGGTTCGATGGTGAAGGTCATTCCGGGCTCGATGACCGTGTCGTATGCCGGCGCGGCATCGTAGTGCGGAACGACCAGTCCCGAGTGGAACGACCGCCCGATGCCGTGCCCGGTGAAGTCCCGGACCACGCCATAGCCGAACCGTCGTGCATAACTCTCGATGACCCTACCGATGATGTTGATCTGCCGCCCGGGAAGGGCCGCTTTGATCCCGCGCATCATCGCCTCGCGCGTCCGCTCGACGAGGAGCCGCGACTCCTCGTCGACGTCGCCGCACAGGTAGGTCGCGTCGGTGTCGCCGTGCACGCCGTGGATGTAGGCGGTGATGTCGATGTTGACGATGTCGCCGTCGGCCAGGCGCCGGTCATCGGGTATGCCGTGGCACACCACCTCGTTGACCGACGTGCACAGGGACTTGGGGAAGCCGCGGTAGCCCAGCGTCGAGGGGTAGGCGCCGTGGTCGAGCAGGAACTCGTGGCCGACCCGGTCGATCTCGTCGGTCGACACCCCGGGCGCGATCGCCGCGGCGGCCGCAGCCATCGCCTGGGCGGCGATCCGGCCGGCGATCCGCATCTTCTCGACGGTCTCGGCGTCCTTGACCTCGGGGGAGAGGTTGCGGTTGGGAGTGGGCTTGTCGACGTACTCGGGGCGGTCGATGCTGGCCGGGACGGGTCGGCGGGGTGAGATGATCCCCGGCGCCACAGTTGCGTAGGCGGTCGGCATACGGTGGAGTCTAGGCAGCCCATCAGGAAAGAGGACGAGTCATGGCCTTCTGGTTCAACATCCAAACCAAGCAAGTCGAGTCCGACGACAACCGAGGAGCCGACGCCGACGTGCTCGGCCCGTACGACACGATGGAAGAAGCGGGCCACGCCCTCGAGCATGCCCAGGAGAACACCGACAAGTGGGATGCCCAGGACCGGGCCTGGAACGACGCAGACCTGGAGGACTGAGGCTGCCCGGGCGAGCGTTCGCCCGTCGGAGGGCGCTGCGGCTCAGAACGTGATGCCCCGCGCCGCGAAGCGGGCCCGGACGTGGTCGGCGGCGACCTGACCGTCACGAGCGACCGCTGTCAGGTAGGTCGCCTTGGCCGCGTCGGAGAAGGAGGTGTCGGCGGCATACGAGAACTGGGAGTCGACGAGGGTCGTGTCCCACGCCTCGGTGGTCAGGCCCATGGCCACGTAGTCGCCGCGGATCTCCCACAGCGCCTGGCTCCAGATCTGTCCGTCATGGTGGACCTCGCCGGTCTTGTCAGCGACGGTCATGTTGGTGTGGAACGACCGGATGCAGTGCGGGGCCGCGGTGTAGGACGTGGAGTCCCAGTCCATCGGGCAGGACGGGTCGGCCGCCTCCGGCCAGTCGTACTGCTTGTCAGCGGCGAGGCCGACGGTGACGGCGAAGTAGTCGCCCCACGACTCACCGATCGAGCCGGCCTCCTCGCTGGTGCCGAAGCCGGGCACCTGTGAGGCGTGGACAGCGTGGCCGTACTCGTGGACGATGACCTCCGCGTCCTCGGCGTCGTCGACCCCGCCCTTGCCGAGCCGGACCCGATAGGGCTTGTCGGTCTGGTAGGAGTTGTCGCCGCCGAACTGGTTGATCTTGACGTCGAAGGACTGGTGGACGATGCCCGGCAGCGCCCCCGGCGCCCCGGTGAAGCCGAGGCTCTGCAGGTACTCCTGGGCCTGGTTGACCCAGAAGTAGGCCATGACCTGCTCGAACTGGTCATCGTGCCGGTTGTAGAAGTACCGGCCGGTGGCGCTGTATGCCGGTGTGCCCGTTGAGGACTCGACGCTCACCCACTTGCCGCGGAGGTACCCGGAGCCGTCGAGGTTGCGAATCTGCGCGGTCGCATAGTCGCCGGCGGGAACCGCGGTGGCCGAGTCGTTCTGGTCCGCGAGACTCTCGTCGCCACTGCTCTGCACGGGGTTGACCATGAACACCGACCCGGTACCGGTGGTCACGCCCGGGCTCGACTTGGCCCCCGCAGGGGAGGCCACGGCGACGAGCGAGGCAAGGGACAGGGCGGCAGCCGCCGCGATGCTGGTGGTTCGCAGGGTCATGCGGGTCATGGGGTCTCCTCGTGGGAATGGTCCGCCGCTGGCGCGGACCGACGGAGGCAACCTAGCCCCGCGACAGACGCTGCGAGGGCCTTATGACTTGACGCTCTGGTCGGCCGAGGGGAAGGCGCCGGAGGCGACGTCCGCGGCATACGCCCTCGGCAGACGTCCCGGCGCACCCGACAAGTTCGCTGCGCACCCGAGAACGAAACTCGGGTGCGCAGCCAACTACCCCGAGAACCCGATAACTTGGCGGCTGGGGTCAGGACTCGAAGCTCTGGTCGGCCGAGGGGAAGGCGCCGGAGGCCACGTCAGCGGCATACGCCTTCGCGGCGTCGCTCAGGGTGCCGCGCAGGTCGGCGTACTTCTTGACGAACCGGGGCGCGCGGCCGCCGCGGAGCCCGGCCATGTCCTGCCAGACGAGCACCTGGCCGTCGCAGTCCGGCCCGGCGCCGATGCCGATGGTCGGGATGTGCAGCGCCTCGGTGACCCGCTTGGCGAGCGGAGCGGGAACCATCTCCATGACGATGGCGAAGCAGCCCGCGGCCTCGAGGGCCTGGGCGTCCTGGAGCGTCCGGTCGGCGCCGTCGCCGCGACCCTGGACGCGGTAGCCGCCGAGGACGTGCTCGCTCTGCGGTGTGAAGCCGATGTGGCCCATGACCGGGATGCCGGCCCGGACGAGCAGCTCGACCTCGGGCACCATCGCCTTGCCGCCCTCGAGCTTGACCGCGTGCGCGAGCCCTTCCTTCATGAACCGGGTGGCCGTCGCGAGCGCCTGCTGCGGGCTGGCCTGGTAGGACCCGAACGGCAGGTCCGCCACGACCATGGCGTGCTTGGCCGCGGACGTCACGGCACGCACGAGCGGCACGAGGTGGTCGACGGTCACCGGCACCGTCGTCTCGAACCCGTAGACGTTGTTGCCCGCGGAGTCACCGACGAGCAGGAGCGGGATCCCGGCCTCGTCGAAGATCTCCGCGGCATACATGTCGTATGCCGTGAGCATGGCGAACCGCTCGCCCTTGTCCTTCATCTGCTGCAGGTGCGGGATCCGGACTCGGCGCTGCGGGGCCGCCTGGGCGCCGGTGCCGTAGGGGGCGGTGACCTCGGTCATGGTCGACACCCTACGACCGGCCGCTAGGCTCCCGGTCATCGTGAAGCCACTGCACCTCGCCCTCGTGTCGATGCACACGTCGCCGGTCGACATGCCCGGATCGGGCGACGCCGGTGGGATGAACGTCGTGGAGTCCGCTCAGGCCCGGGCGCTGGCCGAGCTGGGGCACCACGTCGACATCGTCACCCGGCGCAGCGACCCCGACCAGCCGGACCTGGTCGACCTCGGCGACGGGGTGCGGTTGCACATCATCGACGCCGGCCCGCCCGCCCGGCTGGCCAAGAGCGACATCGACGCGCACATCGAGGAGTTCTCCGCCGGCCTGGCCCGGCTGGGGCGCTTCGACCTGTACCACTCCCACCACTGGATGTCCGGCGTCGCTGCCCTTCCGGTCGCCCGGGACCTGGGCGTTCCGCACGTGCAGAGCTTCCACTCCGTCGCCGCCCACCCCGACCGACCCCTGTCCGAGGGCGAGCCCCCGGAGTCGCCGCGTCGGGTCGCGGGGGAACACTTCGTCGCCACCGAGTCCGATGCCGTCGTGGCGATCAGCGCCGCCGAGGCGCGCACGGTGGTCGAGCGCTGTGGCGCCGACCCCGACGTCGTCGTCATCATCCAGCCCGGGGTCGACCACCACCAGTTCCGCCCGCTCTACTCGGGCGACCACCGCTGGGATGGCCCGAACCCGTTGCAAGACAACGGTTTCATCCTGTATGCCGCGCGCCTCCAGCCGCTGAAGGGTCCCGATCTCGCGCTGCGCGCGATGGCCCACGTCGAGAAGTGGATGCGTCCGCACCTGGTCATCGCCGGCGACACGGCCGAGGACTTCGCGGGCTACGCCGACCAGCTGCACGTGCTCGTCGACCGGCTCGGCCTCACCGACGACGTGACCTTCATCGGACCGCAGAGCCGCGAGGAGCTCGCCGTGCTCCTGCGCAACGCGCGGCTGGTCCTCGTGCCCTCGCACTCCGAGACCTTCGGGCTCATCGCGCTGGAGGCCGCGAGCAGCGGGACCCCCGTCGTGGCCGCCTCGGCCGGTGGCCTGCGCGAGGTCGTCGCCCACGGCGAGACCGGTCAGCTCATGGACAGCCGGGAGCCGGAGGACTGGGGTCGGGCGATCACCCTCCTGCTGTCGACGCCCGGGCTGGTCGACCGGATGGGCGTGGTGTCCCGGATCCATGCGCGCCGGTTCGAGTGGATGTGGGCCGCGCGACGGCTCGAGTCGCTCTACAGCGACCTCATCGACGGCGACGGAGTGAGCAGGTGAGCCTGCTCGACGGGCTCACCCGGGTCGTGGTCGCCCACGCGCATCCCGACGACGAGACGCTGTCGACCGGCGCCCTGCTCGCCGAGCTGGCCCGACGTGACGTCGAGGTCCACGTCGTCACGGTCACGCGCGGTGAGCGCGGTGGGCTCGTCGAGGGCATCCCGGCGCCGGAGCCCGGAACCGACGCGTATGCCGCGCACCGGGAGCAGGAGCTGGCCGACGCCCTCGTCGTCCTCGGCGTCCACCACCACGCCTTCCTCGGTGCGCCACCGGCGCTGGCGCGCGGGCGGCGACCGCGCCTCTACCGCGACTCCGGGATGCGTTGGGTCACCCCCGCCCTGGCCGGCCCGGCCGCCGACGCCGACGCCCACTCGCTCACCGCAGCCACCGTCGAGGAAGCGGCCGCCGACCTCGCGGCATACCTGCTGGAGGTCCAGCCGGACACTCTCATCACCTATGACGCCGACGGTGGCTACGGCCATCCCGACCACGTCCGGGTCCACGAGGTCGCGGTGGCGGCCGCCCGGGCCACCGGCATCCCGCTCCTCGTCCTCGCCGGAGCGACCGCCGACACCCTCGCGGACCCAGGCGAGGACTGGGAGTGGCACGACTGGGCCGAGCATCGGCCGGCGGTCGCCGCGGCCCTGGCCCACCACGCCAGCCAGCTCACCGTCGACGGGACCGACGTGGTCCATGTCGGGGGTCAACGAGAGCCGATCAGGACTCGAATCGGGCTGCGCCGGGGCTGATCCGCCGGAGTTCTTGTTGGCCGGCGCCCAATCCCCCGCAGGACCCACGGTTGTGGTTACGGTGAGCGGACCACATGGGCTGGCCCCGTGGAGACTTCAGCCCTCCACGTCGACCGCCTCCGAGGGTGATCTCGGCCTGCCCGGATGCCCGTGGTGCTGCCGTCCGCCGGACGGCTGCTCGTCGGTTTTCCTTGGAGGGAAACAGTGCAGAAGAACAGACAGCTCGCACCTGTCGCGGCGGTCGCCGTAGCGGCGCTCGCGGTGACGATGGCGGTGACGCCGGCGCAGGCCAGGCCGGCCCAGGACAAGGAACCCGTCGGCGCCAACCGGGTGCACGACTTCCCCAGCTCGCTCGGCGACGCCCAGCGCAAGCTGCGTGAGGAGGCGATCACCAAGCTCGTCAACGGCGAGGCGACGCTGGAGACCCGCGGTGGCCAGCGCGTCATCAAGGTCAAGGGCAACGCCAAGGCGCCCCGAGGGTCCAAGGCAGGACGGGACCGCTACGTCTCCTACCCCGTCGAGCGGGAGGAGGACATCTTCACCGTCCTCACCGACTTCGGCACCCAGACCGCACCCGCGAGCGCAGGGACCGCCGGCCCGGTGCACAACACGATCGCCGAGCCGGACCGTCGGTGGAACGGTGACGCGACCGACGACAACTCGACGAACTGGACGGCGGACTTCAGCCGGCAGCACTACGTCGACATGATGTTCGGCAAGGGCGAGTCGTTCAAGGACTTCTACACCAAGCTGTCCAACGGCCGGTTCGTCGCCAAGGGCGACGTCTCGGACTGGGTGACGGTGCCCTACAACGAGGCGCGCTACGGCCACAACCCGGTCGCCGGCGACGGCACGAGCCAGGCGAGCGGCTACTGGAACTACATCGGCGACACCGCCACCGCCTGGTACAACGCCCAGAAGGCGGCCGGCCAGACCGACGCCCAGATCACGGCATACCTCAAGCAGTTCGACAAGGTCGACCGCTACGACTTCGACGGTGACGGCAACTTCAACGAGCCGGACGGTTACATCGACCACTTCCAGGCGATCCACGCCGGTGAGGGCGAGGAGGCCGGCGGCGGCGCGCAGGGTGCCGACGCGATCTGGTCGCACCGTTGGTATGCCTTCTCGACCAACGCCGGCAAGACCGGACCCGCGGGCAACCTGCTCGGCGGGGTCCCGCTCGGCAGCTCCGGCATCTGGATCGGTGACTACACCACCGAGCCGGAGAACGGTGGCCTCGGTGTGTTCACCCACGAGTTCGGCCACGACCTCGGCCTGCCGGACCTCTACGACACCGCCGGCGGCGACAACGGGACCGGCTTCTGGACCCTCATGTCGGGCGGCTCGTGGCTGAACCACGGTGGCGACGCCATCGGCACGACGCCCGGCAACATGGGCGCCTGGGAGAAGCTCCAGCTCGGCTGGCTGGACTACAAGGTCGTCCCGTACGGCAAGAACTCCAGGGTCGACCTCGGGCCGGCCGACCGTGACGCGGCCAAGGCACCACAGGCCGTCGTCGTGCCGATCCCGGACAAGACCGTCGTGACCGACTACAACACCCCGCACGCCGGCACCAAGGAATGGTGGGGCGGCTCCGCCGACAACCTCAACACCTCCCTGGCCCGCACCGTCGACCTGACCGGCAAGACGTCCGGCAGCGTCTCGGCCTGGACCTGGTACAACATCGAGGACGGCTACGACTACCTCTACGGTGAGGTCTCCGCCGACGGTGGTGCGACCTGGGCCGACGCCGCCCCGCCGATCACCGGAGACGGCCGGGCCTGGGCCCAGAAGACCTGGGACCTCACGCCGTATGCCGGCAAGAACGTCCAGTTCCGCTTCCGGTACGCGACCGACGGTGGCGTCCACTTCGCGGGACCCTTCCTCGACGACATCACCGTGACCGCTGACGGCGCGACCGTGCTCACCGATGGCGCCGAGGCCGGCACCGACGGGTGGACGGCCACCGGCTGGTCGATCATCGACGGCACGACGAGCAAGCAGGTGCAGCGGTACTACCTCGCCGAGAACCGGGTCTACTCCGGCTACGACGCGACCCTGCGGACCGGCCCGTACAACTTCGGCTGGGCCTCGACCAAGCCGCTCTGGGTGGAGCGTTTCCCGTACCAGAACGGTCTGCTCGTCACCTACGCCAACGGCGAGTTCACCGACAACAACACCTCTGCCCACCCCGGTGGTGGCCAGGTGCTCCCGGTCGACGCCCGCCCACAGCCGATCCGGTTCCCCGACGGGGTCCTGCTCGGCAACCGGCGCCAGCCGTTCGACGCGACGTTCGGCCAGGAGCGGACCGACAAGGTCACCTTCCACCGCAACGGAGTTCCGGTCACGGTCCGGTCCAGCCAGCCGGTCCCGACGTTCAGCGACGCCTATGCCGACCGGTACTGGACGGCCGACAACCCGCAGAACTCCACCAAGGTGGCCGGCACCGGCCTGACCATCACGGTCCGCAGCACGAGCCACCACGGCGACGACATGGTTCTCGACATCCGCTACCGGCACTGACGAGAGTCCGACCCCACCGGCCGACGCCGGCGATCGGCCCCCGGGACACCCGTCCCGGGGGCCGACCCGTCCCCCTAGGATGCCGAGCATGGATCGTCAGCAGGAGTTCGTGCTCCGGACCATCGAGGAACGCGACATCCGCTTCGTCCGGCTGTGGTTCACCGACGTGCTCGGCACCCTGAAGTCGGTGGCCATCGCCCCCGCCGAGCTCGAGGGCGCCTTCGCCGAGGGGATCGGCTTCGACGGGTCGGCGATCGAGGGCTTCGCCCGGATCTACGAGGCCGACATGCTCGCCAAGCCCGACCCGGCGACCTTCCAGGTGCTGCCGTGGCGTGGTGAGAACCCCGCCACCGCCCGGATGTTCTGCGACATCTCCCTGCCCGACGGCAGCCCGAGCATCGCCGACCCACGCCGGGTCCTCCAGCGGGCCCTGGGCAAGGCGAGCGAGGCGGGGTTCACCTTCTACACCCACCCCGAGATCGAGTTCTTCCTCCTCAAGTCCGGTGCCCAGAGCGGGCACTCGCCCGAGCCGATCGACCACGCCGGCTACTTCGACCACGTGGCCGGGGGCAGCGGCCAGGACTTCCGGCGGGCCGCCATCACGATGCTGGAGTCGATGGGCATCTCCGTGGAGTTCAGCCACCACGAGGGCGCCCCCGGTCAGAACGAGATCGACCTGCGCTACGCCGACGCCCTCACCACCGCCGACAACATCATGACCTTCCGGACCGTCGTCAAGGAGGTCGCCCTCGAGCGGGGCATCTACGCCACCTTCATGCCCAAGGTCTTCGCCGAGTACCCCGGCTCGGGCATGCACACCCACATGTCGCTCTTCGAGGGCGACACCAACGCCTTCTACGAGGCGGGGGCGCCCTACCAGCTGAGCCGGACGGCCCGGCAGTTCATCGCCGGCCTGCTGCGCCACGGCGCCGAGATCACTGCCGTGACCAACCAGTGGGTCAACTCCTACAAGCGGCTCTGGGGCGGTGGCGAGGCACCGGCATACCTCACCTGGGGTCACAACAACCGCTCGGCGATGGTCCGGGTCCCCATGTACAAGCCGAGCAAGGGCAACTCCACCCGGGTCGAGGTCCGCTCGATGGACGCGGCCTGCAACCCCTACCTCGCGTATGCCGTGCTGCTCGCGGCCGGTCTCAAGGGCGTCACCGAGGGCTACGAGCTGCCCCCGGAGACCGAGGACGACGTGTGGAGCCTCACCGCCTCCGAGCGTCGGGCGATGGGGATCGAGCCGCTTCCGGCGTCGCTGTCCGAGGCGATCGCGGTCATGGAGCGCAGCGAGCTGGTCGCCGAGACCCTGGGCGAGCACGTCTTCGACTTCTTCCTGCGCAACAAGCGCGCCGAGTGGGACGACTACCGCAACCAGGTCACCCCCTTCGAGCTCGGGCGCTACCTGCCGCGGCTCTGAGCCGCGCGATGTCCCCGACGTCCAGGTCCGCCACTGCCGGCGCGACCCTCGCCCGGCTCGGCTTCGCCGACCCCGCCCGGGCCGAGCGGCTGCTGACCGACCCCGCCCTCGCCGGGCTGGTCGACCCGCTCGACGTCGACTTCGGTGACGGGCTGCCCGGAGCGCTCTCGAAGGTGGCCGACCCCGACCTGGCCCTGCTCAGCCTGGTCCGGCTCATGGACGCCCTGCGGCACGGCGGCGCCGAGCGGGTGGCCGACGTGCCGCACCTGCTTGCCGCGCTCCGGCACCCCGGCCCGGCACGGGACCGGTTGCTCGGCGTGCTCGGCGCGTCCACCGCGCTCGGCGACCACCTCGTCGCGCACCCCGAGCACTGGCGCGACGCGGCCGACGCCCTGCCACAGACCGTCGCCGAGCGGATCGCGGCGCTCGTGGCCGCCGTCACCGCACCCGCCCGCGGGCTGTCGCCCGACGACGCGCTGCGGATCGGCTACCGCCGCGGCCTGCTCGGGATCGCGGCGCTCGACGTGACCTCGGCCGACCCGCTCCTCACGCTGCCCGACACCGCCGCAGCGCTCGCCGACCTCGCCGAGGCCGCCCTCGAGGCGGCATACGTCGTCGCCGTGGTCGAGCACCCGCAGGAAGCGGCCTCCTGCCGGCTGGCCGTCCTCGGCATGGGCAAGACCGGTGGGCGCGAGCTGAACTACGTGAGCGACGTCGACGTCATCTACGTGGCCGAGCCGGTCGAGGGGGTGTCCGAGCAGGCGGCGATGGCCGCCGCGACGACGCTCGCCGGCCGGCTGATGCGGGCCTGCTCGGCGACGACCTCGCGGGGGAGCCTGTGGCCGGTCGATGCGGCGCTGCGCCCTGAGGGCAAGAACGGGCCGCTCGTCCGCACCGTCGAGAGCCATCGCGCCTACTACGAGCGCTGGGCCAAGACGTGGGAGTTCCAGGCACTCCTCAAGGCACGCCCGGTCGCTGGCGACCGTGAGCTCGCCGAGGAGTACCTCGCGGCGGTCCGGCCGATGGTGTGGTCGGCGGCCGGCCGGTCCGACTTCGTCCAGGACGTGCAGGCGATGCGTCGCCGGGTCGAGGGGCACGTCCCGGCGGCGGAGGCGGACCGGCAGCTCAAGCTCGGCCCCGGTGGGCTGCGCGACGTCGAGTTCAGCGTCCAGCTGCTCCAGCTCGTCCACGGCCGAAGTGACGAGCGGCTCCGCTCGCGGACCACGCTGGCTGCCCTCGAGGCTCTCTCGGCCGGCGGCTACGTGGGGCGCGAGGAGGCGGCCACCCTCGACACGGCATACCGGCTGCTGCGAACCCTCGAGCACCGGATCCAGCTGTACCGGCTGCGCCGGACCCACCTCATGCCCACGGCCGATGCCGACCTGCGCCGCCTCGGCCGGGCCCTCGGCCATCGGCGCGACCCGGCCGAGCAGGTGACCAGGCAGTGGCGCTCCCAGGCCCGTGAGGTGCGCCGGATCCACGAGCGGCTCTTCTACCGTCCCCTCCTCTCGGCCGTCGCACGGCTGAGCAGCGACGAGGCCCGACTGGCTCCCGAGGCGGCGCGAGAACGGTTGGCAGCACTGGGTTTCCGCGACCCGGCCGGCGCCCTGCGCAACCTCGAGGCGCTCACCAGCGGGGTGTCGCGACGGGCGGCCATCCAGCGGACGCTGCTGCCGGTCATGCTCGGCTGGTTCGCCGACGAGGCCGACCCCGATGCCGGCCTGCTCGCCTTCCGCAAGGTGAGCGACGCCCTCGGGTCGAGCCACTGGTACCTCAAGATGCTGCGCGACGAGGGCAGCTCGGCCGAGCGGCTGGCCCACACCCTGGGCCGCAGCCGGTTCGCCGGCGACCTGCTCGTGAGCGCCCCCGACTCCGTGCAGCTGCTCGGCGACCCCAGCGGGCTGATGCCGCGCAGCCGGGAGGACCTCGTCCGGCGGATGACGGCCGCCGCGGCCCGACGCGACGGGGGAGCGGAGTCGGTCCAGGCCATCCGCGCGGCGCGGCGCACCGAGCTGTTCCGAATCGCCGTCGCCGACCTCGACGGTCGGCTCGACCTCGCCGAGGTCGGCCACGCGCTCACCGACCTCACCACCGCCGTCATCGAGGCGACCCTCGGGGTGGCGGTCGCCTCGGTCGAGGAGTCGAGCGGCGGGCCGCTCGTCACCTCGCTGCTCGTCGTCGGCATGGGCCGGCTCGGTGGCGGCGAGGTCGGGTACGCGAGCGACGCCGACGTCCTCTTCGTCCACGACCCGCTCCCCGGAGCCGACGAGGCCCTCGCCCAGGAGCAGGCGGGTGAGGTGGTGCGTCTGCTCCGCAAGCACCTGAGCGCCCAGGGCCCCGACCCGGCGCTCGGCATCGACGCGGCGCTGCGCCCCGAGGGGAAGAACGGCCCCATCGTCCGTTCCCTCGCGTCCTACCGCGCCTACTACGAGCGCTGGTCGCTCGTCTGGGAGTCACAGGCACTGCTCCGGGCGGCGCCGATCGCCGGAGACACCGAGCTCGGGGCCCGGTTCGTCGCGCTCATCGACCCCCTCCGATGGCCGGCCGAGGGGCTCACGAACGCCCAGGTGCGCGAGATCCGGACCCTCAAGGCCCGGATGGAGGCAGAGCGACTGCCGCGGGGTGCCGACCGGCGCAGCCATTTCAAGCTCGGCGAGGGAGGGCTCAGCGACGTCGAGTGGTCGATCCAGCTGCTCCAGCTCGAGCACGCACACGCGCACCCCTCGCTGCGGACCACATCGACCCTCGGCGCCCTGGCCGCCGCCCGGGCGGCGGGACTGGTCGACCCGGCGGTCGCCGACGACCTCGACGCGGCGTGGACACTCACCTCGAGCATGCGCAACGCCGCCATGCTCTTCCGCGGTCGCCCCATGGACTCCCTGCCCTCGGGCACCCAGGACGCCAACGGGATCGCTCGGATCCTCGGCCTGCCACCCGGGTCGGGTCAGGAGTTCGCCGAGACCTACCGCCGTGTCGCGCGACGGGCACGGTCGGCCATGCAGACTGTCTTCTACGATTCGTCCCATTCGGGCTGATGGGCAGGTAGCGTCGAGCGGGTGGAATCTGTCCCCGCCGAACGATCAGGGACGGCGGTCCCTTCTCTCGGTGAGGTCTTCCGGCGAAAGGGCTTTCGTACGGTCTTTTGTGCCAACTCGCTGTCGCTCTGGGGCGACTCCGTCGCCCAGGTGACCATTGCCTCGGTCGTCTACGCACGCACCGGCTCGGCGCTGGCCACCGCCGCGACGTTCACCGTGTCGATGATGCCCAAGATGTTGGGCCGCGGCCTGCTGTCGGGCCTCGCCGACCGGCTGCCCTATCGGGACGTGCTCGTCCAGAGCCACGTCGCTCGCGCGCTCCTCGCCGTCATCCTCGTCGTGGGCGTGCTGTTCGACTGGCCGATCCCGCTGCTTCTGCTCGCGCTCTTCGTCCTCGAGCTGTGCGCCGGGCCGGCCGTCGCGGCCGGGCAGATCCTGCTCACCGAGTGGTTCCCGGACCGCGCGCTCTATGCGCGTGCGCTCGCCGTCAACAACCTGTCCAGCCAGGTCAACCAGGCGGTCGGGTTCGTTCTGGGCGGTTCGATCGTCGCCCTCACCGGGCACGCGGCCGCGATGGGCTTCGACGTCGTCACCTTCCTCGTCGTCGCGGTCGTGGTCTTCGCCGTCGTGCCCCGCGTGACCCCCGCCGGCCCGGCGTCCGGAACCCGGCTGGCGATGCTCGCCGACGTACGCAGCGCCTGGTCCTCGATCGCCGCCAACCCGGTGCTCCTGGCGCTGCTCGCCCTGAGCGTCGCCGCAATGCCCGCCATCGCGGCCCCGGAGGCCGTCGCCATCCCGTATGCCGTGCACGCAGGTTGGTCGGCCGGCTGGCAGGGGGTGCTCATCGCCGCGCCGGTGACGGGCGCCTTCGTCGGCATCGTCCTCATCAGCCGGGTGCCCGGGTCCCGTCAGACGCCGCTCATGATCCCGATGGCCGTGTGCATGCCCCTGCCGCTGCTGGTCACGATCTTCGAGCCCACCGGCGTCGTGGTCTGGCTCGCGTGGTTCGCCTCGGGGGCACTGCAGGCCTTCATGCTGCCGTTGCAGGCATCCTTTGCGCTCGTCGCGCCGGTGGGCCTGCGGGGCCGGCTCTTCGGGATGGCCGGGGCGCTCTCGGTGGCCGGCAGCGGGCTGTCCTTCCTCGCGGCCGGCTGGATCGCCGGCCACACCGCCCCGGCGGCAAGTGTCGGTGTGTGTGCGCTTGCGAGCCTGGCGCTCATCGTGCTCGCCCGGTCGATGTGGCCGCGGGAGGCCGTCGACCGAGCCGTGGACGCGGCATACGCCGGTGAGGGCCCTTCGTAGACTTCTGCCCATGATGGTGACGACCGACCTGCGTGGGCGGACCCTGTCCGCGCGCGACCTGCGTGGCGTCGTGCCGCGCGCCGAGTTCGACGTCGACGCGGCCCTGTCCGCAGTGCGCCCCATCTGCGAGGCGGTCCGGGACCACGGGGCCGAGGCGATCCAGGGTTTCTCCGAGCAGTTCGACGGGGTGCGCGCGCCGCACCTGCGGGTGCCGGCCGAGGTACTCGCCGCCGCGCTGGACGCACTCGACCCGGCCCTGCGCTCGGCCTTCGAGGAGTCGATCACCCGAGCGCGCCGGGTCCACGAGGACCAGCGACGCGTCGACACGGTCACCGAGGTCGTGCCCGGCGGGATCGTCACCGAGCGCTGGGTTCCGGTCGACCGCGTCGGCCTCTACGTCCCCGGCGGTCGGGCGCCGCTCGCGTCGAGCGTGCTCATGAACGTCGTGCCCGCGCAGGTGGCGGGCGTCGCGTCCCTCGCGGTCGCGAGCCCGCCCCAGCGCGAGAACACCGGTGTCTTCGCCGGCTACCCTGACCCGACGATCCTCGCCGTCTGCGCCCTGCTCGGGATCGAGGAGGTGTGGGCGATGGGCGGCGCCCAGGCCGTGGCCGGCCTTGCCTACGGGTTCACCGACGGTGACGACACCTGCGAGCCGGTCATCCTCGTCACCGGTCCCGGCAACATCTATGTCGTGGCCGCCAAGCGCCTGCTCAAGGGGCTCATCGGCATCGACGCCGAGGCCGGGCCCACCGAGATCGCCATCCTCGCCGACGCCACCGCCGATGCCGACCTCGTCGCATCCGACCTGGTCAGCCAGGCCGAGCACGACCCCCTCGCCGCCAGCGTCCTGGTGACCGACAGCCCCGAGCTGGCCGCCGCGACCGTCGAGGCGCTCGCCCGACGGGTGCCTGCGACCAAGCACAGCGAGCGGGTGACCGAGGCGCTCACCGGCCGGCAGTCCGGCATCGTCCTCGTCGACGACCTCGAGCAGGGGCTGGACGTCGTCAACACGTATGCCGCGGAGCACCTGGAGATCATGACCGCCGACGCCGCGGCGGTCGCCGCCCGGGTGCGCAACGCCGGCGCGATCTTCGTCGGCGACTTCGCCCCGGTCAGCCTCGGCGACTACGCCGCCGGCTCCAACCACGTGCTGCCGACCGCCGGCTGCGCCTGTCACTCCGGAGGCCTGTCGGTCCAGTCCTTCCTCCGCGGCATCCACGTCGTCGACTACACCGAGGCCGCGCTGCGCGACGTCGCCCCCCACGTCGTCGCGCTCGCCAACTGCGAGGACCTGCCCGCACACGGCGAGGCGGTGCTCGCCCGCACCGGTGACCTGGCATGACCGGGCCGATCGAGGAGCTGCTGCGCCCCGACCTGCGCGGGCGCACGGCATACGGCGCACCGCAGCTGGAGGTGCCGGTCCCGCTCAACGTCAACGAGAACTCGTATGCCGTGCCGCCGGCCGTCGTCGCCGACATGGCCGCCGCGGTGGCGGAGGTGGCGCCGACGCTCAACCGCTACCCGGACCGCGAGTTCACCGACCTCCGCAAAGACCTCGCCGCCTTCGTCGGCCGGTCGGGTGTGGCCGTCACGCCCGAGCAGGTGTGGGCCGGCAACGGCTCCAACGAGGTCCTCCTGCACCTGCTCCAGGCCTTCGGCGGGCCCGGCCGGGTCGCGCTCGGGTTCACCCCTGCCTACTCGATGCACCCGATCATCGCGGCCACCACCGGCACGACCTGGGTCGACGGCCACCGCGGCGGCGGGGGAGAGCCCTTCGACCTCACGGTCGCCGATGCCGTCGCGCAGGTCGGGGAGGTGCAGCCCAACCTGGTGTTCCTCTGCTCGCCCAACAACCCGACCGGGACCGCCCTCGGCCTGGACGTGATCGAGGCCGTCCACGACGCGACGCCCGGGGCCGTCATCGTCGTCGACGAGGCGTATGCCGAGTTCGCCCGCGCCGGCACGACCAGTGCCGTCGCGCTGCTCGCCGGCCGCCCCCGGCTGGTCGTCACCCGGACGATGAGCAAGGCGTTCGCACTCGCCGGCGGGCGGCTCGGCTACCTCGTCGCCGACCCCGCCCTCGTCGACGCGCTCCGGCTGGTGCGGATGCCCTACCACCTGTCGGCCGTCAGCCAGGCCGTCGCGCGGGTCGCGCTGCGCCACGCCGACGCCATGCTCGCGACCGTCGACGTCATCCGGGGCCAGCGCGACCGGATCGTCGAGACCGTGCGCGAGCTGGGCCTGGAGCCGGTCCCCAGTGATGCCAACTTTGTCCTCTTCGGGGGTCTGGCCGACTCGCACGCGACGTGGGAGGCGCTGCTCGCACGTGGGGTCCTCATCCGCGATGTCGGCCTGCCCGGCTATCTTCGGGTGACCGCCGGGACGCCGGAGGAGACCACGGCCTTCCTCGACGCCCTCACCGATCTCGTGCCCGACCACCTGGAGGCCAAGCCATGACTGCCCACCGCACCGCCTCGGTGTCGCGCAGCACCTCCGAGAGCACCGTCGAGCTGGCTCTCGACCTGGACGGCACCGGGGTCGGTGACGTGAGCACCGGCGTCCGGTTCTACGACCACATGCTGTTGTCCCTGGCCAAGCACTCGCTCTTCGACCTCACCGT
The DNA here is from genome assembly GCA_021324575.1 of Intrasporangiaceae bacterium. Classification (GTDB taxonomy): domain Bacteria; phylum Actinomycetota; class Actinomycetes; order Actinomycetales; family Dermatophilaceae; genus Nostocoides. The sequence continues at coordinate 35,104 of JAJPIW010000038.1, read as the reverse complement.
CAAGGCCACCGGCGACCTGGACGTCGACGCCCACCACACGGTCGAGGACGTCGCCATCTGCCTCGGCGACGCCTTGAAGGAGGCACTCGGTGACAAGTCCGGGATCAGCCGGTTCGGCGACGCGACGGTCCCCCTGGACGAGGCGCTCGTCCAGGCCGTCGTCGACGTGGCCGGCCGCCCCTACGTCGTGCACACCGGGGAGCCGGAGGGGCAGCAGTACGCCGTCATCGGCGGCAGCTACGTCGGCTCACTCACCCGGCACGTCCTGGAGAGCATGGCCTTCCACGCCGGCATCGCGCTGCACGTCCGGGTGCTCGCCGGCCGAGACCCGCACCACATCGTCGAGGCCCAGTTCAAGGCGGTGGCGCGGGCGCTGCGCGCCGCTGTCGCCCGCGACCCCCGCGTCACCGGCATACCCAGTGCCAAGGGCGCCCTGTGACCCCTGCGTGAGTGCCGGACTGCTCCTCATCCGGGCGCCCCTCGACGGCGTGCGCCGGTGGGCCCAGCGCGGGCTCGTGGCCGCGCGGCTGACGCCGCTCGGGTCCTGGGTGGGCGTGCAGGCCGCCGAGGACACCTCGCGCGCTGCCGACCCGTATGCCGAGGCCCTGCCGGCGCTGGCCGCCCGCCCCGTCGGGTCCCGGCTGCGACCGGCGATCGGCTTCTTCGACACCGGCGACCATGGCGTGGTCACCGTCCACGCGCCGGGTTGGCAGACCGAGCACCGATGGCTGTTCTGGAGCGTCGAGACCGGCCCCACCCAGCCGGCCCACCTCGCCACGGCGCGCATCACCGACCTCGTGGCCGCCGTCGGCGTGAGCGGTCCGGCTCGGGCCGGTGACATCCGCTCGGCCGTCGGGGCCGACGCGGCGACCCCCCGGGCGTGGCTCCTCGGCGTCCACGACGCGCTCGGGCTGCCCGGCGCGAGCCTGCTCCGGACCGGCGGCGCCGGCTCCGGTCCGCTCGTCGAGCCGTCACCCGGCACGATCCGGTCCTTCGACGCGATCGTCGCCGAGGACCGGGCCCACGACGCAGAGCTGGAGGACCGTCGATGACCGGCCCTGACGTCGTCGTCCTGGACTACGGGTCGGGCAACGTCCGCTCGGCGGTCCGCGCCCTCGAGCGGGTCGGCGCCCGCGTGGAGCTCACGGCCGACCCGGTCCGCGCCCTCGGGTGCGACGGGCTGTTCGTCCCGGGCGTCGGCAACTTCCACGCCTGCATGGCCGGTCTGCGAGCCGCTGACGGGCCGCGCATCATCGACGTCCGCCTCGCCGGGGGGCGGCCGGTCCTCGGTGTCTGCGTCGGTATGCAGGTGCTCTTCGAGGGCAGCTCGGAACCCTCCGACCGGCCGCTCGACGGCCTCTCGGAGTGGCCGGGACGGGTCGAGCGGCTCCGAGCCGCGGTCGTCCCGCACATGGGCTGGTCGACCGTCGAGGTCCCCGTGGGCTCGACCCTCTTCGCCGGGGTCGAGGACGAGCGGTTCTACTTCGTCCATTCGTATGCCGTGCCACGCTGGGCCCTCCCGGCCCCCCCTGGTCCGATGAGCGTGGTCGCCCCGCGGGTGACCACGGCGACGCACGGTGGCTCCTTCGTCGCCGCCGTCGAGAACGGGCCGCTGGCGGCGACCCAGTTCCACCCCGAGAAGTCCGGCGACGCCGGGCTCGCCCTGCTCGAGAACTGGGTGACCTCCCTGTGACCACCTCCAAGCGGACGACGCCGAAGCGCACCACCACCCGGCGTCGTACCTCGACCACAGCGACCCGACGCCGGCGCAAGACCCCCACGGTGGCGGCCGGCGTCGGGACGGCGGTCGGCACCCTGGTCGTGGCCGCCCTGCTCAAGCTGTCCTGGCCGGCCCGGATCGGACTGGTCGTCGCGGTGCTGGTCCTCGCCGTCGGCTACCTCCTGTGGCGGAACAGGACGGAGATCCGCGCCGGGGCCACCGACCCGACCGGGGAGACGACTCCGGCACCCACCCACGACCCGGAAGGGCCCACATGACCTCCCTCCCCGCCACCACGCCCCGGTTGGAGCTGCTGCCGGCCGTCGACGTGGCCGACGGCCAGGCCGTCCAGCTCGTCCAGGGCGTCGCCGGCACCGGCGGGCAGTTCGGCGACCCGTGGGAGGCCGCCAAGGCCTGGCAGGACCAGGGCGCCGAATGGCTCCACCTCGTCGACCTCGACGCCGCCTTCGGGCGCGGCTCGAACGCCGACCTGCTCTCCGGCATCGTCGGGCGGCTGGACATCCAGGTCGAGCTGAGCGGCGGCATCCGCGATGCCGAGTCGCTCGAGCGGGCCCTGGCCACCGGCTGCCGACGGGTCAACCTCGGGACCGCCGCACTGGAGGACCCGGAGTGGACCGCCCGGGCCATCGCCGAGCACGGTGACCGGGTCGCCGTGGGGCTCGACGTGCGCGGCACCACCCTCGCCGCGCGGGGCTGGACCAAGGACGGCGGCGATCTCTGGGAGACTCTCGGCCGACTGGATGCCGAGGGCTGCGCCCGCTACGTCGTGACCGACGTCAACAAGGACGGCATGCTCCAGGGCCCTAACCTGGCCCTGTTGCGCGACGTCTGTGCCCGGACCAGCCGGCCGGTCGTCGCGTCCGGAGGTGTGTCGACGCTCGCCGACATCGCCGCCATCCGCGAGCTGGTCGACCTCGGCGTCGAGGGCGCGATCATCGGGTCGGCGCTCTACCGGGACGCGTTCAGCCTCCCCGAGGCGCTCGACGTCGCAGGACGGCCGTGACCGGCTCCGCCGGTCCGGCGGACTCCGCGGGTGTGCCGTTCCATGCCCGTCAGCTGACCTCGACAGGGTTCGACGACGACTCGGGTGCCGCCGACCCCGGCCTCCTGGCCGTCCTTTCCGGCTCGCCCGGTGAGGCGGAGCTCGTCGCCGCCGTGGCCGCCGCCCGGTGGCTCGTCCCCGTCGTCGCCACACCCACCGAGATCGCCGAGGGCGACCACGGCCACGCGGTCGACGCCGGGGTCGACATGGCCGTCGTGACCCTCCTCAGCCCGACCGGCGAGCGGGCGCTGCCGGTGTTCTCCTCCCTGACGGCGATGGCCGACTGGGACCCCTCGGCTCGACCCGTCCCGGTCACCGCGGCCCGAGCCGCCCAGGCTGCGGTGGCCGAGGGCTGCCACACGATCGTCGTCGACCTCGCCGCCCCCCACTCCCAGATCCTGCGGCCGAGCATGGTGTGGGCCCTGGCCCAGCAGCGAGCGTGGCTGCCCGCCCACACCGACCCCTTCGTGGCCGGTTCGGTGGCTCGTGCCGTCGAGGGAGAGGGGCAGGTCACGGCATACGAGATCTCCGAAGGTGCGCCGCCCGGTGAAGGAGTCCTCGGCGTGCGTCTCACCATCGTCCCCGGCCTCCCGCCCGAGCGCGTGCGCGACCTGGTGACCGGGATCGGGGAACGGCTCGCCACCGACGGAGAGTTCCGGGCACGGGTCGACGCCCTGGCCTTCGCGATCCGCTAGGGTCTCCCTCGTCGATCGGTGGGGACCCGTCAGGGTCAGGCTGGGTGGCACCTGGGGAGTGCTCCCCATGTCGCGTCGCCGCGGGTCGGGCTAGGTTCTCGGCAATGCAGAGAGGGGAGATCACATGTCCGTGACCCATGGCGCAAACGTCGACGTCCTCGACCAGATCGCCGAACAGCTGACCGGGAACGCCGACACGGTCGAGCAGATCCGCCAGCACGCGAACTCGACGATCAGCGCGCTCAGGAGCGCTTGGCAGGGCCCGGACGTGGACAAGTTCGCGGGGGAGTGGGCCACGAGCGAACGCCAGGTCACCGAGGCGCACGACCGGCTCCAGCAGATGGCCAAGCTGCTGCGCGAGCAGGCACAGCAGCAGCGCACCACGAGCGGCACCGGCAGCGGGAGTGCACCGGTCCCGCTCGGGCCCGGGGGATCGCCCGGGACACCGGGATCACCGTCCGCCCCGGCCGGGCCTGGTGGCGGCGACAACGAGCCGTGGTGGCACCACATCCTGGCGGGACTGGGCTTCCTGCCCAGCGCCTGGGACGGCGTCCACGTCGGCGGCTGGCTCGCCGGCCTGGGACTCACCGGGCTCGGCGGCTTCGGCGCCTACGAGCAGTTCGTCAAGTCCGGCGGCTCGTGGCTCTTCGGCAGTGGCCTTCTCGGGGCCGACGGTGCCGCGGCCTTCTCCAAGTGGGAGACCATCGGCAAGTGGGGCAACCGCGCCGGCGGCGTCCTCGCGGGCGGCCTGGCCGCCTTCGACGAGTGGCAGGACTGCTGGGACGACCCGAACCTCAGCACCGGGCACAAGGTCGGACAGATCGCCACGATGGGCGTGACGACGGGGGTCGGCGCCTGGGGCGGTGCGGTGGCCGGCGGCGAGATCGGCGCCGCGATCGGCAGCATCTTCCCCGGACCGGGAACGGCGATCGGCGCCGTCGCGGGCGGCCTGATCGGCGGCTTCCTAGGCTCCGAGGCCGGCCAGTGGCTCGGTAGCACGATCAAGGACGGTGTCGGTGACGCCGTCGACGCCCTGGGCGACGCCGGGGAGTGGGTCGGCAACACGGTCGGCGACGCGGCGTCGGCGGTCGGCGGGGCCCTCGGCGATGCGGCGGACGCCGTGGGGGGCTTCGCCTCCGACGTCGGCGACGCTCTGTCATTCTGGGACTGAGATGACCACACGCAACCTTCCGGGACTCACATGAAACCCAACGTCCTCATGCTCACCCTCGGCGTGCTGCTGCTCGCCGTCCTGGTCTGGTCCCGCGGCCTCAGCGGGCCGGCCTGGTGGTGGCCGCCGGTCAAGCCCGACCTGCCCAAGGTGGTCTTCGCGGCCGGCCCGGCCTTCGCCCTGCTCCTCATCGTCGCCGCCTTCAAGCCGGCCTCCGGGTCCGGTGGCAGCGGGCTGTGGGGGATCGCGGTGGCCGTCCTGCTCGTTCTTCTGCTCGTCGCGGTCTTCGCGCCGCTGCCCGACTGGGTCAAGCCCGGCTGGTACAAGTCGGCCACGGCGTCCGCCGCCCACAACCGGACCGGAGTCGATCCCTATGCCTGAGGTACACCTCGTGGAGCGCCACGGCACCGACGGGCTGGTGCATGTCTCCCTGCCCGAGGACTGGAGCCTGTTGGAGTCCGGACGAGCGGGGGCTCCGCTCATCGCCGCCGAGCCGGACCGGGGCAGCGACGTCCGCGCCAACGTGGTCGTCACCCGCGACGACGTCTCGGCCATGACCTTCGAGCAGTGGCAGCTGGGCACCGACGAAGCCCTGCCGCGCACCCTGGCCGAGTACCAGCTGCTCGACCTCGAGCGGCTGACCGTCGATGGCCATCCGGCGGTCCGTCGGCTCGCGCACCACACCCTGGAGGGCTCGGTGGCCGCCACCGTCGACCAGTGGGCCGTGCTCGTGGGCACCGACGGCTACACCGTGACCTTCACCCTTCCGACGACGCGCTACGCACCGATGGCCGCCGGCCTCGACGCGATCGGTGCGACCATCCGGTTCGGCACCCAGACCAAGGAGCCGCAATGACGACGACGTTGGACTTCGACGCCCGCTCCGGCCGGTTGCGCGTGGACCGTGCCTCGTTCGAGAAGCTGGTCGCGGCCCAGCAGCTCGGCCCCGGCGCTGCCGGCGACCCGACCGAGTCCACTCCGCAGCACCTCGTGGCTCGGGCCGGGCTGGACACCGTTCTGCACCACCTGTGCGAGTTCCACGTGGCCGTCGCGACCTCCCACACGATCCAGGCGCACGACGGCTGGATCGGGGACAAGGCCGCCGCGGTGCTGCTCCAGCGGCCCGAGGACCTCTACGACTTCGTCACCATCGACCCGCAGTTCGTCCCGGCGCTGCTGGCCCGCGTGGTCCGCCTCGGCCCCCGCAAGCCGACCGACGAGCGAGGACCGGCGTCGTCGCCGGCGGGGCTCGTCGACCGGCTCTTCGACGAGTCGGCGCCGACTCGAGCCGCTGCCTTCGCCGACCTGGGCCTGCCGGGGATCACCTGGGTCTGGAGCGTCACCCTGGTCTGGTCGACCGGGTCCGGGGAGACCGTGACCCGCCAGGTCGTCGCGGCCGACGGCGCCGGCGGTCCCTACCTGCTCGTGCCCGCAGACGGTGACCTGTCCTGGACGCCGGTGCAGGCCCGCCTGCTCTGGCTGGCCTTCAACCAGCTGCTCTTCGACGTCGGCGGCGAGGCGGTCCAGCCGGTGGCCGGCCTGGACCAGCTGGACAAGCCGCTCCCGACGATTGGGTGACTGAGCCGGCCCGCTGGTACTCTGGTCGCTGACCGGCTGTGCCCTCACGGGCCCGGCATGCAAGAGAAGCCCCGCTTCCACCCGCGTCGACCACCAGGTCGCCGGGTTCCCACGGTCGATGCGGATCGTATGCCGCGCGCTCGGGTTCACGCCCGTGGTGCGCACCCGGCATACGACCACTGCATTGACCGTGTCCGGACAGGGCTCCTCGCGCACCACGGCGAGGAGCCTTTCTCGTTGCGGTGGTCACCTGTTGACGTCACGACGAAGGAGCAGCACATCAGCGAGCCTCGTATCAACGACCGCATCCGGGTCCCGGAAGTGCGGTTGGTCGGCCCCAATGGGGAGCAGGTCGGAATCGTCCGGGTGGAGGTGGCTCTCCAGCTGGCCGCCGACGCGGACCTCGACCTTGTCGAGGTGGCCCCGATGGCCAAGCCTCCCGTCGCCAAGCTCATGGACTTCGGCAAGTACAAGTACGAAGCCGCCATGAAGGCTCGGGAGGCCCGCAAGAACCAGGTCAACACGGTCATCAAGGAGATCAAGCTCCGCCCGAAGATCGACCCGCACGACTACGGCACCAAGAAGGGCCACGTCGAGCGGTTCCTCACCGGCGGGGACAAGGTCAAGGTCACCATCATGTTCCGCGGCCGCGTGCAGAGTCGCCCCGAGCTGGGCTACCGGCTGCTCCAGCGCCTCGCGGAGGATGTCGTGACCCTGGGCACCGTGGAGTCCTCGCCCAAGGTCGACGGCCGCAACATGATCATGGTGCTGGCCCCACTCCGCAAGAAGTCCGAGGCCAAGGCCGAGCAGCGCCGACGCCGCGACGAGCAGGACCACAGCCGCGACCTGGCCATCGAGTCGACTCACGTCGAGGAGGTGCTGCTCGACGACGTCCTCGCCGAGCAGATCGAGGAGGCAACCGCGGCGCAGGCCACGGCCGCCGAAGAGGTTGTCCCCGTCCTCGCCGAGGTCACCGTGACCGAGGAAGCAACGGCCGAGCCGGTCGCGGAGCCCGCCCCGGAGCCGGCACCGGTCGTCCCCGCGGCCCCGGCTGCTCCGGCACCTCGGCCCACCCCGCGTCCGGCCGCCGCCAGGCCGAGCCCGGCCAAGGCGGTACCCGCCAAGCCGGCGCCGTCGGCGGCCTCCTCGGCCTCTTCGGCCTCGGTTGCCTCCTCGGCCCGGCCCACGCCCCGCGCACCCCGCAAGAGCGCGGCCAAGCCCCCGGCCTGACCGTCCCCACACGTCCCGTCCCACCCACGCACATCCCGCAACAAGAAGGAGATCGGCCGCCATGCCGAAGAACAAGACCCACAGCGGCGCAAAGAAGCGCTTCCGCGTCACCGGGAGCGGCAAGCTCATGCGCGAGCAGGCCGGCCACGTCCACAAGTTCCACGAGAAGTCCCCGCAGAAGGCTCGCCGCCTCTCGCGCGACCTGATCGTGTCCGCGGCCGACACCAAGGCCGTCAAGAAGCTGCTCGGCAAGTAGCCGTTCCCCCACCCACGAACCACGCTGGCCGGTGACGGCAGCGGACAAGAGCAAGGAGTACTCACGTGGCACGCGTGAAGCGGGCGGTCAACGCCCAGAAGAAGCGCCGGGTCGTTCTCGAGCGCGCGAGCGGCTACCGCGGTCAGCGGTCGCGGCTCTACCGCAAGGCCAAGGAGCAGGTCCAGCACTCGCTCGGCTATGCCTACCGGGACCGCCGCGCCAAGAAGGGTGACTTCCGTCGCCTGTGGATCCAGCGGATCAACGCCGGGGCCCGCGCCAACGGCATGACCTACAACCGCTTCATCCAGGGCCTCAAGGCCGCCGAGGTCGAGGTCGACCGTCGGATGCTGGCCGAGCTCGCCGTCAACGACGAGGCCGCGTTCGCCGCGCTCGTCGAGATCGCCCGCGCCAACGTCCCGGCCCAGGCCGACGCCAAGGCCGACGCCTGACCGGGCTCGCACCGCACCACGGAGCGCCCGTGCTGTCCAACCCCCGAGCCGATCGGGTCAGGGCAGTGCGGGCGCTCGCGCGTCGGCAGGGGCGGGAGAAGGCCGGCCGGTTCGTCGCCGAGGGGCCGCAGTCGGTCCGGGAGGCGATCCGCCACGCAGCCGCCGAGGTCGTCGACATCTATGCGACGGCCGAGGCCGCGGACCGGTATGCCGCGGAGCTCGCCGACGCCCACGAGCGCCGGCTGCACGTCCACGCGGTGACTCCCGAGGTGCTGGCCGCCATGGTCGAGACCGACACACCCCAGGGACTGCTCGCCGTGTGCCGGCTGCCCCAGCCCGGTACCGACCCCCTCGGTGCCCTCCTGGCGCAGGCCCCGCGGCTCCTCGTCCTGCTCACCCATGTGCGGGATCCCGGCAACGCCGGGACGGTCATCCGGGCCGCGGATGCGTTCGGGGCCGACGGGGTGCTGGTGAGCGAGGGGTCGGTCGACGTCCACTCGCCCAAGGTGGTCCGTTCGACCGCCGGTTCCCTGTTCCACCTGCCGGTGGTCACCGGGCTGCCCGTCGAGGCCACCATCGAGCGGCTCCGGGCGCACGGCATACGGACTCTTGCTGCCGACGGGTCCGGGCAGACCGGGCTGCCCGCAGCCGACCTCGGACCTCCGCACGCCTGGGTGATGGGCAACGAGGCCTGGGGCCTCCCGGCGGAGCTGCGGGCCCTGTGCGACGACGTCGTGCGCGTGCCCATCCATGAGCGGGTCGAGTCGCTCAACCTCGCGATGTGCGCCACGGTGTGCCTTTGGGCCTCGGCTGGTTCGCACGGGACTCCCCGGTGACTAGTCTTCGGTGTTGAGATGGCTAGACACCTGCCGCAGGGAGACCGGGAGCGACACTTCGCCAACGAAGTGTCCGAGTGGCTTCCCGATGGGCTGGTGTCGATCGACCACCGGGGGATCGTCGTCCACGTCAACCTCCGGGCCGAGCAGATCACCGGGCTGAACCGGGTCGACCTGATCGGCCGACCGGTCCGTGAGGCGTTGCGGCTGCAGGACCGGGACGGCCAGATGTGGTGGGACCTCACCGACCCGTGGAGTGGCCTGCGGATCCGCACCGGGCACCGCGAGAAGCTGCTCACCATCGGCGGACGAGAGGTGCTCGCGACCGCCCGCTACATCCGGCAGGGTCGCCTGGGCCCGATCGCGGTCGTCCTCATGGGGCTTCGAGACGCCGTCGCCCGTCAGCGCGCCGAGCTCGACCACGCGGCACTCATCTCGACCGTGGCGCACGAGCTGCGCTCACCCCTCACCGGCGTGAAGGGGTTCTCCTCGACCCTGCTGCACTCCTGGGACAAGTTCACCGACGACCAGAAGCGGTTCATGGTCGAGACCATCGAGGCCGACGCGGACCGGCTCGCGCGACTGATCACCGACCTCCTCGACGTCTCCCGCCTCGACTCCGGCCGGATGGGCCTGCACCCCCAACCCCTCAAGCCGCGGCAGGTGGTGACCCGGCACGTCCAGCGGACCGTCGCCTCCGGACAGGACGCCTCGCGGTTCGTCATCGACGTCCCCGAGGAGGTGACCGAGCTGTGGGCCGACCCGGACCGGTTCGACCAGATCGTGGCCAACCTGATCGAGAACGCCGTCCGGCACGGGGCCGGGACGATCACGATCAGTGCGTATCCCGTTGCTGCAGCCGGAGGAAACGGCGACGGGCCGGCCGGCGACGCGGCGGTCGACCTGCTCGTCTCCGACGAGGGCGACGGCATCGAGCCGCACCTGCGCAACGTGGTCTTCAGCCGGTTCTGGCAGGGCGGCCAGCCGGGCAGCACCGGCCTCGGCCTCTACCTGGTCAAAGCCCTGGCCGAGGCGCACGGCGGGACGGCCATGGTCGAGGATGCCCCGGGCGGCGGCGCCCGGATCCGGGTCCGCTTCCCCTCGGTGGTCCCCGACTACCTCCTCCAGTAGCCACCCCTGGCCGGTGACCTGAGCCGGTCGGGACCCTTGCGCCCGGCTCGGACCTGTGCCACTGTCTGTCATGACGAATCGATTCGCCAAATCGATTCGTCACACGGATCGCACGGCAACGAGGCTGGAGGGTCGACATGGGACATCCGCGCATACGCGACGTCGCGACCCTCGCCGGCGTCGCCCCGTCGACGGTGAGCGTCGTCCTCAACGAGGTCGAGGGCGCCCGGGTGGGGGACGAGACCCGTCGCCGGATCCACGCGGCAGCAGAGACCCTTGGCTACACCCCGAACGCACACGCCCGGAGCCTGCGCACGTCGAGCCAGCGGACCATCGCCCTGGTCAACGACGAGATCGCCGTGCTCCCGTATGCCGTGGGGCTGGTCCAGGGGATGCAGGAGGCCTGCTGGCGCGAAGGGGTCCGCCTCGTCATCCTCACGACGGGCGTCGACCGCGACCGTGAGCGGGAGGCGTTAGAGTACGCGGCCGGCCAGCGGCATACGGGCATCGTTCTGGCCAGCACCTACCACTATGCGTGGGACATCCCCACGGTCCCCGGCCTCGTCCTGCTCAACACCGAGCCGGCAACTGCCGGGTCGACGGTGCCCCACGTGGTCCCGGACGACGTGGGCTCGGGTCGGCTGGCTGCCGAGGAGCTGGTCGATCTCGGACACCGCCGGATCGGGCTCCTCGCCGTCGAGGCCACCCTGGAGGGCGAACTGCGTCGACGCGGCTTCATCGAGGCACTGAGTTCTGCCGGCGTCGAGCTGGACGACGACCTCATCGACACCTCCGTCGGCCACGATGCGACGGCCGACGGCGGCCTGCTGGCTGCCCGGCGCCTGCTCGACGTGTACCCACGGCCCACCGCCATCTCGTGCTTCAACGACCGGATGGCGATGGGTGTCTACCAGGCGGCCGCCGAACGTGGCCTGCGGATCCCGGAGGACCTGTCGGTCGTCGGCCATGACAATCTCGAGCCGATCGCCGACTCACTCCATCCCTCCCTCACCACGGTCGACCAGTCGCACGTCGAGATGGGGGAGACGGCGGTCGACATCGCCCTCGACCCGAACCATCCCGCGTGGTCCGCCCCGGACCATCGGGTGGAGATCCCGGCCGAGCTGGTTCGCCGCTTCTCGGCGACCCCGGTCGACACCGGAGCTCGCATGCAGACCTAGCACCCCGCACCCGTCGCCGCGGTGCGCCAACACCGCGGCGACGAGCTCACGAAGCCTCGCCGTCGGCGAGGTCTGATCCCGCCCGTTGGGCGGTCCCTTTGTCAAGGAGTCTCGATGGTAACAACGTCCCCGACGACCGCGGACGCGCTCATCCACCTGCGAGCCGCCGGTGTCTCGCTGCTGCTGGACGCACGGTCAGGGCAGCTGCCGACCGTCATCCACTGGGGCGCCGACCTGGGGGCCCAGCAGGAGTGGCTGGCAGCGAACCTCGCCGATGCGGCCGTCCCGCTGATCGGCCCGAACACCGTGGACGTGCCGGTCCGGGTGGCCCTGCTCCCCGAGCACCACACCGGCTTCGTCGGGCGGCCCGGCCTGTCCGGCTCACGCTCCGGGCAGGACTGGTCGACCCGATTCGTCACCCGGGAGGTGACGATCGACGGTGCCGGCGTCACCGGCTGGCACGAGGGGGGCGCCGGGACCGTCCGGTTCGTGGCCGCGGACGAGGAGACCGAGCTGAGCCTCGTCATGACCGTGGAGCTGCTGCCCTCCGGCCTGGTCCGGTGCCGCGCAGAGGTCACCAACGAGGGCGAGCCGTATGCCGTCGACGGCCTCTCCCTGGCCCTCCCGGTGCCGGTCCGGGCGGCCGAGCTGCTCGACTTCGCCGGCCGTTGGGGCCGTGAGCGCACGCCCCAACGATCACCCTTCGGCGTCGGAACCCACCTGCGCGAGGGCCGCAAGGGCCGCACCGGAGCCGACGCAGCCACCGTCCTGCACGCCGGCACGACCGGCTTCGGCTTCGCAGCGGGCGAGGTCTGGGGAGTCCACACCGCGTGGAGCGGAAACCATGTCCACTACGCCGAGCTGACCTTCGACGGACACCGGTTGCTCGGTGGCGGTGAGCTCCTGCTGCCCCAAGAAGTCGTCCTGGCGCGCGGAGACTCATATGCCTCGCCGTGGCTCTACGCGGCATACGGCATCGGCCTGGATGCGATCGCCGGTCGCTTCCACGACTACCTCCGGAGCCGGCCGCGCCACCCCTCCACCCCTCGGCCGGTCACCCTCAACGTGTGGGAGGCCGTGTACTTCGACCACGACGAGCCCCGGCTCATCGACCTCGCCGAGCGGGCCGCGGCTCTCGGCGTGGAGCGGTACGTACTCGACGACGGGTGGTTCGGCTCCCGGCGCGACGACCTGCGCGGCCTTGGCGACTGGGTGGTCTCCGAGGAGGCGTGGCCTGGCGGTCTGCACGCGCTCGTCGACCGGGTGCGCGAGCTCGGAATGCAGTTCGGGCTGTGGTTCGAGCCGGAGATGGTCAACGAGGACTCCGACGTCGCGCGCGCCCACCCCGAGTGGATCATGGCTGCCCGTCGGGACAGCCTGCCGGTCGAGTCCCGGCACCAGCAGGTCATGAACCTCGCCGTGCCCGCGGCATACGCCCACGTCCGGGACCAGATCCTCGCGATCCTCGACGAGTACGACATCTCCTACCTCAAGTGGGACCACAACCGTGACCTCATCGAGGCGGGGAACCGGCTCGACGGCGGTCGACCCGGCGTCCACGCCCAGACCGCCGCCCTCTACCACCTGCTCGCCGAGATCCGCGCGGCTCACCCCGACCTGGAGATCGAGTCGTGCTCCAGCGGCGGGGCCCGGGTGGACCTCGGGATCATCGAGCACACCGACCGGGTGTGGGTCTCGGACATCATCGACCCGCTCGAGCGCCAGGCGATGATGCGCTGGACCCAGCAGCTCCTGCCGCCGGAGCTCCTGGGGTCGCACGTCGCCTCGGGCCGCTCGCACACGACGGGGCGGTCCCACGACCTCAGCTTTCGCGCCGCCACCGCGGTCTTCGGTCACCTCGGCATCGAGTGGGACCTGGCCGCGGCGGACGGTCGCGTGCTCGAGGAGCTCGCGGCCTGGATCGGCTTCTACAAGGCCGAACGCGGCCTGTTGCACGGCGGCACACTCGTGCGGATCGACGACCCCGGCGATGGCGTCCTCGTCCACGGCGTCGTGGCACCGGACCGGTCCCGGGCACTGTTCGCCTTCGTCCTCGTGGCCAACCCGCTGCAGGACCCGGCGCCACGCGTCCGCTTCCCCGGCCTCGACCCGAGCCGGGCCTACCGGGTCGCTCCGGTGCTCGTCGGGTCCTCACCCGCGGGACTGATCGCCCCGGCCTGGTGGGGTGGCCCGGCCTCTACCTCCGCCGACATCAACCCCTCCCAGCCCCACCTGGGCCTCCAGCCCCCCGCGGACTACCCCGGCACGGTGGTCAACGGCGCCGCCCTCATGGCCGTCGGCCTCCAGCCCCCACGACTGCACCCCGACCAGGCGGTGCTCTTCCGCGTCGACACCCACACCGAGCCGACGTCCCTGTGAAACCGGCGCCACGGCGCCCCAGCGAAAGGTGAGGCCATGGCCTCAGACACGGCAGTACCGGTCGCCTCGACGGCGACCGGGCACCCAACGGGCAAAGGCGCCCGTCGCCGACCTCACGACGACACCCGCCTGGCCCTGATGTTCATCGCCCCTGCATTCCTCGGCTACTGCGTCTTCCTGCTCTGGCCGACCCTCCGGGGCATCTACCTGTCGTTCACCAGGTTCAACTTGCTCACGCCACCGAAGTGGGTCGGCCTGGACAACTACGTCCGGATGGTCCACGACCCGATCTTCTGGAACTCGATGAAAGTGACGTTGGAGTACGTCGTCCTCAACATCGCCTTCCAGACGGCCCTCGCCCTCGTCATCGCCGTCATGATGCAACGTCTGACGAAGAAGACATGGCTGCGCGGAATCGTCCTCACGCCGTACCTGGTGTCGAACGTCGTCGCCGCCATGGTCTTCATCTGGATCCTGGACTACCAGCTCGGCTTCGGGAACTACATCCTGCAACACCTGGGACTGGGCCGCATCGCGTTCCTGTCCTCCGACCACTGGGTCATTCCCACCATCGCGTTCATCAACGTCTGGCGGCACGTCGGCTACACGGCACTGCTCATCTTCGCCGGCCTGCAGACCATCCCGGAGTCGGTCTACGAGGCCGGACGGCTCGATGGAGCGAGCGAGAACCGGATGTTCAGGCATCTCACCGTCCCGCTGCTCCGCCCGATCCTCGCGCTCGTGCTCATCATCACCGTCGTCGGCTCGTTCCAGGTCTTCGACACCGTGGCGGTGGCCACCCAAGGCGGCCCGGTGAACTCCTCCAGGGTGCTCCAGTTCTACATCTACGACCTCGCCTTCGGCCGGTTCCAGTTCGGCTACGCCTCGGCCCTGTCGGTCGCCCTCCTGCTCGTTCTCCTCATCGTCTCGATCGTCCAGTACCGGCTCAGCCGGGCTGACGAGTCGGACCTGGACTGAAAGGAGGGACGCCATGACATCGGCAACCCTCGAGGCTCCCACCCTCCGCGAGGCTCCCAGCGAGAAGAAGCCGTTCAGTGTGGGCCGCGCCGTCGCGTGGACCTTCATGATCGTCGTCGTCCTCGTATCGCTGTTCCCGTTCTACTGGATGCTGCGCACCGCCCTCTCGAGCAACAACGCCCTGTATGCCGGGTCGCACAGCATCCTGCCCGTCCGGTTCTCCTGGGGCGGGTTCGAGCGGGTCTTCGGGCTCCAGTCGGGTCAGAAGGCACTGGACGCCGGCGGTGCCGGACAGCCGATCAACTTCTGGCGCTACCTGCTCAACTCCGTCGTCGTCTCCACGCTGGTGACCGCCGGCCAGGTGTTCTTCTCGGCGCTCGCGGCATACGCCTTCGCCCGGCTGCGCTGGCGCCACCGCAACCGGGTCTTCCTGTTCTTCCTCGGCGGCCTGATGATCCCCGCGATCTTCACGTTCCTGCCGAACTTCGTGCTCATCAAGCAGCTCGGGCTGATCGACACCGTGTTCGGGATCGCCCTGCCGACGATGCTCATGAGCCCGTTCGCGGTGTTCTTCCTCCGCCAGTTCTTCATGGGCATCTCGCGTGAGGTGGAGGAGGCGGCGCTCATCGACGGCGCGTCCAAGGTACGCGTCTTCTTCCAGCTCATCGTCCCGATGTCGGCGGCGCCCATCACGACGCTGGCGATCCTCACCTACATCGCCTCGTGGAACGACTACTTCTGGCCGCTCATGGTGTCCTACACGGACAAGTCCCGGGTGCTCACCGTGGCTCTCGGTGTCTTCAAGTCCCAGACCCCTCAGACCGGCCCGGACTGGTCCGGACTCATGGCGGCGACCCTCGTCGCCGCGCTGCCGATGCTCCTGCTGTTCTCCCTCGCAGCCAAGCGCATCGTCAACTCCATCGGATTCAGTGGAATCAAGTGAGAAGGTCAACCATGTTTCGCACCAAGCGAATCCGGCGCCGTGGAGTCGGCGTTGCGCTCGCCGCGGCGACCGTTGCCAGCACTCTCGCCGCGTGCGGCGGCGGTGCCACCGGCAGCACTGCGTCCGGCACGATCCAGTACTGGCTGTGGGACTCCGGGCAGCAGCCCGGCTACCAGAAGTGTGCCGATGCCTTCCACCAGGCCAACCCGACCATCACGGTGCACATCAGCCAGTACGGCTGGGGTGACTACTGGTCCAAGCTCACGGCCGGCTTCATCGCCGGGACGGCCCCGGACGTCTTCACCGACCACCTCTCCAAGTTCGCCCAGTTCGCCGACCTGAAGGTGCTGCGACCCCTCGACGAGCTGGCCCCGACCAAGGACATCCAGGACTCGGACTACCAGAGCGGACTGGCCGAGCTGTGGAAGGGACAGGACGGCCACCGCTACGGCACCCCGAAGGACTGGGACACGATCTCGATCTTCTACAGTGCCACCGCCCTCAAGGCCGCCGGGATCACTCCCGAGCAGCTGTCCACGGCGACGTGGAACCCGACCGACGGCGGCACCTTTGAGAAGATCGTCGCGCACCTGACGGTGGACAAGAACGGCAAGCGGGGCGACGAGCCCGGCTTCGACAAGAACAACGTGGTCCAGCACGGGATCTCCTCCGAGGGCTCCGGTGGCGGCGGCTGGGGGCAGACCCAGTGGTCCGCGTTCACCGGCAGCACCGGGTGGCAGGCGACGGACAAGAACCCGTGGGGCACCACGTTCGAGATGAGCGACCCGCGGTTCCTCTCCACCATCTCGTGGTACTTCGGCCTGGTCCGCAAGGGCTACATGCCGACCTACCAGGAGATCGGCGGGTCGTCGGCCATCGGGACGGACAAGGAGATCCAGACCGGCATGGCCGCCATGGGGCTGTCCGGGTCGTGGATGATCTCCACGTTCAGCAACCTCACCGACGCCAAGGGCAAGAAGCTCGACATCGGGATCGCCCCGTCACCGATCGGGCCGTCCGGCCACCGCGCCTCGATGTTCAACGGTCTGGCCGACTCGATCACCACCCAGTCCAAGCAACCGGAGACTTCCGCCAAGTGGGTCGCCTTCCTCGCCGGTGAGCAGTGTCAGGACATCATCGGTCAGTCGGGTGTCGTCTTCCCGGCCCGCCCGAAGGCTACCCAGCTGGCCATCGAGTACAACAAGAGCAAGCGCAACCTGGATGTCACTCCGTTCACCGACCAGGTCAAGGACAAGACGACGTTCCTCTTCCCGGTGACGAGCAACGCGGCCGACATCACCGCACTCATGCAGCCGGCGATGGACTCGGTCTACATCGGCTCCCAGCCGGTGTCGTCCCTCTCCAAGGTCAACGCCCAGCTCAACCAGCTGTTCAAGGTGGTCGGCTGAAGCCCTTTGCTGGCCATGGAGCGACCGGGTCGCCGGAGTGGGGATGTCACTCCACTCCGGCGATCTCGGTTGCGGCTGGGCGCCGTCCTCGGCCACCATGGGGGCATGTCCGGTCGATCGACAGCTAGCCGCGGTGGTTGCCGATTTATCGCGCCCTCGGGCGCGGCCGTCCGCGCGCGCTGAGCGCGCCGCCACACGGCATACGGCAGACGCCTCCCGGCGCCCGGGGGCAGCAGCCCGCCTCGCGCGACCGCCCACCTAGACTCTGGCGCGGCGCGCCCGCCCCCGAAGCGAAGTGGAAACGATGTCCGGACCCAACACGAACTACGACCCCGTCGAGGTGGCCGCCCTCGACCCCACCCAGGTCGAAGCGGCCGTGGCTGACGCGCTGGCCGCCGCCGCGGCCGCCGACTCCCTCGACGTACTCAAGGCGGCGCGCACCGCGCACCAGGGCGACAGGAGCCCGCTCGCGCTGGCCAACCGCGAGATCGGGGCACTGCCGCCGAGCGCCAAGGCCGAGGCCGGCAAGCGGGTCGGCCAGGCACGGGTGCGGGTGGCCCAGGCGTATGCCGTGCGGGAGGTCGAGCTCAAGGCCGAGCGTGACGCGAGCCTCCTCGTCGACGAGGCCGTCGACGTCACCCTGCCGACCGACCGGCGGCCGATGGGCCACCGGCACCCGACCGAGCTGATGAGCCAGCGGATCGCCGACCTGTTCGTCGGGATGGGCTGGGAGATCGCCGAGGGTCCCGAGGTCGAGGCCGAGTGGTTCAACTTCGACGCCCTCAACTTCGACGCCGACCACCCCGCTCGGCAGATGCAGGACACCTTCTACGTCGACCCACCCGAGGGCGGGCTGGTGCTACGCACCCACACCTCCCCGGTCCAGGCCCGGGCGCTCCTCGAGCGTGGGGTGCCGGTCTATATCGCCTGCATCGGGCGGGTGTTCCGGACCGACGAGCTGGACGCGACGCACATGCCGGCGTTCCACCAGGTCGAGGGGCTCGCCGTCGACGTGGGGCTGACCATGGCCAACCTCAAGGGCACGCTGGACCGGATGGCCACCGAGCTGTTCGGCGACGGGATCACGACCCGGCTGCGGCCCTCGTACTTCCCGTTCACCGAGCCGAGCGCCGAGATGGACCTGCGCTGCTTCGTCTGCCGCGGTGCGGACCCCCAGTGCCGGACCTGCAAGGGCACCGGCTGGATCGAGTGGGGCGGCTGCGGGATGGTCAACCGCAACGTGCTGACCGCCTGCGGGGTCGACCCCGACGTCTACACCGGCTTCGCGTTCGGGATGGGCATCGACCGGGCCCTCATGTTCCGGACGGGGGTCTCGGACATGCGGGAGATGATCGAGGGTGACGTGCGCTTCGACGCGCCGTTCGGGATGGAGATCTGATGCGGGTTCCCGTCGACTGGCTGCGCGACTATGTCGCCGTCCCGGCCGGAGCACGTGGGGTGGACATCGCGGCGTCCCTCGTCCGGGTCGGTCTGGAGGAGGAGGGTCTGCACGGCGCCGACATCACCGGTCCGCTCGTCGTCGGCCGGGTTCTCACCAAGGAGCCGGAGCCGCAGAAGAACGGCAGGACCATCAACTGGTGCACGGTCGACGTGGGGTCGGCCAACGGCACCGGCGAACCCCAGGGCATCGTGTGTGGCGCCCACAACTTCGCCCCCGGCGACCTCGTCGCGGTCATCCTGCCCGGCGGGGTGCTCCCCGGCGGGTTCGAGATCTCGGCGCGCAAGACCTATGGCCACCTGTCGGCCGGGATGATCTGCTCGGTCCGCGAGCTCGGGATCGGTGAGGACCACGACGGCATCCTCGTCCTGTCCGGTCGCCCCGACGCCGCCAGCCTCGTCCCCGGGCAGGACGCGATCGCGTTGCTCGGTCTGGACCGGGAGACCGTCGAGGTCAACGTCACGCCGGACCGCGGCTACTGCTTCTCGATCCGCGGCATCGCCCGCGAGTACTCGCACGCGACCGGCGCGGCATACGTCGATCCCGCCCTGGCCCTCGCGGCCGCCGCTCCCGCGGCCAACGACTCCGGGTATGCCGTGGACCTGGCCGACGCCGACCCGATCCGAGGACGCGCCGGTTGCGACCGCTACGTCGCCCGGATCGTCCGCGGGATCGACGTCGCGGCTCCGACGCCGCTGTGGCTGGCGACCCGGCTCACCGAGGCGGGGATGCGGCCGATCTCACTGCCCGTCGACGTGACCAACTACGTCATGCTCGCCCTCGGGCAGCCGCTGCACGCCTTCGACGTCTCCCAGCTGTCCGGCCCGATCGTGGTGCGCCGGGCGAGGGCCGGGGAGACCCTGAAGACGCTCGATGGCCAGACCCGCACGCTGGTTGCCGAGGACCTGCTCATCACCGACTCCGGGGATCGGCCGGTCGCCATCGCCGGCGTCATGGGTGGCGAGGACACCGAGGTCACCGACTCCACGACCGACGTCCTCATCGAGGCGGCGCACTTCGACCCGGTGTCGATCGCCCGGTCGGCCCGTCGGCACAAGCTGCCGTCGGAGGCGTCCAAGCGCTTCGAGCGCGGGGTCGACCCGCAGGTCGCCGCCGCGGCAGCCCAGCTCGCCGTCGACCTGCTCGTCGAGTACGGCGGGGGAGTGGCCGACGCCGGCGTCACCGACGTCGGCGAGATCGCCGCTCCGACCGTCATCGACCTCGACCCGGCGCTGCCCGGGCGGCTGGTCGGTGTCGACTACTCGGCGACGACGGTGGGCGAGGTGCTCCGCGAGATCGGTTGCGACGTCGAGGAGTCCGGTGACTCCTGGACGGTGACGGCGCCATCCTGGCGGCCCGACCTGACGACGGGACCCGACCTCGTGGAGGAGGTTGCCCGGATCAGCGGCTATGAGCAGATCCCGTCGATCCTGCCGACGCCGCCCGGGGGCCGGGGCCTCACCCATGGCCAGCGGGTCCGGCGGATCATCGCCGATGTCCTTGCGGCGCAGGGGCTCTCGGAGGTCTGGAGCGCACCGTTCGTCAGTGACGAGCGGCACGCGGCGCTCGGCTGTCCGGTGGAGGCCGCGCGGGCGCGCACCGTGACGATCGCCAACCCGCTCTCCGACGAGGCGCCGCTCATGCGGATCTCGATCCTGTCCACCCTTGTCGACGCGTTGCGGCGCAACGTCGCTCGTGGCGCCAAGGACGTCGCGCTCTTCGAGCTGGGCCTCGTCGTGGCTCTCGAGGGTGCCCAGCGGGCTGCCCCGACCGAGGATGTGGGCGTCCACCCGCCCGAGGAGGTGCTGGCCGCCATCCGAGCGGCGGTCCCGCCGCAACCGCGTCACCTGGGCTTCGTCCTGAGCGGCGACCGGGACCGTGCCGGCTGGTGGGGCCCGGGTCGCGCCGCCGACCTCACCGACGCCCTGGCGCTCGCTCGGGCCGTGACGACTGCGCTGGCCGTGGCCGTCGAGGTAGCCGCCGACGACCCCATGCCGTTCCACCCCGGGCGGTGCGCCCGGCTGTCCCTGCCCGGTGGCACCCTCGTCGGCCACGTGGGAGAGCTGCACCCGAAGGTCACGGCCGCGCTCGGCATACCGGCTCGGACCGTTGCCGGAGAGCTCGACGTCGACGTCCTCATCGCCGCGAGCGACCAGCCGGTGCGGTCCATGCCGATCTCGGTCGCCCCGGTGGCCCATCAGGACGTGGCCCTCGTCGTCGATGCCGATGTTCCGGCCCGGTCGGTCGAGCTGGCGCTCCGCGAGGGTGCGGGCGAGCTGCTCGAGTCGATCGACCTCTTCGACGTCTACGTCGGTGAGCAGGTCGGGCCGGGCAAGAAGTCGCTCGCCTACCGTCTCGTCGTGCGAGCGGCCGACCGGACCCTGCGGACCGAGGAGGTCAGTGCCGTGCGTGACGCCGCGGTCGCCGCGGCCGCCACAGCCGTCGGGGCCAGCCAGCGCTGACCGCTGCGTCTGCGGATCTGAGGGTTCGCGGCGCCTGGCGACGCAGACGGAAGAGCTCATTGGTGCATGAATCTACGGACTCCTGTATAGTCATGCAGCATGGTCAGGGTTGCGGTCGCCGGGGCGAGCGGATACGCCGGCGGTGAGATCGTCCGTCTCCTGCTCGGGCACCCGGAGGTCCAGATCGGTGCCCTCACGGCGTCGAGCAACGCGGGGGAGCGGCTCGGGGCGATCCACCCGAACCTGACGCCGCTCGCCGACCGCGTCCTCGACGACACCACGGTCGATGTGCTGGCCGGCCACGACGCCGTCTTCCTCGCGCTGCCGCACGGCCACTCCGCTGCCCTGGCGTCGCAGCTGCCCGAGGACGTCGTCGTCATCGACTGCGGTGCCGACTTCCGGCTCACCGACGCCGCGGCCTGGGCAGCGTTCTACGACACCCCGTATGCCGGTCACTGGCCCTACGGGCTCCCTGAGCTCTCCACCGCGGAAGGTCGGCAGCGGGCCGAGCTCACCGGAGCGCGGCGGATCGCAGTCCCCGGGTGCTACCCGACGGCCGTCAGCCTCGCCCTGGCTCCGGGTCTCGCGGCCGGGGTCCTCGCGCCCGACGACATCACGGTGGTCGCCGCCTCTGGCACGTCCGGGGCGGGCCGGTCGCTCAAGCCGCACCTGCTCGGCAGCGAGGTGATGGGGTCGATGTCGCCCTACGGGGTCGGTGGCGTCCACCGGCACACACCCGAGATCGAGCAGAACCTCGCGGCCGCCGCCGGAACCTCAGTCACCGTCTCGTTCACGCCCACCCTCGCGCCGATGTCGCGGGGCATCTTGGCCACCTGCACGGCCAAGGTGGTGCCGGGGACGACTGCCGAGGTGGTGCGCGAGGCCTGGCGCACGGCATACGCCGACGAGCCTTTCGTGCACCTGCTGCCCGACGGGCAGTGGCCGACCACTGCGGCCGTGCTCGGCTCCAACGCGGTGCAGCTCCAGGTCGCGCTCGACGGGCGCGTCGGTCGGGTCATCGTCGTCGCGGCTGTCGACAATCTCACCAAGGGCACGGCCGGGGCTGCCGTCCAGTGCCTCAACCTCGCCCTCGGGTTCCCCGAGACGACCGGACTTCCCATCGCAGGAGTAGCTCCATGAGTGTCACTGCAGCACAAGGCTTTCGGGCCGCCGGAGTCACGGCGGGGATCAAGGCGTCCGGGACGCCCGACCTCGCCCTGGTCGTCAACGACGGCCCGGACCGCACCGCTGCCGCCGTGTTCACCAGCAACCGCGTCGAGGCTGCTCCGGTGACGTGGTCACGCCAGGTCGTCTCCGACGGGCGCGTCGATGCCGTGGTACTCAACTCCGGTGGCGCCAACGCCTGCACCGGTGCTGAGGGCTTCGCTGACACCCATCGGACGGCCGAGCACGTCGCCATCGTCCTCGAGGTCTCCGCGAGCGACGTGGTCGTCTGCTCGACCGGGCTGATCGGCGAGCTCCTGCCCATGGACAAGATCCTGGCCGGCGTCGATGCTGCCGCCGCCGAGCTCGACCCCGAGGGTGGGGCTGCCGCGGCGATCGCCATCAAGACGACCGACAGCGTGCACAAGCAGGCGACGTATGCCGTGGACGGCTGGACCGTCGGCGGGATGGCCAAGGGCGCCGGGATGCTCGCGCCGGCCCTGGCCACCATGCTCGTCGTCGTCACGACCGACGCCGTGGCGACCGGCGCGGACCTCGAGAACGCGTTGCGCGCGGCCGCTGCCCTCACCTTCGACCGGATCGACTCCGACGGGTGCCAGTCGACCAACGACACCGTGCTCCTCATGGCCTCCGGTGCCTCGGGGGTCGCGCCGGATCTGGCCGCGCTCACCGTCGGCGTCACGGCGGTCTGTGCCGACCTGGCCCGGCAGCTGATCGCCGATGCCGAAGGCGCGCACCACGACATCGCCATCGAGATCCGTTCAGCAGCAACCGAGTCCGACGCCCTCGAGGTGGCTCGGGCGGTCGCCCGCAACAACCTGTTCAAGTGCGCTGTCTTCGGCAACGACCCGAACTGGGGTCGGGTGCTGGCTGCGGTCGGCACCACCCGGGCCGCCTTCGACCCGGCCGCGCTCGACGTCGAGATGAACGGCATACCGGTGTGCGCGGGCGGCGGAGTCGGTGCCGACCGGTCACTGGTCGACCTGTCCGGCCGTGAGGTCCACGTCGTCGTGGACCTGCACGCCGGCGATGCCACTGCCACGGTCTGGACCAACGACCTCACCCACGACTACGTCCACGAGAACTCGGCCTACAGCACATGACCGCCGTGAACCCGGTCCGGGGTCATCTCGACGCGGCCGCGCTTCGGGTGGCCCAGTCCAAGGCCCAGACGCTCGTCGAGGCGCTGCCCTGGCTGGAGCGCTTCCGCGACGCCCTCGTCGTCGTCAAGTACGGCGGCAACGCGATGGTCGACGACAGCCTCAAAGCCGCCTTCGCCCAGGACATCGCCTTCCTCCGGTATGCCGGGCTGCGGCCGGTCGTCGTGCACGGCGGGGGTCCGCAGATCGCCGCCATGTTGACCCGGCTCGGGCTGACCAGCGAGTTCCGCGGCGGCCTACGGGTCACGACCCCGGAGGTCATGGACGTCGTACGCATGGTGCTCACCGGCCAGGTGGGCCGCGAGCTCGTCGGGATGCTCAACGGCCACGGACCGATCGCCGTCGGCATGTCGGGGGAGGACGCCGGCCTGTTCGGTGCCCGCCGCCGCGGCCTCGTCGTCGACGGTGAGGCTGTCGACCTCGGGCTGGTCGGAGACGTGGAGACGGTTGACCCGTCGGCCGTCCAGGACATCCTCGACGCGGGCCGGGTTCCGGTCGTCTCGACCGTCGCGCCGGATCTCGACGTCGACGGCCAGGTGCTCAACGTCAACGCCGACACCGCGGCGGCAGCCCTCGCGGTCGCGCTCCGCGCCCACAAGCTCGTGGTCCTCACCGACGTCGAGGGCGTCTATGCCAACTGGCCCGACCGGGACTCGCTGCTGTCCCGGTTGTCCGTCGCCGATGCCCGTGAGCTGTTGACGCGGGTGGACGAGGGCATGATCCCCAAGCTCGAGGCGTGCATCCGCGCCGTCGAGGAGGGCGTGCCACAGGCCCACGTCATCGACGGCCGACAGCCGCACTCGCTGCTCCTCGAGGTGTTCACCTCCGAGGGCATCGGCACCCTCATCGAGAAGGACTCCCCATGACGACGACCACGACCTCCGCGGCATACCTCGACCGCTACCAGGATGCGGTCCTCGGCGTCTTCGGCCGCCCTGCCATCGTCATCGACCACGGCCAGGGCTGCCACGTCTGGGACGTCGACGGTCGGCGCTACCTCGACCTGCTCGGCGGCATCGCCGTCAATGCGCTGGGGCACGGCCACCCGGCTCTCGTCGCGGCTGTGTCCAAGCAGGTCGCCGAGGTCGTGCACGTCTCCAACTTCTTCACCACGCCGGCCCAGATCGCCCTCGCCGAGCGGCTGCTCGACATCTCCGGGGCACCGGCGGGCTCCAAGGTCTTCTTCGCCAACAGCGGCACCGAGGCGATCGAGGCAGCGATCAAGCTCGCCCGGCGCACCGGGCGAACCGGCATCGTGGCAGCGGAGGGTGCCTTCCACGGGCGGACGACCGGCGCACTGGCGCTCACCCACAAACCCGCGTACCGGGAGCCGTTCGAACCGCTCCTTCCCGGCGTCACCCACATCCCGTATGCCGATGCCGAGGCTCTTCGCGCGGCGGTCACCCCTGACACCGCGGCCGTCGTCCTCGAACCGATCCAGGGCGAGGGCGGCGTGGTGGCCGCCGACCCGGCATACCTGCAGGCCGCCCGCGAGATCGCGACGGCGGCGGGGGCCCTGCTGGTCATCGACGAGATCCAGACCGGCATCGGGCGGACCGGGCAGTGGTTCGCGTTCCAGCAGTCCGGGATCCTCCCCGACGCCATCACCGTGGCCAAGGGTCTCGGTGGGGGAGTGCCGATCGGCGCGCTCATCACGATGGGCTCCGAGGTCTCTGCGCTGCTCCAGCCCGGTCAGCACGGGACGACGTTCGGCGGGAACCCGCTCGCCGCTGCGGCGGCCCTCGCCGTCCTGGACACCATCGACGAGCAGGGACTGATGGCTCATGCGGTGGCGACGGGCGACCACCTCGCCGACGGTGTGACAGCCCTCGCGCATCCGCTCGTGAGCACCGTTCGAGGACGTGGCCTGCTGCGAGCCATCGTGCTCACCGAGCCGATCGCGCCCCTCCTTGCCGGCTTGGCGCGCGGAGCGGGCTTCATTATCAACCCCGTTGCGCCGCAGGCGATTCGACTCGCACCTCCACTCGTCATCACGACGGAAGAGGTCGACTCCTTCGTGTCGGCCCTCCCCGAGCTCCTCGACGCCGCCCACGCCGCATACGCGGCCCCGAACCCGCCGGAGTCCTCATGACCCTGCGCCATCTCCTGGCCGACGACGACCTGAGCCCGGCCGAGCAGGGGGCAGTCCTCGACCGCGCACTCGCGCTCAAGGCCGACCCGTTCAGCGACCGGTGCCTGGCCGGCCCGCAGGTGGTGGCCGTCCTCTTCGACAAGCCCACCCTGCGGACCCAGCTGGCGTTCGCCACCGGCATCGCGCAGCTGGGCGGTCATCCCCTCGTCGTCGACGGCAACCTGGCCCAGGTCGGGGTGCGGGAGTCCATCGCCGACGTCACACGGGTGCTCACCCGTCAGGTCGCGGCCATCGTGTGGCGCACCTTCGGCCAGGACCGGATCGTCGAGATGTCCCGGTACGCAACGGTTCCCGTCGTCAACGCGCTGACCGACGACTACCACCCCTGCCAGATCCTTGCCGACCTGATGACGATCCGGGAGCACCGCGGCGACCTTGCCGGGCTGACCCTCGCCTATGTCGGGGACGGCGCCAACAACATGGCGCACTCCTACCTGCTCGGCGCGGCGCTCGCGGGGATGCACGTGCGGGTCGGAACGCCCTCGGCATACCAGCCCAAGCCCGAGATCCTCGCCCGCGCGAGGGCGATCGCCGCGACCACCGGCGGGTCGGTCCTCATCACCGACGACCCGGTCGCAGCCGTCACCGGCGCCGACGCCGTGGCCACCGACAGGTGGGTCTCGATGGGACAGGAGGCCGAGAGCGGCGACCGCAAGGGCGAGGCGGGTCCCTTTGCCCCGTATGCCGTGTCCCCCGAGCTGATGGCCCACGCGGCGGCCGACGCTGTGTTCCTCCACTGCCTGCCGGCCTACCGCGGGTGCGAGGTCGACGCGGCGGTCATCGACGGTCCGCAGTCGGTCGTCTGGGACGAAGCCGAGAACCGCCTGCACGCCCAGAAGGCGGTGCTCTCCTTCCTCCTCGAGCAGTCCCGGGCTGACTCATGAGCGTGGCGCCGACGCGGGGCGCGCGCCAGCAGCGGATCGCCGAGATCCTCGGGCAGCGCGCGGTCCGCTCCCAGACCGAGCTGTTGGACCTGCTCGCCGCCGATGGCATCGAGGTCACCCAGGCAACGTTGTCCCGCGACCTCGTCGAGGTGGGTGCGGAGAAGGTGCGGGTCGGCAAGAACCTCGTGTATGCCGTGCCCGGAGAGGGTGGCGACCGCACCGTTCGGGTCGCTCCCGACGGCGCATCGGTCTCCAGCCGCCTGGCGCAGCGCTGCCACGAGCTGCTCGTCTCGGCAAACCACAGCAACAACCTCGTGGTGCTGCGCACCCCGCCGGGCGCGGCCAGCTTCCTCGCCTCGGCCATCGACCACAGCGACCTGGACGGCGTCCTCGGGACGATCGCCGGGGACGACACGATCATGGTCATCACCTCGGGTGCCGCGGCCAGCCGCGCCACCGTCGACCGCCTCATGAACCTGGCCCGGAGGGACACCGCGTGACCGACTCGACCGCATCGACAGCACCCGACACGGGGGAGCGGGTGAGCCTCTGGGGCGGGCGCTTCGCGGGCGGCCCGGCCGATGCCCTGGCCGCGCTGTCCAAGTCGACCCACTTCGACTGGCGGCTCGCGGCATACGACATTGCGGGGTCCCGCGCCCACGCCCGGGTCCTGCACGCCGCCGGGCTGCTCGACGATACGACCCTGGTCGCCATGCTCGATGCGCTCGACCGGCTCGCCGCGGACGTCAGCTCCGGGGCGTTCGGCCCGGCGGAGGACGACGAGGACGTCCACACCGCGCTCGAGCGTGGTCTCATCGAGCGGGCCGGTGCCGAGGTCGGCGGCCGGCTGCGTGCCGGGCGCTCACGCAACGACCAGGTCGCCACGCTCTTCCGGATGTACCTGCGCGACCACGCCCGCTCGGTCGCCGACCTCGTCCTCGACGTCGTGGACTCCTTGGTCGGGCAAGCCGACCGGCACCTCGGCGTGCCCATGCCCGGTCGGACCCACCTCCAGCACGCCCAGCCGGTGCTGCTCTCGCACCACCTGTTGGCCCACGGGTGGGCGCTCCTGCGCGACGTCGACCGGCTCCGGGACTGGGACGCTCGCGCCGCCCTGTCGCCCTATGGGTCGGGTGCTCTCGCCGGCTCGTCGCTGGGCCTGGACCCCGAGGCTGTCGCGGACGACCTGGGGTTCGCGGGTGCGGTCGAGAACTCGATCGACGGGACCGCCTCCCGGGACTTCGTCGCCGAGTTCGCCTTCGTGGCGGCCATGACGGCCGTCGACGTGTCGAGACTGGCGGAGGAGGTCATCCTCTGGGCCACCAAGGAGTTCGGCTTCGTCACCCTCGACGACGCGTACTCCACGGGGTCGAGCATCATGCCGCAGAAGAAGAACCCCGATGTCGCCGAGCTGGCTCGCGGCAAGGCCGGCCGTCTGGTCGGCGACCTCACCGGTCTGCTCACGACACTCAAGGGTCTCCCGCTGGCCTACAACCGGGACCTCCAGGAGGACAAGGAGCCGGTGTTCGACGCCGTGGACACCCTGGAGGTGCTGCTCCCGGCGTTCTCCGGAATGGTCGCCACGCTGGTCTTCGACACCGAACGGCTCGCCTCGCTCGCCCCGCAAGGCTTCTCCCTCGCGACCGACATCGCCGAGTGGCTGGTCCGGGAGGGCGTGCCGTTCCGGGTCGCCCACGAGGTGGCCGGCGCCTGCGTCCGGGCGTGCGAGCCGCGGGGGATCGAGCTGTGGGACCTCACCGACCAGGAGCTGGTCGCGATCAGCCCGCACCTGACGCCGGGCGTCCGGTCGGTGCTGTCGGTGGAGGGCTCGCTCGCCTCGCGGGACGCCAAGGGCGGGACTGCTCCGGTCCGGGTGACCGAGCAGCTCGGCCGGGTCCGTGACGCTGCCGTCTCGGCACGCAACTGGGCCGCCGTCCGCCCCACCGTCCGCTAACCCGCACCTGCGGCGAAGTTATCGGGTCCTCGGGGTAGTTCCCTCCTCACCCGAGTTTCGTTGTCGGGTCCTCACGGGACTTGTCGGGTGCGGAGCAGTCGCCGCCACCGGTGAGAGTGCCGTCCGCCTCAACGCCGTCGGTGTCGAGGTCGGCCGCGGCGATGGCAGCCCGGACGCGAGCGAGCAGCACGGCTTCCCGGTCGAGCTCGACCCAGATCACGCGCTCCGCGCCGTGGTTGGTCCGCCGTATGCCGTCTTCGCGCTTCTTCTCCTTCCACAACACCTCGCCGCCAGCACCGGCATACTTGACCTTGCCGTCGAACTCGAGAACGAGCCGGACGCCCTTGACCTTCAGGTCACAACAGGCGATCACGGTGCCGCCGGCCTTGATGATGTACTGAGGCTCGACGGGGATCCCACCCAGGACGAGGATCACCCGCAGGCGGGACTCGCCCACCGACTCCGATCGCCCGTCGGCAAACGCCAGCATGGTCTGGGCGCGGCTGCCTCTCGACCAGTGAGCCAGCACGCCAACCGCTCGGGCCAGGTCCTCCCTGGTGGTCCAGCCGTCGTGCATCGCGTCATCTGCCGAGCAGACACCGGCCAGGAAGCCGTGGTCCATCGCGAGCTGGACGACCGCTCCGGCAATGGCCTCGGCCACACCTTCGGCCCGGGGCGACGGGTCCTTGGGGAGGCCCGGACGGATGACTGCGTGTCGCGGCCGGATCCGGCACAGCTGGGTGAGCACCTCTTGGCGGACGTCGCGGACCAGCTCGACCCGCCGCAGGTCGGCGCCGTAGATGTCGACGCCGGCGACCGCCAGGAGGGATACGCCACACAGGTGCGCATCGGGGTAGACGAGCAAGGCCGCCCTGGCTCTGAGCGCATGGAAGGCCACGTCGTAGCCGGGCTGAGCGCGATCCGGAACGGCCGATGCCACGGCGTAGGCCGATCGGCCCAGTGTGATGACCTCCTTGCCTCGGGTCAGGCCCAACAGCGCCATGTCCGAGACTCCACAGGTCAGGGCCTGCTGTCGGGTGAACACGCCCCCGTGCATCGCGGCCACGGCCGCCAGTGCTGCATCCATGGCGGCAGGTTCCCGCAGCCCGGGTGGTCGGCGCATCCCGGGCCTCGGGGCCTGTGGACACGGCATACGGAGTCATGGGCCTGTGGACAGAGCCTCTCCGCACCCGACAAGTCCCGTGAGCACCCGACAACGAAACTCGGGTGCGGAGAGAACTACCCCGAGAGCCCGATAACTTTGGGAACTGAACGCGTTCAAACAGTGTGCTAGCCTCGAACCACCAAGTTGAACGCGTTCAAAGGAGGGGGTCATGGACCTCAAGGTGGTCGCCTACCTGCTGTATCTGCTCATCACCGTGCCCATCACCATCTGGGTCGGTCTCACCCTGTCGCGCAACGGCAAGCTGTTCCTCATCGACGTCTTCGACGGCAACGAGGGCCTCGCCGGTGCGGTCAACCATCTGCTCGTCGTCGGGTTCTACCTGCTCAACCTCGGCTTCGTCGCCCTGCACCTGACCAACGGCCACGACATCAGCTCCGGCCAGCTCGTCGTCGAGCAGCTGAGCTTCAAGGTCGGCACCGCCCTGTTCGTGCTCGGCATCGTCCACCTGCTCAACGTCCTCGTCTTCAGCCGGATGCGCCGGCGGGCCCGGTCCGAGCACCTGCGGATCCCGCCGGTCGCCCCGCAGGCGATCTACCCGCCCGACCCGGGGACACCGGCATACGCCTTCCCGGCACCTCCCGCCGGCTGAGCCGATGCAGTCGCTCACCGTCCTCTACGACGCGGGCTGTCCCGTGTGCACCCGCTTCCGGGACTGGCTCCTCGCCCAACCGGCACATCTCACCCTGTATGCCGTGCCGGCCGGGTCCGAGCAGGCCCGCCGCCGCTGGCCCGAGCTGGACCGCTCGGCCACTCTCAGGGAGGTCACGGTCCTCGCCGACACCGGGGAGATCTGGACTGGTCCCCAGGCCTGGGTCGTCCTGCTCTGGGCGACCCGTCAGCACCGCCTCCTGGCCGAGCGGCTGGCCACTCCGGGCGGCCTGCCGGTCGCCCGGGCCATGGCGTATGCCGCGGCCGGACTGCGTTCGGCCGTCGCCGGGGCAGGAGGTGCCGATGGCTACGCTGACGACTGTGACCGTTCCTGTGCCCCGCTCGGACAAGGGTGAGGCCACTCGGGCAGCCATCGCGACCGCCGCCCAGGCACTGTTCCTCGAGCGTGGCTACGACAAGACGACCATGCGTGCGGTGGCCGAGCGGGCCGGGGTGTCCCTCGGCAACGCCTACTACTACTTCGGCTCCAAGGAGCACCTGATCCAGGCGTTCTACGACCGGATCCAGGTCGAGCACACGGCTGCTGCCGAGGCAGCACTCGCCCACGAGACGACGTTCGCCGGCCGGCTCCGGGGCACGCTCACGGCCTGGGTCGACGTCGCCGAGCCGTACCACCACTTCGCCGGCAAGTTCTTCAAGGTCGCGGCCGAGCCGGCGAGCCCGCTCTCACCGTTCAGTCCGGAGTCGGCGCCGGCCCGGGAGGCCAGCGTGGCGCTCATGGCGCGGGTCGTCGACGGCGCCGACCTCAAGGTCCCGGCGACGGTCAGGGGTGAGCTGCCCGAGCTGCTGTGGCTGGCCCAGATGGGCGTAGTGCTCTTCTGGGTCCACGACAGCAGCGAGGGGCGGCGGCGGACCCGCCAGCTGGTCGACCGGGCGGTTCCGCTCGTCGACCGCCTCGTACGCCTCACCCGGCTCCCGGGAGTCAGGGGAGCTGCCGACGACATCGTCGCCCTGGTCCGGAGCCTGCGCGCGTGACCGGCTCGCCCGGGCCGCGGCCGTCCCGCCTGCCGCGGTCGTTCTTCGCGCGGAGCTCGCTCGAGGTCGCCCCCGACCTGCTCGGCTGCACGGTCGAGCACGCCGGGGTGACCGTGCGGATCACCGAGACCGAGGCGTATGCCGGCCGCGACGACCCCGGATCCCACGCCTTCCGGGGTGAGACCCCACGGACCCGGGTCATGTTCGGGCCCGCAGGCTTCCTCTACGTCTACTTCACCTACGGGATGCATTTCTGCGCAAATGTGGTCTGCGGCCAAGAAGGTCGCGCCAGTGCGGTGCTGTTGCGGGCCGGAGAGGTCGTCCACGGATTCGACCTCGCCGCGCGTGGCCGGGACCACCTCATGCTTCGGGACCGTGCGCGCGGCCCGGCCCGGCTGGCCACGGCGCTGGGCCTGGACGGCTCGCACACCGACCGCGACTTCTGTCGCCCAGCGCTGCGCCGACCCACGCCGCGGGCACCCCTCGACCTCGTCGTCCGGGCCCCGGCTGCGCCGGTCGACCCCGAGCGGATCCGGACCGGCCCGCGGGTCGGCGTGAGCGGCGCAGGAGGTGACGGCGTGGCATACGCCTGGCGGTTCTGGGTCGCGGGAGACCCCACCGTCTCGGCGTATCGCCCGGGCAGAGTCAGGTCAGCCCCGAGCTGAGAGCCTCGGTCAAGGCGTGTCGCCGGCGAGCGCGTCCTGGCTGGTCACCGCGAGCGAGTAGCCGTCGGCGGACCGGGTGAAGACGAGCACCGAGTCGAAGTCGTCGTCCGGCCAGGACCGGCCGATGGCCGGGATGGCGCTCACCCCCAGCGCGGTGCCGAGGCCGGCCACGATGGCCGGGATGTGGTGGTGCTCCCAGCAGACCAGGACGTGGCCGGCAGCGGACACCAGATGGTCGAGGACCAGCTGCTCCTCGGCCCCCTTGGCGACCGGCTTCTGGATCTGCAGCCCGAGCCGGTCCCCGAGCGGCGTCACCGTCTCGGTCGTGCGATGGCTGGTGGTCTCGGCGCTGTAGTCCGGGGCGAAGATGGCGGTCGGCTGGACAAGAGGTGCCGGTGGTGTGGCCGCCCCGAGGACCTTGGCGAGCGCGCCGGCCCGCTGCCAGCCGCGCGGAACGAGCGAGTGCTCACTCTGCTTGCCCTCGGCGTCGACGCCGTAGGGCGGTGGGGTCGCCGGCGGGTCCGCCGGCTTCTCGCCGTGCCGGATGATCATCAGGGTGTCGGGGCCAGCCATGGTCACTGCCCCCAGCACAGGCAGAAGGGGTGGCCGGCCGGGTCGGCGTAGACCTGGAACCCCCGGGGCGCCGACAGGTTCGGCCCTGCTGCCGGGTGCAGCACCTCCGCGCCCGCTGCCATCGCGCGCTCGTGCGCGGTAGCGATGTCCAGGACGTCGAAGTCGAGATGCACCTGCTGCGGAGGGCCGTCGGGCCACCCCGGGCGGGTGTGGTTTGGCGCGAGCTGGATGGCGATGGCCGGGCCGGCGTCGTGCCGGATCGTGTGCCAGTCGCCGTCCTCCTCGACGGTCCCGCCGAGGAGTGCAGCCCAGAAGGTGCTCTCGGTGGACAGGTCGGCTGCGTCGAGGACGATGGCCCCGAGCGAGATCTGCGGATCGGTCATGTGCACAGACGCTACGCGGCCCGGCCGACGGCCCGGATCCTGAACTCGGTGGTGGACGGCCGCCCGCGTGCGGCAGGCTTGCGGGCGGCATACCGACTCGTATGCCGGACGCGCACCGGAAGGGGAGCACCCATCGTGACCGACATCTTCGACGAGCTGCAGTGGCGAGGGCTGGTGGCGCAGACCACCGACGAGTCCGCGCTGCGCGAGGCACTCGCCGACGGGCCGATCACGGCGTACTGCGGGTTCGACCCGACCGCGCCATCACTCCACTTCGGCAACCTCGTCCAGCTCATCGTGCTGCGGCACCTGCAACGGGCGGGCCACAAGGTGATCTGCCTCGTCGGCGGGTCGACCGGACTGATCGGCGACCCGCGGCCCAGCGCCGAACGGGTGCTGAAGACCAAGGACCAGACCGCGCAGTGGGTGGCCCGGATCCAGGAGCTCGTCCAGCCCTTCCTGGACTTCGACGGCTCCGACCCCGAGGTCGCCCACCCGGCCGTGATGGTCAACAACCTGGACTGGACGGCCCCGCTGTCCGCACTGGACTTCCTGCGCGACGTGGGCAAGCACTTCCGGGTCAACCAGATGGTCAAGAAGGACGCAGTCGCCGCACGGCTCAACAGCGACGAAGGCATCTCCTACACCGAGTTCAGCTACCAGCTGCTGCAGGGCCTGGACTACCTCGAGCTGTTCCGTTCCTACGGCTGCACCCTGCAGACCGGCGGCAACGACCAGTGGGGCAATCTCACGGCCGGGTCGGACCTCATCCACCGGGTCGAGGGGGCGTCGGTCCACCTGCTCACCACTCCGCTCATCACCGACTCGGCCGGCGTGAAGTTCGGCAAGAGCGAGGGGAACGCGGTCTGGCTCTCGGCCGATATGACGAGCCCCTATGCCTTCTACCAGTACTTCCTCAACACCGAGGATGCCTCGGTGGTCGCCCTGCTCAAGGTGTTCACCGATCGTCCGCGTGAGGAGATCGGCGACCTGGCGCGCCAGGTCGCCGAGGAGCCCTTCCGGCGGACGGCACAGCGGACCCTCGCCCTGGACATCACGACGCTGGTCCACGGTGCCGCGGCCGCCGCCGCGGTGCAGGCGGCGTCGGAGGCCCTGTTCGGCAAGGGCGACCTGGCTGCGCTGGACGAGGGGACCCTGCGCGACGCGACCGCCGAGCTGCCCGGGGGACCGGTCACCATCGGCACGTCGGTGACCGACGCACTCGTGGCAGTGGGGCTGGTGGATTCACGCAACGCCGCCCGGCGCGCCATCGGGGATGGCGGCGCCTCGGTCAACGGCACGAAGATCACCGATCCCGAGCAGCTGCTCGCCCCTGAGGACTTCCTGCACGGCGCCGTCGCCGTGCTCCGTCGCGGTCGCAAGTCGATGGCAGCCGCGCGCCTTGACCGCTCCTGAGCCGTCGTATGCCGGGCCGCCGGTCCATCGCTTCCGGACCAGTTCCGTTGTGTCCCAGTCAAACTGGACCGTCCGGAGGCAACGACACGCCCGGGATGCGTGCACCGATTTGGTGATGGCCGAAGACGTCGTCTAATGTTCTCGACGTCAGCCCGACAGGGAGGAACGGACGCCAAGCGGCGAGGGTCACCTCGCACCAAGCAGGCCGGTCCCGGAAGGCAGACACCACCGAAAAGCAGGCCTTGAAGGTCTGGTACAGTGGAACACAACGCAGCAAGAAGGCCAAGCGCGATCGAGCCGGCCGCTCCAAGAGCGGGTCACGGATTTGACGCCCAAGAATGAGCCGCGTACAGTAGAACGGTTGCCCCAACGAGACAGTCACAGACTGCCGAGATGGTGCGCGTCCGAACCTTGAGAACTCAACAGCGTGTCAAAAATCGATGCCAATTAACCTCGTCTGAGGTGGCGCGAAACTGGGCCATACGGTCCGGTGAAGTCCGCCTCAACGAACAATCCTTTGGTTGACAACGATCATCTAGCAATTGCTAGTTGTTCTTGCTCAGCCAGGCAAACAACCCTTTGGGGTAACGATTTCTCTGGGCTTCGGCGCAGAGAGTCAAACATCAACGGAGAGTTTGATCCTGGCTCAGGACGAACGCTGGCGGCGTGCTTAACACATGCAAGTCGAACGGTGACGAGGGGAGCTTGCTCCCCTCTGATCAGTGGCGAACGGGTGAGTAACACGTGAGTAACCTGCCCCAGACTCTGGAATAACCCCGGGAAACCGGAGCTAATACCGGATACGAGACGGAGCCGCATGGCTACCGTCTGGAAAGTTTTTCGGTCTGGGATGGACTCGCGGCCTATCAGCTTGTTGGTGAGGTAGTGGCTCACCAAGGCGACGACGGGTAGCCGGCCTGAGAGGGCGACCGGCCACACTGGGACTGAGACACGGCCCAGAC
>JAJPIW010000039.1 GCA_021324575.1 Intrasporangiaceae bacterium | reverse complement strand
GATCACCGGAGCTGCCGGGGCGGCGGTGTCGACCGTGATGGTGACCGGAGCCGAGGGCAAGGAGCTGTTTCCCGCCGGGTCGGTCTGGGTGGCCGTCAGAGTGGTGTCACCCAGCGGCAGCGGGGTGGTCGGGGTGACCGACCACGTCCCACCGGCATCCACGGTGGTGGTGCCGATCGGGTTGCCGTCCTGGTCGGTGACCGTGACGGTGGCGCCGGGCTCGCCGGTGCCCGTGATGGTTGGCGTGTTGTCGTTCGTCGACGACCCGTCCGCCGGTGCCGTGATCACCGGCGCGGCCGGCGGGGTCGTGTCCACCGTGAAGGTGACCGGAGCCGAGGGCGCGGAGACGTTGCCGGCCAGGTCGGCCTGGGTTGCCGTCAGCGTGGTGGCGCCGTCGGGCAGCGGGGTGGTCGGAGTCAGCGACCACGCGCCGCCGGCGTCCACGGTGGCGGTCCCGATCGGGGCGCCTCCAGCGTTGACCGTGACCGTGGCACCCGGCTCACCGGTGCCGGTGATCGTCGGGGTGTTGTCAGTGGTCGTCGAGCCATCAGCGGGCGCGGTGATCACCGGAGCCGCCGGAGTAGCGGTGTCGATCGTGAAGGTGACCGGGGCCGACGTCGGCGAGATGTTGCCGGCGAGGTCCGCCTGGGTGGCCGTGATCGTGTTGGGGCCATCGGGTAGAGGCAGGATCGGGGTGAGCGACCAGGCACCGCCGGGACCGACAAGGGCGGTCCCGATCGGGGCGCCACCCGCGGTGACGGTGACGGTGGCGCCGGCCTCGCCGGTACCGCTGATGGTCGGGGTGTTGTCGTTGGTGACGGACCCGTCGACCGGTGCGGTGATCACCGGAGCGGCGGGCGCGGCGGTGTCGATCGTGAAGGTGACCGGGGCGGACATGGGCGAGGCGTTGCCTGCGGGGTCCGTCTGGGTAGCCGTGACCGTGGTCGGGCCGTCGGGCAGGGGCGTGGCGGGGGTGAACGTCCACGTGCCGCCGGCATCCACCGGAGCGGTGCCGATCGGGGTCCCGTCGGCGGTGACCGTGACAGTGGCGCCGGGCTCGCCGGTGCCGCTGATGGTCGGGGTGTTGTCGGTCAGCGTGGACCCGTCGAGCGGAGCGGTGATCACCGGAGCGGCCGGGGAGGTGGTGTCGACCATGAAGGTGACCGGGGCCGAGATCGGCGAGAGGTTCCCGACCGCGTCGGCCTGGGTCGCCGTCAGGGTGACGGCACCCGGTGCGAACGGAGTGGTCGGAGTGAGGGACCACGCGCCGCCAGCATCCACAGTGGCGGTGCCGATCGGGGCACCACCCGCGTTGACGGTGACGGTCCCGCCCGGCTCACCGGTGCCGGTGATCGTCGGAGTGGTGTCGTTGGTCGACGACCCGTCCGCCGGAGCGGTGATCACCGGAGCCGCCGGGGCGGTGGTGTCGATGACGACGGTGACGGGGGCCGAGGCCAGCGAGGCGTTCCCGGCCGGGTCGGTCTGGTTCGCAGTGAGGATGGTCTGGCCGTCGGGAAGCGGGGTCGTCGGAGTGAGCGACCACGCGCCGCCGGCGTCCACTGTGGCTGTCCCGATCGGGGCGCCACCGGCGTTGACCGTCACGGTGGCGCCGGGCTCGCCGGTGCCGGTGACGGTCGGGGTGTTGTCGGTCAGGGTGGACCCGTCCACCGGGGCGGTGATCACCGGCGCGGCCGGCGGGGTGGTGTCCACGGTGAAGGTGACCGGTGCCGAGGGCGCGGAGACGTTGCCGACCGGGTCGGCCTGGGTTGCCGTCAGCGTGGTGGCGCCGTCGGGCAGCGGGGTGGTCGGAGTCAGCGACCAGGCGCCGCCGGCGTCCACGGTGGCCGTTCCGATCGGGGCGCCTCCAGCGTTGACCGTGACCGTGGCACCCGGCTCACCGGTGCCGGAGATGGTCGGGGTGTTGTCAGTGGTCGTCGAGCCATCAGCGGGCGCGGTGATCACCGGAGCCGCCGGAGCGGTGGTGTCGATCGTGAAGGTGACCGGGGCCGACGTCGGCGAGACGTTCCCGGCCGGGTCGGCCTGGATCGCCGTGATGGTGGTCGGGCCGTCCGGAAGCGGCGCAGCCGGGGTGAGCGACCAGGCTCCACCGGCGTCGACGGTCGCCGAGCCGAGGATGGTGCCGCCGGCGTTGACGGTCACGGTGGCGCCGGGCTCGCCGGTGCCGGTGATGGTCGGGGTGTTGTCCGCGGTCGTCGACCCGTCAGCTGGGGCCGTGATGACCGGGGCGGCCGGCGCCGTGGCGTCGATCGTGACGGTCACCGAGTTGGAGGGAGCTGAGACGTTGCCCGCCGGGTCGGCCTGGGTAGAAAGGAGAACCGTCTGCCCGTCTGGCAGTGGCGTGGTCGGCGTGAGCGTCCAGGCGCCCCCGACGTCCACCAGGGCGGTGCCGATCGGGGTGCCGTCGGCGGTGACCGTGACGGTGGCGCCGGGCTCGCCGGTGCCGGTGACGGTCGGGGTGTTGTCGGTCAGGGTGGACCCGTCGACCGGGGCGGTGATCACCGGCGCGGTCGGGGCGGTGGTGTCGACCGTGAAGGTGACCGGGGCCGAGAGCGGCGAGACGTTCCCGGCTGGGTCGGTCTGGGAGGCGGTGAGCGTAACGGCTCCCTGACCGAACGGGGTGGTCGGAGTCAGGGACCACGCGCCGCCGGCGTCCACGGTGGCGGTGCCGATCGGGGCGCCTCCGGCGTTGACAGTGACGGTGGCGCCGGGCTCGCCGGTGCCGGTGATGGTCGGGGTGGTGTCGTTGGTCGACGACCCGTCCGCCGGCGCGGTGATCACCGGAGCCACCGGGGCGGTGGCGTCGATGGTGACCGTGACCGAGTTGGAGGCCAGCGAGGCATTCCCGGCCGGGTCGGTCTGGTTCGCGACGAGGGTCGTCTGGCCGTCGGGCAGCGCGGTGGCCGGGATGAGCGACCACGCGCCGCCGGCGTCCACCAGGGCGGTGCCGATCGGGGTGCCGTCGGCGGTGACGGTGACGGTGGCGCCGGGCTCGCCGGTGCCGGTGATGGTCGGGGTGTTGTCGGTCAGGGTGGACCCATCAGCCGGCGCCGTGATCACCGGCGCCGCCGGCGGGGTGCTGTCAATGGTGAAGGTGACCGGGGCGGAGACCGGGGAGACGTTGCCGACCGGGTCGGCCTGGGTCGCGGTCAGCGTGATGGCGCCGTCGGGCAGCGGGGTGGTCGGAGTCAGCGACCAGGCGCCACCGGCGTCCACGGTTGCGGTCCCGACCGTGATTCCGCCCCCGCGGACCACGGTGACCGTGGCGCCGGGCTCGCCGGTGCCGGAGATGGTCGGGGTGTTGTCGGTGGTCGTCGACCCGTCGGCCGGCGCGGTGATGACCGGTGCCGTCGGAGCGGTGGTGTCGATCGTGAAGGTGACCGGTGCGGACGTCGGCGAGACGTTCCCGGCCGGGTCGGCCTGGATCGCCGTGATGGTGGTCGGGCCGTCCGGAAGCGGCGCAGCCGGGATGAGTGTCCAGGCTCCACCGGCGTCGACGGTCGCCGAGCCGAGGATGGTGCCGCCGGCGTTGACCGTCACGGTGGCGCCGGGCTCGCCGGTGCCGGTGATGGTCGGGGTGTTGTCGGTGGTCGTCGACCCGTCAGCTGGGGCCGTGATGACCGGGGCGGCCGGCGCGGTGGCGTCGATGGTGACGGTCACCGAGTTGGAGGGAGCTGAGACGTTGCCCGCCGCATCGGCCTCGGTGGCGACCAGGGTGGTCTGACCGTCGGGAATCGCGGTGGCGGGGGTCAGCGACCAGGTGCCGCCACCGTTGACCAGGGCGGTGCCGATCGGGGCGCCGTCAGCGGTGACGGTGACGGTGCCGCCGGGCTCGCCGGTGCCGGTGATCGTCGGAGTGTTGTCGGTCAGGGTGGACCCGTCGACCGGGGCGGTGATGACCGGAGCTGCGGGCGCCGTCGTGTCGATGGTGAAGGTGACCGGGGCCGAGAGCGGCGAGACGTTGCCCGCCGCATCGGCCTGGGTCGCGGTCAGGGTGACGGCACCCGGTGCGAAGGGCGTGGTCGGAGTCAGGGACCACGCGCCGCCGGCGTCCACGGTGGCGGTGCCGATCGGGGCGCCTCCGGCGTTGACCGTGACGGTGGCGCCGGGCTCGCCGGTGCCGGTGATCGTCGGGGTCGTGTCGTTGGTCGACGACCCGTCCGCCGGAGCCGTGATGACCGGAGCGGCAGGTGCCGTCGCGTCGATGGTGACCGTGACCGAGTTGGACTGCGGGGAGACGTTCCCGGCCGCGTCGGCCTCGGTGGCGACCAGGGTCGTCTGACCGTCGGGCAGCGCGGTGGCCGGGGTCAGCGACCACGCGCCGCCTGCATCCACGGTGGCGGTGCCGATCGGAGTGCCGTCGGCGTTGACCGTGACGGTGCCGCCCGGCTCACCGGTGCCGGTGATGGTGGGGGTGTTGTCGGTCAGGGTGGACCCATCAGCGGGGGCCGTGATCACCGGCGCCGCCGGCGCGGCCGTGTCGATGGTGAAGGTGACCGGGGCCGAGACCGGGGAGACGTTTCCTGACGGGTCGGCCTGGGTCGCCGTGACGGTGGTGGGACCGTCCGGCAGCGGGGTGGCCGGGGTCAACGACCAGGCGCCGCCGGCGTCCACGGTCGCGGTCCCGACCGTGATTCCGCCCCCGCGGACCACGGTGACCGTGGCGCCGGGCTCGCCGGTGCCGGAGATGGTCGGGGTGTTGTCATTGGTCGAGGAGTTGTCGGCCGGGACGGTGATGACGGGCGCGGTCGGTGGGACGTTGTCGACGATGGTGAAGGTCCGTGGACCGGTGGCATCGGAAGCAGCCGCTCCGAGTGACTGGGTCGCGGTGATCGCGTGCGCGCCCGGGGTCAACGGCGTAGTCGGCGTGAGGGACCAGGTTCCGTCGCCTGCAACGGTGACCGAACCGATGACGCTGGCACCCTCGTTGACGGTCAGGGTCGCGCCGGGGACGCCGGTGCCGGTGATGGTCGGAGTGGTGTCGTTGATCGTGCTGCCCTCAGCGGGCGCGGTGATCGTCGGAACGTCGAGACGGGTGCACTCCACTCCGCCTGCGGCCGGTGCGGTAGCGCTGGCGCTGAGGGGGAGGATCGAAGTGTTGATCGTCGCGAGGGCCGGCCCGATGGCGGGAGCGATCGTGCCGGTGATGCTGATGAATGACGCCGAACCGGCTGCCGTGGTGCCCGCTGACGTGTTGGACAGGCCGCCGACGCCGACGACGATCGAGGCCGAAGCCACGCCGAGGTTCAGGTTGATCGGGAGAGACATCCCAGCCGTCAGCCGGGTGGTGACCCCACCGACCGTGACGTCGATGGCGTAGGCGTTGGCCGTCACCGATGTGGTGGCGCCGGTCGAGGTGGCCGTGATGGTGGGGTTGGCGACGACGGCGATGTTCACCAGACCGTTGAGCAGCGTTGCGCCAGCGAGGTTTCCGCTCGACGTGGACACGATGCTCGTACCTACGTGCTGTGTCGCGCCGGTGGTAGAGACGGTTCCGAGGGTCAGGATATTGATGCCCGTGATGCCGACATTTGCTCCGGCGAGCTGGGTGGCGGCCTGGACGATCGGGGTCCCGTCAGGCACGCACGCAGCATCGCCGGCCCAGTTGGCCAGGCCCGTGCCGGTGAGCACACCGGTGGTCAGCACCGGTGGCACGTTGACCTGCCCGAGGCCGGTGTTGTAGGTGGGGCTGCCGACCGCCGGCCCGGCGGTTGCCGAGCCCCCGGCGATGGCGAGCGGAATTCCCAAGGCGCCGGCGGCGAGGTTGGCCGACGCCGCGGAAGCCCGTGGGGTCGCCGTCGTGTCCACTGCTGTGGTGGACACGCCGATGCCGGCGGTGATGTTCGCCAGGCCCAACGCGTTGATCCCGAGGCTCAGGACGCGGCCTGATGTCGCACTTCCGTAGGCCGCCGGAAGTGGGTCCGCGGCCGCGATGGGTGCGGAGAGTGCGGACACACCCGCGACCACCGCTCCTGCTGTCAGCCATGACACGAAACGACGAGAGATCCCCATGCCGCCCTCACTGAATAAAACGGCTGCCCCCCGATGGCCGGAACCATAGAGCACCCTCGGGAATTTCGCGCAACGAATGAACAAATATATATTTCACCGATCTCGGCCGGGCGATCCTGGCGAGGATGAATCCGTTGAGAACAAAGGTGATTGCGAGGTCACAGGCCCGATGGGAGGGGACAATGAGGAGGCTGGGAATGGAGATGATCACCAGTGCGGACAGAGGTCGACGTCGACTTTGCTGCGTGGGTTGGCGCCCGCGAGCGAACTCTCCTGCGCGCGGCATACGTCATCCGCGGGGACCGGCGCGAGGCCGAACGGATCGTGGTCGGAGTCCTCGCGGCGATGGCCGCCCGGTGGGACCGGATCCGGCTGGACGACCCTGACTCCGAGGCCCGACGCCTCCTGTTTCGCGACGCCGTGGCGCGTCACCCGCATCATCGCGACCCGGATGCTGACGACCCCGAGCGAGTCCCCGACGAGTGGCTCGATGCGGGCTCGGACACGGCCCGCGCGCTGCGCCAGATCTCGGCCCGGCAGCGGGCGATCTGCGTCCTGCGCGGCCTCGAGGGCCGCTCTGCGCGGGAGGCCGCCGACGTCCTCGGAATCGGGACGGGGTCGGTCGAGAGCCAGACGGCGAGCGCCGTCGCGCGGATCGGCGATGCACTCCCGTCGGTCGACGGCCTCGTCGGGGTCGCCAGTTTCCTCGACCGGGCGACCGACCACCTCCCGGACGCCGACCTCGCCGACCGGGCCTGGGAAGCGGCCGCCCGACGCGGCCAGCGGCGCCGCCGGTCGGTTGTCGTCACCACCGCTGCCGCGCTCCTCCTGGGCTCCGTCGTCACCTACGCCGGCTCCCGTGGCTCGACCGGTGATGCCGTCCCGGACAAGGTCAGCCAGGTCACGGTTGGCCCCTCCACGGAGCCGTCGGCGACCGCCCTCGCCGACGACGGCACCCAGCTGTTCTTCGGACCGTCGCCGGACGTCATCGCCAACCTCCCGATCGCCTCCGCGGGCATCCCCGGGCAGGTCGACTGGGACCCGCGGGCCGCGCCGCAACCGCTGGCCCAGGTCATCGCCGCCCACGCCGGACCGTCCGGTCGGGCGAACCTGCGGATCCTGTATGCCGTGCTCTCGCCGGGGTCCGTCGGCGGCTGGGTTCCCGTCCTGCTGCTCCGCGACGATCGGGACGGGGGGCTCAGCTATGCGGCCGTCGACACCAGGCTCGGCGCACTCGGCACCGCCTTCGGCGAGCCGGCGACGCCACTCACGGCGCGGGCTGTCGACCCGTCCGGTACGACGGCGATGTTCCTCCAGAAGGACTCGGTCATCGTCGTCGACGTCGTCACCGGGTCCACTCGGACCGTCCCCTTGCCGGCCGGGATCCATGGGGTGCCGAGCCCGCTCGGCGATGCGGGGTTCAGCGACCTGGGACGGGTCATCGTCCGGGATGGCTACGTCTCGTGGTCCCTGGATCCGGTGACTCTGACGTGGAGCCACCTCGCCGACGGGTCCAGCCCGGAGGCCGTTGATGCCGCGGAAGTCTCGGCGAGTTCCCTTCCCATGCAAGAGAACTGGGGGGAGACGGTGGTGACCCGGGACTGGGTCGCCACCGGCGGGGTCGTCGACCGGGCCGCCGTGCCCGCCCGCTTCCGGGTCGACAACGCATTGTTCCTCGTGTCGAGGACCGACCCCAGGCTCCGCCGCGCGCTCGTCCTCGGGGCCAACG
Organism: Intrasporangiaceae bacterium; assembly: GCA_021324575.1. Lineage (GTDB taxonomy): Bacteria > Actinomycetota > Actinomycetes > Actinomycetales > Dermatophilaceae > Nostocoides. Next base: position 15,297 of record JAJPIW010000039.1, on the reverse strand, counting down.
CGGCGGGGGCCATTCCCGGTGCGATCCGGACCGTCGGGGTCGCGGGGTCGGCGGTGCTCTTCCAGTACTCCGTCGCCGGCCGGACGTGGGTCCTCGGTCTCGACCCCACGACCGGCCTGGTGAGCAGGGTTGCCGAGGTCTGGGCACCGGTCGGGGGCGTCGGGTCGGCCGGCCAGGTCATCGCCGTCTCATCCTGGGCCCTCGCCCACCGCTGACCCTCGGTCGGCGACCCGAACCCGCGTAGGCCGGATGCCTCGGTTCTGAGCGACCGGCGGGCATCCGGCATACGCGGCCTTGGTCAGAGGACCTTGGAGAGGAAGGCCTGGGTGCGCTCCTCCTTCGGGGCGTCGAGGACATCGGCGGGGGCTCCGCTCTCGACGACGACCCCGCCGTCCATGAAGACCACCTGGTCGCACACCTGGCGGGCGAAGCCGAGCTCGTGGGTGACGACGACCATCGTCATCCCCGCCTCGGCGAGGGACTTCATGACGTCGAGGACCTCGCCGACCAGCTCCGGGTCGAGCGCTGAGGTGGGTTCGTCGAAGAGCATGAGCTTGGGCTTCATCGCCAGGGCCCGGGCGATGGCGATCCGCTGCTGCTGGCCGCCGGAGAGCTCCTGGGGGTAGGAGTGCCCCCGGTTGCCGAGCCCGACGCGGTCGAGCAGGACCTGGGCCTCGGCACTGACCTCGTCCCGGGGCCGGCGCAGGACGCGGGTCGGTGCTTCGACGATGTTCTCCAGCACGGTCATGTGCGGGAAGAGGTTGAAGCGCTGGAAGACCATGCCGGCGTTCAGCCGCTGACGCGCCGTCTGCCGCTCCTTCATCTCATGGAGCCGGCCGCCTCGCTCTTCGTACCCCACCGTCTGCCCGTCCACGGAGAGCCGGCCGGCGTCGACCTTCTCCAGGTGGTTGATGCACCGCAGGAAGGTCGTCTTCCCGGAGCCGGACGGGCCGATCAGGCTGGTCACGGACCCGCGCTCGACCGTGAGGTCAATCCCCTTGAGGATCTCCGTCGAGCCGAAGCTCTTGCGGACACCGAGGGCTTCCACCATGGCGCCACTCATCGTGCTGCTCCTGTCCTGGGCCGGCGGACCCGTCTCGGCGCGGCGTCGAAGCCACGTCCGTATCGTCGTTCGAGCTTGTTCTGGAAGAAGGTCAGGACGGTCGTCATCAGGAGGTACCAGAGGCTCGCGACGATGAGCAGCGGGATGGTCTGGTAGTTGGTGGCGTAGATGATCTGGGCCGAGTAGAGCAGGTCCGAGATCGCCAGGACGCTGACCAGCGAGGTCCCCTTGAGCATCGAGATGACCTGGTTGCCGGTCGGGGGAAGCACCACGCGCATCGCCTGCGGCAGGATCACGCGGAGCATCAGGGTCGTCCCGTTCATGCCCAGCGCCCGGGCCGCGTCGTGCTGGCCCCGGTCCACCGACCCGATGCCGCCCCGGATGATCTCAGCCATGTATGCAGCCTCGTTGAGGGACAGTCCGAGCAGCGCCGCGGTGAGGGGCGTGATGAGCACGTTGGCCGAGCCGATCGCCACCGAGGGTCCCCCGAACGGGAGCCCCAGGCTGAGCACCGGATAGAGGGCAGCGATGTTGTACCAGAAGATCAGCTGGACGAGCAGCGGTGTGCCACGGAAGAACCAGATGTAGCCACGGCTGATGGTGCTCACGATCGGGTTGGCCGACAGCCGCATGATCGCCAGGACCGTGCCCAGGATGACGCCGACAGTCATCGACACGGCGGTGAGGACGAGGGTCAGCCCGGCCCCGGTGAGGATCTGCGGGGCGAAGAGGTAGGACACGACGACGTCCCAGTGGTAGCGCTGGTTCACCGCCACGTCCCAGAGCGCGCTGGCGGCCACGAGGACGAGGACGACCGCAAGGGCGAGCCGGACGGGATGCCGGAGCGGCACCACCTCGATCGAGTCGCCCGGAACGGTGGAGGGGATCTGCCCCGTATCGGGAACGGGTTGCTTCTGCATCTCGGGCTCCCCTCCTACTGGGCGAAGTTGACGCGGGCGTCGGTGATGGCGCTGGACTGGAGTCCGTAGGTCCCGAGAACCTTGACGTAGGCGTCGCTCTTGATGACTGCGGCGAGCGCTGCCGAGACGGACTTGACCAGGCCGTCCTGCTTGGTGAGTCCGACGCCTACGGGGGTGAACGCATACTTCGAGGCGATGTCGATCTGCGGGTTCTGGGTTGCCGCGAAGTTGAGGATCGGAGAGTCCGCCAGCACCGCGTCCAGCCGTGCGCTGGTCAGCGCGGAGATGGCCTGGCGAGTGTCCTGGAACGCGTTGACCTGGATCTTGCGCTTGCCTGCCGTCGAGCAGGCCTTGTCGAAGGTGGGCACGTCCACGGTGAGCTGGTAGGACCCGGTCAACAGGCCGACCTTCTTGCCGCACAGCGAGTTCTCGGTAAGGCCCTGGGGGTTGCCCTTGGCGACCGCGACGGTGCTGCCGATCTGCATGTAGTCGACGAAGTCCAGAACCTTCATCCGCTCGGCGGTCGGGGTCATCGAGGAGACGGTCATGTCGTATCGACCGGCCGCGATCCCGGGGATGATCGAGTCGAAGTTGGCGACCTGGATGTCGACCTTCACGCCCAGGGCCTCGCCGATCAGGCGTGCGACGTCGGGGTTGACACCCGTCAGGTCGTGGGTGCCGGTCCGGTAGTACTGGGTCGGCGGCTCGTTGGTGGGGATGGCCACGCGCAGCACCTTGGCGGACTTTATCGACGCCGGCAGCAGCGCGACAGCGGCCGCGTCGACCGGGAGCGAGGGCACCGAGGCAGCCTGCCCGGCGGCGCCGCCTGAGGAGGCGGCCGTGGATCCGGCCGGCGTGCAGGCAGCGACGGACAGCGCCAGGGCGGCCGCCGCGACCATGGCCGGGACGCCGCGCACAGCGCACGTCGTGACCGCGGACTTGGTGGGGGAGTTCATCGGGAGGACCTCATTTCTGCATAGGCCCTTGGGGCCTCGGGGGTGGGGGTGGGGGTGGTTCGGGCAAAGTCCTCGTGGCGGTGCCGGATCAGGTCACGGCCCTCTGCCCGCAGCTCCTCGATCGTGGAGACGCCGAGCAACATCAGGGTGCGGGTCATCTCGGCGGCGAACAGGTTGAGGACATGGGTGACGCCCGCCTGGCCGGCTGCCGAGAGTCCGTAGAGATAGGGCCGGCCGATGGCACAGGCGTCGGCCCCGAGGGCAATGGCCTTGACGACGTCGGAACCACGGCGTATGCCGCCGTCGACGATGATCTCGAGCCGCCCGGCCGTCCGCTCGACGATGTCGGGCAGCACGTCGAGGGGCGAGGCCATGTGGTCGAGCTGCCGGCCGCCATGGTTGCTGACCTGGATGGCGTCGATGCCGATCTCGGCAGCGCGGAGAGCGTCACTCGGGTTGACGCATCCCTTGAGGACGATGGGACCGGCCCAGCGGGCGCGCAGGTCCAGGATGTCGTCCCAGCCCGTCGGTTCGTACGAACCCGCCAGCAGGGTCCGCCACATGTCAGGGCTGCTGGCGAGCGGGCCCTGCGGGATGTCGGCGTCCAGGTTCGGGAAGGCAATCGCGTCATGGGCGAGGAACCCCAGTGCCCACCGCGGGTTCAGGGCGCCTTCGATGATCGTTCTCGGCTTGATCGACGGCGGCGCCGTGAACCCGTTGCGGTAGTCGCGCTCGCGGTTCCCGATGGCCCGGCAGTCGACGTTCACCAACAGGGCCTCGTAGCCGGCTGCCGAGACCCGGTCCAGAACGGCCTGGAGCTCCCCCTTGTCGGCTATCGGCTCGATGTTGAACCATCGCCGCAGCCCCGGAGTGGCGGCGCTGACCTCCTCCATGGGGGTGGTGCTCAGGTGCGCCAGTCCGTAGGGGATGCCGGCCTCGAGGGCCGCACGGGCAGCGGCGCTCTCACCGTCGGGGTGGAACAGCCGGGTGCCGCCGGTGGGTGACAACGTCAGTGGCATCGACACCGGACCACCCAGGAGCGAGGAGCCGAGATCCAGGTTCTCCACGGACCCCCACCGCGGGAGGAAGGACCAGTCCTCGAAGGTTGCTCGGTTGCGACGCAGCGAGACCTCGTCGTCGGCGCCGCCCTCGATGTAGTCCAGGACGCTCCTTGGCAGACGGCGGGCCGCCAGCTTCCGCACGTCCTCGACACTGTGACAGGTGCGGGAGAGGCGCTCGGACACCGACCGGGCCGGCCCCTGCATCGCTGCCAGCGCCCTGATGTCCTTTAGTCTCATTGCTCGCCTTCTTCGTCCCGGGAACTTCCGTCCTCAAAGGGTGACGTCGAGCAGCTCCGATCCATATGTCGGTTCCTCCACAACTTGCCCCGCGAACTTGTTGGATCGTCCAACCAGGCGTGTTAGCGTCCGGTCATGGAGGCACCCGTGCCCGCCGCCGCGACGGCCGAGCTCGGCTCCCCCGTTCCGGGCGTGCTGGTGTCCGAGTGCATCGACCTCATGCACGCCGATCTCCTCCACGCCAACCCCACGCCCGAGAACCTGGGCCATCCCGTCTCCGACGTGCTGATGTACGACCCGCTGGACGAGTGGGTCCACATCGACGACCGGATCATCCTGGCCGTGGGGTTCACCTGTGGTTCGGCCGAGTTCGACCAGCTGCTGTACCGCGCGACGGCCAGCAACGCGGCCGCGGTCGTCGTCAAGGCGCACGGGCTGGCGCTGGAGCAGCTGCGCGCTGTCGCCGGCCGGCACCGGGTCGCCGTCCTCATCGCGCCCGACGACGCCGACTGGACGCGCCTGGCCGCTCTGGCCCGCGCATCGGTCACGGGCATCGCCGCCGACTCGGTCGCGGGTGTCCGCCTGGGCGACCTCTACGCGTTCGCCAACGCAGCTGCCTCCATCACCAACGGAGCAGCGAGCATCGTGGACCCGCTGGGCCGGGTTCTCGGCTACTCGACGCTACCGGGCCAGCCGATCGACGAGCTGCGGCGCGTCACGACGCTCGCCCTGCAGGAGCCCACGCCGCCGGTTCAGGACGCAGACTTCAGGACGGCATACGCGTCCGGCCGGGCGGTCCTCATCCCCGCCACGGACGAGGCCCTGGCCAGGCTGGCGCTGGCCGTCCGGGCCGGCGGGGAGCTGCTCGGCACCCTCTGGATCATCGACCCCGGCGAGGACAAGCGAGAGGCGGCCCTGACCGCGCTGGACCGGATGGCGCCACTCGCCGGCCTGCACATGCTCCACGCCCGCTCGGCAGCCGACTTCGGGGAACGACGCAATGCCGACCTGATCCGAACCCTCCTGGACGACACCGCCCATGCGTCCTTCGCCGCGGCCCAGCTCGGCTTCGACATGGCCGACGGGCTCGCCGTGGCCGCCTTCTCGATCCTCCGGCCCGAGACCGGGAGCCTGGAGTCGGTTCGCGAGATCCACCGACTGCTGCACCTGGTGACGACCGTCTGCAACCTCGAGCTGAACACGAGCCACAGCGCCCTCGTCGACTCGGTGGTCTATGCACTCCTGCCGTCCCCGGGCGCCACGCCCCGAGCCGGGCACCGCCGGGTGGCCCAGGAGGTCGCGCGCTACGCGCACACGATCAGCACCTATCCCCTCGTCGCAGCCGTCGGCGGCATCGCTGTCGGCGTCGAGGAACTACCGGCGTCCCGGTCCGAGGCGCTGCAGATCCTGCAGTACCAGCTCCACCGAGTGGCGACCGGGCCGCAGAGTAGGTCAGGGCCGGAGCCGGTCGTGGCGCTCTTCGAGGACTACCGCATCCCGCTGAACCTGGTGAAGGTCGGGACGTTCATCGCCGAGAACGGCCTGGCCGGCGCCGACGAGATCGCCATGATCCAGAACTGGGACACCGAGCAGAGAACCGACTACGTGGACACCTTGCGGGCCTACCTGGACACCAACGGCAACGTCTCCAAGATGGCCGCCCGCCTGCACGTGCACGCCAACACCGTCCGCTACCGGGTGGGTCGGCTGACCAAGGAGCTCGGCCTCGACGACCCGCAGAAGCGGCTGTGGCTGTGGCTGCGACTCGTCACGATGGACCTCACCCAGGCAGCGGCGCCTCGACGGGGCGGACCACCGACGCCGCCATGATCACGTCTGGAATCCGGGCACCCCAAGCGCAAGGATCTCGGGCATGACGCTCCGGTTGTGTGTCCTGCTGTGGCCGCTCCCCGGCCATGAGGCAGACCTTCACCGTTACGAGGACCTCGTCCTCCCGTTGCTCGACGAGCACGACGGCAGGCTCGTCGCGAGGGAGCACGTCGTGAGGGGCAGCGACGCCGAACCGGTCGAGGTCCAGGTCATCGAGTTTCCCAGCCAGGTCGCCATGGACGCCTACCTGGAGGATCCACGGCGGCTGGCGCTCGAACCGGACCGAGCCGCGGCGGTGGCTCGGACCCAGATCCTGCGGCTGGCCTGACGCCCGCCGGGGCCGTCGGTCCTGCTCAACGTGGTCGTCGCACACCGGCTCGAAGATCCTCCGTTCCCTCAGCTCTTCAGTTTCCCTCGGCCCCGTCAGAGTGTGTATCCCCCACCGCAGACCAAGGTCTGTCCGCTGATGTAGTCCGACTCCGGTGTGCAGAGCAGGTAGACCGCTCCGGCGGCCTCCACCGGTGTCCCTGCCCGGCCGAGCGGGATCTGGGTGGCCATGGCATCGAGGAGCTGCCGGCTCACCCCGACCCTGATGTCCCGGCCAGCGATGTCGATCGACCCTTCTCCGTCGGCGGGGCTCTCGGTGAGGCGGGTCGTGATGAGTCCGAATGCGACCGTGTTGACGGTGACGTTGTAGCGTCCCCATTCCTTGGCCAGCGTCTTGGTCAACCCGGTGACCCCCGCCTTGGCGGCGGCATAGTTGACCTGACCCGCGTTGCCTCCGAGGCCGGCAACCGAGGAGATGTTGACGACCTTGCGGCAGGGCACGGGAACCCCGGCCGTCCGCGCGCTCTTGACCGCTGCCGAGATGACCGGCTGGGCCGCGCGGAGGATCCGGAAGGGCGCCTTCAGGTGGACGTCGAGGATGGCGTCCCACTGCTCGTCGGTCATCCTCTGGATGACTGTGTCCCAGGTGTAGCCGGCATTGTTCACGATGATGTCGATGCCACCGAACGCCTCGACCGCCGTCCCGACGAAGCGGTCGGCGAAGTCGGGATCAGTCACGCTCCCGACGACGGCGACGACTGTGCCCCCGAGGGCCTCGATGTCCCTGGCCGTCTCGATCGCGACGTCCTCGTCGAGGTCGTTGACGACGACACGTGCGCCTTCACGGGCGAGCTTGAGGGCGATCTCACGCCCGATCCCCCGGCCGGAGCCGGAGACGAGTGCGACCTTGGAGTCGAGAGTTCCCACGGTGTGTCGTCCAAGGGCCTTGTCCCGATCGATGGTCACGCGATCACCTTCTCGTAGAGGGTGACGACCGCTGCTCCGCCAAGTCCGATGTTGTGCTGCAGCGCCAGCGTCACGTGGTCGACCTGGCGCGCTCCGGCCTCACCTCGCAGCTGCCAGGTCAGCTCGGCGCACTGCGCCAGCCCCGTGGCCCCGAGTGGGTGGCCCTTGGACAGCAGACCGCCGGAAGGGTTGGTGACGACACGGCCGCCGTAGGTGTTGTCGCCGTCCTCGATGAATTTCTCGGCCGATCCCTCGGGCGTCAGTCTCAGTGCCTCGTAGGACAGCAGCTCGTTGGTGGTGAAGCAGTCGTGGAGCTCCACGACCTGGAGGTCGAGCGGGTCGACCCCCGCCGCTTCGTACACCTGGTCGGCGGCGCGGCGGGTCATGTCGTAGCCGACGAGCCGGCCCAGGTCGCCCTCGAAGGTGCTGGGCTGATCGGTGGTCATCGCCTGCGCCGCGATGGCGACATCGCGACGAACTCCGCGGGCACGGGCGAAGTCGTCGCTGACCACGACGGCCGCGGCGGCACCACACGTCGGTGGACAGCACTGGAGCCGAGTCAGAGGGCCGAAGACGTGCGGCGAGGCGAGCACCTCCTCCACAGTCACCTGGTCGCGGAATACCGCATACGGATTGTTCGCTGCATGTCGTCGGGCCTTCACCGAGATCCGGGCGAACGTTTCCGGTGCCATCCCGTAGCGATCCGCGTACTCAGCGCCGGCCCCACCGAAGAGCTGTGCCGCGAACGGCGCCGCGCTCGATCCCTGAGCGCGCTCTGCGACATCCATGAAAGGTCCGAAGGGGCTGGGGCGGTCCGGCCATTTCAGTTGGAGCGCACCACGTTCCATCTGCTCGAAGCCGAGGGCGAGGACACACTCAGCCGCGCCGCTTGCCACGGCCTGCCGGGCCAGCCACAACGCCGACGATCCTGTCGAGCAGTTGTTGTTGACGTTGACGACCGGTACACCAGTCGCCCCGACCTGGTACAAAGCCCGCTGACCGCTCGTCGAGTCGCCATACACATAGCCCGCGTACGCCTGCTCCACGTCCTCGATGCCGACACCGGCGTCAACCATGGTCCGGCGCACAGCGTCTGACGCCATCACGTCGTAGGGCTCCCCCCTGCTTGGGGTGGAGAACGGAACCATTCCCACGCCGCCGATCAGAACTCGCCGCATAACTTGTCTCCTCTACGAATCATGATTTCACCGGGTGACGACACCTGCCTCAGGGCGACCAGTCAGGTCATCCGGAGCCCGCCGTCGAGGCGGATGACCTCGGCGTTGAGCATCGGGTTGTCGACGACGTGCTCCACCAGGGCGGCGAACTCCCGCGGGTTACCCGGTCGCCGTGGATGGAGCGCCCCGTCCGAGAAGCCGTTGAGACTTGGCGGCAGGCCGTGCAGCATCGGCGTCTCGAACGGTCCAGGCGCGATCCCCATGACGCGAATCGCGTGGCCCGCGAGGTTCTGGGCGGCGGGCAGCACCATCCCTGCCACTCCAGCCTTCGACGCGGCATACGCCATCGAGCCTCCGTCATATGCGGCGATAGAGGCGGTGAGGACGATCACTCCACGGTCCTCGTCCGCGGCCGAGTTGTCCGCCATGGCCTCGGCGGCCGAGACCACCAGAGCTGCGGAGCCCGTGAGGTTAATGCGCACCACCTGGTCAAAGTCGCGAACGTCAAGAACACCCTCGCGCCCGAGCACCCGTCGGTGATGGACTATCCCGGCGCAGGCGACTGCCACGCGGAGCGGCGCGAGGCCAGCGGCCCTGCGCACGGCTGCGCGGACCTCGTCCGGACTGGTCACGTCGGTCCGCACGAAGGTGACGCCGTGCATTCCCTCGCTCGCGCCAGGAGAGAGGTCTGCGACGACAACCTGTGCGCCGCGTCGACCGAGCGCGGTCGTCGTCGCCAACCCCAGCCCCGAACCGCCGCCGGTCACAACGGCGGAGGCTCCTGCCAGGTTCACCGGGCGCTCCACCGATGTAGGACCTCGTCGAGGCTGCGGTGGACCGGCTCCGTAGGTTCTGCCCTCACTGCACGTGAGAAGCGGGGAGTCGGCATGGGCTGGTCGACGCCGCTGCCGCGACAGAACCCACCGCGGGCCACCAGATGGTCGTCCACCAGGGCCTCGTCGTAGGTGAGCACCGGGGTCACCCACGCGTCCGTCTCGGCGAACACCACGGTCCACTCGTCACGCGTCCGGTCGGCGAATGCCTCGCAAAGGAGCCGGCGCAAAGCCGGCCAGGTCGCTGTGTCCCATTGCTCACCAGGGGCCGTGACCTGCAAGCCCGCGAGCAGGGTGTCGAAGAACTGGGGCTCGAGGGAGGCGACCGCCACGTGTCTGCCGTCGGCACAGGCGTAGGTGCTCGTAGAACGGGTGCGAGCCGTCGAGCAGGTTGGTTCCCCTGCCGGTCGACCATGACCTGCGCCGCGCATCGCCCACATCATCTGTGCCAACGCGCTCGCACCGTCGACCATCGCCACGTCGACGACCTGCACTACACCCGAACGTTCCCGCTCCCACAGTGCGGCGAGCACCCCGAAGACCAGGAACATCGAACCGCCTCCGAAATCCCCCACGAGGTCGAGCGGTGGCACTGGACGCTGCCCGGCGCCGCCGATGTCGTCGAGGATGCCGGTGAGCGCGACATAGTTCAGGTCGTGACCGGCACGTTGTGCCAGGGGGCCCTCCTGCCCCCAACCGGTCATCCGCGCGTAGACGAGTCGCGGGTTGCCGGCGAGGCAGGTCTGCCGGCCGATGCCGAGCGGCTCGGCGACACCGGGATGGAAGCCCTCCACGAGGACATCGGCGCAGCGGACGAGCGCTAGAACGGCATCGCGCTCCCCGGGCGACTTCAGATCAGCCGTGACCACCTCTCGCCCGCGGTTGACCGCGTCCTGCCTGAACCCGAACCCTTCGTCGAGGGCTGGGCCGGGGCGCTCGACACGCACCACCTCGGCACCGTGGTCGGCGAGCAGCATGCAGGCATGCGGGCCGGGGCCGATGCCGGCAACCACGACGACCCTCAGCCCGTGCAGGGGTCCAGTCCGGTCGGCCGGGCTCATGGGACCTCGAGGACGCTGGCATGGTTGGCGACCGCGACTCCGCCCAGATTGAACACGCCTGCACGCCGCGGCGAGCCGGCAACTTGGACGGTGCCCGCCGTGCCGGTCAGCTGCATGGCAGCGCTGACGTGCTGCGAGACGCCGGTGGCGCCGATGGGGTGTCCCTTGGACTTCAAACCGCCCGAGGGGTTGACCGGCAGTCTGCCGTCCGGGTACACGACGCCCTCATCGAGCGCCGTCACGCCGTGGCCGCGGCGAGTGATGCCCAGCACCTCGTACAGCTGCAGCTCGGCGATCGTGAAGCAGTCGTGGAGCTCGATCAGGTCGAGGTCATCCACCTGAAGCCCGGCTGTTGAGAGAGCGCCCCGCCAGGCAGCTTCGGCCCCGGCGAACTCCAGCGGGTCGCGACGGGATCGGTCGAGGAAGTCGTGTGCCCGCCCGATACCACCGAACCGGACGGCTTGGCCCGGACGAGGCGCCTGGCGCTGTGCCATCACTACCAAGGCCGCGGCACCGTCGGATACCGGTGAGCAGTCGGTACGTCGCAGCGGTCCGGCGACGATCGGGTTCTGCTCCGACGTCGTGGCGCAGAAGTCGATGTCGAGGGGGCGGCGGAGCTGGGCCAGCGGGTTGAGTGCGCCGTTGGCGTGCGATTTGGCCGCGATCCGACCCAGCGTGTTCCCGAGCGCCCCGTAACGCGCTTCGTAGGCGAGCGCGATCTGTGCGAAGAGCCCGGCGAAGCCGGACGTCGAGCTCTTGCCGGCCATCTCGAGGTCGGCCCCCAGGAGTGCCTGGCCGATGAGTTCGGCGGGCGCGTCGGTCATCTTCTCGACGCCGACGACGAGGACGCACAAGCTCTGCCCGCCGGCCACCGATCGCACCGCGTGGTGGACGGCGGCGGAGCCTGAGGCGCAGGCGTTCTCCACCCGTACGGCGGGCACGTGGCGCAGTGCCGGCTGGGCCTGCGCGACCAGCCCCGAGGTGGACACCAACGGCTGGAGTCCGCCGTTGTAGTGGCTCAGGACGATCTCATCGACGCGGCCTGGGTCGACTCCGGCGTGCTCGAACGCAGCGTCGACCACCTCGGCGACCAGCTCGGCAAGGCTCTCCTCTCGACGACCGAACGGCGTGTGGCTCCAGCCGACGATTGACGGCGTGTTCATCTGGCCATCCCACGGGCTGGGGGCGCGGGCTCAGCAACTGGGCGAGTCCTGGTCAGGCTTCGGCCGATGATCTCCAGCATGATCTCGTTCGCGCCGCCGTAGATGCGCTGAGCACGGGCTGCGGTGTAGCGGTGGGAGATCGAATACTCGTCCATGTAGCCGTAGCCGCCATGGATCTGCAGGCAGGTGTCGGCGACCTTCTGTTCGGCCTCGCTGAACCAGAACTTGGTCATGGCGGCGGCCACATCGTCGAGGTCACCGGTCAGGAGGCGCGTGACACATGCATCGAGGGTCGTGCGCGCAACGAACGCGGTGGTCGCGCATTCGGCGAGCCGGAACTTCACGTTCTGGTGTTCGATCAGCGGACGTCCGAAGGTCTTGCGGGTGTTCGCGTATGCCGTGGTCTCGCGGACCATGTCCTCGATCGCGGCCGTCGCGGTCACCGCGACGATGAGTCGCTCGGTCGGGAGCTGCTTTTTGAGCATGGCGAATCCGTGGCCCTCGGTTCCGAGCAGGTTCACAGCGGGAACCCGGACGTCGACCAGGGAGAGCTCGGCGGTATCGGACTCGTGGTGGCCCATCTTCTCCAGCACCCGGGGCACGGAGAACCCATCGAGTCCCGCCGTCTCGACCACGAACAGGGACAGGCCTCGGCCTCCGGCCTCCCGGTCGGTGGACGCTGCCACCACGATGACGCCGGCAATGCTGCCGTTGGTGATGAAGGTCTTGGCGCCGTTGAGCACGTAGTGGTCGCCATCGCGGCGAGCCGTGGTGCGTATCGCCTGCACGTCCGAGCCGGTGTCGGGCTCGGTCATTGCCAGAGCACCGATGAGCTCACCGCGAGCCATGGCCGGCAGCAGCCGCTGCTTGAGCTCGGGCGAGCCGTAGTCGCGCAGGTATGCCGGCACGATGACGCTGTGCACCTGGAACGGGGCAGGTGAGATCCCGGCCCGCGCGATCGCGTCGATGACCGCGAAGTCATGGGCGATCCCTCCGCCTCCGCCGCCGAGGTCCTCTTCGAGGGCACAGCACCACAGTCCCAGCCGGCCGCCTTCGCGGAAGAAGTCAGCGTCCACTCGCCTCTGTCTGCGCCACCGCTCCAGGGCGGGCAGACCCCGTTCGCGCGCGAACCTTGAAGCGGTCTCGAAGAGCGCCGCGTGGTCCTCCTCGAACCAACCGGGCAACATGGAACCCCTAAGTCTGTCGGAAATCGCATCAATTTCTTCAAAGTCCTTGCGTAGGGGTGTCTACTCGTGTTCTATGTCAGTTGTCAATAACGACGTTGATGCCGGACCGCGAAGGAGTCGATGCAGATGTCCGAACCCAAGGTGGCGATCGTCACGGGTGCAGCCGGCGGCCTCGGCGGAGCGTGCGCCAAGGCGCTGGGTGACGACGGGTTCGCCCTCTTCCTGCTGGACCGCGACCTCGACGGGCTGCGGGCGACCGCCGAGCGTCTGAGAGCCGATGGTCATACCGTCGACTTCGAGGTGAGCAACCTGCGGGACCCCGAGGACGTCGTACGCGCAGTCGACGCCCACAGTCGGCTGGGAACGCTGGGCGCCCTCGTCAACGTTGCCGGCATCTGGGCCGGAGGCACGGTGGCGGACGTCTCCATCGACGATTGGGACGCGATGCACGGGATCAAGCTGCGCGGCGACTTCCTGATGATCAAGTCCGCGCTGCCCTGGTTCCTCAGGGCCGGCGGTGGAGCGATCGTGAACATCAGCTCGATGTCAGGACGGACGAAATCGGTGCAGACCGCGCCGAGCTATGTGTCCGCCAACGCCGGCATCATCGGGCTCACCATGAGCGTGGCCAACCAGCACGCCAAGGACAAGATCCGCGTCAACTGCGTGGCCCCCGGGATGATCCGGACCCCGATGCTCGACTTCTACACCGAGGCCCAGCTCGAGGCGATCCGCCAGTCGATCCCGCTGGGCTATATCTCCGACCCGTCCGAGATCGCGGCGGTGGTGTCCTTCTTGATCTCCGACAAGGCCAGCTACATCACCGGCGAGACGATCAACGCCAACGGCGGCATGTTCATGGTCTGAAGGGCTCGTCCGCCCTGAAACTCCGCAAACTCCTCCGACGCAGTCCGAGTACTCCCACCTAGTGAAGGAACAGCCCATGAGCATCGACCCGCAGCGATTCGTCACCGTCATCGACAGCGACGGCAAGTCGGTCTTCACCGACGACACGACAGTCCCCTCGTCGGTCCCGCTCGGCATGAGCATCCACAACGTCTGGGGAACGGCGGACGGCACCGCGACCGTGGGCGCCGGCCTCGATCCCCAATCGGTGCCCTTCCCCTTCTTCCCCGGGCCCGGCGGGCATCGCGTCGTCGTCGTGGAGTACCCGGCCGCCGGCGGTGGCCACGGCCCGGTCGATCCAGAAGCCGCCGCCCAGGCGGCAGCCGACGCCGAGCGCGACCAGCCCGGCCTGCTGTCGGTCTTCGACCCCGACGACCCCGGCTTCCACATCACCGACAGTGTCGACTACGGCATCTGCCTCGAGGGCGAGGTCTGGCTCGTCCTGGACGACGGCCAGGAGCGGCGGATCAGCCCCGGCACGGTGGTCGTCCAGCGCGGTACCCGTCATGCCTGGCAGAACCGGAGCGACAGCCCCTGCACCATGATCTACGTCATCATCGGAGCAAACCGCGCCTGAGACGGGCGGGGACTGACGCATGTATCTCACTCAGAGCCTGCACCGGGCGATCCAGCAGTACCCGGATCGGATGGCGTCGATCTTCGCCGACCGGAGTCGTACCTTCGTCGAGCACGTCGATCGGGTGGCGAGGCTGGCCGGCGGCTTGACGTCGCTCGGTGTCGAGCCGGGCGACCGGGTCGCGATGCTCGGACTCAACTCCGACCGCTATCTCGAGTACCTCATGGCCGTACCGTGGGCCGACGCCGTCCTGGTCCCGGTCAACACGCGATGGAGCTTCGCGGAGGTCGCCGACAGCTTCGAGGACTGTCAGGTCTCCGTGCTCCTCGTCGACCACGCCTTTCGGGACATGGCTGCCCGACTGGTCGAGCGGTGCCCCTCGGTGCGGGTGGTCATCGACGCGGGCGAGCAGGGTGAGCCGTTGCCGGACAGCCTCGACTACGAGGAGCTGATCAGAGGCAACGAGCCGGTTCCAGACGCTCGCCGCAGCGGATTCGACCTCGCGGCGATCTTCTACACGGGCGGCACCACGGGTCGTTCGAAGGGCGTGATGCTCAGTCACAACAACCTTATGACATCGGCCCTCGGCTGTGCCGCTGCCGGCTTCTGGGCCACCCCGGGCGGCATCTTCCTGCACACCGCACCGATGTTCCATCTTGCGGATCTGTGCCTGTGGGCTGCGCACTCGCTGGCTGGCAGCACCCACGTCATCCTTGGTGGTTTCGAGGCCGCACGTGTTCTGGAGACCGTCGCGGAGCACCGGGTCACCGATCTCTTCTTGGTCCCCACGATGATTCAGATGCTCATCTCGCACCCCGACATCCACACCGCAGACCTGTCCTCGGTCCGACGCTTCTGCTACGGGGCTTCGCCCATTCCACCCGTCGTTCTCGACCGGACTCTTGAGCTGTTGCCCGACGTCGAGCTGGTCAAGTCCGGATCCGTGGTGTACGAGGGGTGATGCCTTCGAGGTTGTTGGTTAGCCGGTGATGGCGCCGGCGATCAGGCTGGTGCTCACCTCCTTGGGGCCGG
>JAJPIW010000087.1 GCA_021324575.1 Intrasporangiaceae bacterium | reverse complement strand
GCGCCTCGTTCGGCTGTCTCTGGACGATGAAGCGCCTCTGGGGGATCCGCGTCGAGGAGGAGACCGAGACCGCCGGCCTCGACGTCAGCGAGCACGGCATGTGGGGCTACCCCGAGTTCTACATCCCGGTTCCGGGCGGCTACGGCACCGAGGCGCACCGCCACCTGCTCGGCCACGCGCACGCGCTCGCGGCGCCGGCGAAGCCCGAAGCGGAAGCGGCCTGAAACCGGTCGCGCGGTCTGGGCGTACACTTAGACAACGCTGATGGCTGCCTTCTCGCGCAAGCCCCGGCTGGTCCTCCCGATTCTGCTCGTCGCGGTCCTGGGCGGCCTCGCCGCAGGCATCGCGGTCGCGCGGGGCGGCTCGAACGTCTCGCACGGGCCGCCAGGCGTGGTCAGCTCGGGCACCTTCCGCACGATCACCTGGAGCACCACCGGCACGGCGAGTGTGGTCCGCGACTCGTCGGGCCACCTGAAGCTGCAGCTCGGCAAGGACTTCACGACCAAGCGCGGCCCGGACGTCTGGGTCTACCTGGCCAAGTTCGAAGGCAGCATCTGGACGGGCAACCACGTCGAGTGGAAGCTCCTCGGGCAGGTAAAGCGCGGCTGGGGCAGCGCGACGTACAACCTGCCCGCCGATGCGGCGAAGCCGGGGATGTCGATCGCGATCTACTGCGGCGAGTGCGGCAAGCTCTCCGGGGTCGCGATGCTCCACTCGGTGCGCCCCACGACCTCGGCCTGAGCGTCCTCCGCTACCAGTTCGTCGACTGCCGCTGGGAGCTGGGCGTGCCCGGCCGCGGCCGCGAGCTCTACCTGGCCGGGCACATCCCCGGCGCGTCCTTCCTCGACGTGGACGAGGACCTCTCGTCGCCGGCCGGGCCCAACGGGCGGCACCCGCTGCCGACCGAGGAGGACTTCGCGCTGGCCGCCTCGCGCGCCGGAATCGGCGACGGCGTCCTCGTGGTCGCCTACGGGAACATGGGCGGACCCGAGCGGCTCTGGTGGCTCTTGCGCCACTTCGGCCACGACGACTGCGCGGTCCTCGAGCTCGACGCCTGGCGCGGACCGCTTGCGACCGGCGAGGAGGAGGTCGAGCCGGCCGTCTTCACACCGCGCCCGCGAACGGACGACGTGATCGATGCGGACGAGCTGGCCGCCCGGCTGGATGAGCTGGTCGTCGTCGACGCACGCAGGCCGGAGCGGTTCCGCGGCGAGGAAAACCCGATCGACAAGGTGCCTGGCCGCGTCCCGGGCGCGCTCAACACACCGTGGGACGACCCGCTCCCCGAGTTGCCCGACGGCGAGCTCGTCGCCTACTGCGGCTCCGGCGTCACCGCCTGCGTGACGCTCCACCGTCTCTCCCTATCCGGCCGCGAGGGCAGGCTCTACCCCGGCTCGTGGAGCCAGTGGGAGCAGCTCGGCTTGCCGGTGGAGACGGCCTAAGCCGTCGCGGTGGACGCCTCGTCGGTGAGCCCGGCGAGGTACGGCTGCCAACCGTTCGGGATCTTCGACGTCGCCAGGTGGATGAAGAGCACCGGCGCGGGCGCGCGGGGCGGCTTGCGCAGGGTCATCTCGACCTCGTGCGGGAGCCGGTTCCCCTTGCGCATGTTGCAGGGCGCGCACGAGGTGACGACGTTGTCCCAGACCGACTCGCCGCCGCGGCTCCTCGGCACGACGTGGTCGAGCGTCAACCGGCCGTTGGTCGTGCCGCAGTACATGCAGCGCCAGCCGTCGCGGGCGAAGAGCGCTCGCCTCGAGATCTTCCGCTGCAGCGTGCGCGGGACGCGGACGTACTGGACGAGCCGGATCACGTGCGGCCAGGGGAAGGCTCCCGTCGCCGATCTGAGAGGTTGGTCGAGCTCCTCGATCACCTCGGCCTTGCCCTTGAACACGAGCACGTGTGCGCGCCGAACGGTCGTGACGTTCAGCGGCTCGTAACTAGCGTTCAACACAAGAACCTGCTGCATCGCGCCGAATTTAGCAGCCAGCGTGCAGGACTCGGCCGCCAGGCCGAGTGCTCTGCGCGGGTTAGCCCGTAGGGCGTTCTAGCGGGACATGGCCCTCTCGACGGCTTCCGCTTCTTCGGGTGAGAGCGCGATCGACGCGCGCCCCCGGTCGAGCTCCTTCATGTAGATCCGGGCATAGTCGCGGCCCTGGATCGCCGTCACGACGACCCCCGAACGGGCCGAGTCGAGCACCGCGAGCGACGCCGACTGGTGGCCGCCGGTGTCCTCGTAGGCGTCGTAGCGGACGATCGAGATGTTCGTGACCGAGTTGTCGACGCGGCGGTCGACGCGCACGAGGCCGGCCGCGATCTCGTCCACCGCGCGGTGCAGGTCGTCGATGCGGCCCTGCAGCGAGACGGCGAAGTCGACGAGGTCGGTCTTGCCGTCGCCGAGCAGAACTGCCTGGCCCTCCCGTAGCCGGCGGAGCCGCAGCACCATCCAGACGACCGCCAACAGCGCGAGCACGGCCACCACTGCGGCTGCGATCGCGATCCAGGCGGCGGTCGCGCTCGAGAAGCTCACCGGTTATGCCGTCGAGAAGATGACCGGATAGTCGGCGGAGTTGTTGCTCGTGTTCGTCTCGCCCGGCACGGGCTGCACCTCGACCTTCACCGTTGCAGGCGCGGCGAACGTGATCTTGGAGAAATCACCGCCGAAGGTGACCGGCTTCGTCTCGCCCGGGCTGATGAAATCGATCGTCGCGCGCTTGACGATCGTGCCGCCCGAGGACTGCACGATCTTCAGCGTCACGGGAATGCTCGACTCCTGCGAATCGCCGGAGTTCTTGACCGTCAGCTGGAACGTCATGTTCGTCGAGGGGACGATCTTGGTCTGCGTGGACGTGCTCAGCTCCGTGCCCGCCGGGAGCACCTTCAGCGTCTCGATGTTCGTCCCGCGCAGGCCGCCGGTGCTCGGCGTCGTCGCGGCCCCGCGGATGCGGCCGAGCACGGTGATCATCGCGGTCGGCGTGACGAGGTCGGCGCTCTGCAGGAAGTTCGAGTCGGGCACGAGCGGGCCGCCGCTGTCGTTCGTCCCGGTCACGCCCTGGCGGTTGAGCTGCTGGGCCGACGGCGCCTTGAACGAGTCCTGGTAGATGACGTCGCTCGCGAGCAGGCGCTG
>JAJPIW010000051.1 GCA_021324575.1 Intrasporangiaceae bacterium | reverse complement strand
TGCTGAGGGATCGCCGGGACGGGGCGGGGTCAGATTTCGTCCAGGACGGCGGGGGCGCCGTCCACGTCCCGGACCGGGCGCGGCTTGGGGCCTATGTAGGTGGCGCTCGGGCGGACCAGGCGGCCGGTCCGCTTCTGCTCCAGGATGTGTGCGCTCCACCCGGCCGTGCGGGCGCAGGCGAAGAGCGGGGTGAACATCGACGGCGGCACCTCGGCGAAGTCGAGCAGCACGGCCGCCCAGTAGTCGACGTTGGTCTCCATCTTGCGCTCCGGATAGCGCTCGGCCAGAGCGGCGATCGCCGCCTTCTCCAGCTCCAGCGCGACCTCGAAGCGCGGCGCGCCCAAACGCTCGCAGGTGTCGCGCAGGACGGCAGCGCGCGGGTCGTAGGCCCGGTAGACCCGGTGACCGAACCCCATCAGCCGCTCACCCCGGCCCAGGACGTCGGCGACGTAGGCCTCGGCGTTGCCGGACCGCTCGACCCCCTCGATCATGTGCTGGGCCCGGGACGGAGCCCCACCGTGGAGCGGCCCGGACAGCGCACCCACCGCACCGGTCAGGCAGGCCGCCACGTCGGCGCCGGTCGAGGCGATGACCCGCGCGGTGAAGGTCGAGGCGTTCATCCCGTGCTCGGCCGCGGACACCCAGTAGGCGTCAACCGCCTCGACGTGGGCCGGGTCGGGGTCGCCGCGCCAGCGGATCATGAACCGCTCCACGACCGTCTTGCCCTCATCGACCCGGGACTGCGGGACCATCGGGCTGCCGAGCCCGTGGGCGGACTGGCCGATGAACGACAGGGCCATGACCGAGGCGCGGGCGAGGTCCTCGCGGGCCTGCTCGGCGCTGATGTCGAGCAGCGGCCGGAAGCCCCAGATCGGCGCGAGCTGGGCGAGTGCGGACTGGACGTCGACCCGGATGTCGCCGGTGTGCACCGGAAGCGGGAACGGTTCGGCCGGCGGCAGGCCCGGGTCGAACCCGTTGTCGACGAGCAAACCCCACACCTGCCCGAACGGCACCTTCCCGACAAGGTCCTTGATGTCGACCCCCCGATAGCGCAGCGCGCCGCCCTCCTTGTCCGGCTCGGCGATCTCGGACTCGAAGGCGATGACTCCCTCGAGGCCGGGCTTGAAGTCGTTGTCAGGCACGTCGGGCATGCAGGTTCTCCACTCCATCGTGAGGCAGGCCGGGTTGCGGCGGCCTTCATTCTGCACTCCTCGACCGGCGCTGACTCGCGGGACGGCCGACACATCCCATCTGCTGAGCGCCGCCCACGGCATACTCGGGTTGAAATATTCCGTGTCGAATAGTTCAATGTGGGGTATGCCGTCCTCCAAGGCTCGTCTCACCGCCCTGCAGTTCGCTGCGCTCGCGATGTACGAGGAGGGCCCGCGCCATCCGTATGACGTGTACCAGGAGATGCTTCGCCGCCGGGAGGACACCCTCGTCAAGGTCCGGCCGGGCACCCTCTACCACGCGATCAACCGGCTCGCCGCCGACGGGCTCCTCCACGAGCGCGGGACCGACCGGGAGGGCAACCGGCCGGAGCGGACGAGCTATGCGATCACCGAGAGCGGAGTCGACGCGGCGACCGAAGCCCTTCGCGGGATGCTCGGGCGGGTCGCCGAGGAGTACCCCGAGTTCGCGCTCGGTGTTGCCGAGTGCTCCATGCTCGAGCCCGCCGAGGTGGCCGACCTGCTGTCCCGGCGCGCGGCGGATCTGCGAGGACGGCTCGCCGAGATGGACGCCGCCGAGGGCTTCGTCCTGGCCAAGCAGCTGCCCGAGATCCTCTGGATCGAGCTCCCCTGGCTGCGCGTCACCGTGCAGGCCGACCTCGACTGGACCGAGGCGGTCGTCGCCCGGATCCGTGCGGGAGACCTCACCTGGAAGCCCAACGGCCCCTCGCACCGGCCCGCCGCGGACGAACCGGGACACGACGTCGCGCCCCCCACGCCATCCACGCCACCCTCACCCCCACTGTCAGACCCCGACGAAAGACTGCAGTCATGAGCACCACCCCGACCCAGGCACCCCGGTTCGTCGTCGAGACCGGGGGCAAGGCGCCCTGGCCGGCCCTGTGGGCCCTGGTCATCGGCTTCTTCATGATCCTCGTCGACTCCACCATCGTCACCGTCGCGATGCCGCACATCATGAGCGGGCTCGACACCGACATCAACGGGGCCGTGTGGGTCACCAGCGCCTACCTGCTCGCGTATGCCGTGCCGGTCCTGATCACCGGCCGGCTCGGCGACCGGTTCGGGCCGCGGACGATGTACCTGGCCGGGCTCGTGCTGTTCACCGCGGCCTCGGCATGGTGCGGGTTCTCGACGTCGATCGGCATGCTCATCGTCGCGCGGGTGTTCCAGGGCTTCGGCGCGGCGCTCATGACGCCGCAGACGATGGCCGTCATCACCCGGATGTTCCCGCCGGAGAAGCGCGGCGCCGCGATGGGGCTGTGGGGTTCGGTGGCTGGTGTCGCGACCCTCGTCGGGCCGATCCTCGGTGGGGTGCTCACCGACTCGGTGGGCTGGCAGTGGATCTTCTTCGTCAACGTGCCCGTGGGGGTGATCGGGTTCGTCCTCGCCGCCCGGCTGGTGCCACGGCTGTCGACCAACGAGCACTCCTTCGACATCCTCGGGGTCGTCCTATCGGCGGTCGGGATGTTCCTGCTCGTCTTCGGGATCCAGGAGGGCGAGAAGTACTCGTGGGGCACGATCACCGGCCCGGTCACCGTGTGGCGGCTGATCATCTTGGGTCTGGTCGTGCTGGCGGCGTTCGCCTACTGGCAGTCGCGCAACACCAAGGAGCCGCTGCTGCCGCTGTTCCTCTTCCGCGACCGCAACTTCTCCCTGGCCAACCTGGCCATCACCGTCGTGGGCTTCTCGATCACCGCCATGGGGATCCCGCTCATCCTGTACCTCCAGGAGGTGCGCGCGATGACACCCACCCGGTCGGCGCTCATGCTCGTCCCGATGGCGCTGCTCACCCTGGTCTTCGCCCCACTCGTCGGCCGCTGGATCCAGACCCACAACCCGCGTCCGGTTGCCGCGACCGGTCTGCTCCTCTGCGCCCTCGGACTCGGTTGGTATGCCGTGCTCCTCCACCCCGGCACCCGCACCTGGGTACTGCTGCTCCCCGCAGCGGTGCTCGGCGTCGCCAACGGCGCGATGTGGGGACCGATCTCGGTCACGGCCACCCGCAACCTGCCGCCGCGGCTCGCCGGGGCGGGCGCGGGCGTCTACAACACCGCGCGCCAGATCGGGGCAGTGCTCGGCTCCGCGGCCATCGCGACCGTCATGGAGAACCGGATCCTCCACGAGCTCCCCCAGGCCAAGGGCCAGGCGGGTGGCTCGGAGCTGGGCCGGGTTCTTCCCGCCCCGCTGCACGACGGGTTCAGCTCGGCGATGGGGCAGTCGATGCTCGTCCCGGGCGCCGCCCTGCTGCTCGCCGTCGTCGCGGCCCTCTTCTTCGCCCGGCCCGCGGGCCTGGCCCGCCACGCCGGTCCCGTCGTCCGGGGCGGCCACGCCGAACCCGGTCGGCACGTCCAGACCCCGTCAGGGGCACCCAGTGAGCCCCAACCTGCGCCCGTCGGCCGCGACGCCCTCGCGGAGCCGGGCGCGTGAGCTCGCAGCATCTCGGGGCCGGCGAGGAGTTCGACGCGGTCACCTTCACCGGTGACCACGGTCGAGGCCGGGCTGAGGACAGCCTGTTCCTCGAGTGCACCTTCGACGGCGTCGACCTCACCGAGACCAAGTTGTCGCACGCGCGTTTCACCGAGTGCTCGTTCAGTGGCCCGCGGGGCGCCGGCACCGACCTGTCCGACACGACCTGGCTCGACTGCACGGTCACCGAGCCGCGACTCGGGGCACCCCAGGTCCACGGTGCGAGCTGGCGCCGGGTGCGGTGGACCGGCGGCAAGGTCGAGTTCGCCAACTTCCGCGGCGCCACGCTGCGCGAGGTGGCCTTCGTCGACTGCCTGCTCATCGAGCCCGACTTCGCCGAGGCGACCCTCACCGGAGTGACCTTCGAGGGCTGCCGGCTGGTCCAGCCGGACTTCGGCCGGGCCAAGTGCACCACGGTCGACCTGTCCGGAGCCGACCTCGTGGCGCCACGTGGGCTGGCCTCGCTGCGAGGAGCGACGATCTCCCGGGTCCAGCTCCTCGACGCGGCCGACGCCCTCGCCGCCGAGCTCGGCATCACGGTGGCGTCCTGACCCGATGGCACTGCTCCTCGACCTCGCGCCGCTGCGCGACCACCCGGCATACCGACGCCTGTTCGTCGGCTACGCCTTGGCCAACATCGGCTCCCAGCTCACCGCCGTCGCCGCCGGCCTGCAGGTCTACGCCCTGACCCACTCCACGGCGGCCGTCGGGTTGGCGGCCCTGTTCGCGCTCGTCCCGCTCGTCGTCATGGGCCTCTACGGTGGCGCGCTCATCGACCACCACGACCGCCGCCTGGTCGGCCTGGTCGCCCAGACGGTCATGTGGTGCGCAACCCTCGTCCTCCTGGCCCAGGCGCTGCTCGGCAACACCCACGTCTGGGTCCTCTACCTCACGGCCGCGGTGGGCAGTGGCGCCTTCGCGATCGCCTCGCCCGCCCGCTCGAGCATCTATCCGCGGATCCTCCCGCGCGAGCAGCTCCCGGCTGCCAATGCGCTGTCCGTCTTCGCCATGAACACCGCTCTCACCGCCGGTCCGCTTCTCGCGGGCTTCGTCATCGGCTGGTTCGGGTTCAGGGCCGCGTATGCCGTCGACGCCCTCCTCACGACCGCCGCTCTGCTCGGCCTCTCCTCCCTGCCTCCGGTCCCTCCGGAGCGCTCGGACGACGGCGAGGAACCGGTGTCCGGGCTGCGCGCCGTGTGGGACGGCCTGGCATTCCTGGGCACCCGGCCCAACGTCCGGATGACCTTCATCGCCGACATCATCGCCATGATGCTCGCCGCCCCCCGGGTGCTCTTCCCCGCAGCCGGTGCGATCTTCCTCGGTGGCGGCTCCCGGACCGTCGGGGCGCTGTATGCCGCATCCGCCATCGGCGGCCTGGTCGCGATGGTGCTCAGCGGGCCACTCGGCCGGGTGCGCCGCCAGGGACTGGCGATCCTCGTGAGCATCGTCGGCTGGGGAGTCGGGGTGGCCGGGCTGGGCGTGGCTTTGCTGCTCAGCGAGGGCCACGTCGGACGGAGCACGGCCCTGGGCATCGCGCTCGCCGCGATGTTCTTCGCGGGAGCGTGCGACGCGGTGAGCGCAGTGTTCCGGCAGACCATCCTGCAGGCCGCCACCCCGGACCACATGCGTGGTCGCCTGCAGGGCGTCTTCATCGTCGTCGTCGCCGGCGGCCCCCGGCTCGGCGACCTCATCGCGGGTGGGGCGTCCAGCCGGCTCGGCGAGCCCCGGACGGCCCTGGTCGGTGGCCTGCTGTGCATCGCGGCCATCGTCGCCGTCGGCTTCTGGCAGCGTGGGTTCGTGCAGTACGACGCGCGCGAACCGACCCCCTGAGCGCCCGAGGTGCAGCCGAGCGCACGGCATACATTGGCCGTATGCCGGTCGACCGCGTGGACTACTCGGGTGAGGGCCTCTCCGAGGCCGAGCTGCTGCCGACGCCGTGGCAGCAGGCACGGCTCTGGGTCGAGGCGGCCGTGGAGCGGTCACGCACGCGGGGCGATGTGCCCGAGCCGCTGTCGATCTCGGTCGCGACGGTCGACGCCGACGGGGCGCCCGACGTCCGCACGGTCCTCATGCGGTTCTTCGACGAGCGGGGGCCGGGGTTCGTCACCTGCCTGACCTCCGCCAAGGGCCAGCAGCTGCAGGGCAACCCGTCGATCGCTGCCGCCCTGACCTGGCCGGCCATGTTCCGGGCGATCCGGTTCCGCGGTGTCGCCGAGGAGCTGTCCCGCGCGGAGGTCGCCGCATACTTCGACGAGCGACCGTGGGGGTCACGCATCAGCGCGTGGACCTCGCGCCAGTCCGAGCCGGTCGAGGGACGGGAGAGCCTGGAGGCGGCATACGCCGAGTACGCCGCCCGCTGGCCGGACACCGGTGAGCCGGGGGAGGTTCCGGTGCCTGACTTCTGGGGCGGCTACCGGATCCGGTGCGCGAGCGTCGAGTTCTGGGGCGGTCGCTCGAACCGGCTGCACGACAGGTTCCGGTTCACCCGGGTCGGCGAGGGCGACCTCGACACGGTGGCCGCGTGGACGGTCCAACGGCTCCAGCCCTGATAGGTGGCCCACATAGTTATCGGGTCCTCAGGCTAGTGCGCTCCTCACCCGAGTTCTCTTGTCGGGTGCAGAGCCAACTTCCCCGAGAACCCGATAATTGTTCCCGGGGCGGCGGCGGCGGTGGGCGCACGTCACGGCATCGGGCGGCGGTGGATGCGATGAGGGGCGGCCTGGGCGCGCGGCTTGATGACGAGCAGGTCGATGTTGACGTGCGGGGGTCGGGTGGCCATCCAGCTGATCGCGTCGGCCACGTCCTCGGCGACGAGCGGGTCGACGACGCCTTCGTAGACCTTGTCGGCCCGGGCCTGGTCGCCGCCGAACCGGACGAGCGAGAAGCCCTCGGTCTGCACCATGCCGGGTGCGACCTCGCCGACCCGGACGGGTCGCTCGACGAGCTCCAGCCGCAACGTCTCGGTCAGCGCGCGCTCGGCGTGCTTGGCGGCCGTGTAGCCCGCGCCTCCCTCGTAGACGAGCCCAGCGGCGATCGACCCGACGTTGACGACGATGCCCTCGCCGGTCGCCTCGAGTGCGGGCAGCAGCGCCTGGGTGACGCGCAGGGTCCCGATCACGTTGACCTCGTACATCCAGCGCCTGTCCTCGACCGACCCGCGCTCCACCGGGTCGGCGCCGAGCGCCCCGCCGGCGTTGTTGACGAGGACATGGAGGCGGGCGCCGACCGCCTCGGCCAGAGCGGCAACGGACGACTCCGAGGTCACGTCGCACACCACTGCGACACCGTCGATCGACGCGGCCAGCTCCTCGATCCGGTCAGCCCGCCGCGCCGCACAGACCACCCGGAAGCCCTGTGCTGCAAGGGATCTGGCCGTCGCGGCGCCGATGCCGCTGCTCGCTCCGGTGACGAGCGCAACCTTGCGCCCGGCGCCTCCCACGCTGTCCGTCCCGTTCATGCCGGCCGCACCGTGGTCGGGTCGACCGTGATCCACGTGGCCTCGGCCCGGGCGAGCAACGCCCCGGACCGAGCGGCATAGAGGGCCGTGCCGGTGTGGTGCTTGCGGCCCTCCGCGCCGCGCCGCCAGGCCATGACGACGTGGGGCTCGCCGACCGTCGGGAGGGCGAGAATCCGGGCGGTCATCGTGCCGAGGACCATCGGGTGTTCGGCGACCCCACCCACCCAGCCGCCAGGGCAGTCCAGAGCCGCCCAGACGATCTCGGGCGTGACCTCGGCGGGGGTCCAGGCGGTGGCATACGCACCATCGCCACCTGCGACCTGGCCCGGCCGGAGGGAGAGCCCGTCGGTCCGCGCGGTCCCGCAGGAGAAGCAGGTGGGGAACGGGTGATGGGTGAGGCCTTCGTAGGAGGCTCCGCTCGAGACGGCCACGTCGAAGGAGACGGTCGGTGCCACCGGCCCGCTCAGCGACGGCGCAGCGGAGGCCGTGGCGACGAGCACGGAGCCGTCGCGGACCTCGATCCCGGGCGCGTCCGACGTCGGAGACACGGTGAGCCGCCGGTCGAGGGGTGGGGGCGTCCGGAGCCGGACCGACACGGCATACGCATCGGGCAGCTCGGCCGCGATCCGGCCGCTCACCCAGCCTCCGTTGCCGGACTCCGGCGGTCCGTTGAAGCGTTGCGGGACGACGAACGTGCTCACGCCGGGCAACCTACCGCCCCTGCTAGGGTCGAACGCGTGTCCGGTGCAGACGGCTTCTCGTTCCGTGAGATCGCCGTCCCGGCCTACGGCCCGACCATCCTCGCCGCGGTCGGCGCCGGCGCGGTCACCCCGATCATCGCCCTCGGCGCTCTGGACCTGGGCGCGAGCGTCTCGGTCGCCGCCTTCGCCGTCGGGCTGGGCCTTGTCGCCGAGCTGTTCTTCGCCATCCCGGTCGGCAACCTCATCGAGCGCGTGGGGGAGCGCCGGGCCCTTGCCTGGGCGGCCCTCGTCGACGCCATCGGCTCGGCCGTCGCCTGGCTCGCCCCCAGCCTCGCGGCATACCTCGTGGCCCTCTTCGCGCTCGGCTTCACCAACTGCGTCTTCCTCGTGGCGCGGCAGGGCTACCTCATCGAGGCCGTCCCGTATGCCGTGCGCGCCCGTGCGATGTCGACGCTCGGCGGGGTGAACCGGATCGGGGTGTTCATCGGGCCGTTCGTCGCCGCGCCGCTGATCCATGTCTGGGGTCCGCGGGTGGCGTATGCCGTGGCCGTCGTCTCCGGGATCGCCGCCGGTGTCATGGTGCTGGCGACCCGGGACCTCACTGCCGCGCACGAGCGAGCGGCCCGGGTGGCGGCCCGGCGCAGCTCACGGGAGGTGCTGTGGGCCCATCGCCGCGTCCTGGTCACGGTCGGGATCGGCGTGCTCTTCATCGGGATCGCGCGCGCCGGCAAGAACACGATCGTCCCGCTCTGGGCCGAGCACGTCGGGCTGACCGCGAGCCAGACGGCGCTCGTCTTCGGTGTCGCCGGTGGGATCGAGATGCTCCTCTTCTATCCGGCCGGGTCGGTCATGGACCGCTTCGGGCGGCTCTGGGTCGCCATGCCGATGGTCGCGATCATCGGCACGGCCATGGTGCTCCTGCCGCACACCGCGACCCTGGTCGGCGTCGGCGCGGTCACCATCATCGCCTCGCTCGGCAACGGGCTCGGCTCCGGGATCGTCATGACCCTGGGCGCCGACGCTGCGCCGAGTGAGGGACGTGCACAGTTCCTCGGCGGCTGGCGCTTCCTGTCGGTGGCCGGGGGCAGCCTGGCGCCGCTGCTCATCGGCGCGGTGGCCGCCGCCGCGTCGCTCGCCGCGGCCTCGGTGGCCCTCGGTGTCATCGCCTGGGCCGGCGGGCTGTGGCTCGCCCGCTTCCTCCCGGTCCACGACGCTCGGCGAGCGGACCGGGCTGACGGACCCCCGTGAGAGGCTTGCACCGTGACCGACCTCATCGACACCACGGAGATGTACCTCCGGACCGTCTACGAGCTCGAGGAGGAGGGCATACCTCCCCTCCGTGCCCGCATCGCCGAGCGGCTCGGTCACTCCGGCCCGACCGTGTCCCAGACCGTCGCCCGGATGGAGCGTGACGGCCTGCTCTCCCTCGCCGGCGACCGGCACATCGAGCTCTCCGACCACGGCCGGCTCCTCGCGACCCGCGTGATGCGCAAGCACCGGCTCGCCGAGCGGCTGCTGGTCGACGTGATCGGGCTGGAGTGGGAGTTCGTCCACGACGAAGCCTGCCGGTGGGAGCACGTGATGTCCGAGCGGGTGGAGCGCAAGATCCTCGCCATGCTCGGCGACCACCGCGAGTCGCCCTATGGCAACCCGATCCCGGGGTTGGAGGAGCTCGGCGACACCGAGGCCAACGAGAGCTTCCTGACCGGCATGCATCCGCTCACGGAGGTCGCCCTCGCCGACCCGGTCACCGTCGTGGTGCGACGGATCGGAGAGCCCGTCCAGGTCGACCACGAAGCGTTGTCGCTACTCACGGCGGCAGGTGTCCTTCCGGGGAGCCGGATCCGGGCCCGTCGGGACGGTGCCCGCGTGGTGGCCTCGCTCGAGGGCGCCGAAGAGTCCTCCGGGGTCTCCCTGCCCGACGACGTGGCGATGCACGTCTTCGCCGCCTACCCCGCGTAGGTTCACCGAGACTCCGCGACCGGCATACCGGCATACCGGGATACCGGCATACCGGTCGTTCCGCAGGATCTCGATCCTTCAGTTCCTCACTCGGGCAACGGAACTGCGCTCGGCGATGACTTCGTCGCGTCGCACCGGCAGCCCCAGGGAGCGCGTCCGCGTGCCGGTCGGTCCAAGACCTTCGCGACCCCGTCCGGACGCCCGTTCTTGGCGTCTTGTTGACCCTGCCGTGACCCAAACGTGACTTTCGTCGCGGGCTCGGGTACGGTGTCGGAAGCCGGTCCGCCCTGAGGTCCGGTCCCCGAAGTGGACGCCGAGTCCTGCCACCACAGAGGGTCAATCACCACCGCTGGCAGGAGCGGGGGAACCACCTTCGGCGCGTCGTGAGGCGCGTCTTGGGGTGAAGCCCGAGCGGCACGACTCCGGTCGTGACGTGACGGCCGGGTAGACCTCTGACCCGAACCCGACAGCTCACCTCGTAGGCGTTCGAGAGGTTCATTCGTGGCTGAAAATGCTGCCAACGGGCGCCATCGCGCGGCCGGGCGATACAACCCCCTGTCCGAGATCGGGAGCATCCTTGGCAAGTCGGCACAGCCGGCTGTCAAGAGCTCAGCGGTCCTGGCCGCCTCCGGCGGTCTCGTGGCCGCTCTCGCCCTGCCCGCCCATGCGGCCCCCACCGGCGTCACGGCTCCCAAGGCCTCGGCGGCTGTCGACACCCTGACCAGTTCGGGCTCCAGCGCCCTGACCGTTCAGACTGTCGCTGCCCGCGCCGTCGCGGCGGCTCCTGCCGTCGTCGCGCCCGAGGCCGCCGGCCCTGCCGCCAGGCAGACCTTCGGCGTCGTCGGGTTCAAGGCGGTCGCCAAGCCCAAGCCGAAGCCGATCGTCCGGGTCGTGAGTGACGCCGTGTCCCGCTCCGGGGTCCGCACGTCACTCTCCTCGCGCGGGACCTCCTCGGGTTCCTCCGCGGGGTCGAGCAGCAGCTATGCGGCGGCGGCGAGCCACGCGGCTGCCAGCGGCGTCATCGCGGTGGCGCGGACGCTGCTGGGGATCTACTACATCTACGGTGGCTCGACCCCGGCCGGCTTCGACTGCTCCGGTTTCACCTCCTACGTCTTCCGTCAGGTGGGGATCTCACTGCCCCGCACGGCGGCGGCGCAGCAGGCGTCCGCGCAGCGCGTCTCCAACCCCCAGCCGGGTGACCTGGTGTTCTTCGGGTACCCCGCCTACCACGTCGGTATCTACGCCGGCGGAGGCATGATGTACGACTCGCCCACCACGGGCAAGACGACCGGTCTGCACAAGATCTGGTCGAGCAACGTCACCTACGGCCGTCCCTGACGGTTTGGTTCCACGCAACCCCTGCCAGCAGTACGACGAAGGCCCCGCTCCCCTGTGGCGGGGCCTTCGCCGTATGCCGGCGGCTGTTGGCTGGCGCCTCGTGTGCCATCGTGGTGCCCATGGACATCGGCATCGGAGAGCGGCCCGCTGAGGTCGGCCCGGAGGCGCAGTCGTTCGGCGTGACCGGGCTGACCTGTGGCCATTGCGCATCGGCAGTCACGTCGGAGGTTTCAGCGTTGTCGGGGGTCCGTGCCGTGGTCGTGGAGCTGGTGGCCGGCGGGGTGTCGACCGTCCGGGTGGACGCCGACCACCCGCTCGGTGCCGACGAGCTGTCGGGTGCACTCGAGGAGGCCGGCGACTACCGCCTGGCCGAGTAGCGGGCGAGCAGCGCTACTGCCCGGTGCGGCCGTCGATGCACTCGCGCAACAGATCGGCGTGCCCGTTGTGGCGGGCGTACTCCTCGACCATGTGCACGAGGACCTCGCGCAAGGAGATCTGCTCGCCTCCGCGGGTGCCCATGACGTCCATGGTCGATGCGTTCGCGACGAACTGCTCGGCAAACGCGACCTGCTCGCGCCAGTCGGCCCAGGCCTTGTCGACGACCGCCTGGTCGGCGACCGCGCCGTTGAAGTCGGCGTCGCGGTCCTTGGCCGTGCGGTAGATCCGTGGCGTGTCCTCGCCGGCAAGGGTCTGCCGGAACCAGCCGAGCTCGACGTCGGCCATGTGCCGCAGGAGGCCGAGGAGCGACAGGGTCGACGGTGGGATCGAGCGGGTGGCCAGCTGCTCGGGAGTGAGGCCCTCGCACTTGAGCTGCAGGGTGAGGCGGTTGGCGCGGAGGTACTCCATGAGGTTGCTCCGCTCGTCGGTCACCTCGATCTCGTCGGCGCTGCGCGGGTCGTCCTCCGGCGGGAGCCACAGGTCGGCGTAGGTCTGGTTCGACGTCTCGGTCACGCGCCTCATCGTTGCCGCGTGCACGGCATACGGCAAACGACTTTGACCGTATGCCGTGCGCGGTCCGACTTATGCGGCGGCGGCCGCGCCCTTGGCCAGATCGAGGTGGGCCTGGGACGGTTCGGTGTCCGGCGGGATGATGGTCAGCACGAGGCGGCTGTAGTCGGACAGCGTGAGGTCGAGGAAGGCCGCGTGGGTGGGGTCGGCGAACCACCCGAACTTGGTCATGCCCAAGGTGGACCATGCCTTGGTCGGCACGGGGTCCCACGTGCCGAGCGTGTAGGAGATGTGCGCGATCCGGGAGCCGGTCAACGTGTGCACGGCAACGTCCAGGGCCTGCAGCTCGTCCTGCAGGACGGTGGTCCGGGGCCACCACGCCCCGTCGGACTGGCCTCTGACCCCGAAGGTCTTCACCCTCGGCCTCAGGTTCAGGCGGGCGGGTCGGGAGTCGGCCGAGCGAGCCGGGAGCGTTGTAGCAAGGATGGTCATGGCGTCGCTCCGACGGGTGTTGCCCCGACGGGCCTGCCCGCGCCGTTGACGGCGGGCTGCGGGTCGGATGCGCCTGGGGTCGGCTGGGGGGTGGGCCGGCCGATCGGAGGGGGCGAGCCGGCGCTGACCAGGGTCTCGTGGGCGGCGGTGGTCTCGCGGGCCAGGAAGGCGCCGAGCTCGCCGATCGTGCTCATCAGCGGTGCCGGGAAGACGACGGTCGTGTTCTTGTCGACGCCGATCTCGACGAGGCTCTGCAGGTTGCGGAGCTGGAGGGCCAGGGGGTGGGCCATCATGATGTCGGACGCGTCGCCGAGCGCAGCCGCGGCGAGGGACTCGCCCTCGGCGTTGATGATCTTGGCGCGCTTCTCCCGCTCGGCCTCGGCCTGACGGGCCATGGCCCTCTTCATGGTGTCGGGGAGCTGGATGTCCTTGAGCTCGACGAGAGTCACCTCGACGCCCCAGTCCAGGGTGTTCAGATCCAGGATGGTCCGGATGTCACCGTTGATCCGGTCGGTCTCGGAGAGGGTCTCGTCCAGGGTGTGCTGACCGACCACCTTGCGGAGGGTGGTCTGGGCGATCTGGTTGATGGCTGCGGAGACGTTCTCGATGGCGACGACCGACTTGACGGCGTCGACGACGCGGAAGTAGGCGACGGCCGACACGTCGACGCTGACGTTGTCCCGGGTGATGATCCCCTGGGACTGGATCGGCATCGTGATGATGCGCAGCGAGACACGGTGCAGCACGTCGATGCCCGGGATGATGACCTGCAGGCCGGGCTCCCGTATGCCGATGACTCGGCCGAGGCGGAACAGCACCCCCTTCTCGTACTGCTTGACGATCTTCAGCGCGAGGACGAGCACGAGGAGGACGACGATGATGATGCATACGGCGACGATCTGGAGGTTCATGGCGTGCCTTTCGGGACCTCTCCAGCGTACGTCGGGTGCTCGAAACTAGCAATTCAGAACTAGAATAATCGATCGATGATCGCCGTGGCTCAGGTGAGGGGCTCGACCCGGTCTCCCACGAGAAGGGCCAGCACCTCGCCGACAGTCGACGCGCGGCTGAGCGGATCCGGCAGCGGCAGGTGGCCCTGGACCTCGTAGCGGTTGCGACGGCCGTCGCGTTCCTTCAGCACGTAGCCGGCATTGACCAGGTCCCGGACGATGCCGAACGCCGTGCGTTCGGTGACGAGCAGGTCAGAAGCGATGTCGCGAAGTCGAACGCCGGGGTCGTGGGCGATGCACAGCAGCGCCCTGGCATGAGGGGTCAGGAAGCTCCACTCGGTCATGCCCGGTGAGACTACCGTCCCGTTTCCGGAATTGTCTTGCCTGTGTCGGCCGGTGGCGTCGGCGAGGCGCTCGAGGAGGGAGCTCTCCTGGCCGGTCTCGGGATGACCCGGCAGAGTGCCGTACCCGAGACCCTGGCGTTCCGGCTCGTCGACCACCTCCAGCACCCGGCACGGGATCCTCAACGACAGCGGTCCCAGGCCCCACCGCCTGAGGACGACCGTCCCCACCGGCAGCGGGTCGGCTCGGTAGGACAAGGGTGTGCGCGCAGGGCCGAGCACTACGCTCGTCGGATGAGCCGGATCTTCACCACCAGCTTCGCGTCGGTGTACCCGCACTACGTGGCCAAGGTGGAGAAGAAGGGGCGCACCAAGGCCGAGTTGGACCAGGTCATCGAGTGGCTGACCGGCTTCGACCAGCCCACGCTGGGGGACCACCTGGCCGATGGCACGACGTTCGAGGGCTTCTTCGACGCTGCGCGACTCAACCCGAATGCGTCCTTGATCACCGGTGTCGTGTGTGGGATCCGGGTGGAACAGGTCGAGGACCCGTTGATGCAGAAGATCCGCTACCTGGACAAGCTGGTCGACGAGCTGGCCAAGGGCAAGGCGATGGACCGGATCCTGCGCGCCTAGATCGGACCTGGCAGTCAGCGACTGCGGCTGCTGGGTGCCTCCCAGGGGATCATCCGCGCCGTCGCTTCAGGGCGAAGAGAGCCAGGCCGACTCCGTCGTCCGCGCAGGCGTAGAGGGCCATGTACACGGCGATCAGCAGGTAGGGGTTCACCCCGATGCCCTGGGCATGCACGACTGCGGCGAGCGCCACCGATGCACCCCAGATGACCAGGTCGGCCAGAAGCCAGCAGGTGCGCCAGGGCCACCACGGCAGCGACCCCCGCGCCCCAAGCTTCATGGGCGGAAGGGTACGGGCCCATCGGCGGGGAACTGTCCGACAACCCGAAACACCGTTCGTCGGACGGACCCCACGGGGGCAGAAGCCAACGGCCGATGTCGGCACCGGGCTGAGCGGCGACCCCGGCGACCCCGGGCGACCCCGGCGATGGCAATCAGCTGACCGTGCCACTGTTGTTGGTCAGCGAGACGCGACCATTGGTGCCGAGCTTGGCGAGGACCAGGTTGGGGATGGTCTGGCCGGCGGTGAAGTTCAGGTTCGACGTGGTGGGCATCGTCGTTCCGTCTGGGTAGACGGTGATGTTGCCGGCCGCCTTCGGCTCGGTCACGGTCACGTTCATCACCACCGTGGACGCTCCCGACGCGGGGACGCCAGCCTGACCGGCGATCGGCAGATGCACCGTCCCGTGCGCGGTCACGGGGCCGGTCCCGCCGAGGTTGGTCCGCGTGTCCAGCAGCCGAGCGGGAGTGAGCGGAACGTAGGCGCCGGGTGTGTCCGGGGTGCCGGCCAGGTAGTAGCCGGTGATGTCTGCGACCAGTTGGGCGCGCATCCGAGGGTTCCGTTGACTGACCTCGCCAAGATCGCGGCTAGAAGCGCTCGGCACGGGCCATACTGCCTTGCATGGCAGCTGAAGGCGACGTGCCGGACTGGCTGACTGTGGGCGGCTCGGTCACACATGGCACCTTCGGCACCGGCACCGTAGGTCGCCTAGGCGAGTACAAGGGGGAGCCCACCGTGTGGGTCGACTTCGACTATGGCGAGCGCAAGGCACTGTCGTTGGAGTTTGGTCTGCCGCGACTGAGCCCTCGCAAGCGGTGGACGCGACGCACGCCACCTCGGCCCGACCTTCGATGCGATGTCTGCGGTCAGCGTCCTCTAGTGCTGAACACGCACGGGCAGATGCTGTGCGACGACCACGCGGCGCACTTTCGGGCGTAGCGCCAACTGGGGGCCGCTCATTGTCGGCGGCGCTCCAAAACTGGACACTTTCGGCGCTTGAAAAGTGAACGGTTGTCGGCAGTTTAGGACTCGTCCTGGCTGGTGGTGGTGCGGATGCTTGGCAGGCTGTCGATGCCGCGTCCGCGGAGCCGGTAGCTGGCGCCTTTGAGGGTCAGGACGTCGGCGTGGTGGACGATGCGGTCGATCATCGCGGCGGCGACGGCTTGGTCGCCGAAGACGGCGCCCCAGCTGGAGAATGGCAGGTTGCTGGTGAGGATCAGGGATGCGAGGGCTTGACAGGACGTACGGAAGGGCTTAGTTTTCCTCTAAATTTAGTCCCGAACTTAGGAGTTCCGTCACATGGTCGTGGCCCCGTCGATGACGTCCCGGGCTGATGCCGTGTCTGGGCGGATTCTCGGGCTGTTGGGGACGCAGGGTCCGACTTCGCGGGCGGCGATCGCGCGGCGGTTGCGGCTGAGTCCGGCGACGGTGACCCAGGTGATCAAGGAGCTGGTGGCCAATGGTTCGGTCCGTGAGCTGAGCTCGGTTCCTTCCAACGGCGGCCGGCCGGCGACTCTGCTGGGTCTGGGTCGCGATGGCGCCGGGGCGGTGGGTGTGAAGATCGTGGCGGACCACTTGGCGATCGTTGATGTGAGCATCGCTGGTGAGGTGATGCGTTCGACGACGGTGCCGTTCGACCCCAGTGGGCCCAACGCCATCGAGCGGTGCAGCGACATTCTGCGTGATGCGGTGGCCGACCACCCGGGTCTGCTGTTGGGCGTGGGTGTGGGGGTGCCGGGTTCGGTCGACGCCCAGGACAACGGCGTCGTGACCTCCTCGATGATCGGCTGGGACCGGGTGCCGCTGGGCGCGGTACTCCGGGAGGCGCTCGGGGTCCCGGTGCTCATCGACAACGACGTGCACGCGGTGGCCGCGGCGCAGCTGCTGTACGGCGCGGGCCGCGAGTTCGATACCTACCTGGTGGTGACGATCGGGTTGGGTATCGGCTGCGCGGTCGTGGTCGAGCGCAGTATCTACCGGGGCGCCCATGGCGGGGCGGGGGAGATCGGGCATATTCCGGTCACGCTTGACGGGCCGGTATGTCAGTGCGGCGCGACCGGGTGCCTCGAGGCGTACATCGGCGCTCCCGCGCTGGTACGCCAAGCCCGTCGCGACGGGGTGATCGGACCGCGCGGCACGGTCGCGACCCTGCATCGTGCCGCAGACCGCGGCGAGGAACGGGCGCTGGCGGCGTTCCACCGGGCCGGCAGCATGCTCGGGCGCGGTCTGGCGGGCGTCGCGAACACCTTGGACCCCCAAGCCATCGTGCTGCTGGGGGAGGGGATGACGGCCTGGCCGCACTGGCAGCCGGGCTTCGATGCGACCTTCCGCCCGCACCTGATGGTCGACCGGCGCCAGCTGCCTATCATCCGAGAGGACTGGACCGACGACCACTGGGCCCTGGGCGCCGCCGCCTTGGTCATGGCTTCGCCCTTCGACAGCGACGCCTCCGGCGCCCAGGGCGGCCTGGTCAGTGCCCGGCTCCAGTCGATGCAGGTGACGGCCCGATGAGTACTCCGGCGACGTCCAGCACCATCGCCAGTGCCGTCCCCGACCCGACGGCGCGCCCACCGCGGCCCGGTGGGCGACGGACTCGGAGCCTGAAGAACATCGGCTGGGTGTTGTTCTTCCTGCTGCCCAGCGCGGTCCCGCTGGCCGTGTTCACACTGGCTCCGATGGTCGGCTCGTTGTGGGTGAGCCTGCACACGTGGAACCTGATCTCGCCGATGCGATGGTCGGGGCTGAACAACTACACGACGCTGCTGCAGGACCCCTCGACCCGCACCGTGTTTTGGCACACCCTGGCCTACGTCGCCGGCTACCTGCCCCTGGTCTATGTGGGCGGCCTGGCGCTGGCGGTCGCGCTCAACCGCAAGCTGGCCGGCCGGTCCATCTTCCGAGCCGTCTACTTCCTGCCGGTGATCACCAGCTGGGTCGTGGTCGCCCTGGTGTGGAAGTGGCTGCTCAACCCCTCCAGCGGCCTGGTCAACGCCGTCCTGGGCGCAGTTGGGCTGCCGCAACCGGGCTGGTGGACCGACCCCCAGTGGGCTCTGCCGTCGGTGATCCTGTCCAGCGCCTGGAAGGACCTGGGCTTCGTCATGGTCATCCTGCTCGCCGGCCTGCAGGCCATCCCGCAGGACCTCTACGAGGCGGCCACCGTCGACGGCGCCTCACCCTGGCACCGGTTCCGCTACATCACCCTGCCGCTGCTGTCGCCGTCCACGTTCTTCGTCGTGGTCATCTCGTTGATCAACGGCTTCCAGGTCTTCGACCAGGTCTTCGTCATGACCGGCGGCGGACCCGCCGGCTCCAGCCAGGTCGTCGTCGGCCAGATCTACGACCTCACCTTCCGCTACGGCCGCGCCGGACAGGCCTCGGCCCTGTCCTGGCTGCTCTTCGCGCTGATCCTGATCATCACGGCCGTCCAGGTCCGCGGGCAGAAGCGGTGGGTGCACTATGCGTGAAACTTCCCGTCCCACAGGCAGATTCATCATGTATGCCGCGCTGCTGGCCGGTGCCGCGATCATGCTGTTCCCGTTCCTGTGGACCCTGATCACCTCGATCACCCCCGGCGGCACCCTGTCCAACGGCCCGACCCTGCTGGTCAAGAACCCCACCCTCGCGGCATACCAGACGCTGTTCAAGACCCTGCCGATGGCGCGGATCGTGGCCAACTCCCTGGGCATCGCGGTCGCTTCTACCCTGGCGCAGCTGGTCACCGGGTCGATGGCGGCCTACGGGTTCGCCCGGCTCAGCTTCCGGTTCAAGAACCTTGTCTTCGGGCTCTACCTGGCCACCCTCATGGTTCCCCTGCAGGTCCTGGTCGTGCCGCTCTTCATCGAGATGAAGACGTTCAACCTGCAGGACACCTACTTCGCCCTGCTCGCCCCATCCTTGGCCTCAGCCTTCGGGGTGTTCCTGCTCAAGCAGGCCATCGAGGCCGTCCCCCGCGAGCTGGACGAGGCCGCAACTTTGGACGGGGCCAGCCACCTGCGGATCTTCGCCACCATCATCGTCCCGCTCATCCGGCCCGGCCTGGCCACCGTCGCCGTCTTTGCGTTCATGGGCAGCTGGAACAGCTTCCTGTGGCCGCTGGTCGTCATCCGCTCCCCAGAGCTGATGACCCTGCCGCTGGGTCTGGACACCCTGCACGGCCAGCACCTGACCGAGTGGGACGTGGTCATGGCGGGCTCGGTCGTGTCCATCGTCCCGATCACCTTGATCTACCTGTTCGCCCAACGGCACATCATCGCCGGCATCGCCTCGACCGGCATCAAGTAGTCCTCCCGCTCCACAACCCACCATCCCGAGCACCCTCACCCGTCTCGGACCCTCGAAAGGAATCCCATGAGAATCACCCGCGTGACATCGCTGTCCGCCCTGATGCTCGCCGGCGCGCTTGCGCTCGGGGCCTGCTCCCAAGGCTCGGCGACCAAGACCACCTCCAGCACCGCCGGCGGACCGGTCACCGTCCGGTTCATGGACTTCTCCGCCAACGGCGGCCACGAGGCCGACCTGGCTGCCCTGGTCACCGCCTTCGAAGCCCAGAACAAGGACATCAAGGTCCAGGTCGAGACCGTCCCCTACGACTCCTACTTCACCAAGCTGCAGACCGCCGTCGCCGGCGGAACCGCCGCCGACACCTTCGAACTGGACTACCAGAACTTCGTCAGCTACGCCAAGAACGGGTCACTAGCCGCCCTGTCCGGGGTCGACGCCACCGCCTACAAGGACTCCCTGCTCAAGGCCTTCACCAGCGACGGCAAGCAGTACGGCCTGCCCGAGTCCTTCTCCAACGTCGTCCTCTTCT
Source organism: Intrasporangiaceae bacterium (assembly GCA_021324575.1). GTDB lineage: Bacteria > Actinomycetota > Actinomycetes > Actinomycetales > Dermatophilaceae > Nostocoides. Next base: position 8,905 of record JAJPIW010000051.1, on the reverse strand, counting down.
ACAACAAGACCCTCTTCGACAAGGCCGGCGTCGCCGCCCCCACCGCCTCCTGGACCTGGGCCGAGGAGCAAGCCGCCGCCGTAAAGCTCACCGACGCCAAGGCCAAGGTGTGGGGCGACTATCAGCCGATCAGCTACAACGAGTACTACAAGGCGGTCGCCCAGGCCGGAGGACAGTTCTTGTCCGCCGACGGCAAGACCGCGGCGTTCGACTCCCCGGCCGGGATCGCCGCCGCCAAATGGATCGTCGACAAGGCCGGTAAGACGATGCCCACCGACAAGGACGGCGCCGGCACCCCCGACTTCGACACCAACCTGTTCAAGGCCGGCAAGCTGGCCATGTGGCACACCGGCATCTGGATGTTCAGCGCCCTGAAAGACGTGCCGTTCGACTGGAACGTGGTCGTCGAGCCCGGCGACACCACCAAGGCCTCAGCCATGTTCGCCAACGGCGTCGCCGTCAACAACGCCAGCAAGAACCAGGCCGCCGCCCAGAAATGGCTCACCTTCCTGACCTCCTCCGACACGATGGTGACCACCCGGCTGAAGACCTCCTGGGAGCTGCCCCCGGTCGCCGACACCAGCAAGCTGTCCAGCTACCTGACCGCCGGCAAGCCGGCCAACCGCCAGGCCGTCTTCGACTCCCTCAACGCCACCGTCCTGCCGCCGGTCGTCGAGCGTCAGCAGGAGATGCAGGACGCGGTCACCAAGGAGCTCACCGAGGCCGCCGCCGGCCGCAAGACCCCCGAAGCCGCGGTCAAGGCCGCCGCCACCGCGGTCAACGCCCTGCTCAAGTAGCCCCCACCCGTCGACGGCCGGGCCCCACTGCGGGCCCGGTCGTCGACTCAACCCGGAGCCGCACCCTGCCATGACGTCCGCGCCCACCGCTCCCACCCGACCGGCCGACCTGACCGACGACGAGCTGGCCCGCCTTCGGGCCCTGACCGTCCGTAGCCACGCCATCATCACCGCCGTCCAGCAGCCCGGTGGCGCCTACCCCGCCTGCACGAGCTTCTCCGCGTATGCCGGGTACGCCTGGTTCCGCGACGGGTCCTTCACCGCCGAAGGGATCTCCCGCTTCGGCGACGTCGCCTCCGCCGACGCCTTCCACGACTGGTGCGCCGCAGTCCTCACCTCCCGCGCCGACACCGTCGCCGACCTGCTCCGGCGAGCCGACACCCACGACCCGCCCACCGTCGCCGAGATGCTGCCCACCCGGTTCACCTACACCGGCGACACCGGGCAGGACCCGTGGTGGGACTTCCAGACCGACGGCTACGGCATGTGGCTGTGGGCAGTCCTCACCCACGCCGACCGCCACCAGCGACCGCTCGACCGGTGGCTACCCGCCATCGGAATCGCGGTCGACTACCTGTGCGCGTTCTGGGACCGGCCCTGCTACGACTGGTGGGAGGAGCATCTAGAGCACCGGCACGTCTCGACCCTGGCGGCCATCGCCGGTGGCCTGTCGTGCGTAGTCGACTCCGGACCCCTCGACGAGGAGCGTGCAGCCCGGGCGCGTCAGGCCGTGACCGGCATACGGTCCCTCGTCGCCTCCCAGGGAACCGCAGACGGGCACCTGACCAAGTGGCTCGGCACCGACGCCGTGGACGGGTCGCTGCCCGCCGCCATCGTCCCCTTCGGCCTCGTCCCGCACGACTCGCCCGTCGCGGGCGCGACTTTGGCTGCGGTCCAGAGGGACCTGGACGTCGGCGGGGGAGTCCACCGGTTCCGCGCCGACGTCTTCTACGGCGGCGGCCAATGGCTGCTGCTGTCGGCCCTGCTCGGCTGGAACCTCGCCGCCGCAGGCGATACGACGTCGGCCTGGCGGCACCTGCGCTGGATCGCCGCCCACGCGGGAGCCGACGGCCAGATGCCCGAACAGGTCCCCGACCACCTGCTGTACCCGCAGCACCGGCAGGAGTGGGTCGAGCAGTGGGGGCCGGTCGCCACGCCGCTGCTGTGGTCCCACGGCATGTACCTCATCCTGGCCGACGAGCTCGGCCTCCTTCACCCCCGACCTCAGGACCAGCCATGACCTCCCTGCTCACCCACCGCCCGTACGGCATCGAGCACCCGTACGCCACCTCCATCGACCAGCGTGTGCCCGTCCGGCCGCTGGACGGCCAGACCGTGAGCCTGGGAGTCAGCGCCGATCCCGGCGTCCACGCCATCGACTGCGAGCTCCAAGCACACCGTGACGGCCAGACCACCACCCAGACCCTGCCGCTGGCGCCGGCCCAGCCCTCAGCGGCCGATGCCGCCGCTCTGGCCGGTGGCGAAGGACACCTGGCCGAGGCCCAGGCCGCATCCCTGGGCGGCGAGGGTGGCTGGTCCGCCACCACCGAACCCCTGCGTGCCGACACGACCTACCGCTACCGGTTCACGGCCGAGACCCTCGACGGCGTGCGGGATCAGACCGGGTGGTTCGACCTGGCTCCCGCGCAATGGGAGGCCACGGGAGGCCAGCTGAGCGGGGTCGACGAACGCCTCGTCGCAGGCAGCGTCCAGTGGCTGGTCAGCATCTCCGGCACCCACCGCGTCCGGTTCGCCCTCGCCCTGGCCGAGGGCGACCACGTTGTCGGCTTCGGCGAACGTTACGACGCTCTCGACCAGGCCGGTCGACGCCTGGACACGGTCGTGTTCGAGCAGTACAAGTCCCAAGGCCAGCACGGCCGGACCTACCTGCCCATGCCGTTCGCCCACGTCGTCGGAGCCGACGGCCACACGTGGGGGTTCCACCTGCGGACCTCCCGCCGGGCCTGGTACGACGTCGGCGCCACCGACCCGGGCCGGCTGGTCATCGAGGTCGACCTCGGCGGCACCGCGGACGAACAGCTCGACGTGGCGCTTTACGACGGCACCCCCACCGAAGTCCTCCACCAGTTCCTCCAGGAGGTCGGGCGAGCCACCGAGCTGCCCGACTGGGTCTTCCGCCTCTGGGCCAGCGGCAACGAATGGAACACCCAAGAACTCGTCCTGAACCGCATGCAGACCCACGCCGACCTCGACATCCCCGTCGGTGTCGTCGTCATCGAAGCCTGGAGCGACGAGGAAGGCATCATGATCTGGCGGGACGCCGCATACGACGTCCACCCCGACGGGGCGCCCTTCACCGCACCCGACCTGACCTTCCCGCCCGACGGAGCCTGGCCCGACCCCGCAGCCATGGTCGCCGCCCTGCACGACCAAGGCATCAAGGTCATCCTCTGGCAGATCCCCCTGCTCAAAACCGCCCACAGCGAAGACGGCCTGCACGCGCAGGTCCTCGCCGACGGCGCCGCCCTGGTCGCCTCCGGCCACGTCGTCCACGAAGCCGATGGCAGCCCCTACCTCAACCGCGGCTGGTGGTTCCCCAGGTCCCTCATGCCCGACCTGTCCACCCAAGCCGGGCGCGACTACTGGACCGAACGCCGCCGCTACCTGGTCCGCGACCTGGACGTCGACGGCTTCAAGACCGACGGCGGCGAACACGCCTGGGGCCACGACCTCCAATACGGCGACGGACGGTCCGGCGACGAGGGCAACAACCTCTACCCCGTCCACTACGCCCGCGCCTTCGGCGACCTGCTTCGCTCCGAAGGAAAGGCCCCGGTCACTTTCAGCCGCTCCGGCTACACCGGATCCCAACCCCACGGCATCTTCTGGGCCGGCGACGAGGACTCCACCTGGGAGGCGTTCCGCGCCTCCATCACCGCCGGACTGACCGCCGCCGCCTGCGGCATCGTCTACTGGGGCTGGGACTTGGCCGGGTTCTCCGGACCCGTCCCCGACGCTGAGCTCTACCTGCGAGCCACCGCAGCCGCGACGTTCATGCCGATCATGCAGTACCACTCCGAGTTCAACCACCACCAGCCTCCACTACGGGACCGCACCCCCTGGCACGTCGCCGCCACCAACAACGACCCCAACGTCATCACCACCTTCCGCCGCTACGCACAGCTCCGCGAACGACTCGTCCCCTACCTCGCCACCGCCGCCCGAGAGGCGCTCGCCACCGACCGGCCCCTCATGCGCTCATTGTTCTTCGACCACCCCCACGACACACAGACCTGGCAGGCGCCACGGCAGTACCTGCTCGGCAACGATCTCCTCATCAACCCCGTCACCGAACCAGACATGGCCGTGTGGACCACATATCTGCCCGCTGGAGACTGGGTCGACGTGTGGAGCGGCATCACCCTCCGCGGAGGATCGTGGCACGAACTCGAAGTCAGCGACCACAAGATCCCGGTCCTCTGCCGTGCCTCGGCATGGACCCAGATGGCCAGCACCTTTCAGAACTGAGGAGGAACGGGGTCTGAGTGCGTGGTGTCGCATGGATCCTGGTCTCGCCCCACACGCCGGGCAGGCCATGTCTAGGGTCGCCACCCCTCTGTTCGAGCGGGGGAGTTCCCCACCCAGCATGGGACACCGCCCCGGGTGGTCCCGTGGGGTGCAGTCAGATCGGCAGCCAGCCCTCGGCTCTAGATCAAGGCCCGCGACCACGCAAGAGCGCGGTCAAGTCGGCCCGCACCAGCCGTGGCCGGAGGTCGACCGAGTGCCCCAATCTGATGTGTCAGGAGAGGATCCGAGCCTGGAAGGGCCCGTCCGCCTGGGCAGGAGGGACCGGTCGTGACCTCCCCGCTCGATCAGCGTGGCGCTGTCGACCGCGTGAGGGCTGGGATGAGCGTCATTTCGTCGGACCGACGCCTCGCCTTCAGATGCTGAGGGTCTCACGCTCAGGCATCCTGTCCAGGTATCGCTCGGAAGCGGCGTCTGACGTTGCTCCTCGCAGACCTTGACGGTTGGGCGCTGCCGCCGATTGCCGTCGACCAAATCAGCGAGGGCCTCGCCTAGATCCTTGAGTGATCGGTCCTCGCGTCCGGAGCCGTCCATGACCGCGGCCGTCGTGGGTTCGAGGCCGGCCTTCTCGGCGGCCGCGAACTTCGCGACGAGGGGCCGCCATATGTCCCGAGCCTTGGCGGCTTCGATGTCCTCGTGCGTGTATCCGGCGGCTACCAGCGCGGTGATGTAGCGGCGCTCACGAGCGAGTGCGCGCACGGCTGAATCTTCGGCGCCGACACGAGTTGGGCTGTTTTCGGCAGCGGCCTCGTTGGCCCGCGTCTGTGTCGCGGACGTGTCGGCTCCGGTGTTGGCGAGGACCCCGCGGAGGACCGCGACAGGATCCGTCTCGGGGAGGTCATCGTGTGCGGTCGCGCGGTCGGGGTCGTAGGTGGTGTCGACGTACAGCAGGTTCGCCTCGCGCCCGCGAGTGGCCATCACATAGAGCGGCTCACAGGTCGTCGTTGCGGTGACGTAGGCGTGGGCGACGTCCACGGTGCGGCCCTGAGCGCGGTGAGCGGTCATCGCGTAGCCGAGGTTGAGATGCTCGGTGACGTATGCCGAGGGCAGGTCAACAGACACCGTTGCGCCTGCCGCTCGAGCCGGCCGGGTGAGGGGTCGCGGAGCCGTCCTCGCCGATGGCTGAAACGGCCCAGGTGTCGCCGTTCTTAACCCAGCCGCCCGGGACCGCGAGGTCGCGGTTGTTGCGGCGCGTGACGACAACATCATCGACGCCGATGACGGCTCCGGCTCCGGTGGTCACGCCCGCATCCCCGACCGTGCCGTTGGCGACCTGGTCGGCGCGGGGGCGCGCGTTCAGCTCGGCCACCGTGGCGGCGTCCGCGGCGACCATGACCGCGGTGCGGCCGGCGTCGACGTCGGCCCGCCACGCGGCATACAGACGGTCAAGGATCTCCTCCCGGGGGGCGCCGATGATCCGGCCGTGCTGCTGGTAATCGTCGATGCTGGTGCGGCGCCCGGCTCGCAGGCGGAGGGATGCGTCGCGTTCCCATTCGTTCCGGAAGCGTCGGACGACGCCGAGCTCCGGGGCATCGTCGCGGTCGGCGACCAAAAGGGTGAAGGCACCTTCGGCCTGGACGGGGGAGAGCTGGTGCGGGTCGCCGACGAGCAGCACCTTGGCGCCCGCGGTGCGGGCTGCGGCGGTGATCCGGTGCAGATCGGTAGTGGAGGCCATCGAGGCCTCGTCGACGATGACGAGACGCCCGCGCGAGCCCGGTTGACGGTCGCCGAGAGTGTGACGCTCGTGCGATCACAGTTCGTCTGGTCGACACCGAAGCACCATCGCACTCGGTCGGTTCCTGTGCCCCCGGACCTCCTGCCGGCACTGGTCGACGCCTGCCGCGGGAAGGCCGACGACGACCTCATCTTCGCGGCCCCGAAAGGTGGACCCATCCGGCTCAACAACTGGCGGCGGCGGGTCTTCGATCCGGCGTGCCGGGCCGCTGGTCTGGTCGGGTTCACCCCGCACGACCTCCGGCACACGGCGGCCTCGCTGGCGGTCGGGGCAGGCGCCAACGTCAAGGCCGTCCAACAGATGTTGGGCCACGCCTCAGCGGCCATGACCCTCGACATCTACGCCGGCCTGTTCCCCGACGACCTCGACGCCGTCGGGCGCACGCTGAACAGCGTTGTGCCACAACTGGGCCACATCGAGCCGGATCGACCCTCCGGCCTCGATGAGCCCGGACCGTCAAATGGCCCCTGATGCGATGTAGGAGCGGGGCCTCCGCTCCTCGTGGCCTCTCCCGGCGGGATGCTGGGAGTTGTCCACGGCTCACGCTGAAGGAGGCCCCTGATGGAAGGGTATGCCGGGAAGCAGTTCGTTGGGATCGATCTGCACCGTCGCCGGTCGGTGATCGTGCGGACCACGACCGAGGGTGAGGTGCTGGAGACGATCCGGATCGTCAACGATGTCGAGCGGTTGGCGTCGGTGATGGCCCGTGCCGGCGAGGCGCCGGAGACGGTGTTGGAGGCCACCTACGGGTGGTATTGGGCGGTCGACGCCCTGCGGGCTGGGGGCGCGAACGTGCATCTGGCGCACCCGTTGGGAGTGAAGATGTTTGAGTATCGACGGGTGAAGAACGACGAGCGGGACGCGGCGGATCTGGCTGATCTGTTGCGGATGGGCCGGCTGCCGCAGGCGTGGATCGCGCCACCGGCCACGCGGGAGCTGCGCGAGCTGGTCCGGCACCGGGCCAAACTGGTCGGGCTCCGCTCAGGGTGCAAGGCTCAGATTCATGCGGTGCTGGCCAAGGTTGGCGTCCAGGTGTTGATGAGCGACCTGTTCGGGGTGGAAGGCACTGCCCTGCTGGACCGGTTGGCGGTGCCGGCTCCGTACGCGGCCCGGATCGCCTCGCTACGTCGGCTGATGGACGTGCTGGACTTCGAGATCGACCACTTCGCCGGCCTGGCCCGCGGCCGGCTGGCCGCCGAGCCGGGGTACACCGCGGTCCAGCAGATCCCCGGGATCGGCCCGGTCCTGGGGGCGGTGTTCGTCGCCGAGATCGGCGACATCAGCCGATTCACGTCCGCTGCGGCGTTGGCGTCGTGGGCCGGGCTGACGCCCAAGCACCACGAGTCCGACACCCACGTGCATCGCGGCCGGATCACCAAGCAGGGCTCCCGACTGGTCCGCTGGGCAGCCATCGAGTCGGTCAAGAAGGTCGGCGCCCACACCCAGGTCGGTGCCCTGCGGGAACGGGTCGCCGAGCGCAGGGGCCGCAACATCGGCTCGGTCGCCGCGGCCCGACGCCAGGTCGAGCTGGTCTACTACGCCCTGCGCGACGGGCACGTGCGAGCCCTGCACCACCTGCCCACCGGGACAGCCGCATGAGACAACCCGCTTACCCCCTAGCCTGGTCGGCGCGGGTCGTGCAGGTCATGACCCCCAACGATGGCGCGGTCGCCCCCTCTGATTGACCCCGCCGGCCGGTTCCACCGCGCACCCCATCATGCCGCTCACCTGCCGCGGCGAAGGGATGACTAGCAGCCCACCCCGGAGCCTGCCCACCCACCGGGACTCCCGGAATTGACGAGCGCGACGCCCACCACCCTTTCCGTCAATCGAGCACCCACCCCGCACCGATCTTCGACCTGAACAGCCTCGCCGAGCCAGGCGCCGGCCTCAAGGCCCTGCGGCCGCTACGCGGTCGTGCTCCGCACGAGCCTTGCCCCCGAAGCCCCTCCCGACGTGCGCGCCGCTATCGAAGACCCCCCGAAAACCAGCCCCGTAGCCCTTGACACGGCCCCGCTCCTACAGGGATGACCTGCGAAAACGTGTGGTGCCCTCGGGCAGATTCGAACTGCCGACACCCGCTTTAGGAGAGCGGTGCTCTATCCCCTGAGCTACGAGGGCGGGGGTCCAGCGGCCAGCAGACCGAGCAGGACAGACGCCAAGGGTAGTCGGCGCCGCGGGCTGAGCCACATCGGATCCCGACCGATCCAGCGGGACGGACGTGGACGCCGCGCCCACGCGCGATGTCGCGCCCCTGGTCCGTAGCCTGACAACCGATTCGGTATGCCGTCCTGTCCGGCAGGTCTTTAAATCCGCCTCACAAGGGCGGTTCGTCATCGAGCCGATCGGTTCCACGCTCGCCATCGGGGCTCATGAAGACTTGGTAACCCCGACCTCCGCTGTCGAGCCATCGGAGGTCGCGGCCGTCGATCGGTCGCAAGGGTCGTTGGACGCTCAGGTCATGCTCGGCGAGGAGCAGGTTGTTGCAGTGCCGCTCCAGGGATGTCTGGTGAGCCTGCTCGGGTGGGACGGGACTCCGATGGGGCGGTCTGGCGAGGTCGCTATGGATCTGGAGCCAGAGCGGGAGGCCGCCGGTGTAGGCGTCGGGGTTCCAGTAGTCGCAGTCCCAGTGCGTGTCGCCGAACCCGGCGTGGCTGGTGCCTGTGTGGCCTGGTGCTGTGGGCAGGGTGGTGCCGAGGTGGTCGACCGGGTACGTCGTACGGATGGTCCCGGTGGGGTCGGTCCAGTCCATCGAGGCGTCGGGGTTGAGGCGGACCTGCCAGCCGGGTCGTTGTTTGATCCGGTGGTGGCGTCGGCACAGGCAGGC
>JAJPIW010000073.1 GCA_021324575.1 Intrasporangiaceae bacterium | reverse complement strand
GCGAGGGTCAGCGCGTCGATGCCGACACCGGGGCGGGAGAGCAGCGTGTGCAGGTGCGTCATGCCCTTGCGGGCCGGCACTGCCGTGATCGCGCCTTCGTGCCCGACCAGCCACGTACCGGCGGGACCCGGGCGCAACGTCATCGGGGCATGGCCCGGGTCAGGCACATCCGGGACCCAGCGCTCGAGTCGTTGACGCCACCAGGTCGCCCCGACCCGGGCGTAGGTGGCCAGCGCCGCCGTGCGCAACCTGACCGCCTCTTCGTCATCGCCGCGAACGCTCGCAGCCCGGGACAGGGTGTCGTCGGTGAGCCCGTGGAACATCACGCCGCCGGAGGCGATGACCGGCCGGCCGGCATAAGGGGCCAGTAAGGGAGCGACCCGGGTGACCAGCTCGGTCTCGCCGGCGTGGAGTGCGACGTCCAGGACCAGCTGCAGGGTAGGAAGGTAGCTGAAGTCACGAGGCAGGGACGCCAGCACCTCGGCATCGAAGGTCGCCGCAAGCGCGATCGCCCGGTCGATCCGACCGGCGCCGAGCCAGATCCAGGCAACCTCGGCGTAGAGCTCCCGGACGCCCTCGTCGACGGCGAAGTCCTCGGCCATCTGGGCCAGTTCCGCAGCGGTGGCTCGGTCGCCGGCGTGAACCGCGGTGTACGCGCGCATGCTGCCGACCACCAGCCAGCCGTCGGCCAGCCCGGCCGGGTCCAGCGCCCGGCTCGCCACCGCGATCAGCTCCGCAGCGGTGTCCGTCCTGCCGCGCAGCAGGTCCAGGGTCAACCGGCGTGAGGCGGCGAAGAACAGCGCTCTGGGTGAATCCTCCCCAAGCACCTCCAGCGCACGCATCTGCCGGTTCATCGCCGGCAGATCCAGCACCTCCAGAGCGACGGTCAGCAACCACAGGTGCGCCCGGGTGCGCGCGTCCACATCGGTGAGATGGGCGCTGACGTCGTCGAGGCGCCGGGCCAAGTCGATGCGGACGGACAGGTCGTCGGGGCCCCAGTGGGTGGCCAGCGCGGCGTCCAGCGCATCTGCGATCAGGACGCCATCGCCGGTCGCGGTCGCATGGGCGACCGCGGCGTCGGCGAACGGCACCGCGCGGGTGTGTGCGCCGGCATACGCCCAGCAGCGTGCAAGTGTGGCGCCGAGCCGGGCGCGGACCCGGTCGTCGGCCGAGGCTTCGTAGGCCTCATGGAGCACCGCGGGGATCTTGCCGGGGTCGGTGCCGAAGACGTAGGTCTCCGCCAGGCGCAGCGCCTGGCGAGCCTGGTCAGGGAGGTCCCCCGAGGTGGTTCCCACGCGCTCCATGCTCGCACTAGGGGCGCAGCAGTGTCACCGTCTCGGCGTGCTCCCTCACACGGGCCCGGTCCCAGTCACCAGTGCAGTAGAGAGTGAAGTCACTGATGGCACCGTTCGCGTCGAGGTCGATGACGAAACCCTCACGGCAGTACCACTGTTCGCCGCCGTCCTCCCAGCGCTCCTCGAGCTTGACCAGGTAGCCCGTCTCGGTCGCGGTGACCCGCTCCACCCGGACCCGGCCCGGCTGAGGGTGCAGCCGTCGGCGGCCGGCCACGAACTCGTCGGCGCCCTCGATCTGAATGCGCCACCGCGGAAAGGTCAGATCGGCGAAGACCTCCGGCGCGAGCAGGCCCTCGGGGGCCACACCCCCGCTCTCCAGGAACGAGACGAACTTGTCCAGGCTGGTCGCGATGGTGGCGGGCAACGGCATCGTGGCGGTCGTCATGACGCACCCCCTACCACTGCGGCGAGATTGCGCTCGAGAACCGCCATGGTCTGACTCAGCGCGTCGGTCGGGCTGAACTCGACCACGCTGGTGCCTGCGGCCAGCAGCGGCAGGTGGCCGGGCGCGGCGTAGTAGGCATCACCTGCGCCGTAGGTCTCCTCGTGGTCGGCCCACCGGAAGGTGACCTGGCCGGACTGCACGACTCCCCAGTGCGGGCACTGGCACCGATCCTCGGACAGGCCGGCGAAGAAGGGCGCCGGGTCGACGTCCTCAGGGAAGGTCTCGAAGCCGACCGTGTAGCCGCCGAGCTCCGCATATCGGCCCTGGATCTGGGGAATGTCAACCGCGACGGGGGTCGTCATCTTGCTGGCACTGGGCATGGTGTCCTCCTTGCTCGGTTGGTGCTGACACCCTGAAGGCGTGACATTCCAGGTCACATCGTGACCAGTCGAAGAACCGCATTCGAGCGACCAACCGCGGGCGTCAGCGAGATGAGTCACACCGCCGCCAGTGGGGCTCGTTCATCCGGTGGATCGGTAGTTCATGGGGTTCCGAGCCCAGCCCTCCCGCCAGAAGTGACGGCGTGGTGCTCACCCCAGGCTGATCGGTGAAGGGCCACCGATAGCTTGTCCCAGGCGGGTCAGCATGCGCCCTCGGAACGCCCGCATCGACGGAGCGACCTGCGCCAGGTCCACGTCGGCGGCGTGGTACATACCCGCGACAATGTCGATCTCGCAGGACATTCGCTATCGCCGTGCGGTCCCCGCTGGGCGACCGCACGGGTGACCATGGCGCGTCAAAATGGCACACGTTCAGAGCCATCGGACGCCCCCGAAGTTGGCTCGAACATCGGTGCGTCTTTTCGCCGCGATACGGGCGGGCCCGGTTTCCTTCGGATTGCCGACGATCGCATCATCAGGCCGCAACTCCCGCCGGGAGGGGCTGTGACTCAGCTGAGGGCGGCGCAGACGGCGTCGAAGGCGGTTGGGTCGCCCTGGAAGAACGCTGCGATGAAGCCGTTCCGGCTGGCGCTACTTGAGCAGGACACTCGCACAACTCACCCCGACACCAAGCGGACCCGTGGATCCGGGCGGAACCAGACCCGCCGGCTTCCCCGACCTGATCTGAGGAGGTGGTAAACCGCTGACATGACCTACGTGTACGTCGCCGCAGTGGTTTTCGGGATCAACCTGCTGCCCGCCCTTGGGCCCCCGACCTGGTCGGTCCTGGTGCTCTTTCGCCTCCACGAGCATCTCTCCGCGCCGGCCCTGGTCATTATCGGCGCGCTCGCCGCCGGCGGCGGCCGCCTATGTCTGGCCCTCGCCACTCGGCACCTCCGTCACTGGCTTCCGAAGCGCCACGTCGACAACCTGCGCGCAGCCGGCGAATACCTGACCGGGCACCGCGGTCGCGCGGCAGTGGGCTTGGGTCTGTTCGCGCTCTCACCGCTGCCGTCTGCCCAGCTCTTCGAGGCAGCGGGAGTCATGGATGTGCCGCTGCTTCCCCTGACCGGCGCCTTCTTCGGCGGCCGATTGATCAGCTACTCCCTCTACATCGGTGCCGCAGGCGTCGCCGATGCGAGCCTTGGCGGCCAGCTGAGTAAGAGCATCACTTCGTGGCAGAGCATCGCCTTGCAGGTGGCCATGCTCATCGGGATCGTCCTGCTCGCTCGCGTCGATTGGGCCAAACGATTGAACCGCCACCCGGCCTAGCAACAGGCGCCGCGCGCCGCTCACACTCGTTGCGGTGCCGCCGGATCGGGGTCCTCGTGCGGTCGCCAGTGCAGCCGGCGGCAGGCGGGTCCGCCCCGCAACCAGCGCGCGACGAACTCAACCAGCGGGCCGCCGACCTCCAGCCATACCTCGAGACGATCCTGCGCGGCCGCGAGCGACGACGCCGATGCAGAACCGGAACCACGACCTTCCCCACTTCGCCGCCTGCCGGGCGCCACGATTGCATATCGGGCTGGGCGGCGATCCGCTGGAGTCCTACGCTGACCGGATGCTCGACCTGGACGCCATCGATGTTGAGGAGATCGCTACCGCCTTGGCTGACCAGACCGACTACGAGCATCGGTGGCTGATCGACCCACGGACCGGCGAGGTTGCGTTCTGGACCAGCGACACCGGCATCGACGGTGAGAACCCGGTCGACCTCGATGAACTGGACCTGATCCCGATCGACCCCCTCCCGTCCTACGTCTGGTACCAGGACATGGTCGACTTCGCCGACGGCATGAGTGACCGCGCCGCTGGCGAGCGCCTGAGCCGCTCGCTGCAGGGCAAGGGTGCGTTCCGGCGCTTCAAGAACGAGCTCTACCAACGTCATCCCGACTTGGTAGCGGTCTGGCATGCCTTCAGGGACGCCAGGGCACGGGCTCGCGCCGTGCAGTGGCTCGCCGATGAGGGACTCATCGAAGAAGACGCTGCCCAGGGGTTCACACGAGACCAACCACCCGGACCCGGACCTACCCTGACCACGTCCTGAGACTCGCCAAGCCGGCGGATCTTCCAGTACGCGCGTCACACCGCCGCCTGCCGACGTGTCTTCCAAGTGGGCTAGCGTTGATGCGGTCCAAGTGCCTGGCCGCGTCAGCGGCGGGCGGGGTCTGGCTGGTCCGAAGGTCGCCGCGTGAGGTGGCCCCCATGTCCGCAGCAACGACTGTCCTGCCCTATCAACCGTCCACGATGTCGACCGACCAGCTGGCGGCCGTGTCCTACCTGGCCCGGTACGCCGGCCGCACCCACGCCCTGTACTCCTACCAGCTGCGGGAGTGGTTCACCTGGTGCCAGGCCAACAGGCTGGACCCGCTCGTCGGGGTCCACCACGGCGCGTTGGCATACCTGCTCGGCATCAACGCGCTGCGGGCGTCCGAAGCCGCGGCGGTGCGGATCGAGGACTACGCCGAGACCCTGCGCGGGTACCGGGTGCTGCACCTGGTCGGCAAGGGCAACAAGCCCGCCACCATGCCCGTCACCGTCCCGGTGCTGCGCGTGCTGGAGGCCTGCCACGGCCAACGCACCACAGGTCCGCTGGTGCTGCGCCCCGTCTCCGGCAACCCGATCGACCGACGCGACGTGTACCGGATGGTCGCCCGCATCGCGAAGGCGGCCGCCATCCCACGTCACATCAGCCCGCACTCGCTACGGCACGCCGCGATCACCAACGCCCTGGACGCCGGGGTCCCCTTGCGCGACGCCCAGATCCTTGCCCGGCACGCCGACCCCCGCACCACCGAGCACTACGACCGGGCCCGCGGCAACCTCGACCGGCACGGCGTCCACTTCCTGACCGCCTACGTCGCCGGCGTCTGAACGGCAGGGCCTCCACTCCGTCGCTCCGCCGACGAACGCAGGTGCCTGCCCACGTCGATCCGCCTACCGCCGGCAGCGCGCCACGACGCCGCCCGAAGCGCTCAGCAGCGGCTACTGCTCGAACGGGTCAATGACAGTCAGGCCGGCCGTGTGTGAGAAGTCCCTGACGTTGCGGGTCGCCAAGTCGTAACCACCGGCCAGGCATATTCCAGCGATCTGAGCATCGGCCAGAGCCATCGGTCGACCAAACCTCTCGGCGGACACCAAGACGGTGGCCGTCTCCCGCGCGGCGGGCAGGTCGTACACAACGACGGTCTCGGCGAACGTTTCAAGCAGCCTCGTCCATCGCTGTTCCAGATCGCGGCGACGTCGCCCGTCGGACAGCCTCCCAAGCCCACGTTCGATCTCCTCGACCGTCACCACGCAGATCGCCAAGCCAGAAGGGTCGATCGCCTGCGCCCAAGCCAGAACCAACAGATCAGGTGTGTCCCTCATAAACTCCGACACCACATTGGTGTCAGCGATGATCACGAGATGTCAACCGGGCGCGGCTTGTCCGTACGCGGTACGAGCTCAAGATCGACGCCGCCGACCTCGGACATGGATGCGTGCAGGGCCAAGAGGAGATTGCGCTCGGGACGGTTGACGGCCGCGTCCAAGATCGCCCGGACCTCGGCCTCGACCGAACGGCCGTGCTCAGCCGCTCGGCCCCGCAACCGTGCATGCGTCCGCTCGTCCAACTGTCGGATCGTGAGGGTACTCATCTCACCACCTCCTGACAGCAATGCTAGCACCAGTGGCGGACCGCGATGACGCCCCACAACCGCGTCTAACCGCCGCCTGTGGGGCGCGTGGCGGGCGACAAGCAGAGTTGGGCCTGAGTCCATAAGGTCCCGGAGCCTGACAGTGCTGGCGGCGAGTGGGTCACGCCGGTTGTCGGGTCGCCGCGTGAGGCGACCCTTCGGTCCTCGGACAGTCGTGATGGTCGACAGCCCGAACCAGCTATAGCCCATTCGCCCGACTCAACCCCGGGACATCGCCATATCGTGGTTTCGATGAGGACGGCCGTTGGCCTGCTGCGCCCCCGGGAACTGTGTCCCGTGCCGGGTCTGATGGAGGCTTTCATCCCACGGAAGGATGAGAGTCATGTCAGCACCCAGGAAGTACCCCGAGGAGATTCGGGAGCGAGCGATCAGGATG
>JAJPIW010000042.1 GCA_021324575.1 Intrasporangiaceae bacterium | reverse complement strand
GGTCCGGACCAGGCTGAGCACCGGGTAGCCGACCGCGTCGAGCAGCCGGCGCACGATGTGCTTGCGGCCCTCGTGGAGGACCACCTCGACGAGCGCCTTGCCCGGCCGACTGTCGACGAGACGGAACGAGTCGACCGCGACCGGTCCGTCCTCGAGCTCGACCCCGGCGCGCAGCCGCTTGCCCAGGTCGCGCGGGACCGGCCCGCGGATCTCGGCGAGGTAGGTCTTGAGTACGCCGTATGCCGGGTGCTGCAGCCGGTTGGCCAGCTCACCGTCGTTGGTGAGCAGGAGCAGGCCCTCGGTGTCGGCGTCGAGCCGGCCGACGTGGAAGAGGCGCTCCTTGCGGCCCTGGAGGTAGTCGCCGATGTCGATCCGGCCCAGGTCGTCGTTCATCGAGGTGACGACGTTGAGCGGTTTGTTGAAGGCGAGGTAGACCCGGTTGGCGTCCAGCTGGACCCGCTCGCCGTCGACGTGGACGACCTGTCGGTCGGGGTCGATGCGGACGCCGAGCTCGGTGACGACCTGGCCGTCGACCTCGACCCGGCCCTCGGAGATGAGGTTCTCGCAGACCCGACGCGAGCCGACGCCGGCCGCGGCGAGAACCTTCTGGAGCCGGACACCGTCGGCGTCGTGGACGTCGATGTCGGGACGGGTGGGCGGCTGCGGGGCGAGGCGCCCTCCACCGGCGGCACGGCCCTTGGCGCCGCCACGGTCGGTCACCTTGCGCTGGGGACCACCGACACCCTGGTTGGGGTTGCGCGAGCGACCGGCCCCGGATCCGCCCCGACCCTCACCCGACCCACGGCCCTGACCCGACCCGCGACCTTGGCCACCTGATGCTCCGGAACCGCCCTCACGGCGGCGGGGCGGGGTCACCAGCGCCCCTGCTCGGCGAGCTCGTCGAGGGCGTCGACCTCGGGCAGGTACGGCGCGAGGGCCGGCAGGTCGTCGAGGGTGTTGAGGCCGAGCCGTTCGAGGAAGAACTCGGTGGTGCCGTAGAGGGTGGCCGTCGAGTGCTCGTCCTGGCCGACCTCCTCGATGAGCCCACGGGTGAGCAGGGTCCGGACGACACCGTCGACGTTGACCCCGCGAACCGCGCTCACCCGGGACCGGGAGATGGGCTGGCGGTAGGCGATGACCGCAAGGGTCTCTAGCGAGGCCTGGGACAGCTTGGCCTGTTGTCCGTCCAGGAGGAACTTCTCCACGACCGGGGCGTAGTCGGACCGGCTGTAGATCCGCCAGCCCCCGCCGACGAGGCGCAGCGTGAAGCCGCGCGCGTCACCGGCGTAGTCGGCCTCCATGGCGTGCAGCGTCGCCTCCACGTCCTCGACCGGTTGCTCCAGCGCGGCGGCGAGCAGGACGGCCGGGATGGGCTGGTCGACGACCATGAGGACCGCCTCGAGGGCACCCCGCATCCCGCCGGGGAAGTCGCCCACGTCGAACGCGACCTGGATCTCCTGCTCGACGCCGTCGGGCACGGCCTCGACGACCTGGTCGGTCTCACTCATGGGTATCTACGCCTTCTCCGGCTGGTGGTCCGATGGATGGTTGGAGGTCCGCGGGTGGCTCGAGATCGTCCTCGTCGAACTCCCTTGGCCCGTCGACTCCTTCGTCGTCGTCAGGCCAAGGGGCCCATGCGGAGACGTCGACGTCGCCCTTGTCGGGGCCGGTCCAGCGCACGGTCAGCTCACCCAGCGCCTCGGCCTGGTCGAACGTCACCGAGGCATCCCGGAAGAGCTCGAGGATGGCGAGGAACCGCGCGACGATGACCAGGGTGCTGTCGGCGTCGCTCACGAGGGAGCGGAAGGACAGGGTCCGCTCGCGCCGCAGCCGCGAGACGAGATGCACGGCCTGCTCCCGGACGCTCACCGCGGGAGCGTGGAGGTGGTCCAGCCCGACCGTCGGGATCGGCTTGGGCACCATGGCCCGGGCCGCGATCCGGGCGAGCTGCTCGGGGGTCACCCCGATGACCAGCTCCGGCAGCAGCCCGGCGAACTCGGGGTCGAGCCCGGCCTGCCGCGCGGTCCGGCGCCCGGCGCGCGACATCCGGTCGGCGAAGGTCGCGGCGATGTCCTTGAAGGCGCGGTACTGCAGGAGCCGGGCGAAGAGCAGGTCGCGCGCCTCGATGAGGGCGAGGTCCTCCTCGTCCTGCGGCCCGGACTGCGGGAGCAGTCGCGCGGCCTTGAGGTCGAGCAGGGTCGCGGCGATGAGGAGGAACTCCGAGGCCTGCCCGAGGTCCCACTCGGTCTCGGCGGTCTGCTGGGCCCGGATGTGCGCGATGAACTCGTCGGTGACCTGCGCGAGCGCCACCTCGGTGATGTCCAACTTGTGCTTGCTGATCAGGCCCAGGAGCAGGTCGAAGGGGCCCTCGAAGACGTCGAGGTGGACCGTGAAGGCGGTGTCGGCGGCCCGTTTGGTGAGGACGCCGCCGGGCGTCGCCGGGTCGGCGACGCCCAAGGCGCCCTGCGACGGGCCGAGGTGGGTCCCGCCCTCCGGGCGGGACGGGGCGTCGGTCATGGCCTCAGGCCGCGTCGCCGCGCGCGATGAGCTCGCGCGCCAGTTGCCGGTAGGCGTTCGCCCCACTGTGCGTCGCGGCATACGTCGTGATCGGCTCGGCCGCGAGCGTCGCGTCGGGGAACTTGACGGTGCGGCTGATCACGGTGTGGAAGACCTGGTCGCCGAAGTGCTCCACGACCGAGGCGACGACCTCCCGCGAGTGCAGGGTGCGGCCGTCGTACATCGTCGCGAGGATGCCGTCGACCTGCAGTCGCGGGTTGAGCCGGTCGGTGATCTTCTCGATCGTCTCGACGAGCAGCGCGACCCCCCGCATGGCGAAGAACTCGCACTCCAGCGGGATGACGACCCCGTGGGCCGCGGTGAGAGCGTTGACCGTGAGCAGGCCGAGCGAGGGCTGGCAGTCGATGAGGACGACGTCGTAGTCGTCGAGGACCGGCCGGAGCACCCGGGCGAGAATCTGCTCGCGGGCCACCTCGCCGACGAGCTGGACCTCTGCGGCCGAGAGGTCGATGTTGGCCGGGATGAGGTCCAGGCCCTCGACGCCGGTGTGCTTGATGACGTCGCGGACGTCGTGGCCGCGCTCGACGAGCAGGTTGTAGATGGTGACGTCGAGCTCGTGGGTCGGGACCCCGAGGCCCACCGACAACGCTCCCTGCGGGTCGAAGTCGACGAGCAGCACCTTGCGGCCGTACTCGGCAAGGGCCGCTCCCAGGTTGATGGTCGTCGTCGTCTTGCCGACGCCACCCTTCTGGTTGCACATGGCGATGATCCGGGCAGGACCGTGGCTGGCCAGCGGTGCGGGAAGCGGGAACTCCGGCAACGGGCGACCGGTCACTCCCAGCTGGCCCGCGCCGGCGGACTCGGTGCCGGGCAGGGCCTGCGGAATGCTGGACTCGAGGATGGCCAGCTCCAGTGTGGTCGGCTCGGGGTTGGTCGGCTCGGGGTTGGTCGGCTCCGGGGTGGTCGGCTCGGTGACGGTCGGTTGGGGGGCTCCCGCAGACGTCATCGCCTCGGACTCCATGTCGCTCCCTACGTGGTGGGTCTGGCCGGTCAACATCGTGCTGGCTCAACAGCGTGCTGATCGCCACCTCTTGATCGCCTGCGACCTTATCAGCGGGCTCGGGGATGGGCTTGGGCGTAGACCTCGCGTAGTCGCTGGACGGTGACCAGGGTATAGATCTGGGTGGTCGTCACACTCGCGTGGCCCAACAGCTCCTGGACGACCCGGACGTCCGCGCCCCCGTCGAGCAGGTGGGTGGCGAAGGAGTGGCGCAAGGTGTGCGGTGAGAGGTGGCCGCCCAGGTCCGCGCGGTCGGCCGCGGCGCGCAGGATCCCCCACGCGCCCTGCCGCGACAGGCGCCCGCCGCGCTGGTTGAGGAAGACCGCCGCGGTGCCCTTGCCCTTGGTGGAGAAGACCGGTCGAGCACGCACGACGTATGCCGTGACCGCCTCCCGCGCGTAGGACCCGAGCGGGACGAGCCGCTCCTTGCTGCCCTTGCCGAAGAGCCGGACCACTCCCTCGTCCAGGTCGATGTCGTCGATGTCGAGCCCCACGGCCTCCGAGATCCGGGCCCCGGCCCCGTAGAGCACCTCCAGGAGGGCGCGGTCCCGCAGGGCAGTCGGGGTGTCCCCCACCGAGGCGGCATCGAGCAGCCGCTCCACCTGGTCGATGGTGATCGCCTTGGGCAGCCGAGCCGGCGGCCGCGGTGGCTGGACCGCCGCGGCCGGGTCGGCGCGGGTCTCCCCTTCCACGGCGAGGAACCTGTGCAGGCCCCGCACGGCCACCAGGGTGCGGGCGGCGGACGACGCGGCGAGCGGCGGATGGCCGTCGTCACCGGTCCGCAGGTGGGCGAGGAAGTCCCCCACGACCGGCTCGGTCACCTCGGCCGGGTCGGTGATGCCTCGCGACGCGGCATACGACGTCCAGCGGCGCAGGTCACGCCGGTACGAGCGCAGCGTGTTGACCGACGAGCCCTTCTCGACCTCCAGGTGGGCCAGCCACGCGCGGACGGCCCGCTCCATCGGTGTGGAGCGGGCCGCCGGTGCCGTGGGAGGCAGGTGTGCGTCGGTCAGGAGAGGACCTCGGCGAGGTCGACCGACTCCATGCCGAACGCCTCGGCGACGGGGGCGCAGGTGACCGAGCCGTCGTAGGTGTTCAGGCCCAGGGCCAGGCTGTGGTCGGAACGCATGGCGTCCTTCCAGCCCCTGTTGGCCAGGCGCACGGCATACGGGAGGGTCGCGTTGGTGAGTGCCCAGGTGGAGGTGTTGGGGACCGCTCCGGGCATGTTGGCGACGCAGTACATCGTGGAGCCGTGGACCGCGAAGGTCGGGTCCGCGTGCGTCGTCGGCCGGGTGTCCTCGAAGCAGCCGCCCTGGTCGACGGCGATGTCGACGAGCACCGAGCCGGGCTTCATCTGGGAGACCAGCTCGTTGGTGACCAGCTTGGGCGCCTTGGCGCCGGGGATGAGGACCGCGCCGATGACCATGTCGGCCTGCATGACCTGCTGGCGGATCGCCAGCGTGGAGGAGGCCAGCCCGTGGACCCGGTTGTCGTAGCGCCAGAACGACATCCGTAGCTTGTCCAGGTCGGTGTCGAGCAGCGTGACGTCGGCGCCCATGCCGAGGGCGATGTTGGCGGCGTTCTGACCGGAGACCCCGGCGCCGATGATGACGACCTTGGCGTTGGCCACGCCGCCGACGCCGCCCATGAGGACGCCGCGGCCGCCCTCGGGACGCATGAGGAAGTACGCGCCCACCTGCGGGGCCAGGCACCCGGCGACCTCGGACATCGGGTAGAGCAGCGGCAGTGCGCCGGAGGGCAGCTGGACCGTCTCGTAGGCGATGCCGGTCGTGCGGGCCTTGACCAGCTCGTCGGTGAGCGGCTGGTCCGCGGCGAGGTGCAGGTAGGTGAACAGGGTGAGGTCATCGCGGAGGCGGTGGTACTCCTCCTTGATCGGCTCCTTGACCTTGATCACCATCTCGGCCGACCCCCACACGTCGTCGGCGCTGTCGAGGATGGTGGCGCCCTGGCTGACGTACTCGTCGTCGGTGATCTGGGAGCCGAGGCCGGCCCCCTTCTCGACGAAGACGTCGTGGCCGTTGACGACCAGCTCATGAACCCCGACCGGGGTGATGCCCACCCGGAACTCGTTGTTCTTGACTTCCTTGGGGATACCGACCTTCACGAGATATCTGTGCCCTTTCGCGGCGGGTAGACCTCACGCTCGGCCTCATTGCCGTGCGCGGGTGCTGCAGTCCGACGACTGCGGTGCGAGTCTAGACCCGCGCCGCAGGGGCGCCGGACCAGTTGGGAGACCCTCCGTGAAGCTGTATGCCGACCTGCCCGGCCGCCGCTCGTTGCAGCTGGCGAGCGACGTCGGGATCGTCCTGTGGACCTGCGTCTGGGCGTATGCCGGGCGGCAGGTCCACAGCGCCACGCTCGCGCTCGCGACACCGGGCCACGACCTGGAGACGGCGGGTTCCGGCTTCCGGTCCAGGATGTTGGAGGCCGCCGGTTCGGTGGACAACCTGCCGGTCCTCGACGACCGGATCGCGACACCGTTCCGGTCGGCTTCGGGCATCGGGACCGAGATCGCGTCGGCGGGTTCCTCGTTGGTGTCGGCGGTGGAGCGACTCGCCCTGCTCCTCGGCTGGGTCACCGCCGTCGTGCCGATCGTCATCGTCGGGGCCGCCTGGATCGCGCTGCGTGGGCGGTTCGTCCGGCGGGCGACGGCAGCGCAGCAGTTCATCGATGCGGCCGCCGACCTGGACCTGTTCGCCCTGCGGGCGATGGCTCGCCAGCCGATGCGCAAGCTGGCGGCGATCTCCGACGACCCCGGCGGTGCCTGGAGGCGCGGCGACCCCGCCGTCATCCGTGACCTCGCCCTCCTGGAGCTGCGCGACTCCGGGCTGCGTCCGCCGGCCCTCACCGGAGGTGCGGCGTGAGCTCGTATGCCGTGCGGCTGGTCTGGTCCGGCGACACGGCCGCCGGGTACGCGGCATACGACCGCAACCACGTCGTCGCGATGCCGCCGGCCGAAGGCTTCCTCGACCTGTCGGCCGATGCGGCGTTCCGTGGCGACCCGACCCTGCCGAACCCCGAGGCGCTGCTCCTGGCGGCCGCCAGCTCCTGTCAGCTGCTGTCCTTCCTCGCGGTGGCCGCCCGGGCCGCGGTGGGCGTCACGGCCTATGAGGACTCGGCCTCGGCGGTGCTGGACCTGGCCCACTCCCCCGCCCGGATGGACCGGATCGAGTTGCGACCGCAGATCACGGTCGCCGCGGGCAACGAGCCCCTGGACATCGAGCGCGTGCACGCCCTGGTCCAGCAAGCGCACGAGGAGTGCTACATCGCCAACACCCTGGCCGTCCCGGTCGTCGTGATGGCCGGGATCAGGGTGGCCGGACCAGACCGGGCGTGAGGTCCTCGGCCGGCGGGGCCCACGTCGCGGCGTCGACCGCCACCTGGTCGCCGGAGCGGATGTCCTTGACCTCGTCGCTCGCACCGGCCGCACCGGGGAACCAGACGTACGGGATCCCCCGGCGATCGGCATACCGGATCTGCTTGCCGAACCTGTCGGCCCTGGGCGCCACCTCGGTCGCGATCCCCCGGGCCCGCAGGGCCGAGGCGGTCCGCAGCGCGTCGCCTCGTCCGTCCTCGTCGGTCAGGGCCACGAGGACGACGGTCGGCGTGGAGCGGGTCGCGGTGAGGCCCCAGCGGCCGATGACCAGGCCGAGCAGGCGCGAGACGCCGATCGAGATCCCGACCCCGGGATAGGTGGTGCGGCCGTCGGTGGCCAGCGAGTCGTAGCGACCACCGGAGCAGACCGAGCCGTAGGACTCGTGCCCGACGAGCTGGGTCTCGTAGACCGTGCCGGTGTAGTAGTCCAGTCCACGGGCGATCCGCAGGTCGGCGACGAGGGTGCCGGGCGCCAGGTCCAGCCCGGTGCCGATGACGGCGGCCAGTGCAGCCAACCCCTCGTCGAGCGTGGGGTGCTGGACACCGAGGGCGCGCACCTGCTCGACGAACGACAGGTCCTCGGTGCGTATGCCGGCCAGGGCCAGGCACTGCTTCGCCTGCTCGGGCGTCGCGCCGGCCTCGACGAGCAGGGCCGCGACCTTGTCGGGTCCGATCTTGTCCAGCTTGTCGACGATCCGCAGGGTCCCGACGACGTCGGTCAGACCGATGCCGAGGTAGAAGCCCTCGGGGATCTTGCGGTTGTTGACCTGGATCCGGAAGTCGCCGATCGGCAGCTGCCGGAAGATTTCGGCGACGACGAGCGGCACCTCGGCCTCGAAGTGCGGCGAGAGCTCGCCGGCGTCGACGATGTCGATGTCGGCCTGGGTGAACTCGCGGTAGCGACCCTCCTGCGGCCGCTCCCCGCGCCACACCTTCTGGATCTGGTAGCGGCGGAAGGGGAACGCCAGCTTCCCCGCGTTCTCCACGACGTAGCGGGCGAAGGGGACGGTGAGGTCGAAGTGCAGGCCCAACTCGGCGTCCGACCCCCCGCGCTCGTCGGAGCGGGCAGCCAGCCGGTGGACGCCGTAGATCTCCTTGTCGGCGTCCTCGCCGGACCCGACCAGCCGCTCGATCGGCTCGACGGCGCGGGTCTCGATCGAGGCGAAGCCGTGCAGCTCGAAGGTGCGCCGGATGACGTCCAGGACGTACTGCTCGGCGAGCCGCTCGGCCGGGAGGTACTCCGGGAAACCGGACAGGGGCATGACCTTGGCGGCCTTGGGGGTGCTCACGAGCCCAAGCCTTTCAAGTACGGGTTGGTGGTCCGCTCACGGGCCATCGTCGTCGCCGGTCCGTGCCCGGGCAGGACCAACGTGCTGTCGGCCAGCGGCAGGACCACATCACGCAGCGACCGCTGCATCGCCTCCTGGCTGCCGCCGGTCAGGTCGGTGCGGCCGACCGAACCGGCGAAGAGGACGTCGCCGGACAGCACGGTGCGGTCGAGCGGGACGTCGGTCGCGAGGCCCTCCGGCAGGTCGGCGATCGCGAACATGACCGAGCCCTCGGTGTGACCCGGCGCGTGCAGCACGTCGACGTCGATCCCGGCGAGCGAGATCGTCTCCTGCCCGCGGACCTCGACGACGTCGCTGGGCTCCTGCCAGGCGTCCTTGGAGCCGAACTGCTGCTCGAACATCGCGACGATCTCGGGGCTGAGCAGAGAGACCGGGTCGTGCAGCCGGTAGCGGTCGTCGGTGTGGATGTATGCCGCGAGGCCGGAACCGCACACGGGCGTCACCGAGAACACGTGGTCGAGGTGCCCGTGGGTGAGCAGGACCGCCGCCGGCCGCAGCCGGTGCTCGGCGAGGACGTCGCGCAGCGTGTCCAGGACCCCGATGCCCGGATCGACGACGAGACACTCCTGCCCCGCGCCGGGGGCGATGACGTAGCAGTTCGTCGCGAACGCGGCGGCGGGGAAGCTGACGGTGAGCACCCGGGGAGCCTACCGAGCAGGACCTTGCCTAGACTCGGGAGCCGTATTGCCCGATCTCCCATGAGGTGGATGTGACCAAAGCCCTGGAGCGCGCCGCCGCGCGACGTCGCTACGAGCGGCAGCAGAAGGCGCTGGCCCAGCGCCGGATCGCCGCCGCCCGCAACAAGCGGGTCGTCGTCGTGGTGGTCGCCGTCCTCGCGATCGTCGCCCTCTTCGTCGGGTTGTCCGGCTTCCTGGCCAAGTCGCCCACCACGGCGACCCCGGCGGCCGGCACGACGCCCACCACGACCGTGGCCGGCTGCCCGCAGCCGCCCGCACCGCTCGGCACCAATGCCGTGGGCCTGAAGCTGCCGGACAAGAAGACTGCCGCAGGCAAGACCTTCACCGCGGTCGTCGGGACCAACTGCGGTGACATCACCTTCCAGCTGGACGGGACCAAGGCCCCGCAGGCGGTCGCGTCGTTCGCCTACCTGGCCGACCAGAACTACTGGGTCAAGGCGCCCTGCCATCGGCTCACGACTGCCGGGATCTTCGTCCTCCAGTGCGGCGACCCGACCGGCACCGGCAGCGGCGACCCCGGCTACGGGTTCGGCGTCGAGAACGCACCCAAGAACAACATCTACCCGCGCGGGACCCTCGCCATGGCCCGGACCAACGACCCGGTCAAGGGCAATGGCGGCCAGTTCTTCATCGTCTACAAGGACACCACGCTGCCCGGTGGCTACACGATCTTCGGCAAGGTCACCGGCGGCATGGATATCGTCGACAAGATCGCCAAGGCCGGTGTGGCCGATGGCGGCACCGATGGCACGCCGGCAGCACCGATCAGCATGCTGACCGTCTCCGTGACCGAGAAGAAGGGCTGACGTGAGCGACAACCCGGTGGAGGACACCACGATGCCCAGCGCACCCGACTCCGGGGACGCACCAGCCACCGCCGACGTCGAGTCCGCGGTGGTCGCTGAAGCGCTCCCTGAGGGGATTGCCGACGCCTCGGTCGTCGCTCCCGAGGAGGCTCCCCCGACCGACGCGGCGCCGGAGCCGGTGCAGGCGCCCACCCCGGCGGCACTGCCCAAGCCTCGGCCGCCGATGATCCCCACCCCGGCGGCGCTCGCCGGGCGCATCCACGCCCCTGCCGTGTCGGTGCCGGCTCCCCCGCCACCCTCGGAGTCGGCCCGGTTCGGTCGGGTCGACGACGACGGCACCGTCTATGTCACCGACGGTGACATAGAGCGGGCGGTGGGTTCCTACCCCGATGCCAGCAACGACGACGCCCTGCAGTACTTCGCCCGCAAGTACGACGAGCTGCTCGCCCAGGCCGACCTCCTCCACCAGCGGCTGACCTCGACCGAGGTCCCCGGCAAGGAGGCGGCCGACGCACTGACCGCTCTCCAGGAACACACCGCCGAGCCCCTCGTCGTCGGTGATCTCGCCGCGCTCCGCGACAAGGTCACCGGCATCCAGGCGCTCGTGACCGAGCGCCGCGCGGCCGAGGCGGCCGAACGGGCCGCCGCCAAGGCGCAGGCGGCCACCGAGCGGGAGACCCTCGTCAGCGAGGCCGAGACCATCGCCGCGCAGCCGGTCGACAAGGTCCAGTGGAAGAGCAGCAGCGAGCGGATGCGAGCCCTGCTCGATGAGTGGAAGCAGCACCAGCGCTCCGGCCCCAAGCTCGACAAGCCGATCGAGAACGCCCTGTGGCAGCGGTTCAGCCACGCCCGCAACAGCTTCGACAAGGCCCGCCGAACCCACTTCGCCCAGCTGGAGGACACCCAGGCCGGCGCGAAGCGGGCCAAGGAGAGCCTCGTCAAGGAGGCCGAGCAGCTGGCCATCTCCAAGGACTGGGCGCCCACGGCCCGGGCGTTCAAGGGCCTCATGGACCAGTGGCGGCTCGCCGGTCGGGCCTCGCGGTCCGACGACGACGCGCTGTGGGCCCGGTTCAAGGCGGCTCAGGACGCGTTCTTCGCAGCCAAGGACCAGGTCAACGCCGCCGAGGACGAGGAGTTCCGGGCCAACCTCGCCGTCAAGGAGCAGCTGCTCACCGAGGCGGAGGCGATCCTGCCGGTCACCGACCTGGACGCGGCCAAGGCCCAGCTCCGCGTCATCCAGGACAAGTGGGACAGGGCCGGGAAGGTTCCGCGCGGCGACATCGAGCGGATCGAGAAGGCCATGCGCCGGGTCGAGACGACCGTCCGTGATGCCGAGGACGCCAAGTGGAAGACCTCCAACCCCGAGGTCGCTGCCCGCGCCAACTCCATGGTCACCCAGCTGGAGTCCTCGATCGCCGGGATCCGCGAGGACCTGACCAAGGCCGAGGCCGCTGGCAACGCCCGCAAGGTCAAGGAGCTGCAGGCCAAGGTCGAGGCCCAGGAGGCCTGGCTGGCCCAGGCGCGCGCCGGCCTCGGCGGCTGACTCAGGTCGTCGCGTGCCGCTTGCCGCCGGTGAGGCGGTAGACGTCGAAGGCCCCGTCGATCTTGCGGACGGCGCTGATGACGTGCTGGAGATGGGTGGTGTCGCCCATCTCGAAGGTGAACTTGGAGACCGCGACCCGGTTGCGTGAGGTCTGGACCGAGGCCGACAGGATGTTGACACCGTGGTCGGACAGGACCCGGGTGACGTCGGACAGCAGCCGGTTGCGGTCGAGCGCCTCGACCTGGAGCTGGACGAGGAACACGGTGGACGAGGCCTGGCCCCATTCCACCTCGATGACCCGATCCCGCTGCGCGAGAAGGGACTCGGCGTTGGTGCAGTCGCGGCGGTGCACCGAGACACCGTCGCCGCGGGTGATGAACCCGATGATGTCGTCGCCGGGGACGGGCGTGCAGCAGCGGGCCAGCTTGACCCACACGTCGGTCAGTCCCTTGACGATGACGCCCGGGTCGCCGGACCGGGATCGCGCGATCCGCCCGGTCTGCGGGATGGTCGCCTCGGCGAGGTCCTCGCTCGCGCCGTCCTCGCCCCCGACGCTCGCGAGCACCCGCCCGACGACGTGCTGGGCCGAGACGTGGGCCTCGCCGACCGCGGCATACAGGGCGTCGATGCTGTCGTACTTCAGGGCTGACGCGACCCCGGTCAGGGTCTCGGCCGACATCAGTCGCTGGAGCGGCAGGCTCTGCTTGCGCATCGTCTTGGCGATGGCGTCCTTGCCGCGCTCGATGGCCTCCTCGCGCCGCTCCTTGGAGAACCACTGCCGGATCTTGTTGCGGGCCCGGGCCGAGGCCACGAAGGACAGCCAGTCCCGTGACGGGCCCGCGCCGTCGGCCTTGGAGGTGAGCACCTCGACGATGTCGCCGTTCTCGAGCCGGGACTCCAGCGGCTGGAGCCGGCCGTTGACGCGGGCTCCGATGCAGTGGTGCCCGACCTCGGTGTGCACGGCATACGCGAAGTCCACCGGGGTCGACCCGGCCGGCAGGTCGATGACCCGGCCCTGGGGGGTGTAGACGTAGACCTCGTTGGCGGTGATCTCGAAGCGCAGCGACTCGAGGAACTCCATCGGGTCGCTCGTCTCGCGCTGCCAGTCCATGAGCTGGCGGACCCAGGCCATGTCGTTGGGGGAGCCGTTGCCCGGACCGGGTCGGGAGCCGTTCTTGACGGCGGGGCCGTCCTCCTTGTACTTCCAGTGCGCGGCGACGCCGTACTCCGCCCGCCGGTGCATGGCGTGGGTCCGGATCTGGATCTCGACGACCTTGCCCTCGGGCCCGACGACCGTCGTGTGGAGCGACTGGTACATGTTGAACTTGGGCTTGGCGATGTAGTCCTTGAACCGTCCGGGCACCGGGTTCCAGCGGGCGTGCAGGGCGCCGAGGGCGGCGTAGCAGTCGCGCACCGTGTCGACGAGGACCCGCACGGCGATGAGGTCGTGGATGTCGTCGAAGTCGCGGCCGCCGACGATCATCTTCTGGTAGACGGAGTAATAGTGCTTGGGTCGGCCGGTGACGACGGACTTGATCTTGGCCTCGCGCAGGTCGGCGGTCACCTGCTCGCGCACGGCCGCGAGGGAGCTCTCCCGCTGGCCGGCGCGCTCGGAGACGAGCCGGACGATCTCGTCGTAGATGTTCGGGTAGAGGGTCTGGAAGGACAGGTCCTCCAGCTCCCACTTGATCGTGTTCATGCCCAGCCGGTGCGCGAGCGGCGCGTAGATCTCCAGGGTCTCGCGGGCCTTGCGCTCGGCGCTCTCCCGGGAGACGTAGCGCCAGGTGCGGGCGTTGTGCAGCCGGTCGGCCAGCTTGATGAGCAGGACCCGGATGTCCTGGGCCATGGCGACGATCATCTTGCGGACCGTCTCGGCCTCGGCGGCCTCCCCGTAGGTCACCCGGTCCAGCTTGGTCACCCCGTCGACCAGGCCGGCGATCTCCTTGCCGAAGTCGGCCTCCAGCTCGGACAGCCCGTATGCCGTGTCCTCGACCGTGTCGTGCAGGAGCGCTGCCGCCAGGGTGGGGGCGGTCATGCCCAGGTCGGCGAGGATCGTCGTCACCGCGAGCGGGTGGGTGATGTAGGCGTCTCCGCTGCGTCGCATCTGGCCCTCGTGGGCCCGCTCGGCGACGGCATACGCGCGCTCGACGACCGACAGATCCTCCTTGGGATGGATCCGTCGGACCGACTCCAGCAGCGGGACGATGGCCGGGTTGGTCGCCGGACGGCTGCTCCCGATCCGGGCGAACCGGGCACGGGCCCGGGCGCGGCTGAGCGAGACCGCGCTCTCGGTGGTCGGCTCCTCGCTCATGGCGGAAGTCTAGTTCTGCCCGAACGGGCCGAGGGTCAGGTCGTGAGGAGTGCGTCGACCTGGCGACCCGTGAGCCGCGCGCGTCCGTCGAGGAAGGCCAGCTCGAGGACGACGGCGAACGCCACGACCGCTCCCCCGGCGCGCTCGACGAGCTCGCAGGCGGCCGCCGCCGTGCCGCCGGTGGCGAGCACGTCGTCGATGACGAGGACCCGGGCCCCGTCGACGAAGGCGTCGGCGTGCACCTCGATGGTTGCGCTGCCGTACTCCAGGTCGTAGGAGATTGAGGTCACCGTGGCCGGCAGCTTGCCCGCCTTGCGGATCGGGACGAAGCCCAGCCCGAGCTCGTGCGCCAGGGCCGCACCGAAGACGAAGCCGCGAGCCTCGACGCCGGCGATGACGTCGACCCGGCCGCGCCAACGGCCGGCGAGCTCCTGGGTCACCGCGCCGAAGACGGCCCCGTCGGCGAGCAACGGCGTGACGTCCTTGAAGAGGATCCCGGGGCTCGGGAAGTCAGGGACGTCGCGCAGCCGCGAGGCGATGAGGTCACCGAGGTCAGCCATGGGGGCGATCCTGTCGTATGCCGGGTGCTCGGGACCCGCTCAGCGGCGCGACCTGGGCGCGCGCTTGGGCTGGTTGCGGGGACCGGACGCCTGGGCGTACTTGTGGACCTTGCGACCGGTCAGGGTGCTCTCCTCGGCCTCCGTCGGCGGAACCGCCGCCGTCCCGTCGTCTGTGCGGTCGGCGACCGCCACCGAACCGGAGGTCGATGCTGTCGCCGTCGAAGTCGGGGACCCGGCCGCAGCGGCCGCTGCGCCGGACTGCTTGGCCGAGCGGGCGGCATACCGGCCGGCGCGCTTCTCCAGCTCGACGACGGCCGGCTCGCCGGACCGCATGGTGACGAGGAGCGGCGTCGCGATGAAGATCGAGGAGTAGGCACCCACGGCGATCCCGACGAACAGGGCCAGCGCCAGGTCGAGCAGGGTGCCCGGGCCTAGCTTGGTGAAGCCCACGACGAGGATCGCGGCGATCGGGAGCAGCGCCACGACGGTCGTGTTGACCGAGCGGACGAGGGTCTGGTTGACCGCGAGGTTGGCGGCCCGGCCGAACGAGAGCCGGCCGTTGCCGAACGCCTCGGTCGTGTTCTCGCGGACCTTGTCGAAGACGACGACTGTGTCGTACAGGGAGTAGCCGAGGATGGTGAGGAAGCCGATCATCGAGGCCGGGCTGACCTCGAGGCCGGTGAGCGCGTAGATCCCGACGGTGATGACCAGGTCGTGGAGGAGCGCCACCAGGCCGGCGACGGCCATCTTCCAGGTGCGGAAGTACAACGCCATCGCCAGGGACACCAGGACGAGGAAGATGACGAGCGCCTGGAGTGCCTTCTGGCTGACCGAGGCACCCCACGAGGGACCGACGAAGGTGGCGGACACGTTCTTGGCGGCCGTGTCGAAGTCCTTGACGAGCGCGGTCTGGACGTTCTCGCTCTGGTTCTCGTCGAGCTTGTCGGTCTGGATCCGCACGGTCGCCGGCGACCCGGTACCGAGTTTGGTGACGGTCACCGGGTGCCCGGACTCGACCGAGTCGACGGCCTTCCGGGCAGTGCTCTCGTAGTCGCCGGTCGTGGAGACATTGGCGACCCGAAACTCCGACCCGCCCCGGAACTCCAGTCCGAGGTTGAGGTGACGCACACCCAGACCGAGCACCGCGAGGGTGACGAGGATGGCCGAGAAGAGGTACCAGCGACGCCGCCTGCCGATGAAGTCGATCGAGCGGGCGCCGGTGTAGAGGTCGTTTCCGACGGCAGCGACATTGATCACAGCACGGCCCCCTCGTTGTCGTCGACCGGAACCGCCGGTCGCCTGGGCGGGTCGACGGCCACCCGGCCGCGACCGGCATACCGGATCGTCTTGGCGCCCAGCCGTTCCGGGTCCAGCCCGGACCACTTGTGCCCGCCCCCGAAGAACGTGGAGCCCGCGAGGAGGGCGACCGTCGGGTGGGTGAAGAGCATGACGACGACGAGGTCGATGATCGTCGTCAGGCCGAGGGTGAACGCGAAGCCGCGGACGTTGGCCGTGGCCAGGGTGTAGAGGACGAACGCGGCGAGGAAGTTGACGCCGTCGGCGGCCAGGATGGTCCGTCGGGCGCGCCGCCAGCCGGTCTCCACCGCACTGCGCAGCGGTCGGCCCTCGCGGACCTCGTCACGGACCCGCTCGAAGTAGACGATGAACGAGTCCGCGGTGACACCGATGGCCACGATGCAGCCGGTCACGCCGGCCATGTCCAGCCGGTAGTTGTGGGACCAGCCGAGCAGCGTGATCGACAGGTAGGTGAACCCGGCTGCCACGAGGAGCGAGGCCACCGTGACCAGGCCGAGCGCGCGGTACTGGAACAGGGAGTAGACGACCACGAGGAGCAGACCGATGAGCCCGGCGAGCAGGCCGAGCCGGAGCTGGTCCGACCCGAGGGTCGGGCTGATCTGGGTCTGGGTCTCCAGCTGGAAGGACAGCGGGAGTGCGCCGAACTTGAGCTGCTGGGCCAGGTCACGGGCCGAGGCGATGGTGAAGCTGCCGGTGATCGAGGCGTTGCCGTCGGGGATGGCCGAGTCGAACCGCGGGGCCACGATGACCTGGGAGTCCAGGGTGGCCGCCATCCGGTTCTGCGGGTCGGTGAGGCTGACCATCCGCTTGCTCGCGTCGATGTAGGCCTGCTTGCCGGCACCCTTGAAGGACAGCTGGATCTCCACGACGCTGGTGGTCGCACCGGTCTGGGAGACCTGGTAGCCGGCGTTGGCGTCGCCGATGCTGTCACCGCCGACGATGACCGGGCCGAGGATGTACTTCTCCTGGCCGTCGGTCGAGCACGTGACGAGCGGCTTCTTGGGGTCGTCGACGATCTTCTCCAGCGCGCCGGGAGCCGT
Organism: Intrasporangiaceae bacterium; assembly: GCA_021324575.1. Lineage (GTDB taxonomy): Bacteria > Actinomycetota > Actinomycetes > Actinomycetales > Dermatophilaceae > Nostocoides. Next base: position 4,789 of record JAJPIW010000042.1, on the reverse strand, counting down.
GCAGTCCAGCGCGGCGTACTGCTGGGCGACAGCGGCGGTGACCCAGGCCTGGCTGTTGGGGTCGGTCGGGGAGGTCGCGGTCGCGCCCGTGCCGGCAGACGTGACGCCGTCGCCGGGGGTGCTCACCGTGGCGCTGGGTGTCGGCGTCTTGGCGTTGCGCAGACCCTGGGGGATCGCCGACTTGGCACTGGACTTCGTCGAGGACGCGGTGGCCTTGGGCACCTTCGTGCTGGACGGTGCCTCCGCGCCACCGCTGCTGGGCTGGGTGGTCGGCTTGACCGTCGCCGTGCCGCTGGCCGTCGCCGTGGGCGCCGGAGCCGGGCCGACGGGCGTCGTCGACGGACACCACGTCGGCTGGGTCGCGCTGCCCGTCGCGCAGAGAACGCCCCGGAACTGCATCTGGGAGGACTTGCGGATCGCGTCGAGGGTGGCCCGGTCGGGGGTTCCGGGCATCGACACGACGATCTTGTTGTCGCTCGTCGTGGTCACCTCGGCACCCGCGACGCCGTTGGCGTCGACGCGCTGGACGATGATGTCGCGCGCCTGGTTGAGCCGGTCGGTCGTGACCTGCTGGCCCCCGGTGACGACCGGCGACAGGATGAGCTGGCTGCCACCCTCGAGGTCGAGGCCGAGCTTGGGCGTCAGGCCGGCGGTGCCCCACACGTGGGTGCCGGCGAGCAGGCCGCCCAGAACGAGGACGAGGACGATCAGGCCGAGCAACCCGCGGCGCGCCCCACGCGTGGTGCCGCGCGCCACCTCAGGCCGCCTTCGAGCCGATGGCCCGTCGGTCGAGGGTCACGACCACGTCGGGACTTACCTCGAGCCTGACTGTCCGGTCGTCCAGCTCCTTGACCGTCCCGTAGAGGCCGGACGTGGTGACCACGTGGTCCCCGACGGCGATGCCGCTCTGGAGGTTCTGGGCCTCCCGTTGCCGCTTGCGCTGGCTCCACATCATGAAGCCGAGCAGCAGGATGGGGAGGGCAAAAATCAGCAGGTTGCCGCTTCCGGCTGGCATGGGACACGTCCTAACGAGTTCACATCTTTGGGCCGCGTCGGCACTGGGTGCGCACGCGGGGACGGCCCGGCAGGCCGGGCCGACGGTGCAGTCTAGGCGACTGGCCGCACACGGGCACAACGTGCGAGGCTCCCGGCGAGTTGCCTGGGTGTCGATCCCGCCCTGTGCCGGATCTCGTATGCCGGACGCCCGCCCGAGCGGGTCCGGCGGGCGCGCGGCATACGAGATGGACCTACAGGTACTGACCGGTGTTGGCGACGGTGTTGATCGACCGGCCGGGCTCGGTACCCCGCTTGGTCGACACGAGGGTCCGGATGTAGACGATCCGCTCCCCCTTCTTGCCCGAGATCCGGGCCCAGTCGTCGGGGTTGGTCGTGTTAGGGAGATCCTCGTTCTCCTTGAACTCATCGACACAGCTCTGCAGGAGGTGGTCGACCCGCAGCCCGTGGGCGCCGGAGGTGAGGAAGTCCTTGATCGCCATCTTCTTGGCCCGGTCGACGATGTTCTGGATCATCGCACCGGAGTTGAAGTCCTTGAAGTAGAGGATCTCCTTGTCGCCGCCGGCATACGTCACCTCGAGGAAGCGGTTGTCGTCGATCTCGGCGTACATCCGCTCGACCGAGGCCTGGATCATCGCCTCCACGGTGGCCTGCGCGCTGCCGCCGTTCTCGGCCAGGTCGTCGGCGTGCAGCGGCAGGTCGGGGGTGAGGTACTTGGCGAAGATGTCGCGGGCCGCCTCGGCGTCGGGTCGCTCGATCTTGATCTTCACGTCGAGCCGGCCCGGGCGCAGGATGGCCGGGTCGATCATGTCCTCCCGGTTGGAGGCACCGATGACGATGACGTTCTCCAGGCCCTCGACCCCGTCGATCTCGGCCAGCAGCTGGGGGACGATGGTCGTCTCGACGTCGGAGGAGACGCCGGAGCCGCGGGTCCGGAACAGGCTCTCCATCTCGTCGAAGAAGACGACGACCGGGTTGCCCTCGTTGGCCTTCTCCCGGGCGCGCTGGAAGATCAGCCGGATATGCCGCTCGGTCTCGCCGACGTACTTGTTGAGCAGCTCGGGGCCCTTGATGTTGAGGAAGTAGGACTTGGCGAGCGGCGTGCCCTGCTTCTCGGCGACCTTGCGCGCCAACGACGCCGCGACCGCCTTGGCGATCATCGTCTTGCCACATCCGGGCGGGCCGTAGAGGAGGACACCCTTGGGCGGCTTGAGGTGGTGCTCGATGTAGAGGTCGGGGTGCAGGTAGGGCAGCTCGATCGAGTCGCGGATGACCTCGATCTGCCCGCTCAGGCCGCCGATGTCCTCGTAGGAGATGTCGGGAACCTCTTCCAGGACGAGGTCGGCGACCTCGGACTTCGGGATCCGCTCGAAGACGAAGCCGGACCGGGTCTCCATGGTGAGGGCGTCGCCGACGCGCACCGGGCCGTCGAGGAGGGGCTCGGCCAGCCGGCATACGCGCTCCTCGTCGCCGCGGGAGATGACCAGGACCCGGTCGTCGTCGAGGACCTCCTTGACGAGGACCACGTCGCCGACCCGCTCGTAGCCGTGGACGCTCATGACGTTGAGCGACTCGTTGAGCCGCACCTCACGGCCGGGGACCAGCGACTCCGCCTCCACGTCGGGGGCGACCGCGACGTGCAGCTTGCGGCCGCCGGTCAGGATGTCGACGGTGCCGTCGCCGTAGGCGTCCAGGATGACGCCGAAGGCCGACGGCGGCTGGCCGAGCCGGTCGATCTCGTTCTTGAGGCTGACGATCTGGTCGCGGGCCTCCTTGAGGGTCCGGACGAGGCGATCGTTCTGGGAGTTGACGGTGAGGAGGCGGGACTCCAGGCCGCGGACGCTCTCCTGCAGCTCGCGCAGCTGGCCGGGGTTGGTGGCGACCTTGGCCCGCAGCGCGGCGATCTCGCGACGCAGGTGCTCGACGTCGTTCGGCCCGGTGCCAGGGCCCGTTCCGGGGGTCTGGTCGGTCATGGCGACTCCTCCGCGGCAGGTGACTTGCCGCCTTCGTGTCGGCGGTCTGATTCGACCCTAACTCCGGAGTCTGGGCAGGTCGGGGAGGTTTGGGTCACAGGTGCGTCACCTGAGCGTGAGCCCGCGTCGCCCGGCCGGATGCCGTCTCAGCCCTCGGGCGCCTGCCGGGACTCGGACTCCGCCCGGGGCTGCGCGCTCCTCTCGGTCTCGGTCTCGGCGACGAGGGCGCGCCGGGTGCGACGGACGCGCTTGTCCGAGGGCACCCGCTCCCCCACGTCCTCGGGGGTCCAGGCGTCCTCGTCGACCCCGGCCTCGCCGTAGGCACCCTTGGCCGGACGGCGCTTGCGCAGCGGCGGCGTGACGCCGTCGGCGAGCCTGCGGGTGGTGATGAGGAAGCCGGTGTGGCCGTGCATCCGGTGCTCGGGCCGGACGGCGAGGCCCTCGAGGTGCCAGCCGCGGACGAGCGACTCCCACGCCGACGGCTCGGTCCAGCCGCCGTGGTCGCGCATCGCCTCGGCGACCCGCGACAGCTGGGTGGCGGTGGCGACGTAGCAGATGAGCAGTCCGCCCGGGGCGAGCGCTGCGTGGACGACGTCGAGGCAGTCCCACGGCGCGAGCATGTCGAGGACGACCCGGTCGACGGTGCCGTTGTCGACGGTCTGCGGGAGCCGCTCGACAAGGTCGCCGACGGTGACCGTCCAGGCGGGGTGCTCCTGGCCGAAGAAGAGATGGACGTTGGCCCTGGCGATGTCGGCGAAGTCTTCGCGACGCTCGAAGGAGTACAGCCGGCCCTGGTCGCCCACCGCCCTGAGCAACGACATGGCCAGGGCGCCGGACCCCACCCCGGCCTCGACGACGACCGCGCCGGGGAAGATGTCGGCCATCGTGACGATCTGGCCGGCGTCCTTGGGGTAGACGACCGCGGCGCCTCGCGGCATCGACATGACGTAGTCGGCCAGCAGGGGCCGCATGGCGAGGTACTCCACGCCGGTCGTGTTGGTGATCGTCGAGCCGTCGGGCCGGCCGATGAGCTCGTCGTGGAGCAGGTAACCGCGGTGGGTGTGGAACTGCTTGCCGGCCGCCAGCACGATCGTGTTCATCCGGCCCTTGGGGTCGGTGAGCTGCACCCGCTCCCCTTCGCGGAAGGGTCCTCGTCGCAGGTCGGCACCGAGCGCAGTCATGGGTCGGGAGTCTAGGTCCGATCCCGTATGCCGCTCGCCCACCGGGAGTCCAGGTCCGATCCCGTATGCCGCTCGCCCACCGGGAGCCGCACCCGACACCGCCTGACCCCCCCCGGTCCCCTCTCGCCCGCCCCCTCGGCTGCCCCGCCAGCCTCGCCTCACCCGCGAACCCCGCACGTGCGGGGTTATGTCGACGTTACTCAGTGGTAACCACGGAACAACCCCGCACGTGCGGGGTTGTGCAGAGGTATGCCGCCCGTCCGCCGGGAGCCGCACCCGACACCCCGCCTGACGCCCCGGTCCCCTCTCGCCCGCCCCCTCGGCTGCCCCGCCAGCCTCGCCTCACCCGCGAACCCCGCACGTGCGGGGTTGTTCCGAGGTATGCCGCCCGTCCGCCGGTGGCCGCGTCCGACGACGCCGGTGGCCGCGCCCCAGCGCCGCCCTCCGCACCCGGCGACGCAGGCCTCCGCACCCGACAAGCTCCGTCTGCACCCGAGAACGAAACTCGGGCGCAGAAGGCACTAGGCGGGCTCACGCGGTTAGTGCAACACCCCTGATCAGAGATGGGGTTTGGAGCAATGACTGCTCGACGAGGTCGTCCGTCGCTGCCGCCGAAGACGC
>JAJPIW010000059.1 GCA_021324575.1 Intrasporangiaceae bacterium | reverse complement strand
GTGGGGCGTCTGGGGCTTGAACCCAGGACCGACGGATTATGAGTCCGCTGCTCTGACCGACTGAGCTAACGCCCCGCGCGACCTCTGGCCAGCCTGTGGCGACGGTCGACGCGGCGGTGAGCCTATCGCGGTGCGGTGGTTGGGGCCGGCTCCATGCGGCCAGGCGGCGCGGTGACGGGCGGGGACTTCGGGGCGCAGGTTACCCGTGTGGCATCTGGTGCGGATGCGCGCTCTCGTGCACAATGGTGCGCGCGAGCCGCGATGGTGCGGCACCGCACAACAGGACCACACAACTGAAGAGCACGGCATACGGCACGAGAGCTCGTGGCACACCACTCGGTGGACGGCGTTGGGGAAGACGTCCCTCGCACCGAAGGAGGCCAGGATGTCTGTCGCGATGCCGCGCATCAAGACCCGTGGGGTGGTGTTCGTTCACTCGACCCCGACGGCGTTGTGCCCACACATCCAGTGGACGCTCGAGAGCGCCCTGGGGTCCCGAGTCTCCATCGACTGGACCCCGCAACCCGCCGCCCCAGGACTGGTCCGCGGCGAGTTCGCCTGGTCCGGAGTGCAGGGAACCGGCGCCCAGATCGCCTCCGCACTGCGAGGGTTCGCCGGGCTGCGCTATGAAGTGACGGAGGAGCCGAGCCCCGGCGTCGACGGGTCGCGCTGGGCGCACACCCCCGGCCTCGGCATCCACCACACGTGGGTCTCGGCCAGCGGTGACGCCGTGATCAACGAGGACCGGCTCCGCGAGGTCGTCAAGCTCGCCCAGGGTTCACCCGAGGCGATGGCCGAGATGATCGAGGAGCTCCTCGGCACCGACTGGGACGACGAGCTCGAGGTCTTCCGGTATGCCGGTGACGGCGCCCCTGTCCGCTGGCTGCACAAGGTCGGCTGAGCCCGGCGGGGCCTCTTCGCCCCCCTGACCCAACCTCTGCTAGCAGAAGTTGGGTCACTCAGCAGAGGTTGCACCCTGTGCTAAGCGAACTAACCTCTGCTAGCAGAGGTTAGGTTTTCGGGCGGGTGGGGCGAGCCGGGCGGTCCGGGCTACCTGGGAGGGGGTGCCAGGGCTGACGCGCCGGGCGCCCATAGGTGGGTCTGGGCCTGCGGGGGTCAGACGCTCTTGACGGTGAAGGCGACGTTGTGGCCGCCGAAGCCGAAGGAGTTGTTGAGTGCCGCGATGTCACCCGCCGGCAGCTGACGGTGCTCGCCACGAATGACGTCCAGCTCGATGGCCGGGTCGAAGTCGGTGATGTTGATCGTCGCCGGGGCCAGCCGGTTGTGAACCGCGAGGATCGTGAAGACGCCCTCGAGGGCACCGGCAGCACCGAGCAGGTGACCGGTCATCGACTTCGTCGCGCTGACGGCCATCGCGTCGGCCGCGCTGCCGAAGGCGCGGCGGATGGCGTTGGACTCGGCGATGTCGCCCACCGGGGTGGACGTGGCGTGCGCGTTGATGTGGACGATGTCGCCGGGGGTCAGCCCGGCGGACCCGACGGCCTCGATCATGGCGCGGCTCGCGCCGGCACCCTCGGGCTCCGGCGCGGTGATGTGGTGGGCGTCGGACGACATCCCGATCCCGGCGAACTCGGCGTAGATCTTGGCGCCGCGAGCCCGGGCGTGCTCCTCGGCCTCCAGGACGATGACGCCCGCGCCCTCACCCATGACGAACCCGTCCCGGGTCGTGTCATAGGGCCGGGACGCCGTCTCGGGGGAGTCGTTGCGGGTCGACAGCGCCTGCATCTGGGCGAAGCCGGCGAAGCAGATGGGGTGGATGGCGCCCTCGGTTCCGCCGGCGACGACCATGTCGGCGCGGCCGGTGCGGATCATCTCGTAGCCGGTACCCATCGACTCGGCACCGGATGCACACGCCGACACCGTGCAATGGGCGCCGGCCCGGGCGCCGAGGGCGAGCGAGACGTTGCCGCTCGGGCTGTTGGGCATGAGCATCGGGACCGCGAGCGGGTAGACGCGACGAACGCCCTTCTCCCGCAACGTGTCCCACTGGTCCAGCAGGGTCCACACGCCACCGATCCCGGTGCCGATGGCGACGCCCAGCCGCTCGGGGTCGAGCTCGGGCGCTCCGGCGTCGGCCCAGGCCTCGCGGGCCGCGATGACGGCATACTGCGCGCTCGGGTCCATCCGCCGGATCTCGACCTTGGCGAGGACCTCGTCGGCGGGCACGGCGAGCCGCGCGGCGAAGTGGACGGGCAGCTCGTACTTGGCGACCCACTCCTCGGTGAGGGTGCGAGCACCCGACTTGCCGGCCAGGAGCGCCTCCCAGGTCGCCGGAACGGTGCCACCGAGCGGGGTGGTGGCCCCGAGTCCGGTGACGACGACGCGTCGGTCTGTGGTCATGCGCTGTTGCTCCTCGTATGCCGGTGGGCTGGGTGGTGCGGGCCGTTCACCGGACCGCGTCGCCGGGCTCTGGCGGACGCGGTCCGGTGACGTCTGGGCTCAGGACTGGTTGGCCCCGATGAACTTCACGGCGTCACCGACGGTGACGAGGTTCTTGACCTCGTCGTCGGGGATCTTCACGCCGAACTTGTCCTCTGCGTTGACGACGATCGTCATCATCGAGAGGGAGTCGATGTCGAGGTCCTCGGTGAAGGCCTTGTCCAGCTGGACCGAGTCGGTGTCCAGGCCGGTCTCCTCGTTGACGATGTCGGCCAGGCCGGCCAAGATCTCCTGCTCGCTCTGAGCCATGGGTGGTGCTCCTTCTTCTCAGTGGATGTAACTGCGTGGATCTAACTGCGGGGTTGGGACGTGCCGGTGCGGAAACGGGGCTAGGGGAGGACGACGACCTGCGCGGCATACGAGAGGCCGGCGCCGAAGCCGATCTGCAGGGCCAGGCCACCGTGAGGTGCCTGCCCCTCGCGGAGCATCCGCTCGGTGGCGAGCGGGATGGATGCCGCGGAGGTGTTGGCGGTCTCGGCGATGTCCCGGGCGACCGGGATGCCCTCGGGCAGCTTGAGGGTCTTGATCATCGAGTCGATGATCCGCATGTTGGCCTGGTGGGGGATGAAGGCGTCCAGGTCGCCGATCGTGATGCCGGCCGCGTCGATGGCCTGCTGGGCGACCGGGGCCATCGACCACACCGCCCAGCGGAACACCGCCTGGCCCTGCATGACGATGGCCGGCTTCTCCTTGCCGGCCGAGACGACCTCGGTCCATGGCTCGCGCTGCTGGATCGCGTCCCAGCGGGTACCGTCGGCGCCCCACACGGTCGGGCCGATGCCAGGCGTCTCAGACGGGCCGACGATTGCGGCGCCGGCGCCGTCGCCGAAGATGAAGGCCGTGCCACGGTCGGTGGGGTCGGTGAAGTCCGACAGCCGCTCGACGCCGACGACGAGGACGTAGTCCGACGTCCCGCCCTTGACCAGGTCGCTTGCGATCGCGATGCCGTGGCAGTAGCCCGCGCAGGCGGCGGAGATGTCGAACGCGGCGGCGTTGGTCGCGCCCAGCTCGGCGGCCAGGACCGGCGCGGCCGCGGGGGTGTTGTACATCCAGGTCACCGTGGCCACGAGGACCGTCCCCAGCTGGTCGGGGGTGATGCCGGCCATGGCCATCGCGTCCCGGGCGGCTGCGGCGGACATGGCGATGATGGTCTCGTCCTCGCTGGCCCAGCGGCGGGACTTGATCCCGGACCGCTCCTGGATCCACTCGTCGGAGGAGTCGATCGCCTCGATGACCTCGCTGTTGGGGACGACCCGGCGCGGCCGGTAGCCGCCGACGCCGAGGATGCGCGAATGGCGTGGGGTGACGCCGGGGGACAGGGAGGGGCGAGCGGACGGCATACGGGATCAGCCTTCCTCGGCAGCGCGGGCGCTGCCGTGCTCGCGCACCATGCGGCGCGCGGCATCGAGGTCGTCAGGAGACTTCAGGGCGAGGATCTCGATGCCGGGGATGGCCCGTTTCGCGAGTCCGGCGAGGGTCCCGGCGGGCGGGAGCTCGATGAGGCCGGTGACGCCGAGGGTGGCGAACGTCTCCGAGCAGAGGTCCCAGCGGACCGGGTTGGTCACCTGGTTGACGAGGCGGCGGAGCACCTCGGCGCCGTGGTCGACGACCTGGCCGTCGGCGTTGGACACCAGGGTGACGCCCGGGTCGCTCGGTGTGATCGTGGCGGCGAGTGCGGTGAGCCGCTCCAGAGCGGGCGCCATGTGCGAGGTGTGGAACGCGCCGGCCACCTTGAGCGGGACGACCCGAGCCTTGGCAGGCGGGCCGGCGGCGAGGGCGGCGAGCTGGTCCAGAGTGCCGGCGGCGACGACCTGGCCCTTGGCGTTGATGTTGGCGGGGGTCAGGCCATGCCGCTCGATGGTCGCGAGGACCTCGTCGGGGTCACCGCCGAGGACGGCGCTCATGCCGGTGGGCTGGGCGGCGCTCGCCGCGGCCATCCCCTGGCTGCGCTCACGGACGAAGGCCATCGCGTCGTCGTCGGTGAGGACGCCGGCCGCGCCGGCAGCGGTGATCTCGCCGACCGAGTGACCCGCCAGCGCTCCGACGAGGGACAGGTCGACCGGGCCGTCGAAGAGGGTCGGGAAGGCGAGCAGGCCGGCAGCCACGATGAGCGGCTGCGCGACGGCCGTGTCCTTGATCGTCTCCTCGTCAGAGGTCGTGCCGTGGGCGACGAGGTCGATGCCGACGACCTCGGAAAGTGCCTCGGCCCGCTCGCGCACACCGGGCTGCTCGAGCCAGGGTGCGAGGAAGCCGGGAGTCTGCGAGCCCTGACCAGGGCCGGTGATGACGAGCACGCATCCAGCCTTCCCGGCCCCGCGTTACGGTGCCGTGACCGAACAGCACGAACAATGGGCCTTGGTTTTAGAGGGTTTCTCCAAGTATGCCGGTCAGCCGGGTCGTGCGCGCGACGACGCCCTGCCGCGGGGCTCGGTCAGACGACCCGAGACGAGGGCGAGGTGGACGGTGAACGCATCGTGGGGGTCGGTGAGGCTGTAGCCGGTGGCCTTCTCGATGCCCGCGAGGCGGTAGCGGACGGTGTTGGTGTGGACGTAGAGCGAGCGGGCGGTGGCCTCCAGGTTGCCGCCCGCGTCGAGGTAGGCGGCCGCCGTCTCCAGCAGATGCCCGCCGCCGGAGGCCAGGGGCTGCCAGATCCGGTCGATGAGCCGGGCCCGGGCGGGCAGGTCGCCGATGATGGTCCGCTCGGCGAGCAGGTCGTCGGCCCGGACCGGGCGCGGCGCGCCGGGCCAGGCCGGGGCGGCGGTGTAGCCGGAGATCGCGGCCCGGGCCGACCGGCCGGCGGCGAAGAGGTGCGGGACGGTCGGCCCGACGACGATCGGACCCTCGGCGAAATGGCCCTCGAGGGTGGCGGCGGCGTGGAGCCCGTCGTCGGTGTCGCCGACGATGCAGACGAACCGGCGACCCTGCACGGCGGCCAGCGCCTCGACGCCGAGCTTGCGTGCGGCCCGGTGCAATTCGTCGATTCGTGCGGCCGCTGTCCCGGAACGTGAGCCGCCGACGATGACCGCGACCCGGCTGGTCGAACCCCAGCCGAGGGCCGCTGCCCGGCTCTGCATCGACTCGTCGGCCTCGCCGCGCAGGACGGCGTCGACGACGAGCCCCTCCAACCGGGCGTCCCACGCCCCGCGTGACTCCGCGGCCTGCGCATAGACCTGGGCGGCGGCGAACGCGATCTCCCGGCTGTAGCGCAGGACCGCTTCGCGGATGACCTGCTCCTCGCCGGGTGCGGCGAGCGCGGTCACGTCGGTCTCGACGACGTCGACGACGGTGCGGACCAGGTCGAGGGTCTGCCCGAGGCTCACCGACCCGGTCAGCTCGCGCGGAGCGGTGGCGAAGACGGCTTCGGCCGGGATCCGGTCGTCGCCGGTCCGCAGCCACTCGATGAACGAGCCGATGCCCGCCTGCGCGACGAGCCCGACCCAGGACCGGTCCTCGGCGGACAGCTGCCGGTACCAGTCGTGGCTGGCCTCCATCCGCTGGGCCGCCGACGTCGACAGCTCGCCGGCACTGCGCTCGATCCGGGCCAGCGAGGCGGTCGAGGCCGAAGGGTGCGCACGCGGCATACCGAAGAGCCTATTTGTATGCCGTCCACAACGGCAGGCGTCAGCGGGCGTCGTGGACGAGGCGACCGTCGACGAAGGTCAGCGCGACGCGTACGTCGCGCAGCTGCCGCCCGACGGCAGCCGTCCCGTCGGCGGCCGACCCCGCGAGCGGGTCGGTGTCGAGGACGGCCAGGTCGGCGGGGTGACCGGTGGCGACGGTGCCCCACCCGTCGGTGCTGCCGGCGAGGGCCTCGGCCGCGGTGATCCCCTGCTCGGGCGTCCACGGGTCGCGCGCATCGGCGGAGCGGTGGACCGCCGCGGCCATCGCCAGCCAGGGGTCGAGCGGCGACACCGGCGCGTCGGACCCGAGGGCGAGGCGGACCCCGGCATCGAGCATCGACCGGAACATGAACGTGCGGTCCTCGCGCCCCGGCCAGCACACGGAGGTCAGGTCGCGGTCGTCGAGCAGGTGCGCCGGCTGGACTGAGGCCCGTATGCCGTGCGCCGCCATCCGCTGGATCTGCGCCGGGGTCGTGAGCTGGGCGTGCTCGATCGACCCCCGGGCTCCGGTCGCGGCATACGCGTCGAGCGCGATGTCCATGGCGGCGTCGCCGATCGCGTGGATGGCGCAGTCCAGTCCGCTGGTGGTCGCCCGGGCCATGGCGGCCGCCAGGTCGTCGAGGGAGATGTTCTGCTTGCCGTAGGGCCAGTCACCTTGCAGGGCAACGGGATAGGGGTCGCAGCAGTGCGCGGTGCGGGTTCCGAGCGAGCCGTCCGAGATGACCTTGAACGGCCCCGTCGTCGACAGGCCACCGGTGCCCTCCCACACGTCGCCGGTCCGGCGCCCGTCGGCGATGACCCGGTCGAGCTGGTCGGCATAGACCCCGACCCGGACCCGGATGGAGTCCAGCCCCGCGGCATACCGCGCCGGCCAGGTGCCGGTGGCCGCGTCGAACTCCAGGTCGGTGATCCCGACGACTCCGGCGGCCGCGGCCCGGCCCAGGGCATCGGCGAAGCCTGCATCGGCCTGCTCGGCTGCTCCGGGCAGGGCACTGACGCGGGGCCAGATGGGGAACCAGTCGCCCTCGTCGAGGGGGGTGTCGCGGCGTGGGACGCCCATCAGGTCCAGGGCGATCGTGTTGAGCCAGCCGTTGTGCCCGTCGCCGGACATGAGCACCACCGGGTGCAGGCCGGACACGGCGTCGAGGGCTGTCACGCTCGGCAGCGGGTCCCACGCACCGGACCGGTAGCCCCAGCCGACGACGAGGGTGTCCGGCGCGGCGCCCGAGGAGTCCAGGGCGGCGATGTGGTCGCGCACCCGCTCCAGCACGTGCCGCGGTGAGGCGGTGCCGGCCAGGTCGACCCGACGCAGGGTGGCCGCCCACTGGGTCATGTGGACGTGATGGTCCCAGAGGCCGGGGATGACGAACCGCCCGTCGAGGGCGACCTCGTCGACCCCGGCCGGTCTGGGAAGCCGAGGCCCCACGTTCGTGACCCGGCCCTGGTCGAGGAACAGGTCGACCGGATCCGATGGCGTCACCGAGCGGCCGTCGACGGGCACGAGGCGACCACCCCGCAACAGGATTGGGTTCACAGGTGGGATCCGGTCAGCGCTGGTGACCGGTGCCGCGGTTCCAGGTGTAGAGGAGACCGGGTAGCAGGAAGAACAGCCACGACCAGGCCCACCCCCCGAGGAAGCCGCAGACCATGAAGAGCACGAACGACAGTGGACCGGCAACGGCGGCCAGCCGGTCGAGGGTCGTTGGCCCGGGCTTGGCGACGGCGGAGGCGTCCGAGAGTGGGGCCGGGAGCTGTGCCGGGGGGTCGGGCTGGTAGCGCACCGGGGGAGGCGGGGTCTGGGCGGGCGGGGTGCCCTCCTCGCCCTCATAGGTGCCGGGGTCCGGTTGCTGGTCGGTCATTGCCTCATTGTTGCTCAGTCGGTGCCGAACTCCATGGCAGCAGCATCGAGCGCGTCGAGCGCGTCGTCGATGTCGACCGTCCTGGGGTTGGACGCGATCTGGGCCGCCCCCCCCGGCTCGAGCTCGCCGACGAGGTCGAGATGTCCTCGACCCAGCTGGCCCTGCGCGGCATACAGCTCCAGCTTGGCCCGGCTGTCAGCGATGTCCAGGTTGCGCATCGTGAGCTGGCCGATCCGGTCGACCGGCCCGAAGGCGGCGTCCTCGGTGCGCTCCATGGACAGCTTCTCCGGGTGGTAGGAGAAGTTCGGTCCCCGGGTGTCGATGATGCTGTAGTCGTCGCCGCGCCGCAGCCGGAGGGTGACCTCACCGGTGACGGCCGAGGCGACCCAACGCTGGATGCTCTCGCGGAGCATGAGCGACTGCGGGTCCAGCCAGCGGCCCTCGTAGAGGAGCCGGCCGAGCCGACGCCCCTCGGCGTGGTAGTTGGCGATTGTGTCCTCGTTGTGGATCGCGTTGAGCAGCCGCTCGTATGCCGCGAAGAGGAGAGCCATGCCCGGGGCCTCGTAGATGCCGCGCGACTTGGCCTCGATGATCCGGTTCTCGATCTGGTCGGACATGCCCAGGCCGTGCCGGCCGCCGATCGTGTTGGCCTCGTGGACGAGTGCGACGGGGTCGGTGAAGTCCTGTCCGTTGATGGCCACCGGACGCCCCTGGTGGAAGGCGATCGTGACGTCCTCGCTGGCGATCTGGACGTCGTCGCGCCAGAACGGCACGCCCATGATCGGCTCGACGATCTCCATCGACTCATCGAGTCGCTCGAGGGTCTTGGCCTCGTGGGTGGCGCCCCAGATGTTGGCGTCGGTGGAGTAGGCCTTCTCGGTGCTCGCGCGGTAGGGCAGGTCGCGCGCCACGAGCCACTCACTCATCTCGTGCCGGCCACCGAGCTCACCGACGAAGTCGGCATCGAGCCAGGGCTTGTAGATCCGCAGCGAGGGGTTGGCGAGCAGGCCGTAGCG
>JAJPIW010000026.1 GCA_021324575.1 Intrasporangiaceae bacterium | reverse complement strand
CGGGCTCGAGCCCGGCACCGCCGCGACGGTCCTGGTCAAGTCGACCGAGGTCATGCTCGGCGTCGAGTGACCAGTTGCCGGCCACGCGGCATACGACCTCGTATGCCGTGCGGTCCGGCTCCGGGGACCCTCACCGACGCAGCGGCGTGAGTCCGAGCAGCCGGCCCACCAGGCTCCGGCCGCGGACCGAGAGCTTGTCCACGATCTCCAGGATGACCTGGGCAGCCGGGCTGTCCGGGTCGGCAAGCACGATCGGGTCGCCGCTGTCGCCGTGCTCTCGCAACCGCACGTCGAGCGGGATCTGGCCGAGCAGCGGCACGGGCGCGCCGACGATGCGGCTCAAGGCGTCGGCGACCTTGCGGCCGCCACCGGAGCCGAAGACGTCGATCCGCTCGTCGCAGTGCGGGCAGCTCAGCCAGGCCATGTTCTCGATGACGCCGGCGATGTGCTGCTCGGTCTGGGTCACCATCGAACCGGCCCGCTCGGCGACCTCGGCCGCAGCCTGCTGCGGGGTGGTCACGACGAGGATCTCGGCCGACGGGAGCAGCTGGGAGATGGAGAGCGCGATGTCTCCGGTTCCCGGTGGCAGGTCGAGGAAGAGCACATCGAGGTCGCCCCAGTAGACCTCGGCGAGGAACTGCTCGAGTGCACGGTGCAGCATCGGCCCGCGCCAGACCACCGGGTTGTTGCCGGAGGTGAACATGCCCGTCGAGATCACCCGCACGCCGTGAGCGGTCGGTGGCATGACCATCTCCCCGACCTGGGTCGGCTTCTCGGTCACACCGAGCATGCGCGGAATCGAGTGACCGTAGATGTCGGCGTCGACGATCCCCACCGAGCGGCCGAGGCGCGCGGTCGCCACCGCCAGGTTCACGGTCAGTGAGGACTTGCCGACACCGCCCTTGCCGCTCGCCACTGCATAGATCTTGGTCCGGGACAGCGGGTTCGAGAACGGGATGACCCGGGTGCTGCGGTCACCCATCAGCTCGCTCTGCAGCGTCTTGCGCTGACCGTCGCTCATCACCCCGAAGTCGACGGTCACGCCGGTGACGTCGTCGAGCTTCGCGATCGCCAAGGTGATGTCGCCCTGGAGCTTGTCCCGCAACGGGCAGCCCTGGATGGTCAGCAGGATGCCGACGCGGACCTTGCCGTCCGGCGAGATCTCCACGGTGTCGACCATGCCGAGCTCGGTGATCGGTCGGTGGATCTCGGGGTCGTCGACGGTGGCCAGGGCCTGCCTGACCCGGTCGACGGTGGGTACCGTCATGTCCCTACCATGCGTGCACGGGCAGGATGATGGCGGCGCGGAGGCAGATGACGCCGATCAGGACGAACGCCATCGTGGCGGCCGTCGCGGCTCCCCCGGAGTGGACCGTGACGTCCATGCTGCCGTGGCCGCTGACGGCGACCCGCGCGCGGGTCGGGAACAGGCCGGTGATTCCTGGGATGAGGCTGGCGATGGCGACCGCCCACAGGATCAGCCAGGGCATCGTGAACGTGCGCTCCAAGGCGCCGGTCCCGCGCAGCGAGACGACGAACAGCACGAGCATGACCACCTCGAGCACGGTGAAGTAGCTCTCCGAGAGGTGGAGGTACTCGTGGGTCACGCCTGCGCCGCGCCGGTACCGCGACAGGATCGTCAACACGGCGGTCGCGGAGGAGAGACCGGATGCCAGGAACAGCCCGCCGAGGGTCCAGGTGTCGCTCCAGATCGGCTGGTTGGACACCGAGAGGAGGACACCGGTGTAGCCGGCGATGAACAGTCCGAAGATGCTGCCGAGGATGTTGACGACCCGGCCCAGCCCGCCGTCGAGCAGCGCCACCGCCCGCTTGGCGATCGGCAGCCGCAGCTTGTCGTCGCGAACGAGCACCTCGAAGAACGAGATCGCCGCGAAGGTGGAGAACAGCGACAGGCCCCACACGCCGAGCGACATCGGAGACCAGTACTTGAAGTTGAGGCCTGGCTCGTTCGGTGTCAGTCGCCACATCATGTGCCAGAACCGCAGCGGCTGGCCGAGGTCGATGATCAGCAGGGGTGGGCAGCACAGAAGGACGATGAAGGTGACGTAGTAGCCGAGGCGGGCGACCGGTTCGTCGCCCTTGTCACCGCGCAGGCGGAGCAGCGTGGCGATGAGGTACGACCCGCCGGCGATCCCCGCGAAGAAGAAGTAGAAGAGGATGAACCACGTCCAGTGCGGATCCCGGGCGAAGTGGTCGATGGCAGGGTGCATGGTCACTTACCGCCTTCGTCGGTCGTGGTGGGTGCTGGGGGTTCGGCCGCTGTCGCCGGCTCGGGCTCCCGCGGGCGACGTAGCCGCAGGGCCATCACGGCGGCGAAGATGCCGGCCACGGCGGCGCCGAAGGAGCCGAGGTAGCCGCCGGCGTCGTTGCGGCTGGGCAGTACCGAGCTCTCCTGGTTGGGCAGCTTGTAGACCTCGGGCTTGTCCATGAGGAGGAAGAAGGCGTTGAGGCCGCCGTAGATCGAGTCGTCGGCACCGTAGAGGTAGGCCTGGGTGACGCCCTGCGAGTGCAGGGTCTCGACCCGCTGCTTGGCCATCTCGCGCAGCTCGTCGACCGGGCCGAAGTTGATCGAGTCGGTCGGGCAGGTCTTGGCGCACGCCGGCTCCAGGCTGCCCTGCAGCCGGTCGTAGCACAGGGTGCACTTCTGGGCGACCTTGTTGGTCTCGTCCATCTGGATGACGTGGTACGGGCAGGCCGAGGTGCAGTTGCGGCACCCGTTGCACACGTCGGGCTGGACGTAGACCGTGTCGAACTCGGTGCGCATGAGGGCCCCGGTCGGGCAGACCTCCATGCAGCTGGCGTTCTTGCAGTGCTTGCAGACGTCGGACATCATCAGCCAGGCGGTGCCCATCCCGGCTTCCAACGTGTCGTCCTTGACGTTGTCGTGGAACTGCACGTGGCGCCAGTTCTGGGCACCGAGCTCCCCGGTGTTGTCGTAGCCGTCCCCGAACGTGGGCTCGGGTCCGGGCAGCTCGTTCCACGTCTTGCACGCGACCTCGCAGGCCTTGCAGCCGATGCACACACTCGTGTCGGTGAAGAACCCGTATGACCGTCCCGGTGTGATCTCCATCAGAACCCCATCATGTTCGGAGTGATCTTGGTGAGGCCGTGTTCGGCCGCATACAGGTCCAGGGGCAGGGCTGCCAGCTCGTCGACCTCCGGCACGGCCAGGGGATCCCGGTTGAGGTCGATGTCGATGACGTACCGCTCGCAGGACGAGCAGGCGGCGATCCGAACGTGCGGGAAGGTGGCATCACCGTTGTCGCCCCGGGCCACCTGCATGCCGGGCCGTTCCTCGGAGTAGAACGTCAGCCGGCCGCCTTCCAGCTCTCCGCAGGAGGCGCAGGCGGCGCTGGCGAACGGCCAGGTGTGGCTGCACCGGGCGCACTGCAGCTTGCGGATCCCAGTCGCCAGGTTGTCCTTGGTGTTGCTCCGCAGGCTGAGCTGCGGCAGCCCGCCACATCGTGGGCAGTGGCGGGCCGAGCGCGGGGCGGAGCCCGATGCCGGGTCGTTCGTGATGGCCGCCGCGTCGGTGGCGGCCAGCGGTCCGCGCAGCGTCGCTCGGGCGAGGTACTCAAAGGCGGGAGCCAGCTCTTCCCCCTGGAGCCAGTCCCGGAGCAGCTGCACGCGCACAGCCGGCTCTGCGGACCCCAGGTCCAGGAGCTCGTCGACGAGCGGCGCCGGACCGGTGGCCGCGGTCGCCGCGACGACCCGCGGCAGCACGTGTTCGGCCGACCAGGCAGCGATGTCCGCCGACGCGTCCAGGTCGGTGCGGGCGTTCTCCCAGGACTCCTCCCAGACGTCCAGCAGGGCAAGGTAGACGCCGAGCACCTGGGCGGCGAACGCGTGCCGTTCCCGGAGATCCTTGGCACGGCGCCGCGGTGCCACCCACGGGCTGGTCGTGACGGCTCCTTCGACCATCAGATCTTCTCGATGTTGACGAGGAAGGACTTGAACTCCGGGGTGCGGGTGTTGGCGTCGCCGACGAACGGGGTCAGCGCGTTGGCCACCCAGTGCTTGCCGGTGTTGATGCCGACGAAGCCCCAGTGGATGGGGATGCCGATGTGGTAGATCGTCTTCCCGTCGATCTGCAGCCCGCCGAGCCGCTTGGTGACCACGGCTCGGACCTCGACCTTGCCGCGCTTGGACGACACGCGGACGTGGTCCCCGGTCGCGATGCCCTTCTCTTTGGCGAGCGCGGCCGGCACCTCGACGAAGGCTTCGGGCTGGAGCTGGACGAGGTGCTCGACGTGCTGGGTGACGAAGTGCTCGTGCTCGGTGAGCCGGTAGGTCGTGCCGATGTACGGGTAGTCCGCGGCCGTGCCGAGGGTCTCCTTGATCCCCTCGTACATGAACACGGCGGGGTTGTTCTGGACCGTCGGGTGCAGGGCGTTGGTGACCGGCGACTCCATCGGCTCGTAGAACTCGGGGAAGGGTCCGTCGACGACGGAGTTGGTGAACAGCCGTCCGGTCCCCTCGCCGGTCATGATGAACGGCGGCTTCGCGTTGGCTCCCGGCGGCTCGGCCTTGGGGTAGTCCGGGACGTCGCCGACCCACAGCTTCTTGGTGGCGTCCCAGGAGAGGATCGCCCGCTTGGGGTCGTACTGGCGCCCGAACCGGTCGAGCGAGGCACGGTTGTAGAGGACGCGCCGGTTGAGCGGCCAGCACCACGCCCACTTGGGGTACAACCCCATGCCGGTCGGGTCGTTGGTCGCCGGATCCTGTATGCCGTCCCGTCGCAACGCGAGGTTGCCGGCTTCGGGGTAGTGGCCGGTGTAGATCCAGTTGCCGGACGTCGTCGTGCCGTCGTCCTTCAGGAGGGCGAAGGACTCCAGTCGCTTGCCGGTGGTGAGGTCTCGGCCGTTGATCTCCTGGGCCACCTCGTCCAGCGTCGGCTTGCGCGGGTCCGCATAGTCCATGGTGAGGTCGCGGATCGGGTCGGGGAACTTGCCACCCTCCTGCTGGTACAGGACGCGGATCCGGTGGAAGAGCTCCGCGGCGAACCAGTGGTCGTGCATGGCCTGGCCCTCGGGCGGGATGACCTGGTCCTTCCACTGCACGACCCGGCCGCTGTTGACGAACGACCCCTCCTTCTCGACCCAGTGGGTCGCCGGAAGCATGAACACCTCGGTCTGGACGTCCGCGGAGTTGACGTCCGGGGCCCGCCAGAACTCCGCACCAGTGGTGGGGAGCGGGTCCATGACCGCCAGCCACTTCAGCGAGGAGAGCGCCTTGATGATCTTGTTGCTGTCGGGGCCCACGCTCGTGGCGCTGTAGCCGGAGAGGATCAGACCGTCCATCTTCCCGGCGAGGGATCGCTCGAACATCGTCATCCAGGACGAGTTGCCCGCCGGCTTGGGGAGGTAGTCGAAGGCGAACTTGTTCGCCTTGGTCGCGGCTGGGCCGTACCACGCCTTGAGCAGGCTGACGATGAAGCTGCCGTAGTTCTCGCCGAAGAAGTTGACGGCATCGGGTCGCGCCTTGGTCGATGCGCTCGCCTTCAGGTAGTCCGCGATGGTCTTCTGGCCGGGGACGGGGATCTTCAGGTAGCCCGGGAGGATCTCCCAGACGATTGCGTGGTCGGTGTTGCCCTGGATGTTGGAGTGGCCACGGAGGGCGTTCACGCCGCCGCCCGGCTTGCCGATGTTGCCCAGCAGGAGCTGGAGCATGGCACCCGAGCGGATGCCCTGCACGCCGGTGGTGTGGTGGGTCATCCCGACGGCGTAGACGAAGGTCATCACCTTGTCGGGGCGGCCCATCTCGCCGACCATCTTGGCGACCTGGAGGAACTGGGCCTGCGGTATGCCGGTGATCCGCTCGACCATCTCGGGGGTGTAGCGGCTGTAGTGCTTGCGAAGCAGGTTGAGCACCGAGCGGGGATGGTTGAGGTCGACCTTCGCGTGGCCGGTGGCGTCCTTCTCATAGGCCCAGACGGTGGGGTCGTACTGGCCTTTGGCCGCGTCGAAGCCGTTGAACATCCCGTCGTTGAACGAGTACCTGTCGTCGACCACGAAAGCGGCGTTGGTGGCCCACTCGACGTAGTCCCGGTGGTACAGGTTGTTGCTCAGCACGTAGTTCATGAGGCCGCCGAAGAAGGCGACGTCGGTTCCGGTCCGGGTGCGCAGGTGCACGTCGGACACGGCGGAGGTCCGCGTGAAGCGTGGGTCGACGTGAACCAGCTTCGCACCGTTGATCTTGGCCTTGATCACCCAGCGGAAGCCGACCGGGTGCGCCTCAGCGGGGTTGCCTCCGTTGATGAGCACCAGGTCTGCGTGCTGGATGTCGCGCCAGTGGTTGGTCATGGCTCCACGACCGAAGGTGGCGGCCAAACTGGCCACCGTGGGACCGTGTCAAGTTCGAGCCTGTTGGTCGATGTGCACCATGCCGAGGCCGCGCAGGACCTTGAGGGTGAAGTAGCCCTCCTCGTTGGAGAAGGCTGCCCCGCCGGCGAAGCCGACCCCCTCGAACCGGTTCACCGTGTTGCCGCTGGCGTCCTGGGTGACGAAGGTGCGGTCGCGCGAGTCCTTGATCTTGCGGGCCAGGTTGTTCAGCGCGAAGTCCCAGGAGACCTCCTGCCACTCCTTGGCCCCCGCCTTGCGGTACATCGGGGCCTTGACCCGGTCCTTGGCGGTCGCGAGGAAGAGCGAGGTGGCGCCCTTGGGGCACAGGCACCCCTCGTTGACCGGGCTGTCAGGGTTGCCCTCGATCTGGAGCAGCTCGGTCTTGTCGCCGACCTTCTTGGTGTAGGCGAGCAGCGCGCAACCGGTGGCGCAGTAGGGGCAGACCGAGTGCGAGACGGTGGCGCCCTCGATGCGGAGATGGCGCTTGACCTCGCTGGCGTATGCCGTGTCGAAGCCCAGGACGGAGACGCCCACACCCAGCGCCGTAGCGCCGAGGAACGTCCGTCGGGAGATCTGCTCCATCGCCATGCCTCCGTTCATCCCGCGCGGTGCTTCGATGGGGCCGCGCGGCGAGCCCGATTGGTGAGGACATAGTGGTGGTGCGACCACCCAGGGTCAATCACCCCTAGGGGTGGTTCACCGGGGACGGCCTGATGACTCACCAAAGTAGTCGCGAATGCGGAATGGCCACGCTTCGCCGACTCCGCGGATGCGGATCCTGAGGTCACGACCGGCCCTCGCATCAGCCCGTCGCGATGTGCATCTCGTGGCGGTCGCCCGTCGGAACAGGGTTGCGCAGGATGTCGATGAGGACCGGGCTCGCGTCGACGACGACGCCAGCCACGCCCTGGTCGGTGGCATCGGAGAGGGTCACCTGCCACGCTGCCCGGTCCTCGGGCGAGGTCGTCTTCAGCCAGCGTTCGCCATCGGCGTCGTCCCTGCTCCGCGCGGCAACGAGCGTGGGCGGGTCGTCGTCGATCCCGACGTCGGTGGCGCTCTCGCCGCGCGCGAGAACCGGGACGACGCCCACCCGGTCGACGATCTCGTCGAGCCCTTCGGCAGCGCCGACGAGGGTGATCCGGTTGCGGCTCAGACGGCGAACGGTGTCCAGGATTCGCTCTGCCGAGCCCGAGGGAAGGTCATCGGCATCGACCGACAGGACCAGCCGCGACCGGTAGGTCGTGACGGCGAGGGCGGCGAGCAGTGCGAGGGGGGCCAGCCCGGTCTCCGTGTCGACCTCGAGCCAGATCGCATCGACGCCGGCCGCGTCGTATGCCGAGGCGTCGGCGAGCCATTCGCCCAGCCGGTCCGGTAGGAGGGGGAGGCGCACGCCGACGCGCACCACCGCGTTCGTCGCCTCAGTGCTCGTCATGGCGGTCACTGTAGCCTCGCGTCCGCGGCTGGGAGGGCACCTGCTCCGGGGGGGACGACGAGGAGGTCGATCACGCTCCATGGCGGCGGGTGGCCACCGCGACATGTCCGTTGCGCAACGAGGTGTTGGCCCACGCGGGCAGCTCCAGGCCTGTGGAGAGCTCCCACAAGTCCGCGTCGGAGACCAGGTCAAACCCGTTGTCCTGCAACAGATCGCGTATGCCGTACGGTCGCCAGAGCGATCGCCACGGCTCGCCGGCCATCGGGTCGGGCTGGCGCGAGAGGCGCAGGGCCACCCGCATGGTGCGCCGCATCACCGACGTCGGCAGCGACCTGGCCTGGTAGTTGACGACCAGGCGGCTCCCCGGCGCTGACAGGTCCGAGATCTGGCCGACCGCCGCCCGGACGTCGTCGGCCCGGAGGTAGGGCACGACTCCCTCCCACACCCAGGTCGACGCACTGTCCGGGTCGAACCCGGCTGCCCGGAGCGCCGGTTCGAGCCGCTCGCGCTCTAGGTCCGCAGCCACCCAGACCTGTGCGCCGGTGGTAGCTCCCAGGCCGGTCGCTCTCCGTCGCTTGTCGCTCTGCGAGGCCGGGTGGTCCACCTCGAACACCACCGAGCCGGCCAGCTCCGGCATCCGCCAGGCCCGCCCGTCGAGCCCGGCGCCGAGGATGACGACCTGCGCGTTGGGACCGGAGCGGACCGCCTCGTCGATGGCGATCGTGCGCGGCACCATCCCGACCGCCGCCCGGCGGACCAGCTCGTACGCGATCCGCTCACCCGGTCCGGGGACCGCACCGTCATCGCGGACCAGCTCGACGACACCTCGCTCGGCTGGATCGAGCAGGTCCCACGCGACCGGGTCGGCGAACCGGCCCGCGGCATACCGGCCGTCGGCGGCTGCCCGGCCCTGGCATACGAGGACCGCTGTCCTGCTCGCGGCCCGGTCCGTCATCCATCCATCGTGCCGCACCGGACCGTCGTCGGCCGGAGGCATCGTCGCGGAGATGAGATCGTGGTCCGATCACCGAAGGAGGGGTCCTTGAGACGAAGGAGATCACGAGATCGACACCGACAAGCAGCTGACACCTCAGTCGACGCCCTGGCCCGCCGATCCCGGCACGCTCCAGCCGGGCAGAGGTCTGCCCCCGCGGCTGGCCGGGGTTTCGGCGTTCGTCGACCACATGGCGACCGGGTGGGGCCCGCAGGACCGCACCGCTCGCCTCGAGCCCGGTGCGGCGGACGCGGCGGCTGGTCACCGGGCACGGCTGTCGGCGGCGCTGACCGGGGCGACCGTCGTCGTGGCGGCCGGTCACGCGCCAATCCGCAGCAACGACACGACGTACGACTTCCGGGCGGACAGTGACTTCGTCTGGCTGACCGGGGCGGCGATCGAGGGAGCGGTTCTCGTCCTGTCGCCGGCCGCCGGCACTCACGATGCAACCCTCTATGTGCCGGCTCCCCAACGAGCCGGCACCACCGGCTTCTTCGCCGACCCGATGCACGGCGAGCTCTGGGTCGGAGCCGTTCCCGGACCGTCCGACTGGTCCGCAGCGCTCGGGCTGCCCGTCCGGCCTGTGCAGGACCTCCCCGACGCCCTCGTGCCGAATGACCGGAGCGAGGCGGCGCAGACCCACCGGCGGGTGCTCGCCGAGCTGCGGATGATCAAGGACGGCTGGGAGGTCGAGCAGCTCTCGCGCGCGGTCGAGGACACGGTCGACGGGTTTGCCGCAGTACTTGCCGAGCTGCCCGCAGCCGTGGCCGGAGGTGGCGAGCGGTGGCTCCAGGGCACGTTCGACCGGCATGCCCGGACGGTGGGGAACGGCCCGGGCTACGCGACGATCGTCGGCAGCGGAGTCCATGCCCCGACGCTGCACTGGGTCCGCTGCGACGGTCCGGTGGTCGAGGGTGCGCTGCTCCTGCTCGACATGGGGGTCGAGGAGCGGACCCTTTACACCGCCGACGTGACCCGCACCTTCCCGGTGTCCGGAACGTTCACCGAGACCCAGCGGCTGGTGCACGACCTCGTCGAGCGCTCCCACCGCGCCGCGCTCGCCGCTGTCGGGCCCGGTCGTGACTACACCGGCTTCCACCACGCCGCCATGGAGGTCCTGGCCCGGGGCCTCTCCGACTGGGGCCTCCTGCCGGTGTCCGTCGACGAAGCCCTGTCGCCCGCCGGGCAGCACCACCGTCGCTGGATCGTCTGCGGGGTCGGACACCACCTCGGCCTCGATGTGCACGACTGCGCACAGTCGCCGCCGGACCGGTACCTGGGGGCAGCGATGGAGCCGGGGATGGTGCTCACCGTCGAGCCGGGCCTGTACTTCCAGGCCCACGACGAGCTGGTGCCGCCGGAGCTGCGCGGTCTCGGAGTACGGATCGAGGACGACGTGTTGGTCTCCGCCACCGGCGCGCAGGTGCTGTCCGACGCGCTGCCGATCGATGCCCCCGGGCTGGAGGCCTGGCTGAGCGGGGCGTCGCGCCCAGGGCCGGTCAGGAGAGGGGCGGGTTAGGTTGGTTTCATGACCCGCCTCGGCTACCAGATCCCCAACTTCACCTACCCGGGCGTCGGCAGTGACGGCCTCTTCGACGTGGTCGCGCGACAGGCGGTCGAGGCCGAGGAGAGCGGCTTCGACACGGTGTTCGTGATGGACCACTTCTACCAGCTGCCCCTGCTCGGGGCTCCCGACAACGCGATGCTGGAGTGCTACACCCTGCTCGCTGCCCTGTCCCAGCGGACCGAGCGGGTGCGCCTCTCGGCGCTGGTCACCGGCAACACCTATCGCAACCCGACGCTGCTCGCCAAGACCGTCACGACCCTCGACGTCGTCTCCCACGGCCGCGCCCAGCTCGGGATCGGCGCCGGGTGGTACGAGCTCGAACACGACTCTCTCGGCTACGAGTTCGGTACCTTCACCGACCGGTTCGAGCGGTTGGAAGAGAGCCTGGAGATCATCACCGGGATGCTGGACGGCGAGCGCCTGACCTTCAACGGCAGCTGGTATGTCGTGAACGAGGCGATCAACTCGCCGGCCCCGGTCGGGAAGATCCCGATCATGATCGGCGGCGCCGGGGAGCGCAAGACGCTGCGGATGGCCGCCCAGTACGCCGACGACTCCAACCTGATCTGCGCGATCGACGACATCCCGCGCAAGCTGGCTGCCCTGGACGAGCACTGCGCCCGCCTCGGCCGGGACCGCTCCGAGATCACGGTGACCTACCAGACGAGCGCCTGCATCGCGCCTACCCACGAGCAGGCCGAGCGCGAGATCGACGACGCGGTCGCCCGGATCCCCGAGCTGGCCGCGCGTCGGCCCGGCGCCATCCTCGGCAGTCCCGAGGAGGTGGCTGCGGCGTACGAGCGCATCCTCGCGACCGGCGTCGACGGTGTCACCGTCAACCTGCCGGCCAACGGCCACCTCGAGGGTCGGGTCACCCTGCTCGGCGAGACACTCTCACCGCTCATCACGCGCTGACGTCCTGGGAAGGGTGCTTCCCGGAGCACGTTTCCCAGGACACTGCGGAACGCCGGCTCAGGTCGAGCGCCAGAGGGCGATCTCGGCCGCCCGCGGGTCGTGGACGAGCTCGTCCGGGGTGTTGAAACGCAGGACGGCGCCGTCGTCCGGGCGCCAGGCCGGCCAGCCCGGGTCGCCGTCGCGTGCGAAGGCCACCCATGCTGCGTGCATGCGGTCGGCCAGGGGCTGCGGTGCGTCCTCGGTCAGGAGGTAGGCCGCCCCGCCGGGCAAGGTGTCGAAGACGAAGCTCAGCTCCAGCGCGTGGCAGGCTCCCAGGTCGGAAACCGTTGTCGGCCAACCGAACTCATAGACATATGCCGGTTGCCCAGCGGCCGTGGTGGCGGCTGCGAGGTCGAGCATCGGCACGGTGAACGCGGCGTCGGTGAGCATCGCGACGACGACGTCTCCCGGCGATGCACCGGGCCGCGCCGCGGCATACGCCGTGAACGTGGCGGCGGAGAAGCCGAACCGACCGAGGATCGCGGGCAGCGCCTCCTCGGTGATCGAGCCGGCGAGGCCCGAGGGCACGGTGAAGAGGCGGAACTCCTCGCTCGTCGTCCCGGTGAGGAGCGGCGCTGCCGACCCGGCCGCGATGGCCGCGACCGGGACGGCCGGGACGAGGTCGCCGTCCAGACACGGGAACCAGGTCATCACGCCGAGCCCGGCGCG
Source organism: Intrasporangiaceae bacterium (assembly GCA_021324575.1). Classification (GTDB taxonomy): domain Bacteria; phylum Actinomycetota; class Actinomycetes; order Actinomycetales; family Dermatophilaceae; genus Nostocoides. The sequence continues at coordinate 84,259 of JAJPIW010000026.1, read as the reverse complement.
GATGACCGAGGCGCCCCACGTCGCCGGGTCGGGGTCGAGCATGACGGCCAGGCCGACGGCGTTCTGCGCGGCGAGCAGGTCGGCGGGCGCGACGTCGGCCAGCGCGTCGATCGTCGGCTCGACGCCGAGCCGGGCGGCGAGCGCGGCGGCGGGGAGTCGCGCGTCCTGCTGCGTGCACACCGAGATGCCCGCTCCGCTCTGGCAGATGGCCCGGTGGAAGAGCCCCTGCACGGCCGGGCTCGCCACCAGGTCGGCGACCGACATGGCGCCCGCCGACTCGCCCATGATCGTCACTGACCCGGGGTCGCCGCCGAAGGCCGCGACGTTGTCCCGCACCCACTCCAGGGCGAAGACCTGGTCGCGCAGGCCGCGGTTCGTCGGGGCGCCGTCGATGACCGCGAAGCCGGCGGCGCCGAGTCGGTACTGGATCGACACGAGAACCACGCCGTCGCGCGCGAACGCCGAACCGTCGTAGGTGGCAACGGAGCTCGCGCCGCGGACGAAGGCGCCACCGTGGATCCACACGAGCACCGGCAGCTCGTCGGCGCCGTCCGGGGTCCACACGCTCACCGTCAGGGCGTCGCCGTCCCCGGGCGGGCTGACCGACGGCGGGAGCAGCCGGTCCATGGGCGGGGGGTAGGGGGACTGGAGCGCCGCCGCGCCGTGGGTCGTCGCGTCCCGGGGCTCGGTCCACGGCTCGGGGGCGCGGGGAGCCTCGAACCGCGCCCGACCGACGGGCGGAGCGGCATACGGGATCCCGAGGAAGGCGCGCACTCCGTCTCGCGAGGTACCCCGGACAGGTCCGTATGCCGTGTCGATGGTTGGTGCTGCTGAGTCCATGACGCGAGCCTGCCACGGACCAGACGGCTTACGTCGGCGGCTGGTGCGACGGGTCGTCGACCCGCTGGGTCGTCCCGGGGGTTCCGTCGCTGCGGGTCCACGTCGCGACGAGCTCGTCCTTCGCGCCGAACCGGACGAGGTGCCGACCGAGCACGTCCTCCCACCGGTCGAGCGCGGCCGCTGCGGCGTGGATGGTCATCACCAGCGCACCGTCCTGCGCGGCGAGCTCGGCGTGATCGCCCTCCTCGCCGAGGGTGAGCGCACCGGTCGCCGCGTCGGCATCCCATTCGCCGGTCAGGCGGCGGGTCAGGTGGGACACCAGCTGCTTGCCATAGCGGGCGGGACGATCGGTGGCGACACGGGCAACGGAGATGATCTGGTCGGACATGTGGCCAACCTAGGCGACGACCTGACCGAATGGCCGGGCCCGTGGGGAATAGCCATAGCCACCAACAGGTTGTCGCGCGCATCACGACCCGATCCGCAGCCCATCGGCCGACCACGGCCGTCTCGACGCGGCATACGTTCCACGGAAGGTCAGTCACATGAGCACTGTTGCCATTCTCGGATCCGGCCTCGTCGGCCAGACCCTCGCCGCGGGTCTGCGCGACCTCGGCCACACCGTCACCATCGGTAGCCGCACCGGCAAGGAGATCGACGGCTGGGACGGCGCGACCGCCACCTTCGCCGACGCCTTGAGCGGCGCGGATCTGGCCGTCTTGTCGGTCAAGGGCACGGTCGCCGAGGAGCTCGTCGCATCGCTCGCGAGCCAGCTCGACGGCGTCGTCGTCCTCGACACGACGAACCCGATCGCCGACGCTGCCCCGACCGACGGCGTCCTGGCGTACTTCACCGGCCCCAACGAGTCGCTCCTCGAGCGGCTCCAGGCGGCCGCGCCGGGCGCCCGGTTCGTCAAGGCGTTCAACAGCGTCGGGTCGGGGCTCATGGTCAAGCCGGCCCTGCCCGGCGGGACCCCGACGATGTTCATCGCCGGCAACGACGAGGGCGCGCGGTCGACCGCCGCCGAGGTCATCGTGTCGCTCGGGTGGGAGGTCGAGGACCTGGGGTCGGCGGTGGCCGCACGGGCGATCGAGCCGCTCTGCATGCTCTGGTGCATCCCGGGCCTGCGCGACAACGACTGGGCGCACGCCTTCAAGCTGCTCCGCCCCTGACCTTTCAGGCCGTATGCGGGTGAGCTGAGTCAGGTGAACCGGGTCAGGTGAGGCGGTCGAGGAGTCGGCGCACCCGCACGACGAGGACCGCGTCCGGCACCAGGCTCTGCAGCCGGGCTGCCGAGTCGAGCTCGGCGAGTGATGGTGCTGACGCCACGCCGACAGATCGTCACTTCCGATAGGGCCGCCATGGCGTGGCCGGTCTGTCGGTGGCGTGTGTCAGGGTGTCGAGGACACAGGGGAGGACACCCATGGGACGCAACAACCAACGAGGCCGCGCCGCCAAGGCGCGGGACCGGGCCAGGGCCCGGACGAGCGGGTCCAGCGGCGCGCCGGCGAAGGCCGCTGCGTTCGACCGGTCGGCACCCGTCGTCGACGAGCCGCCGCCTCCGGTGCGCGAGCAGGTCTCTCGCTGGGTGGGCGTCGCCTTCGAGGCTCTCGAGGTCTCGTATGCCGGTCACGCAGATGCCGCGTGCGACCAGATCGTGGGGCTCGCCGGAACGCCCCATGGCCGCCGAGTCGTGACGGCGACGCTGACCGAGCTGCTCGCGGCGCACGTCGAAGAGGCGTGGCGGCGCGGCTGGCAGCCGATCGACCTGTACCGATACGGCACCCGGCAGCTCGGGGCCGATGTGCAGCCGGTCGTCGCCGACGCCCTGGCGCACCAGTTGCGCGGCTACGCGAGAGGCACTGTCGCCCATCGCTGGCCGGCACAGCTCGGCGAGATCGACGCCTCGGTCTGGTGGGCCGCCGACACCGACCACGTCAACGCCCGGGCCATGGTCTCCACCGGTGGCCTGCTCCTGCTCGTCCCGCTGGTCATCCGGCTGGCGCACCTCCTCGCCCGGCTGCCGAGGCTGGAGCTGCATGACCCGATCCCCGGCACCGCACATCCGCAGGCGCCCCGAGCCGACGACGTGGAGAGCGTCGACGCGCGGATTCTCAGCCGGGTCCGGGCTCTGCTCGCCAAGGCAGAGTCGACGACCTTCGAGGCCGAGGCGGAGACCTTCACCGCCGGTGCCCAGGCGCTCATGGCGCGGCACAGCATCGACGCTGCGATGCTCGCCGCCGGCAGCGCCACGGCGGGCCAGGCGCAGGGGCGTCGAGTGTGGGTGGACCGGCCCTATGAGCCGCCCAAGGTGCTGCTGCTCGACGTCGTCGCCACAGCCAACCGGTGCCGCACGGTCTGGAGCAAGGAGCTCGGCTTCGTCACCGTCATCGGGTTCTGGGCCGACCTCGAGGCCACCGAGACGATCTTCACCTCGCTGCTCGTGCAGGCGACCCACGCGGTGCGCGACCAGGGCAGCCGGTCCACACGCTACGGCCAGTCGCGGACGCGTTCGTTCCGCCAGTCGTTCCTCACGGCATACGCCCAGCGCGTCGGTGAGCGGCTGCGGGACGTGACCGACGAGGAGACCGCCTCGGCCGTGTCGCGGGAGAGCAGCCCTGACTCCGGGCCCGGCAGCGAGCTGGTGCGGGTCCTCGGCGCGCGCGCCCAGGCGGTCGACGACACGGTCTCCGAGCTGTTTCCCGCGCTGCGGACTAGGTCGCTCGGCTCGACGACCGATGCCGAGGGCTGGCACGCCGGGCGTCGCGCCGCCGACGCCGCAGCCCTCTTCGGTCAGGGCCACGTCCTTCCGGAGTGAGCGCTGGGACGAGGCGGCGACGCTGGTGAGAAGAAATCTCCGAACCCGTGTCGATTCCGTGGGTGGCTGTTCGGCATACGGGTCAGAAGGCACCACCCGGGTGCCTGAGACCAAGGAGAACGACCATGGGTTCCATCACCTGCAGCCTGTTCATCTCGCTCGACGGCGTCATCGAGGCTCCCGAGACGTGGCACTTCCCCTACTTCAACGACGAGATGGGTGCCGCGGTCGGCGAGCAGATGGGCAAGAGCCAGGCCACCCTGCTCGGCCGGCACACCTACGACGCGTTCGCGGCCTACTGGCCGGCCGCGGACCCGCAGGACCCGTTCACCGCGGCGATGAACGGCGCCCGCAAGTACGTCGTGTCGCACACCCTGACCGAGGCGACCTGGGAGAACTCCTCGGTCGTCACCGGCGACGTCGTCGCCGAGCTGACCGCGCTGAAGGAGACGACCGACCTCGGGACGACGGGCAGCGCCACCCTCGTCCAGTTTCTGCTCGAGCAGGGTCTCGTCGACGAGCTGCATCTGCTCGTGCACCCGATCGTCGTGGGCCACGGCAAGAAGCTGTTCGAGCAGGGCCAGACGGTGCCGCTCCGCCTCGTGTCCAGCACCGCGTTCAGCACCGGCGTGCTGCACTTGGTCTACGCCCCGGCCCGGGCCTGACCGCAGCCGGCCCTTAGCCCGCCGCCACCCGCCCGACCGATCAGCAAGCACGAGGAGAACCACGATGCGTTACATGGTCATGCACTACCAGACCCAGGCGATGGAGGACGGCGTCAAGCCGTCGCCGGAGACCCAGGCCGCCATCGGCGAGTACATGCGCGAGTCCGCGATGGCGGGCGTGCTGCTCTCCGGCGAGGGCGTCGGGCCGAGCTCGGCCGGCGCCCGCGTCGAGGTCGACGGCGGCAACGTCCGAGTCATCGACGGCCCGTATGCCGAGGCCAAGGAGCTCATCGCCGGCTTCGCCATCCTCGAGGTCGCCTCACTCGAGGAGGCCGTCGAGCACGCACGCAAGTTCGCTCTGCTCGTGGGCGCCGAGCGGGTCGACGTCCGCAAGGTCATCGAGTACTCCGACCTCTGACCGCGACCACTCGACGCGCCATGGACGGCACTGCTCTCGACACCACCGTCGCGACGCTGTGGCGCGTCGAGTCGCCGCGGCTCATCGCTCGCCTGGGCCGGCTGGTCGGCGACCTCGACACCGCCGAGGAGCTGGCGCAGGACACCTTCGTCGCGGCCCTGGAGAAGTGGCGCGCGGACGGCATACCCAACAACCCCGCGGCCTGGCTCGCCACGACCGGCCGGTTCCTCGCCATCGACCGGATCCGCCGACGGGACACCGGACGCGACAAGTACCGCACCGTCGCCGCCAGCACCCCCGAGACCGTCGAGGTGGACCTCGACCGGATCGTCGACGGTGACCTGGTCGACGACCTGCTCGGGCTCGTCTTCATGTCCTGCCACCCGCTCCTGCCACCTGACGCGCGCTCGGCGCTGACCCTCAAGCTGGTCTGCGGGCTGACGACCGCCGAGGTCGCCCGGGCCTTCCTCACCCCCGAGCCGACGATCGCCCAGCGCGTCGTCCGCGCCAAACGGACCCTGGCCGCCGCCAACATCCGCTTCGAGCTGCCGGGAGCCAACGAGCGCCCGGCCCGCCTCGACGGGGTCCGGGAGGTCATCTACCTCGTCTTCAACGAGGGGTATGCCGCGACCAGCGGTGACCGCTGGGTCCGCAGCGAGCTCTGCGACGAGGCGCTGCGGCTCGGCCGGATGCTGGCCAGCCTCACGCCACGCGACCCGGAGTCGCTCGGCCTGCTCGCGCTCATGGAGATCCAGGCCTCGCGCATCGCGGCCAGGTCCGGGCCGGACGGCGAGCAGGTGCTCCTCATGGACCAGGACCGTTCGCGGTGGGACCGGCTGCTCATCCGGCGCGGGCTCGACCTCATCGACCGGATCGATGCCCTCCGCGGCACTGCGGGACCGTACGCCCTCCAGGCCGCCATTGCCGCCTGCCATGCCCGCGCACGGATGCCCAAGGACACCGACTGGCCGCGGATCGCCGCCCTCTACGACGGCCTGGTCCAGATCACGCCGACCCCCGTCGTCGCGCTGAACCGCGCGGTGGCTGTGGGTCGCGCATTCGGTCCGCGGGCGGGACTGGAGGTCATCGGCCCGCTGCTCGACCACCCGGCCCTGCGTGACTACCACCTGCTGCCGGCCGTCGTCGGTGACCTGCACTGCGCGGCCGGTGACCACGCCGAGGCGCGCGACCTGTTCCTGCGGGCCGCCGCGCTCGCCACCAACACCCGCGACCGGGCGACGATGCAGCAACGGGCCGCCGACTGCATCGCCCACTCCAGTCCGCCGGAAGCTAGGCCGTGAGGCGGGCGAGGACGACGGCCTGGTCGTCGCGTTCGCGGGCCTGGGGAGACCGGACCAGCCGGCATACCTCCTGCGCGCCAACGGTTTCCAGGATCGCCGTCACGTCGTCCGCGGTGTAGCAGTAACGCTCGAGAGTGATCTCGTGCCCGAGCTCGCGGTACGCGGGCGCGACGTCCCGTATGCCGGTCCCGGACTGGAAGGCGACGAGCAGGTGGCCACCCGGCCGGACCAGCCGGACTGCCTCGGTGAGGACGCCGGGCAGGTCGGCCGGTGGGGTGTGGATGATCGAGTACCAGAGCATGACACCGGCAAAACTGTTGTCAGCAAACGGGATCGACGCCAGGTCGGCGACCGAGAAGTGGATGTCCGGGTGGTCACGCCGGGCCATGGCGACCATCCCCGGCGAGCCGTCGATGCCCTGGACGGAGCAGCCGTGGTCCTTCAGGTACTGGCTCATCCGGCCGGCGCCGCATCCCGCGTCGAGGATCCGCGCATTGGAGGGCGTCTCAGCCTGCGTCCGCACCGCCCCGGCGAAGGCGTCCACCATGGCCAGGTCGAGCGGTGTCTCGGGCTCGGTGCCGGGGAAGGCGTCTGCGTAGTCGCCGGCCACCGTGTCGTAGGCGATGCGGACGGCCTCAGGGCTCATCGTCACGACAGCCCGCCATGGTGGGCCCACAGGGTCCCGGCCCGGGTGGCCGCGGCGTCCACGAGGGCGACGAGCTCGGGACGATCGGGAACCCGGAACGAGGTGTACCCGCCTCGCCCTCCGGCAAGCGGACGCCCATACGCCTTCGCCGCCAACCGACCGTCCGGCAGCATCCGGACGTTGAGCGTGGTGAGGACGAAGGCCTCGCCCCGACGCTCGTCGGTCCACTGCAGGGACTCCGGGATGGTCACGTTGATGGCCAGCGCGCTGACCTCGACGTCGTCACTCATCGGCCCATGGTCCCAGCAAAGCGCTCCGGCGAGACTGTTCGTTTGTCGCAGGATTGGCCGACATGTCGAACACTTCTGCGACAAACGAACGCCGGCGGGAGCTGGCTCCGTCCGAAGACCGCTCAGGGCAGATGGAGGCCATCCAGCAGCAGGCTGAGGTGCGGGCTCTGGATGGCTCGCGCGGCCTGGCGGGCGCCGGCCGAGAGGGCCGCCTCGACATCGCCGCCGTCGCGAGGTAGATGCTGAGCCGCTCGCCGCGCCCGGTCATCAGGTTGAGGTGCCGCTCGCTCGGCCCGTCCACCTGCACCGGCCGGACGTCGACGTCGGCGGCGGTGAGGGCGCCGAGGATGAGGGCCGCGACCGGGTCATCGCCCACGACGGTGTGCAGGACAGGCCGGCGGCCCAGGTCCTGCAGGTGCAGGGCCTTGCCGGCGGACGTGCCACCCAACGTCTCGTGGTCGGCGAGAGCGAACTCCATGTGGGGCACCGGCTGCGGGAGGGCATCGAGGAGGACCAGGTGGTTCCAGAACGCCGGTCCCAGGACGGCGACCGTGTCTGCGCGGGTCAACCCTTGGTCACCGACGCCGCGTAGATCTCCTCGACCGATGCCGCCAGGGTGGCGTCGAACTCGGCGTCGGACTGGTCGGCCGACAGGCCCTGGAGCAGTCCTCGGGAGAAGCTGGCGATGAGGCCCGGGTTGCGGGCCAGGCGCGCGCACGCGTCGTCGCGTGAGTACCCGCCGGACAGGGCCACCACCCGCATCATCCGGGGATGCTCGGCGACCTCGGCCCAGAGGCCGTCGACGGTCGGGATCGAGATCTTGAGCATCACCTGAGCGTCCTCCGGAAGGGCGTCCAGACCGGCGATGACCTGCGCCTTGAGCAAGTCCTCGGCCTCGGCCTTGTCGGGGGCGTGGATGTCGACCTCCGGCTCGAGGATGGGGACGAGCCCATGGGAGAGGATGCGCGCGGCATACGAGAACTGTTGCGCTACAACGGAACTGATGCCGCTCTCATGGGCGCCCTTGATGACCGACCGCATCTTCGTGCCGAAGATCCCGGCGTCGACGGCTCGCTCCAGCAGGGCGTCGAGGTCCGGCATGTCCTTCATGATCTGGACCTGGTCCGCCTCCTCGGCGAGCCCCTTGTCGACCTTGAGGATCGGCACGACCTGCCGGCGCTCCCAGAGGTAGGCGGCCGTGGGCTGCGCCAGGACCATCCGGTCCATCGTCTGCTCGAAGAGGATCGCCGCGAGAATCCGTTCGCCGGTGAACGCCGGGCTGGTCATGACCCGGACCCGCATGGCGTGGACGAGGTCGAACATCTCCTCGTCTGTCGACCACTGGTCGTCGGTGATGCCATAGTCGCGCAGTGCCTTGGGGGTGCTGCCGCCGCTCTGGTCGAGTGCCGCGAAGAATCCGTTGCCGGCGGCGATCCGGTTGGCCTGGTCGGTGTTCACCCGTCCACCTTCCACCAGGTGACGACTGCTGGCAACACCGGCCTACGGCGGGCAAAGCCGCCTCGGCGCGGCAGACTTGGCCCGCAGACACGGCATACCGATCATGGAGGTCTTCAGATGCGGCTCACCCTCCCGTTGCAGAGCCACGGCGGCACCACGGCCGGCTTCGTCATCGACCCGGCGGTCGTCGAGGAGCTCGGCGGCGGTCGGCGGCCCAAGGTCGTGGTGACCATCGGCGGTACGTCCTTCCGCACCTCGATCGCCTCGATGGGCGGCCGGTTCCTGCTCGGCGTGAGCAACGAGAACCGCAAGGTCACCGGTGTCGCGGCGGGTGACGTCGTCGAGCTCGACCTCGCCCTGGACACCGCCCCGCGTCTCGTCGAGGTACCTGCCGACTTCGCTGACGCGCTGGCCGCCGTGCCGGGTGCTCGCGACGCGTTCGACCGGCTGGCCGACAGCCACCGCAAGGAGCACGTCCGGGCCATCGAGGAGGCCAAGAAGCCCGAGACCCGGGCCCGCCGGATCGCCAAGGCCGTGTCGATGGTCAGCCCATGACCGTCCCGGACGTGTCCGGGTTGGGCTGCCGCCGTCGGGAGAACGCCCCCAGGTCCAGCACGTGCCCGGTGTGTGGGCAGGTGTAGGTCAGCGGGTCGGCGTCGTGGTCGTGGCCCGACTCCACACCCGCGATGATCGTCGACATGAGGTCCCCGACGAGGGGTGCGTTCTTGAACTGGTTGCCGCTCGTGCCCATCGCCACGTAGTAGCCGGGCAGCGCGGTCCGGTCGTAGATCGGGGTCCAGTCGTCGGCCGCGTCATAGATCCCCGCGATCCCGGACGGCCGGTTCGGCACGGTCAGCGTCGGCAGCCGCCGCGCCACCCGGGTCGCCTGCGCCTCGTACCGCTCGAGGGTCACCCCGGGGTTGGCCGCATCCGGGTCATCGACCCACTCGAGCGGGTCGCACTCCGGCTCGGTCCCGCCGATGAGGATCGCGCCGGTCGGCTCGGGCCGCACGTAGGTCCCGAGGTCCATGTCGGAGATGATCGGCAGCGTGCCCCGCTCGACGCCGGCCGGGCCGGGCAGGTGGTGGACCTCCTGTCGGAGCGGGCGGGTCCCGATCGTGAAATCCGTTGCCGCACCGCACAGCTCGTTGACTGCGCTCGACCAGGGACCGGCCGCGTTGATGAGGACGTCCAGCTCGTATGCCGTGTGCTCGCCGGTGCGGACGACCCACCGCTCCCCGGCGCGGCTGATCCCGGTGACCTTCTCGCGGTACCGGAACTCGGCTCCCGCCTGGCGGGCAGCCCAGGCGAGGTTGGCGGCGGCGAGGCGCGGGTCATCGACGTAGCCGGCGTCCGGGGTCCAGATCGCCCCGAGCGATCCCGTGGCGTCGGCGGCGAACTCCTCGGACTCCACGGGTCGGGGCGGGTAGTACGCGCCGGTGTCCAGCCACGGCATACGGGAGGCGAGCTCGTCCGGTTCCCATCTCTCCCAAGGGATTCCGGCCCGGTCGAAGAGTGCGGCCGAGCGCTCCCACGGTGCCAGCGGGACGTCGAGGAAGACCATCCCGCAGCGCGCGAACGTCGCCATCCCGTCCGGGTCCACCCCACCGAGGACATCGGCCCAGGCATCCCACCGGAAGCGTGACTCCCAGGACGCAGCGACGCCCTCCCACGTCGAGTAGTTGAACCGGATGATCGCACTCGACGCGCTCGTCGAGCCGTACCCGGGCCCGGCCGCCTTGTCCAGGACGACGACGCGACGGCCGGCGCGGGCGAGCGCCAGGGCCGTCGAGGCGCCCACCACGCCCGAGCCGATGATGCCGACGTCTGCTGTCACCCGATCCACCACGAGCCCACCCTGACAGACGGTGCAGGGAGCTCGCCGAACGGCCCCCGAAGGCGACCGCGCGGCATACGATCGAACGTGGCGATCCCGCCGCCATCACCCCCGAACACCCGCCGACGGAGGCCGACCTCGTGCAGATGCCCAAGCACAGCGACGAGGCCAAGGAGGCGTTTCGGGGGCTCGTACCGCAGGCGCCGGGGGTCGAGGTCAAGCCGATGTTCGGCAGCGTCGGCGCGTTCGTCAACGGCAACATGTTCGCCGGTCTGTTCGGGGTGCGCTTCGGGGTCAAGCTGGACGCCGCAGGGCTCGCCGAGGTGAGCGCGCTGCCCGGGAGCGGTCCGTTCGGGCCGGACGAGCGGCCGATGAACGGCTGGGTCTCGCTGCCGGCCGACCTCCCTCCCGACGCGACGACGCAGTGGTTCACCCGGGCGCTGGAGCACATCGCGACGCTGCCGCCCAAGGTCAAGAAGTCCCCCAAGCCCAAGTCCGCCAGCACCACGTCCCGCAACCCCAAGGAGAAATGACATGGCTTCCCGCCTCAACCCCTACCTGTCCTTCAAGGATAACGCCCGCGACGCCATGGAGTTCTACAAGGACGTCTTCGGCGGCGAGCTCAACATCATGACCTTCGGCGACATGGGAACGCCCGGTCCGCTCGCCGACAAGGTCATGCACGGCCAGCTGGAGACGACGGCCGGCTACACGATCATGGGCGCCGACACCCCCGACGAGATGCCCTTCACGCCCGGCAACACGGTCACCGTCAGCCTTTCCGGCGACGACACCGACGAGCTGAACGGCTACTGGACCGCTCTCATCGACGGGGGCCAGGTGGTGATGCCGCTGGAGAAGCAGATGTGGGGCGACACCTTCGGGATGTGCACCGACAAGTTCGGCACCGCCTGGATGGTCAACATCGCCGGCGACGGCAACGCTCCCGCGGCCGACGCTCCCGCAGACCCGGCCTGACGCGTGCGTCTGAGGTAGCTGGCGGCGGCCGTCTGAGGTAGGCATGGCCGCAGAGATACGCAGGTCGTCCGATGTGCGGCCCTACCTCAGCCACCGAGTCTTGAGGAGTCCAGTCAGCAGCACTAGAGAAGGAACTGACATGACTGCCTTCCTCACTCCCCAGGACGTTCGTACCGACCTCGACGCCCGCCACCCCGTCTCCCGCGCCGGCCGCGGCCGCCGCACCTCCTCCCTGGAGATCACCCGCCGGATGCTCCGCCGCGAGCGGATCGCCGAGCGCACCGGCGACCGGTTCTGACCCGTATGCCGGCCGCTGCGGCAGCGCTCGTGTCGGTGCGGTCACCCATAATCGCCGGTATGCCGCTGCGCAGACTCGTCGGTCGCGACGCCGACCTGGCCCGGCTGGTCGCCGCCGTCGACCTGCCCGGTCGCGGCGGCGGCGTCGCCGTCCTGTCCGGCGACGCCGGCATCGGCAAGTCCCGGATCCTCACCCAGCTCCTCGAGGATGCCGGGGCTGCCGGTTGGCGGGTCGCGGTCGGGCACTGCGTGGGGCAGGCGGGCAGCGCCCTGCCCTACCTGCCGTTCATCGAGCTGCTCGCCACGCTCCAGGCCGAGGCACCCGACCTGGTCGCCGACGTCCTCGCCACCCATCCCGGCCTCGCCGGCCTGCTCCCCGGGCACGCCCGGGGAGCAGTGGGCGGCATCGCCCGCCCCGCCGAGGTGCTGCCCGACGACTCCGCGCTCGGGGTCGACCGGGCCGCGAGCCAGGGCGTCGTCGCCGAGTCCGTCCACGCCCTGCTCACCGCGCTGGGTGCGGACCGGCCAACCCTGGTGGTCATCGAGGACGTCCACTGGGCCGACCGCTCCTCCCGCGACCTGCTGACCCTCCTGCTGACCCGCGGCTTCCCGTCGCCGGTCGGCCTCGTCGTCAGCTACCGCTCCGACGACCTGCACCGCCAGCACCCGCTCCACGAGACCCTCGCCGTCTGGGCTCGGATCGCCGGCGTCGAGCACGTCGACCTCGCGCCGCTACCCGACGAGGCCATCGTCGAGCTCGTCGGCGAGCTCGAGCCGGCCACCGTCGCGCCGGTTCGCCGCCGGTCCGACATGGGGCAGTCCTCGGCCCGCGCCATCGCCCGTCGAGCAGGGGGCAACCCGTTCTTCGCCGAGGAGCTCGCGGCCAGCGCGGTGGCCGGACTGCCCGTGGGCGGTGGCCTGCGACGTGTCCTCCAGTCCCGCATCGACGACCTCGGCCCCGACGCCCAGCAGGTGGTCCGCGCGGTGAGCCTCAAGACCGGGCGCTTCGTCGGCCATGAGCTGCTCGCCCGCGTCGTCGACCTCACCGACGACGCCCTCGACGCCGCGGTGGCCGAAGGCGTCGAGCACCACGTCCTCGACGCGTCCTGGGCCGACGGCTACGCGTTCCGGCACGCCCTCCTCGGGGAGACCGTCGCCGAGTCCCTCCTGCCGGGTCAGCGGCTCCGCCTGCACCGCGCGTATGCCGCAGCGCTGGGTGCCGAGCCGGGCCTCGCCCCCGCCCACGAGCTGGCCCGGCACGCGGCGGCGGCCGGCGACCTGCCGACGGCGGTCGCCGCCAGCCGGCGGGCGGCGGAGTCGGCGCTGCGGATGGGTGGTCCGCGCGAGGCGCTCGGGCACCTCGAACGCACCCTTGAGTGGCTCAGCGAGGACGACCCGACCCGTGACGAAGTCACCCTGCGCGCAGCCGACGCCGCCCTTGCAGCCGGTGACACGCTCCGCTCGGTCAACCTGCTCCGGGACCGGATCGAGCACCCGGGCACCACCCAACGCGCGGCCGACCGCGCCGACCTGCTCGCGGCATACGCCAACCGCTCCCGCCTGCTCGACCTGCCGGTCGACCGCGATGCCCTCACCCAGGAGGCCGTGGACCTGCTTCCGCCCGAGCGCGACGCGCGCCGGGTCGTCGTTCTCATCGCGCGACTCCAGCACCTCGTCGACGAGCACGCGTGGGGTGAGATCTCGGTCGTCGCGGAGCAGGTCGTCGGGCTCGCTGAGGAGCTGGGGCTGCGGCAACCGGTCGTCGAGGTGCGGACCATCCTGGCCCGGGTCGTGGAGTCCCAGGACGACCTCGACTCCGCCGAGCGCCAGCTCCAGGTGGCGCTCGCCGAGATCGGGCACAGCGACGACCCCCTGCAGGTGCGGCTGCTCCACTACCTCGCGTCGATCGCGCACCGCCGAGGCGACCTACCGACGGCGCTGGAGCGCTATGACGAAGGTGTCGCCGTCGCGCGACGCATCGGTCGGGAATGGGCGCCGTTCGGGATGGAGTGCCGGCTCGTCGGGGCGCTGACGGCCTACGAGCTGGGCGACTGGGACGGTGCCGTCCGGCGCCTGGACATCTCCCGGGAGATGGTGCCGCAGCCCAACCGGTCGCTCTACGAGGCCGCTGCGCTCGTCGTCCGGGCCGGTCGTGGTGAGCCCGTCGAGCCGGCCGTCATCCGGGGGCTGCGCGACTGGTGGACCGTCGACGGGCTGAGTGTCGTCCTCACCGTCCACGCCGGCATCGACCTGCTCGGGTATGCCGGTGATGTCGAGGGGGCGCTGGACCTGGCCCTGGCCGGGATCGCGGTGCTCGACCGCACGTGGGGCAAGTTCCAGGCGATCACCCGGATGGCTGCCCTCGTCGCCGGGCAGGCGGCGACAGCCGTCTCGTCCCCGGAGGCCCGGATCTCACCACAGCTGCGCGCCCGGGTCGACTCGGCGGTCGCCGATCTCGTCGAACGCTCCCGGGCCAACGTCGATCGGGCGCTGGCGATGACTCCCGACCCGGACCGAGCCACCGACGGTGGCGACCCCGCTGATGGCCTGTCGGCCGCCAGCCGGGAGATGTGGGCCTGGGCTCGGCGCGCCGAGGCGGAGTCGCTCCGGCTGCGAGCCGCTCTGTCCGACCGGGTGGCCTCGTCCGACGGGGCCTCCGTCGACCCCGCCGCCCTGGTCGAGGCCTGGCAGGGCACCGTGGATGCGTTCGAGGCCTACGGGCACGTGTTCGAGACGGCGCGTTCCCGGGCCCGACTCGCGGCAGCGCTGCGGCGGGCCGGTGACGAGGCCGGCTCGCGTCGAGAAGCTGCCGCCGCCCGCGACGTTGCGGTCCGGCTGGGCGCGGCACCGCTGCTCGCCGAGCTCGACGCTCTGACAGCGGCAGCCGGCCCCGCGGCATACGACGCCTCGCACCTGACGCCCCGGGAGGGCGAGGTGCTGCGGCTCGTCGCCCGCGGGCTGTCCAACGGCCAGATCGGCAAGGAGCTGTTCATCAGCACCAAGACCGTGTCGGTCCACGTCTCCAATGTGCTTGCCAAGCTCGGGGCGGCGACACGCACCGAGGCTGCGGCGATCGCCCACGACCGGGGCCTGTTGCTCGTCGACTGAGGCCCCGGTGGGTCAACCATCTCGGTCTCCACCGCTGACCCACCCCCGCACGCCCTGACCACCCCGCACGTGCGGGCTTGTTACGGCGTGTCGGCAACTTGACCTGAATAACCCCGCACGTGCGGGCTTGTTCAGGTCTGGTGGTCCAGCTTTACCTGAATAACCCCGCACGTGCGGGGTTATTCAGGGGGCGGGGTAGATCCGCGGCCGGGCCGGGGCCGGTCGGTGGGAGGTCGCGCTGGGTCAGCGCGGCCAGACGACGGGAAAGAGCGGGTGGTCCATGGGCGCGCCGTCCGGGATCACACCGACAAGCTCGTCGAAGGGCGGCGAGGTGACCCAGCCGCGCGGAGCGTGGACGGCATCGGGTGCGAGGTAGCGGAGCGACAGGACCCGGCGTCGCCCGGCGAACGGGAAGCCCGGGGCGCCGTGGATGGTGAGGAAGTCGAAGAAGATCGCATCGCCCGGCTCGAGCTGGAAGGCCTTGATGGGGAACGCATCCGGGTCGGCGTCGATGTCGGGCAGCTCGTCGAGGGTGCCTTCGGGAAACCACTTGGCCTTGCCGTCCAGGAAGGTGCGCGGCATCTTCCACGGCCCTTCGTGGCTGCCCGCCACGAGCTGGAGGCAGCCGGCCGCCGGCACCGGGTCGACGGGGATCCAGGCGCTCGTGCCGTGCCCGTCGACGTTGTAGTACGGCTGGTCCTGGTGCCAGGGCGTGCGCTGCCGGGTTCCGCCCTCCTTGACCAGGACGTGGTCGTGGTAGAACCGGATCGGCTCGCCGCCGAGCAGCTCCGCGGCATACTCGGGCACCCGCGATTGCAGGGCGAGCTGCTCGATCTCGGGGACCTCCTGCCAGCGACGGAAGTCCTCGACGAAGCGGCCCGGGTCGTCGACCCCGCTCGCAGTCTGGGCGAGCATCCCGGAGTCGTCGAGGACGTGCTGGATGCCGGCGCGCGCCGTCTCGATCTCCTCGGGAGAGAGCACCGCCTTGACGTGCAGCACCCCGTCGCGGTGGTAGGTCTGGACGTCGTCGTCGCTGAGCAGCCCGGTCACGCTCGGGACCTTAACCGATGTCAGTCCAGCGCCGACAGGTCGTCCGGGACGTCGGCGGCATACGTCCGGAGCACCTCGAGCGGCACGATCTCGAGGGTCCGCTCATGGGTCGAGGCGAGGACGACCGGCGCGGCGACTCCGGCCTCGTGGGCCTGGGCCCACCGTGCGGCGACCACGCACCACCGGTCGCCGGGGACCAGGCCGGGGAAGCCCCACTCGGGGCGGGCCGTGGACAGGTCGTTGCCGACAGATCGCTGGTGCGCGAGGAACTCCGCGGTCACGATCGCGCAGATGGTGTGACTACCCAGGTCCTCCGGCCCGGACGTGCAGCAGCCGTCGCGGTAGAAGCCGGTGAGCGGGTCGGTGCCGCACTCCTGGAGCTCGCCGCCGAGGACGTTCCGGTCACCAGTCGCCATACGGCAAGACTACGGGGGCGTTAGGTACGTAGGGGATGCTCGGCGGGCCTTGCGTCCCTAGGGTGTTCCCATGACTTCTGTCGACGCCACCTCCACGGCCGCCTGGGCCGACCTCACCCGCCTGCACGCGGCATACGAGCCGGATCTGCGAGGGGCGTTCGCCGCCGACCCAGAGCGAGCCGCGACCTACACCCACGAGTGTGCGGACCTGCACGTCGACCTGTCCAAGAACCTCATCGACGCCGAGGTCCTGGCGGCGCTCGTGGCGCTCGCCGAGCAGGTCGACGTGGCGGGGTACCGCGATGCGATGTTCCGTGGCGACAAGATCAACGTGACCGAGGGTCGCTCGGTGCTGCACACGGCGCTGCGCCGGCCCAGAAGTGACAGCCTCGTCGTCGACGGCACCGACGTGGTCAAGGACGTCCACGACGTGCTCGACCGGATCTACGCGTTCGCCGACAAGGTGCGCTCGGGGGAGTGGACGGGTGTCACCGGCAAGCGGATCGAGACGATCGTCAACATCGGGATCGGCGGCTCGGACCTCGGACCGGTCATGGTCTATGAGGCCCTGAAGCCCTATGTGCAGCAAGGGCTTTCCTGTCGCTTCGTGTCGAACATCGATCCCGCCGACTGCTATGAGAAGACCCACGACCTCGACCCAGAGACGACCCTGTTCATCGTCGCCTCCAAGACCTTCACGACCCTCGAGACGCTGACCAACGCTCGTATGTCGCGCGACTGGCTGTGGTCGTCGCTCACCAAGGCCGGCGCGATCGAGGACACCGACGAGGCCCGCCGGGAGGCGGTTGCCAAGCACTTCGTCGCCGTGTCGACAGCCCTGGACAAGGTCGAGGCGTTCGGGATCGACCCGACCAACGCGTTCGGCTTCTGGGACTGGGTCGGTGGCCGGTACTCGGTCGACTCGGCCATCGGGACCGCTGTCATCGTCGCGATCGGGCCGGACAACTTCTCGGACTTCCTCGGTGGCTTCCACGCCGTCGACGAGCACTTCACCAGCGCGGCATACGACCAGAACGTCCCGGTCCTGATGGGGATGCTCAACGTCTGGTACAGCGACTTCTTCGGCGCCCAGAGCCACGCGGTGCTGGCCTACGCGCAGTACCTCCACCGGTTCGCGGCCTACCTGCAGCAGCTGACCATGGAGAGCAACGGCAAGGGCGTGCGCGCCGACGGGACCCCGGTCACGACGGCGACCGGCGAGATCTTCTGGGGCGAGCCGGGGACCAACGGCCAGCACGCGTTCTACCAGCTCATCCACCAGGGCACCCGGCTCATCCCGTGCGACTTCATCGCCGTCGCCAACCCGGCCCACCCGGTCAAGGACGGCGACGCCGACGTCCACGAGCTGTTCCTCGCCAACTTCTTCGCCCAGACCAAGGCGCTGGCGTTCGGCAAGACGGCCGAGGAGGTGCGTGCCGAGGGGACTCCCGAGGCGATCGTGCCGGCCCGGGTCTTCGTCGGCAACCGCCCGACGACGTCGATCATGGCGCCGGCGCTCACGCCGAGCGTCGTCGGCCAGCTCATCGCGCTCTACGAGCACATCACGTTCGTCGAAGGGGTTGTCTGGGGCATCGACTCCTTCGACCAGTGGGGTGTCGAGCTCGGCAAGCAGCTGGCGATGCAGATCGCGCCGGCCATCTCCGCCGACGACTTTGCTCTGGCGCAACAGGACTCGTCCACCCAGAGCCTGATCGGCTACTACCGCAGCAAGCGCCAGGACTGAGCCGGTCCGGCTCTCGATGGCCGGCCCAGGAATGTGATTGAGACTTCAACGGTTGGGGTGGGTGACCATGCTGTTGCCTGAGCCCTTGGAGTCCCCATGTTCGTCGCCTATGTCGTCATCGCCGTGCTCCTGGGAGTGCTCCTCCCCGTCTCGGCCAGCCTGAAGTTCCGGCGAGCGCCGCAGGTCGTCGAGACGCTGGGCAAGGTCGGCGTCCCGGACGCCTGGTTCCCACGGCTCGGTGCCCTCGAGGCGGCTGGCGGTCTGGGACTGCTCGTCGGCATCTGGTGGGCGCCGCTCGGGGTCGCGGCGGCGGTCGGCCTGGTCCTCTACTTCCTCGGCGCTGCCTTCTTCCACGTGCGGGCCAAGGACTTCGCCGGGCTGCCGCCGGCCGCGGTGATCCTCGTCCTGTCGGTCGTCGCGCTCGTGCTGCGTCTCCAGAGCGCCTGAGCGCTGCACCGCCGAGCGGCATACTGACGCCATGTCGACCGACCCGCAGCTCATCGACATCGTCTCGGCCGCGAAGTACGTCGCCCTCACGACGTGGCGCCGCAACGGGACGCCGATCACCACGCCGGTCTGGATCGCGCGCGACGGCGACGAGCTCGTCGTCATCAGCGAGGACGACACGGGCAAGACGAAGCGCCTGAACCGCGGCGGACCCGTTGCGCTGCAACCGTGCTCGATGCGCGGCGACCTCATCGAGGGGACACCGGTCATCAACGGCACCGGGCGCGTGGTCCGCGCCCCGGCCGAGGTCAAGGCCGTCCAACGGGCGATCCGGGCGAAGTACCCGGAGGCCCGGCTGGCCGGCGTCTTCCAGAGCCTGCTGCCGTTCGTCTTCGCACGGACTCCGCGGGCCGGCATCCGGATCGGCTTCTGAAGGCGCGCCACGGACTACGGTGACCACCATGAGCCTTGCCGACGAGAACTGCGTGTCGCTGACCACCTACCGACGCTCCGGCGAGGCGGTCGCGTCGCCGGTCTGGGTCGCCGGCCTGGACGACGGTCGACTCGGCTTCTACACGACCAAGGGGACCGGCAAGACCAAGCGCCTCCAGCACACGTCACGGGTGACCCTGCAGCCGTGCAGCCGCAGCGGCAAGCTGAAGAAGGGCACCGCGCCGACGGCAGGCACCGCCACGATGATCCACAGCGGACCGGCATACGACGAGGTGGTCAAGCGGGTCAAGGCGAAGTACGGGCTGGAGGCGAAGTTCTTCCGGCTCATCGGCTCGCGGGCCATGAGCCGGAAGGGCTTCATCTACGCCGACACGGTCGTCCTCATCACGCCTGAGGCCTGACCGCCTCGGCCGGGACGCTCCGCGGCAGGGCCTGCGCGGCCAGCACCGACAGGAGCAGCACGACCGCGACGAGAACCGCAACGACCTGGTATGCCGGTCGGAACAGGTCTGCCGGAACCCGCGAGGTCACCTTCTCGGCCACCGAGAAGAAGACCGTGCCGAGCAGGGCGATGCCGACGGCGTTGGCCAGCTGGCCCGTCGTGTTGAACAGGCCGGACGCGGAGCCGGCATGCTCGGTGGGCACGTCGGCCAGGGTGAAGATACCGACCGGCGCGACGATGAGGCCGAAGCCGGCGCCAGTCATGACCAGACCGGGCACGAACAGCCACACGCTTGACGTCGGGGTGGCGAATCCCGCTGTCACAGCGAGGATTCCGAGCCCGGCAGCCATCACGACAGCACCGATCTGAAGCACGCGTCGGCCGATCTTGGCGGCCAGTACCGTGACGCCGTAGCCCGCCATCGCGGCCGTCGTCACGGCGAACGGGATGCCGATGAGACCGGCCTTGAGGACCGACCAGCCGAGCCCGGCCTGGAGGTAGATCGTCTGGCCGAGGAAGTACGAGCTGATGCCCATGAACAGCAGCACCTGCACGCCGGTCCCGCCGGAGAAGGCCCGCAGCCGGTAGAGGCTGAGCGCGACGAGCGGCTCACGGCCCGACTGCTCGATCCGATGCTGCCAGCGGAGCCAGCAGCCGAGGACAACGAGGCCGGCGACGATTGGCGCGAAAACCCAAGCAGGCCAACCCAGCTCGCGACCCATGGTCAACGGGTAGAGGACCGCGAGCAGGCCGGCGGCCAGCACCACGACACCCCGGACGTCCAGGCCGGGCCGGCGTGCCGAGCGGGACTCGGGGATGAAGCGGAAGGCCGCCGCGAGGGCCGCGATCCCGAGCGGCACGTTGACCAGGAAGATCGCGCGCCACCCGGAGCCGGCGATGTCGGCATCGGTGAGTATCGCGCCGAGGAGCGGCCCGAGGACCGTCGAGATCCCGGCGAGCGCGGTGAACGCGCCCATCGCCTTGGCCCGCTCGTCCGCGGCATACATGACCTGCATGCTCGAGAGCACCTGCGGGACCATCGCCGCGGCCCCCAGCCCCTGCAGCGCGCGGAAGGCGACGAGCGCGCCGGCCGTCGGCGCGAAGCCGCACGCCGCCGACATGAGGGTGAAAGCGATGAGTCCGATGACGAACAGCCGCTTGCGCCCGAACCGGTCACCGAGTCGGGACCCGGTGATCAGGGCGATGGCAAAGGCGAGCGGGTATGCCGCGATCATCCACTGCAGCTGGGTCGCCGAGGCGTGCAGTCCCTTCTCGATCGTCGGGAGTGAGACGTTGACGATGCTGACATCGAGCAGCTCCATCGACGAGGCGAGGAAGAGCGAGATCAGTGCCGCGGTGCGAGCCCGGCCGACGGGGAGCGGGCCGAGGGCGACGGTTGTGGGGTCGGCGGAGGTGGCGTTGCTGAGGTCTGGATGAGGTACGTGGGTCTCGACCGGATCGGGCCGAGCGGGAGCGGTGGTGCTCATGAGGTCTCCTTGGCGAGGTCTCGTGGGGATTTCCCTGACCTGACCCACGCTAGGAACCGTTCCGGACACTTTCTGACCGCTATTCCGAGCAAGATGGGCTGCATGGCCAACACCAGCTCTCGGACCCTGCGTCTGCTGTCGCTCCTCCAGACCCATCGGTTCTGGCCGGGCAACGAGCTCGCCGACCGGCTCGAGGTGAGCGACCGCACGCTGCGCCGCGACGTCGAGCGGCTGCGGGAGCTCGGCTACCCGGTCCGGTCCTCGCGGGGAGTCGAGGGCGGCTACCAGCTCGGCGCGGGCGCGTCGATGCCCCCGCTCGTCGTCGACGAGGACGAGGCCATCGCCCTGGTCGTGGCACTCGGGGGCTCGGCCGGTGCTGCCGGTGGGGCGCTCGCCGACGCCTCGCTGTCGGCGCTCGCCAAGGTCGTCCAGGTCCTGCCGCCGCGGCTTCGTCGACGGGCCGAGGCGCTGCGCTCGGTCACCGTCGACTCCCCGTTCGGTGAGGCGCCCGAGGTGGAGGCCGAGGTCCTCGCCGCCCTCGCGCAAGCGGCGCGCGACAGCGAGCGGGTCCGGTTCGTCTATCGCGCGAGAGGTGGGCAGGTGGCCGGCGAGGACGTCCGCCGGCACGTCGAGCCACACCGCCTGGTCACGGTGGGGCGACGGTGGTACCTCGTCGCATACGACCTCGACCGGCAGGACTGGCGCTCGTTCCGTCTCGACCGGCTCCGTGAGCCGATGGGCACCAGGTCGATGTTCCGGCCCCGCGAGATCCCGGGCGGCGACGCGGCCACCTACGTGCGGCAAGGGCTTTCACGCAACGAGGAGTCCGGCCGGGTCGTCGTCCGAGCCGCCGCGCCCGCCTCGGTGATCGAGACGGGTATCGGCCGCTGGGGCACCGTCACCCCGATCGACGACGCGTCGTGCCGGGTGGCCATGGAGGTTCGCTCGCCGGCCTGGGCCGTCTTCGGCATCGGTGCGCTGGGAGTCGATGTCGTCGTCGAGGAGGCGAGCCCGGCCGTGCGCGAGGCGCTCGCCGGCTGGGCCACCCGCCTGGCGCTCGCCGCCGTCACGATCTGACCCAATTGTTCCGGTAGTCACGGGCCTGCCCCCGTGACTACCGGAACAATTGGGTCAGATAGTCACGCGAAAAGGTGAGGTTCTGGGGTTGACAGGCGCACCGGCATACGCGCATGATCAACATATCAGTTGATCAAGGAGGGAGTTGACCACGATGTCGGAACGCAGCGACGAGGAGCGGCTGGATGCCGCGTTCGCCGCGCTCGCGGACCCGGTGCGGCGGCAGATCATCGCCCGCCTCTCCCGGGGCCCGGCGACCGTCAACGAGCTGGCCGACCCCTTCGCGATCACCAAGCAGGCGGTCTCCCGGCACATCCAGGTGCTCGAGCAGGCCGGCCTGGTCACGCGCACCCGCGACGCCCAGCGCCGACCGGTCCACCTGGACCCGGCCGCCCTCGAGCGCCTCACCGCCTGGATCGACTCCTACCGGTTGGTCCACGAGCACCAGTTCCGGCGGCTCGACGCCGTCCTCGCCCGCACCTCCCGCGACACCAGCCCCAAGGAGCAGACGCCATGACCACCACGACCAACGCCCTCACCCTCGACATCCCGGCCGGGGTGCCGTGGATCGACTTCACCCGCGAGTTCGACGCGCCCGTCGCCGCCGTCTTCGAGGCCCACCGTGACCCCGAGGTCGTCAAGCGGTGGCTCGGCCCGGACGGCTACGAGATGGAGATCGACGAGTACGACTTCGTGAGCGGCGGCACGTACCGCTACACCCACCACACCCCCGACCACGGCTCGTTCAGCTTCCGCGGCATGTTCCACACCGTGCGCGCCAACGACTTCGCCGTCCAGACCTTCGAGTTCGAGGGTATGCCGGACGAGGTCGCCATCGAGTTCCTCTGGTTCGACGACCTCGGTGACGGCCGGACCCGCCTTCGCGGGCGCAGCGTCGGCCGCACCGTCGAGGGCCGCGACGCCATGGTCCAGAGCGGGATGGAAACCGGTATGGCCCAGGGCTACGACCGGCTCGAGCAGATCGTCACCGCCCGCTGACCCCAAACGCCCGACCTCCCCGCGCAACACCCACTGCAACCCGAGAACGCCTGACCTGCAAGGAGACAAAGCACATGGACTGGACCCTCGAAGTCGTCATCGTCCCCGCCAGTGACCTGGACGCGAGCATCGCCTTCTATCGCGACCAGGTCGGCTTCGACCTCGACCACCGCACGACGAACGAGTTTATGGACGTCGCGCAGCTCACCCCGCGCGGCTCCGGGTGCTCGATCGTCATCGGCAGCCTGCCCAGCCAGAACGCCATGGCCCCCGGCAGCCTGCACGGCGTCCAGCTCGTCGTCGCCGACGCCGAGGCCGCGCGCGCCGAGCTCGTCGAGCGGGGCGTCGAGTGCAGCGAGGTCACCGTCTTCGACGAGCGGGACGGTGGCACCTTCTTCGGGTTCGCCGACCCCGACGGAAACAGCTGGGCGGTGCAGCAGCTCAAGGTGCGCGCCGACAGGCCGCTCATCCCGGTCGAGGCGCGCGGCCGTTTCGGCGCCGAGTAGCCCAGCGACCGCCGAGTCCCTTGCGTCTGCGGATCTGGGCGCTGGAGCCCTCACATCCGCAGACGCAACCATCACGGGCGGGGCGGGGCCGGGCGGGGGTGACGGCGCGGCAGCGCGGCCGGGGGGATCTGCAGGGAATCTCCACATCGACCACCCGAGGCATTCAGCCCCGGCCACCTAGGGTCGATGCCATGCCCGAAGGAACGCAGCGCCCCGTCCTCCTCGTCGTCGAGGACGAGCCGACGATCAACCAGGCGTTGGCCGATCGCCTTGTCGCAGAGGGCTTCTCGGTGCACCAGGCCTGGGACGGGCCGGGTGCGGTCGCGGCATACGAGACCTACCGCCCCGACCTGGTCGTGCTTGACGTGATGCTCCCCGGCTTCGACGGGCTGGAGGTATGCCGCAGGATCCAGGCCGACCGACCGGTCCCGGTCCTCATGGTCACCGCCCGCGACGAGGAGACCGACATCCTCGTCGGGCTGGGCGTCGGGGCCGACGACTACCTCACCAAGCCGTTCCGGATGCGCGAGGTCGTCGCCCGGATCCGCGCGCTCCTGCGCCGGGTCGAGCGAGCTCAGCAGCTGGCCGCGGCCGGGTCGACCGAGCCGGCCCTCCACATCGGGGGCCTCACCCTGGACCGGGCCGGCCGCCGCGTCGAGACCGGCGGGGTCGAGGTCCACCTCACGCCCACCGAGTTCGACCTGCTGGCCCTCCTCGCGACCCAGCCGGGCGTCGTCCTGCGCCGCGAGGCGATCCTCCAGGAGGTCTGGGGCTGGACCGACAGCCTCGGCACGCGGACCCTCGACAGCCACGTCAAAGCCCTGCGCGCCAAGGTCGGCGCCGACCGGATCCGGACCGTCCACGGCGTCGGCTACGCCCTGGAGGCCGTCGCGTGAACCCTGACCGACCGCTCGACCAGGTCACCTCGATCAAGGTCAAGCTCGGCCTGCTCGTCGGCCTCTCCGTGATCGCGGCGGCCCTCGTCGTCGGCATCGGCCAGCAGGCTCGGGTGCCGTTGTGGCTCAGTCTTCCGGTGACCATCGCGGCCGCCCTCGGGGTCACCCAGTGGCTGGCCCGGGGGATGACCGCGCCGTTGCGGGAGATGACGTATGCCGCGAGCCGGCTGGCCGCGGGCGACCACACGGTGCCCGTCACGACGACCTCGAACGACGAGGTCGGCCTGCTGGCGCGCTCGTTCACGACGATGGCCGCGCAGCTCGCCGCAGTGGACCGCCAGCGCCGCGAGCTCGTCGCCACCGTCTCCCATGAGCTCCGGACACCGCTCGCGGCCCAGCAGGCGCTCCTGGAGAACCTCGCCGACGGGGTCGTCCAGCCGGACGAGGCGACTCTACGATCGGCGCTCGTCCAGTCCGAGCGCCTCGGCGCTCTCGTCCGTGACCTGCTCGACCTCTCCCGCATCGACGGTGGCCAGACCGCTTTGCGGACAACGGTTCTGGGCGTCCGGGCAATGTTGGAGGAGTCCGTGGCCGAGGGCCGCCTGCAGGGCCGGGACGTCAATTTCACGGTCGACGTCGAGCCGTCTGACCTCCGGGTCGTCGGTGACCCGGACCGCCTCTCCCAGGTGGTCGCCAACCTGCTCGACAACGCCATCCGGCACAGCCCGACCGGCGGTGAGGTCCGCGTGACGGCCGGCCGCGACGAGGGGGAGCGCTGGTTCCTCCAGGTGTCCGACGACGGCCCGGGTCTGCCCGCCGGCGCCACCGACCGTCTGTTCAGCCGGTTCGGGACCGGCGACGACACCTCCGGCGGGACCGGCCTCGGCCTCGCCATCGCCGCCTGGGTCTGCGACCTGCACGGCGGCCGGATCTCGGCCGTCCCGACCGATGCCGACCATCCCGGCGCGACCATCCGCGCCGTCCTCCCCGTTCAGCCACCGACCCGCAAGGAGCCCATCATGACGCCTTCCCAGCCAGCTGAACCAGGCTCTGCCACAAGGACATCGGCAACCACAGCGGAACCCCCGCCGACGAGCCCTGCCGCGCGCACGGCATACGGCAGCCTGCCCCCGGCACCGCCAGTCATCGAGCCGCTGTTCGCGGAGCGCTGGCCCGAGCGCGACCCGGCCCCGCAGCCGCGCTACGTCTGGTCGGCCCTGGCGGTCGGGGTCGTCGGCGCGGTCGTCCTGCCCTACCGCAACCTCGGTGTCGGCGTGCTGGCCGTCCTCCTCCTGGCTGGCGCGACCATCTGGCACGCATCACCGACCCGCCGCAGCCTGTGGACGCTGGGGAGTGTGGTCACCTGCGTCGCTCTCGGCCTGGTCGTCGTGCTGCGCGACCGACCCGCTGTGGCCATCCTGTCGGTCGCCACCGCGGCCGCGGTCGCAGCGGTCGCCCTGACCGGCGCACGCACCCTTGCGGGAATGGTCGCCAGTGGGGTCGCGTGGGTCTTCTCCGGCATGCGCGGACTGCCACTCCTCGGCCGCACTCTCGGTGCGATGACGAGCCAGCGCCTGCTCTGGCCGGTCATCCGGACGGCCGCGATCTCACTGGTCGCGCTCGTCCTCTTCGGCGGGCTCTTCGCCTCGGCGGATGCCCTGCTCGGGGCGTGGGCGCAGCGCCTCGTGCCCGATCTCGCGTGGAGCAGCCTGACCCTCCGGACCTTCGTCCTCGTCCTCGCCGGCGGCATCACCCTGGCCGGCTGCTACCTCGCCCTCAACCCGCCGACCGTCGACGACCTCGGTCTCCCGGCTGGCCGCCGGACCGCGCAGGCCTGGGAGTGGCAGGTACCGCTCGGGCTCGTCATCGCGACGTATGCCGCGTTCCTCGCCGCGCAGGGCGTCGCCCTCTTCGGCGGTCACGACTACGTGCAGCGGACGACCGGTCTGACGTATGCCGACTACGTGCACCAGGGGTTCGGGCAGCTCACCGTCGTCACGGTGCTCACCCTCGCCGTTGTCGCGCTCGTCCGTCGCAAGGCATCGGTCGAAATGTCTCGGGACCGGTTCGCGCTCAGGGCGATGACCGCGGTGCTCTGCGTCCTCACCCTCTGTGTCGTCGCCTCGGCACTGCACCGGATGTCGCTCTACCAGTCCGCCTACGGCTGGACCACGCTGCGGCTGTTCGTCGACGGCTTCGAGCTCTGGCTCGGTCTGCTCGTGGCGTGCGTCCTCGCGGCCGTCCTGGTCGAGCGGGCCTCCTGGCTGCCGCGCGCGGCGGTGGCGAGTGGTGCCGCGTTCACCCTCGGCTTCGGCCTGCTCAACCCCGACGGCTTCGTCGCCGCGCAGAACATCGCCCGCTACCACCTCACCGGCAAGCTGGACGCCATATACCTCGCCCAGCTGGGCGCTGATGCCGTCCCGACCATCGCGGGCAGCTCCCTGCCGAGCGAGCTCAAGGCGTGCCTGGTCAGCGCCGGCACGCCCGCGGACAGCGACGACGCCCTCGCCTGGAACCTCGGTCGCAGCCGCGCCCGGTCAGCCGCCGACGCGTTGGGGGTGTCGCCGGCGAGCTCGAGCTGCACCGCGGCATACGGCGTAGTGTCAGGGCCGTGACCGAAGCAGCTCCGGAGGCCGATGCGCCAGAGGTGGTCGAGGTCGTCGATGTCCCGGCGATGGGCCGGTTCGAGGTCCACGTCGACGGTGCGCTGGCCGGGTTCACCGAGTACCGCGAGCGGCCCGGCGGAGTCCGAGCGTTCCCGCACACCGAGGTCGACCCGGCCTACCAGGGGCGTGGCCTCGCGCAGCGGCTGATCCGCGACGCGCTCGACCAGACCCGGGCGGCGCACCTGTCGGTACTGCCGTACTGCCCGTCGGTGCGAGGCTTCATCGCCAAGCACCCCGACTACCTCGACCTCGTGCCGCCGGACCGGCGCGCCGAGTTCGACCTCAGCTGACAGGGCGCGTCCCGGTGGCTGGGCTCCAGGTGGTCGAGGCCCGCGAGGTGCCGCTCGGCGGGCTACGGGGGATGACGGTGCGGCGCACGCTGCCCGGCCGTGAGCGCGCGTTCATCGGGGCCTGGTGCTTCGCCGACCACTACGGCCCGACCCGGGTCGGCGCTGACGGACCCGGCATGGACGTCGCCCCGCACCCGCACACCGGGCTGCAGACCGTCTCCTGGCTGTTCACCGGCGAGATAGAGCACCGCGACAGCGCCGGGAACCACGCGATGGTCCGGCCCGGCGAGGTCAACCTGATGACCAGTGGTCACGGGATCGCCCACTCGGAGGTGTCGACACCGGAAACCGTTGTCCTGCATGGGGTTCAGCTCTGGGTCGCGCTCCCGGCTGAGGCCCGGGACGCCCCGCGTGCCTTCGCCCACTTCGCCGCGGAGCCCGTCGAGCTGCCCTCGTATGCCGGTCACGCGCGGGTGTTCCTCGGCTCGCTGGATGGCGTCGGGTCAAGTCCGGTGGAGACGCACACACCACTGGTCGGCGCCCAGCTCGACCTGGTGTCGGGGGCGTCGTTCAGGCTCAGTCTCGACCCGACATACGAGCACGGCTTCCTCGTCGACCAGGGCGAGATCTGGGTCGACGAGGAGCGGGTTGGGGCGACCGAGCTCGGCTTCCTCGAGACTGGCTGCCGGGAGGTCACGCTGCAGGCCGGTGCGGAGGGGGCGCGGATGGTGCTCATCGGGGGCGCGCCGTTCGAGGAGGAGCTCGTCATGTGGTGGAACTTCGTGGGCCGTAGCCATGAGGAGATCGAGACGTTCCGCGCGGAGTGGGAGGCGGAGGGCGACCGGTTCGGTGTGGTGGAGGGCTACACCGGTGTGCGACAAAGGATTCCGGCCCCGGCGCTCCCTGGTGTCCGGCTGAGGCCACGAGGCCGCCGCGGCAGCCGCTGATCCACGGACGTGCGAGGTGCCCGGCGCAGAGCCGCTCGCTGCGGTGGTCGGTGACCGGTCAGGACGGGGCGGGCAGCCGAGCCATGATGCGAGCGTTCGCTTCGGCCGAGATCGCGGCCGAAGCCTGATCGAGGTCGCTGAACCGGCGCTGTGAGTCCCAGCACGTCACGGTGAAGCCGATCACGTAGTCACCGCGAATCGTGCCGATCTGACGACCAGCGCCGTCCGTGATCACATAGCGACCCCCCTGGACACGGGTGATCCGCGGCAGACCCTCCGATGCCCCGGACGGCTCAAGCGGGCCGGGGTCGCCCGAGGGATCTGTCGTGCCCGGTTGCGCCTCGGCCACAGGTCCGCGACCGGGGTCGTCGGCATCGGGCATCGACCGGGAGAACCGGAAGCTGCTGCGTTCGAAGAAACCCATGTCACCGACCTCGTAACGGACTCCCACCTGCTCGCCAGATGGTCTAACAAGGTTAAAGAAACAGTAAAGACACGGTAAAGTCAATGAGCGGAACGGCTGAGTCGAGCCGGCCTGTTCGGCGGATCGGAAGTTGCGTTCCCCGGGACCCTGGGTCCGGCGTCACACGACGGGAACGAGCAGGTCGCGGGTGATCGCCGCGATCGAGTCGATACCGACGAGGCCCATGGTGAGGTCGAGCTCGGCGATGACGTTCTCGACGACCTGACGGACTCCATCGGCACCGTCCAGGGCCAGCCCGTAGATGTGCGGTCGCCCGAGCAGGCAGGCGTCGGCGCCCAGCGCGAGCGCGACAAACAGGTCGGCACCGGTCCGGATTCCGCTGTCCAGCAACACGACCGGATCCGGTCCCACGGCCGCACGAACGGCCACGAGCGCATCGAGCGAGGCGACCGACCGGTCGACCTGACGCCCGCCGTGGTTGGAGACGATCACCCCGTCCACCCCCTCGTCGAACGCCCGCCGCGCATCATCGGGATGCAGGATCCCCTTGAGCAGCACCGGGATCGACGTCCGCTGGCGGAGGGTCGCGAGGTGTGACCAGGAGAGGGCCGGGTTGGAGTAGATGTCGAGGAACGTCTCGACGGCCGCCCGCGGCTCGGGGGAGCGGAGGTTCTCGCGGAAGTCGCCGGGGTGGGTTCGCGACATCGTGAGGAGCGTCCGGACCGCCCCGACGGTCACCTCCACCTTGGCCCGTGGGCCGGACGCCGCAGCAAGCCGCTCGGCCACCAGGGCACGGAAGCGCGGGTCGCTCGTGTACTGCGCGATGCCCATCCCGCGGGCGAAGGGCAGCGAACCGAGGTTGAGGTCCTGCGGCCGCCAGCCGAGCATCGTCGTGTCGATGGTGACCACCAGCGCGCGAGCGCCCGCCGCCTCGGCCCGGCCGATCATCGAGTCGACGAGCGCCTCGTCGGTGGACCAGTACAGCTGCTGCCAGAACGGTGTCGACCCCATCGCCGCCGCCGTCTCCTCCAGCGGGTTGCAGCCCTGGTTGCTGAAGACGTAGGGCACGTCCGCCGCCGCGGCCCCCCGCGCGATCAAGACGTCGCTGTCCGACGCCACGAGGCATCCGGCCCCGACCGGAGCCAGCAACAACGGAGCCCGCAGCTCCGTCCCCAGGACAGAGGTCGACAGGTCCCGCGACGTCACCCCGTGGAGCATCCGCGGCACGACCCGCCACCGGTCGAAAGCCTCCCGGTTGGCCCGCATCGTCGCGCCCTCACCCGCCCCGCCGGCGACATAGGCCCGCGCCACCGGAGACATCGCCCGCAGGGCCCTTCGCTCCAGCGAGGCCGCGTCGGTCGGCACCGACGGATGGTGCCCGAAAACCCCGGCCCGGTAGATCGTGCCCTGCCGAGCCCGCCCGGGTCCGCGCTGCACACCAGTCATGCCGAGAGCCTAGGGAGCGCCTAGGGTCGCGTCCATGGCGACGGCGAGCACCCGGCATACGGCATCGGTCCTGGCCGCCTGCGTGCTCTGGGGGACGACCGGCACGGTCGCGCACTATGCCCCCGCCGGCTCCAGCGCGACCCTCATCGGGCTGTCGACGTTCGGCGTCGGCGCACTGATCCTGTATGCCGTCGACGCACGGTCCACGACCCGCCTCCTGCGCGACCGCTCGGCCCGCGGCGCGCTGGCCGCCGGAGCGGTGGGGGTGATCCTCTATGCGTCGATGTACTACGCGTCGATGGCGCGAGTCGGGGTCGCCATCGGCAACGTCCTCGCGCTCGGCTCGGGGCCGGTCTTCGCGGCCCTGCTCGAGCTCGTGCTCGACCGCCGCCGGGTGCGCCTCCCGTGGCTGCTCGCCACGGGCGTCGCCGTCGTGGGGATGGGACTGCTCGCGTACGGCGCCCACGCGGCGCCCGGCCACAGCCCCGTGGTGGGGGTTCTCCTCGCGCTGGGGGCCGGGTTCGGGTACGCCGTCTACTCGTATGCCGGGTCCAGGCTGATCGCGGCCGGCGCACCCTCGCGCGCGGTCATGGCGTCGATGTTCGTCCTGGCGGCTGTGGTCCTGCTGCCGTGGTTCGTGCTCGGCCGGCCGGGGCCACTGCTCTCGGGCCGGGGACTGGTCGTGCTGGGCTATCTCGCCGTACTGCCGATGGCCGCGGCATACCTGCTGTTCGGCTACGGCCTGCGGGCCCTGGCCGCCTCGACCGCGACGACGCTGGCGCTCGCCGAGCCGCTCGTCGCAACCCTGCTCGCCGTCGTCGTGGTCGGCGAGGTGCTGACCGTGGGGTCCTGGGTGGGGCTGGGGCTGATCCTCGTGGGGATCGTCGTCGTCGCCGTCACCGAGCGACGCGGTGGCCCCGAGACGCCGCCCGACCTGTTGTGAAGCCGAGCAGGTCGGAGAGGTGGGGCCGCCGCGAGCGACTCGACCCGGTGGCCTGTGCGGAGCCGCGCTGGGCGCGGAGGTCGGCGGCCACCCGGGTGGCGTCGTAGTCGTCGTGGTCGGTTCCGAGGGGGAAGGAGTAGGTGTTCATGACCTCAACCCTGCTCCCGTTGATTCGAAAGGACAAGCGATGATTTCTTAACGACCATCCTTATCTGCTGTATGGTCGAGTCATGTCCGTTCTCGACGTCCAGCGCCTGCGTGTCTTCCGTGCCGTCGTGGCCAGCGGCACCGTCCAGGCGGCCGCCAACCACCTCGGCTACAGCCCCTCGGCGGTGAGCCAGCAGATCACCGCGCTCCAGCGCGAGACCGGCCTGGCCCTCTTCGAGAAGTCCGGCCGCGGCATCGCCCCCACGGCCGCGGGCCGCCTCCTCGCCGCCCGCAGTGAGGAGGTCATGGACAGCCTGAGCCGGCTCGGTGGCCTCGTCGACGACCTGCGCGACGGGCGCACGGGCAACCTGTCGATCGGCACCTTCGCCTCGGCGGGGGAGACCTGGATCCCTTTGGTGGCAAGGACATTGATCAGCGAGTTCCCCGACGTGATGCTCACCCTCGGGCTCAACGAGTACCCCGGGACGGCCAAGCAGGGCTATGACATCGACCTACGCACCGAGGACCCCGACGACGAGCCGACCGCCCTGCCCGGCTACCGCCGGCACGTCCTCCTCGAGGAGCCCTACGCGCTCATCCTCGCGGCCGACCACCCACTCGCGGCAGGCGACGAGGTGTCGGTCGCCGCGCTCGCCGGCCAGCGCTGGATCGACGACGACTTCCAGGACACGACCTGCGGCCGGATCCTCGCCAAGGCGTGGCGCGCGGCCGGGTTCACGCCGCGCTACGTCGCGCGCGCCAGTGACCACCACGCCGCCATCGCCTTCGCCGCGGCCGGTGTCGGCCTGACCGCCATCCCGCGGCTTGCTGTCGGGGTCCTCCCCCCCGGTGCTCGGGCCCTGACCATCGTCGACCCCACCCCGACCCGGCGCATCGTCACCTTCGTCCGGGAGGGCAGCGACGCCAACCCTGCGGTGGCCCGAGCGGTCGCGGTCCTGCACGAGGTGGCCCACGGCCGACGGGCCGCCGCCTGAACGTCGCCCGTGATGCGGCCACGTCGCCGAGCCAGGTGGGTTGGTGCGGTCCCCGGCGCATGACTCAGCAGACCTCGGGTCACTCAGCACAGGGTGCAACCTGCGCTAAGAGACCCAACCTTTGCTAGCAGAAGCTACGACGCGTCGAGCGGGATGACGTCGACGCCGACCTTGAGCCGCGACGTCGGGCTCTCGGTGAAGACGACGCCCTTGAGCGGTGACACGTCGGCGAAGTCGCGGCCCCACGCGCTGACGATGTAGCGGGAGTCGGCGAAGTGGTTGTTCGTCGGGTCGAGGTCGACCCAGGTGCCGTCCGGCGCCAGCACGGACACCCAGGCGTGGGTCGCGTCGGAGCCGGCCAGCTTGGGCCGCCCGGGCGGCGGGGTCGTCTCGATGTAGCCGCTCACGTAGCGGGCGGTGAGCCCGGCCCAGCGCAGGGCGCCGAGGGCGAGGTGGGCGAAGTCCTGGCACACGCCGGCCCGCAGCTCGAGCAGCTCGGGCAACGTCGTACGCACCGACGTGGCCCCCTTCTCGTACCGGAAGTCGGAGTAGACCGCCTCGTAGAGCGCGGCGAGCGCCTCCCCGAACGGACGGTCGGGGGAGAGGATCGGTGCGGCATACGCGATGACCTCCGGGCCGATGTCGACCAGTCGGGAGGGCAGCCGGTATGCCGTGTGCACAAGTGGGGCGTCCGGCTGGCCGGTCGTGCGCAGGGCGACGTCGGCGACGGTGTGGGCGTCGAGCACGGCCGGGTCCGGGGTCGGCCAGTCGACGGTGACCACGGTCCGCTTGTCGACGACGAGCTCGGTGTGGGGTGTGCGGATCTCGAGGTACTGCGTGTGGTTGCCGAAGTGGTCGGTGTGGTCGGTGACGAGGTCCGGCTCGGGGCTGACGGTGACCTCGTGCGACTGCACCTGTTGGTAGGGGGTGTCGCGGGGGCGGAGCGGGCCGCGTTCGTAGCAGGCCTCGACGTCGTCGTCGTAGGTGTAGGTCGTCCGGTGTCGCACCTCGTAGTGGTTGGCCATGCTCAGCCCACCGTCTCGGTCGCCGTGGCCCACTGGGTGCGCAGCGTGTGCTGCGGCGCACGACGGGTGAAGTGCGCCTTGGTGATCGCCAGACCCAGACCGTGCGTGTCGTCGAAGAACCGGCTCAGGGTCTCGGCGAGGCCGCTGCGGTCGCCGGCGCACAGCTCGTCGATGTCGAGGGCCCGGATGCTGTCGAGCAGGGCCTCGGCCCGGGTCGCGAGCGTCTCGTCGCCGACGAGCCGCAGGTCCTCGGCGAGCCGGGCGAAGCAGAACGCGACCGACCGCGGGTTGCCTGGGTCGACGAGCAGGAGGGTGACGGCCGACTGGATGGGGGAGGCGGGCCCCTCGCCGGTGACCATCCGGCGGCGGTGGGTGATGATGCTCTCGCCCGCGCTGAGGACGGCCTCGGTGACCTGGCCGTCGGTGACCGGCGACCGAGGCGTTGCGAGGGTCCGGCCGAGCAGGGCGAGAGTGTGCTGGGCCCGTTCGATCCGGGTGCCCGCGTCGATGAACCCCCACGCCGCGTCGCGGACCATGCTCTCGACGACGATTCCCGCGATGGCCAGCCCTGACTCCAGGACGTGGGCCAGCTGCGGTTGGAGCTGGACGTCGTCACCGGGCGTCTCGCCGAGGGTCCGCTCCAACCGGGAGAGCACGATCCAGGCGTCGCCGGAGAGCTGGTCGCGCACCTCCTGGGCCGCCCGGACCAACCGGGCGGCGGCATACGAGACCGATCCGGGGGTCTCGACGTCGACGAGCAGCCGGCGCAGGAGGGTGAGGGAGTCCTCGGTGGCGGCGCGTTCGTCCGGGCCCGAGCCGATGCCGGTGCCGGTGATCGAGGTGACGGCGCCGAGCAGGGCGGCCATGGCGGCCGCGCCGGGGGTTCCGGGCCGGGTGCCGTGGTCCTCGACGAGGTCGGCCGTGACGCGCAGCAGACGCGCCGTCCCCTCGACCCGCTCGGCCTGCCGACCGACGCGGTAGAGGCTGCTGGCGACACGCGGCGAGGGTGTCGTCCGGTATGCCGTGCGCTGGGCTGCGTCGATCGGAATCGGTTGCGGGACAAGGCCATCGGCGCCGTCTGCCGCCACGACCCAGACGTCCTTGGCCAGCGCGCCGGCGGCCGTCGACACATAGGAGTCGCCGTCGCGCGGGGCGACGCGGCCGAGGCCGCCGGGCAGCACGTGGGCCGTGCCCCGCGCCGTGACCGTGAAGGTGCGCAGGACGAGCCGACGCGGCTCGAGGCCGGACGGTGTGACGACCGGAGCGGTCGAGAGCGGCAGCGCCGCCTGGCCGCACCAAGCCCAGGGGCGCAGCTCGATCGCACGCCGGAGCTCCTCACGCTGCGTGGCGCTGAGCCGCCAGCCGAAGCGGCTCTCCCCGGGACCGTCGGCGGCGATCGGCTTGACGATGAGGCTGTCGAGGTGGGCGAGGACATGGCCCCTGGCGGCCGGGTCGCCACACCACCACGTCTGCGGCGACGGGAGAAGCAGGTCCTCGTCGAGCAGGTGGCGCGCGGCTCGGGGCAGGTAGGGGAGCAGCCCGGGGTTGTCGAGCAGCCCGGCCCCGATCGGGTTGGCCACGGTGACCTGCCCGCGACGAACCGCCTCGATCAGGCCGGGCACCCCGACCTCGGAGTCGGCCCGCAGCTCCAGCGGGTCGGAGAGGGCGGCGTCGACCCGGCGGAGGATCACGTCGACCGGTTCGGGCCGGTCGCTCGTCTCGATCCAGACCCGGCCGTCGCGCATGACGAGGTCCTCGGCCTCGACGACGGGGAAGCCGCACAGGGTCGCGATGAACGACTGCTCGAACGCGGTATCACTGTCGGCGCCCGGCGACAGCAGGACGATGCGGGGCCGTGTCGCCCCGGTGACGCTCACGTCCTGCAGAGCCAGGGTCATCGTGTGGAAGAAGCCGCGGAGCCGGACGATGTCGCTGCCACGGTGCAGGGCGGCCATGACCCGGGTCGTGATCCGGCGGCTGGCCATCGCGTAGCCCGCGCCCGCCGGGGTCTCGTCGCGGTCGGCGATGACCTGCCAGCTGCCGTCCGCGCCCCGACCGAGGTCGGCCGCGGTCAGGACGAGCCGACCCTGGGGGGTTCCACCGGTGCCGACGGCCTGGTGGACGAAGCCGGGGTGCCCGTAGACGACCTCGGGCGGGATGACCCCCTCGCGCAGGAGGCGCTGCTCCCCGTAGAGGTCGGCCAGCACCTTGTCCAGGAGGAGCGCGCGTTGCTGGAGGCCGGCCTCGAGCGTGGACCACTCGGCGGCCGGGATCAGGACCGGGATCGGGTCGATCTCCCAGCGCCGGACCGGGCGGGCGGATCCGGTGCGTCGCTTGGCCGTCGCGGAGCCGTAGCGGACCCCGTCGTCGCGGACGAACCGCCGCGCCTCGGCCTGGGCGCTGCGCAGACCGTGCAGCCCGAGCGCGTCGAGCGCATCGACGACGGCGTTCTGGTGCTCCCGTATGCCGGCCGGTCCGGTGAGCTCGTCGGTCGGCGGTTGCTGCCCGCGCGCCGTCACCGCGAGGCGGGACCGGTAGCGGCCGACGACCCCGCCGTCCGGCTCCGCCACGTCGCTGCTCATGGCGGACACCCTATGCGGGTGTCCGCTCAGGCGTGTGGGGTCGTGGCGCTTACCCGAGCCGCGATCTCGGTCGCGCGGGCATCGGTGAGATGGAACCCGATCAGCCCGGTGGAGACGAGGACGGCGGCCAGCGGGGCGACCAGCCAGCGGCGGGTCCTGCGCAGGCTGCGGGGGAGGGTTCTACGGAGGGTTCCGGCAGCAGTTTCCAAGACATCGACCCTTCTCGTCGGCAACGACCCCACGGTCCGCCCGAATGCTGAGACCTCGCTGTGGCGAGTCCGCGGGAGACCTGTGCGACCGGCATACGAACGCGTTGCCCGCTCTTCACCGAACCGACCGACGCCGTTCACACTCCGGCAGCCGAGCTCTCGCCAGAGTGGGGTGTTCGCTTCCCTCACCTTGACCAAGGGGCCTCCCATGCGCACCTCGACCACCCGCCGCGCGGCCTACGCGCTCGCCGTCGCGTCGCTCACCCTCACCGCCAGCGCCACCAGCGCGTATGCCGCCGACGGCCAGGGCAAGGACGGGCACTTCTCTCCTTCGCCGTCATCGGCGACATCCCCTACGGCGCCGACCAGATCGCCGCCTTCCCCGGCTGGATCCAGCAGATCAACGCCGCCGACCCGCAGTTCACCATCCACGTCGGCGACATCAAGAACGGGTCGACCCGCTGCGACGACCCCTACTACTCGATGATCAAGGACGACTTCGGCACCTTCACCGGCCCTCTCGTCTACACCCCCGGCGACAACGAGTGGACCGACTGCCACCGCGCAAACAACGGCGCCTACCACCCTCTGGAGCGGCTGGCCTTCGACCGCGCGGTCTTCTTCACCCACCCCGGCACCAGCCTGGGCCAGAACCCGATGACGGTGACCTCGCAGGCCGCAGCCGGCTTCCCCGAGAACGTGGCCTTCCGCCGCCAGGGGGTCGACTTCTCGGTCATCCACGTCATCGGCTCCAACGACGACCTCCAGCCGTGGACCGGGATCGGCGAGACGACGGCGACCCCGGAGCAGGTCGCCGAGGAGCACTCCCGGATCGGCAACGCCATCGACCAGGTGAGGGCGAGCTTCGCCACGGCCCGGCAGAAGCAGGACCGGGCCGTCGCCATCTATCTGCAGGCCGACATGTTCGACCCGACGTACACGCCCACGTGGAACGACGTCTCGGCGTTCCAGCCGCTCGTCCAGGCGCTCGTCACCGAGTCGTCCTCGTTCGACGGCGACGTCTACCTGTTCAACGGAGACAGCCACCTCTACAACTCCGACCAGCCGCTCGCGAGCGGCTCGCACTGGCTGTCCACCTACGGGGTGACCGGCGCGGCCGACAACCTGCACCGCATCACCGTGGACGGCTCGAGCAACAACAAGGACTGGCTCAAGGTGACCATCAACCGCCCCGGCGCGGGGTCGACCCTGTCCTGGGAGCGGGTGCCCTACACGTCCTGAGTGTCGTTCTCGTATGCCGCGGGGCTGGTTCAGGAGTCGAGGAACCAGCCCTGCTGCATGCCGTCGGGACGGCCGGCCTCGATGTAGTGCTCGAGGGAGAAGATCGCTGCGAAGGTGTCCTCGGGCATCGAGAGGAAGCCGTTGATGTCGGTCTCCTGGCTGGCGTGTGCGGCGAGCGAGGCCCGGCGCTGGGGGATGTAGGCGGCGACGTCGACCTGCCAGCTGATCGCGGACTCCGGCTCTCCCAAAGGGTTCCCGTCGTCCATCGGCTGGTCGGGGTCCCAGTCCTCGAAGCCCTCGAGGCCCGCCGCCTTGGCCGCCTCGACGCCTCGGCGCATGAG
Organism: Intrasporangiaceae bacterium; assembly: GCA_021324575.1. GTDB lineage: Bacteria > Actinomycetota > Actinomycetes > Actinomycetales > Dermatophilaceae > Nostocoides. The sequence goes on along the minus strand of JAJPIW010000026.1, from coordinate 46,829 downwards.
GTCGCGGTTCATCGTCGAGTCCAGGACCCTCGGCCGGCGCGCCGCCAGCTCGGCGGCCCGGTGGACGACGCCGTGGACCTTGACGTGGTCGGGGTGGCCGTAGCCGCCGTGCCAGTCGTAGCCGATGACCAGGTCGGCGTCCTCCTCGTCGAGGATCGCGGCGAGCCGCCCGGCAGCCTCGTCGAGGTCGGCCGCCGCGAACGCGCCGTCCCAGGTGTTCTGCTCCCAGCCGCGCATCCCCGAGTCGGCGTAGCCCAGCCACGCGACGCGCTGGACGCCGAGGACGTCGGCACTCGCCTGGGCCTCCTTGCGGCGGCGGTCGGCGAGGGTCTCGCCCTCGGCCAGGTCCTTGGGCACCTCTCCCTGCTCGCCGCTCGTCCCGTATGCCGTGACGACCCGGTGTCCCTCGGCGACGGCGCGGGCCATCGAGCCGGAGGTCTGGGACGCCTCGTCGTCGGGGTGGGCATGGAGGTAGACGATGGTGGCCACGAGTTCGAGACTAATCAGTCGCTCCGACAGCGGTCGGGCGGATTACCGTGGAGGGATGGCTGACACGCGACTGTCCGGGCCGGCGTTCCACGACCTCGGGCTGGCTGACTGGCGGTTCCTCGTCGGGACGATCGAGGCGAACTTCCGGTTCGGGTCGTATGCCGCGGCCGGCGTCTTCGCGGGCCGGGTCGCGGCTCTCGCGGACGCGCAGAACCACCACCCGACGATCCACGTCGCCTATCCCGGTGTGGTCCATGTCGTGTCGACGAGCCACGACGTCCACGGGGTCTCGCGGCGGGACGTCCGGCTGGCCGAGGCGGTGAGCGCGGCGGCTGCCGAGGACGGGGCGACGGTCCAGCTACCGACCGGGTCGGCGTCGACCGAGATCGCCATCGACGCGATGGACATCGACGTGGTGCGGCCGTTCTGGAAGGCGGTGCTCGCCTACGTCGATGCCCGCCCCGGTGTGGAGGGCGACATCGTCCGGCAGGTCGAGGACCCGACCGGGATCGGGCCGGCGGTGTGGTTCCAGCAGCTGGACTCGCCGCGGCCGCAGCGGAACCGGATCCACCTGGACGTGGTCGTCCCGCACGACGTGGCCGACGCCCGGCTCGAGGCGGCGCTCGCCGCCGGCGGCCGGCTGGTCAGCGATGCCCGGGCGCGGGCGTTCTGGGTGCTGGCCGACCCCGAGGGCAACGAGGCGTGCATCTGCACCTGGCAGGACCGCGCCTAGGCCTGCTGAACGCCTCGGCATACGGAGTCGACCGGGCGCGCCCACCACCTTCCCGTCCCACCCCCCTCAACTTTCCCGCCCCATCCGGGAATCCCATCTCCGCAAGGGTTGATATCCCCGGCGAAGATGACTTTCCCGGATGGGGCGGGAAAGTGAGGTGATGGGGACTCGTTGACAGGTGACCAAATGGTCACGTATTCTCGAGGACATGGATGAGGTCTTCAGAGCACTCGCGGACCCCACCCGACGCAGCATCCTCGACGCACTGTTCGCCGACGACGGGCAGACCTCCGGGCAGCTGGAGGCTCGCTTCGCGATGACCCGGTTCGGGGTCGCCAAGCACCTCAAGCTGCTCGAGGAGGCCCACCTGATCGTCAGCAAGCGACGCGGCCGGGAGAAGCTGCACTACCTCAACCCCGTCCCGATCCGCCTGGTCCACGACCGCTGGGTGAGCAAGTACGCCGAGCCCTGGGTCGCCGGCCTCGCGGACCTCAAGCACGACTTGGAGAGCACCATGGAAAAGGTCTTCGAGATCTACATCCGCACCACCCCCGAACGGCTGTGGGAGGCGATCACGACCGCCGACGGGTACAGCCGGTTCCAGTTCGGCAACGTCATCGACGGCGAGGTCCGAGAGGGCGGCACCTACCAGATCACCAACCCCGGCGCTCCAGACGTCATCCTGGGCACCGGCGTCTTCGCCGAGGTCGACCCACCCAACCGGCTCGTCCAGCGGGCCAAGATGCTGTTCGCCCCGGAGGTCGCGGACGAGCCGGAGTCGACGATCACCTGGGAGATCAACCAGATCGACGACAGCGCGTCCTGCTGCCTGCTCGTCACGCACTCCGACCTGCGCGAGGGCGTCCACCAGATGATGTACGGCGGCTGGCCGATGATGCTGTCCGGCCTGAAGACCTGGCTGGAGACCGGGGAGCTGCTCACGACTCCCGGCTCGCTCATGTATGCCGGTCGCTGAGCTGTTCAGGTCTGCGTCCAGGTCGCCAGAAACCCGGGATAAAACGGTTCCGTACCGTCCGCTGCTGGCGTAGGGTTACTTGCACAGCACAACCTTTTCGCGCACAGCTGCGCGTCGAACCCGGGCAGAACCGATGACCCGGGCCGTCACAACTCTGATGGAGATCCCTTGTCAGCCACACCTGCACCCGTGGTGTACCCGGAGAAGATCGATGGCGCCGTCCTCAAGGTGGCCGGCGTCGTCGTCCTCGGCGCGATCATGTCGATCCTCGACATCACCGTCGTCAACGTCGCCCTGCCGACCTTCCAGACCGCCTTCGCCAAGGGCGGGGACCTCGTTGCCTACTCGACGGTCGCCTGGACGGTCACGGCCTACACGCTGGCCCTGGCCACCGTCATCCCGCTATCCGGCTGGGCGGCCGACCGGTTCGGCACCAAGCGCCTCTACATGCTGGCCATCCTGCTGTTCACCCTCGGCTCGGCGCTGTGTGCGACGGCCACCTCGATCAACATGCTCATCGCCTTCCGTGCCCTCCAGGGCCTCGGCGGCGGCATGCTCATGCCGCTCGGCATGACGATCATGACCCGTGCGGCCGGCCCGCAGCGGATGGGGAGGCTGATGGCCATCCTCGGCGTACCCATGCTGCTCGGGCCGATCGGCGGCCCGATCCTCGGCGGCTACCTCATCGAGCACCACAGCTGGAACTGGATCTTCCTGATCAACATCCCGCTCGGCGTCATCGCCCTCGTCTATGCCCAGCTCGTGCTGGCCAAGGACAACCCGCACCCCACCGAGTCCTTCGACTTCGTCGGCATGCTCATGATGAGCCCCGGTCTGGCCCTGTTCCTCTACGGCGTCTCCTCGATCCCCGGTGAGGGAACCATCGCATCGGCCAAGGTGCTCATCCCGGCGATCCTCGGGCTCGCGCTCGTCGTGGCTTTCGTGTTCTACAGCTTCCGGCCGGAGCACCCACTGCTCGACCTGCGGCTGTTCAAGAACCGCAACCTGGCGATCTCGATCACGACGATGTTCCTGTTCGCCGCGGCCTTCTTCGGCGGCCTGCTCCTCATGCCGACCTACTTCCAGATCGTCCGCGGGGAGTCCGTCGAGCACGCCGGCTACCTGATGGCCGCCCAGGGGCTCGGTGCGATGGTCACCATGCCGCTCGCCGGCGCGCTGACGGACAAGATGCCGGTCGGGCGGATCGTCCCGTTCGGGCTCGTCGGCATCATCGGCGGGATGTTCGCGCTCACCCAGATCACGTCGACCTCGTCGTACTGGGGATTCCTCATCCCGGTCCTGTTCATCATGGGCCTCGGCATGGGCGGCACGATGATGCCGATCATGACCTCCGCACTGAAGACCCTGCGGGCGCACGAGGTGGCTCGGGGCTCGACCCTGTTGAACATCACCCAGCAGATCGCCTCGTCCATCGGTGTCGCGACGATGTCGGTCGTACTCACCAACGCCTTCAACAGCCACAAACTGATCGGTCAGGCGCAGGCCTTCGGTGAGAAAACCAAGGGGCTCAAGGACCCGGCCGCCATCCAGGCGCAGTTGGCCAACTTCCCCGATGTGGCCGCGGTGCTGGCCAAGTTCGGTCAGGACCAGCACGCGGCTCAGGCTGGCCTGCTCGCAGCCGTGCGTGACTTCATGGCCCAGTCGTTCGCACACACCTACTGGGTGGCGGCGTTCCTCGTGGCGCTCACCCTCATCCCGGCCTACTTCCTCCCCCGCAAGTCCGAGGTGAGCCACCTGCTCGACGACGACGCCGAGCGCGCCCCGGTCATCATGCACTGACCCGAGCACGCGGCATACGCAGGAAGGGCGCCTCTCCCTCGGGAGAGGCGCCCTTTCCGTATGCCGGTCAGGCCCGCAACCGTAAGGACCCTGGCGCTGGCGCAAACCATGCAACCCCGCACGTGCGGGCTTGTTCAGGCCGGATTCACCGATCTGCCTGAACAACCCCGCACGTGCGGGGTAGGGCGGACGGGGGAAGGGCGGACTGGGGGAAGGGGGCGGACCGGGAAGGGCGGACGGGGAAGGAAGCGGACGCGGGACGCGGCAGGCAGGTGCCGCCGCTCAGGCGAAGCCGTTCCGGGCCAGGGGGCCGACGAGCTCGCGCTCCTCGTAGGCCAGATGGGACAACAACGTGTCGGTGAGGACGTCGACGGTGGCTTGGAGGGAGTCGAGCGCCTCACGCCCGGCCGCGCCCGGGTCGTCGTGGTCGACGACGGCGACGAGTGCCCGGTCGACGCGTTCGAGGACGTCGGCGATGACGTGGTGCTCCTCCTCGAGCCGGTCGATGACCGGGACGAGCGAGGGGTCGGCCCGGCGCAGGTGCGGGAAGATGCTGCGGTCCTCCAGGGTGTGATGACTGGTGACGACGCGGCAGTACGACTCGCAGTAGGCGCCGAGGGTCCAGTTGTTCTGGCGCATGGTCATCGTGTTGATGACCGACCGTGCGGCCCCGATGGTCAGGTGGCCGTCGCGGACCTGCTCGACGATGGACCGCACCTGGGCCAGCTCGGCCCGCAGTGCGTCATGGACGTCGATGAGGTGCTGAGCCGTGGCGGCACCACGTTCGTCGTATGCCGGGTGCTCACCTCTCCCGTCGGCGACGCCGAGCGTGGTGGGCCGCGTCGCCTCGTCCCAGAGCCGCTCGTCGGACAGCCGGACACCGTCGTCCGGGGTCGGCGTGACGGCGACGGCCGCCGCCCGTCCAGCTGCTGACCCCTCGTCACGTGCCACGTCCGCCCCGACCGTCACCGGACCTGACCTGGGGTCAAAAACATGACGGCGGGCGCGCTCGGCGTCGACCTGGTCCCGCACCGCCGGCGCCACCTCGGCGGTGAACCGCTCGAGCACGGCAGGGTCGTCGGTGCCGAGGATGAACGTACTCAGGCCCTCGTCGAGAGCAAGCCCGGCGAGATCCTCGGCCCAGTTGGCCGGCGACCCCTGGAGGAAGCCCGACCCGGTCCCGAAGCTGCCGAAGATGTTGTAGATCCGCTTGATCGCGGCCGGCGAGCGCCCCGCCGCCAGCGCCGCCTCGTCCACCTGTGCCGACAGGTCCGCGAGAGCCGGCGGGTCGGCATACCCCATGCTCGGCACCCAGCCGTCGGCGAGCCGGCCGGTGACGCGCAGCATGCGCGGCTTGTAGGCGCCGAGCCAGATCGGGATCGGGTGGGCGGGGACGGGCCCGCCGTGCACCCCGCTCACCGAGTAGTGCGCTCCCTCGACGCGGACCGTGCCGCCGGCCCACACCGCGCGGATGATCTCGATCGCCTCGACGAGTGCCTCGACCGCCTCACCGGGCGTCCGGCGAGGGCCGCCGGCCGCGACGATCGCGTCCCAGAACGCCCCCGTGCCGAGGCCGAGCTCGACCCGCCCGCCGGTCACCAGGTCGAGGGTTGCCGCCGACTTGGCGAGGACGACGGGTGGGCGGAGCGGAAGGCTGGCAACGTTGGGGGACAGTCGAATTGCCGAGGTACGCGCGCCGATGACCGACAGCAGCGTCCAGGTGTCGAGGAACTGCCCCTGGTAGGGGTGGTCCTGGATCGACACCAGGTCCAGCCCGGTGACTTCGGCCCGCAGGGCGAGGTCGAGGGTGTGCTGGAGCGCGTCGGCCTTCGGGCTCGGGAAGAGCCCGAACTCGATCGGCTGCCCGTAGTCGGTCATCAGTGCCTGCTCGTCTCCATCCCGTATGCCGCGGCCAGAGCCAGGTGTGGGGCCGCCTCGTCCGGTCGGCTCATCCGTTGCAGCGTACGACCGAGGAGGAGCACGGCATACGCGTCGTCGGGCCGTTCCTCGACGAGGGCGCGGGCGACCGTCTCGGCGCGGCCGAGCTGGGCGGAGTGGAAGTAGGAGCGGGCGAGCAGGGTGCGGGCCTCGTGCAGACCGTGGCCGATGTCGTCGGAGGCGACGACGAGCTCGAGCTGCTTGGCGGCAGCGGCGTACTCGCGGTTGCGGAACATCCGCTCGGCCCGGCGGAAGCGGGTATAGGCGTCGTGGACGACGGTGGTCATGCCGATCTCCTTCTGAGAACCATTCTCGTGTAGTCGAGAACGGCCCTGAGGTGTCCTTCATTCCGGGAGCGCGCCCCGGCGCCGAAAGCCAACTCACAGCAAACACTCAGGTCACCTTCATGCGCGGAGGCCCGGCGGCCCGCCATGCTGTCCCTGGGTGCCGTCGCCACCAGGGCGGCGGGCCGCTGCGACGCGGAGGTAGGGAATGGCTGTACAGATCAACCTCGCCAAGGGCCTCGACAAGGCCTATGAGGACAAGAGTGTGGGGGACATCCTCGACGCGCCGCCGTCGTCCCTCGCCGGTCTCACCGAGAGGCACGACGCCGTTCTCGCCGAGACTTTTGGCATCAAAACCGTGCGGGACCTCGGCTCGAACAAGTACTTTGCTCTCGCCGGCGTCCTCGTGGCGCTGGAGAACAAGGCGGGCTGACCCCTCACAGTCCGTCATCTCCCGGCCGGGACCGCCTCGCTTCTCGTGAGGTCGGCCCCGGCCGGTGCCTTGCTCGGGCACCGGAGGCGCGGCCACACCGCCTACGCTCGACGCTTGTGAACCCACCCCACCGCGCCGAACTGCGCGAATGGCTCCTCGACGCCGACCAGGGCGACCCCGGCGGCTACTACGAGGACGAGCGCGAGGCGACCAGCCAGCAGCACGTCCAACCGTGGTGGCGTGTCATGTGCCTGACCGGCGTCGACTACTTCTCCACGCTCGGCTACCAGCCGGGCATCGCGGCCCTCGCTGCCGGTGCCCTCGCCCCCGTCGCGACCCTGGTCCTCGTCCTCATCACCCTCTTCGCCGCGCTGCCGATGTACCGCCGGGTCGCCGGGGAGAGCCCACACGGCGACGGCTCGCTGTCGATGCTCGAGCGGCTGCTGTCGTACTGGCCGAGCAAGCTGCTCGTCCTCTGCCTCCTCGGCTTCGTCGCGACCGGCTTCGTCATCACGATCACCCTGTCGGCCGCCGACGCCTCGGCGCACCTGGTGGAGAACCCACTCGTCAAGAGTGCGCTGGGCGGCCAGCACCTGACGGTGACCCTCGTCCTGCTGGCCGCGCTCGCCGGCGTGTTCCTCAAGGGGTTCAAGGAGGCGATCAGCATCGCGGTCGTCCTCGTGGGTGCGTACCTCACGCTGTCGGCAGTGGTCATCGGCAACGGTCTGTATGCCGTGCTGCGGCATCCCGCACTGCTGGCCGACTGGCGTGACGCGATGACGGCGACCCACTCGATGCCGCTCGGCGTCATCGGGGCGTCGCTGCTCGTGTTCCCCGCGTTGGCGCTGGGGCTCTCGGGGTTCGAGACCGGTGTCGTCGTCATGCCCCTGGTCAAGGGCGACCCGACCGACACGGTGGCCAACCCGCTCGGCCGGATCCGGAACGCCCGGAAGCTGCTGACGACGGCTGCCCTCATCATGAGCGTCCTGCTCATCAGCTCGGCCCTCGTCACGACCCTGCTCATCCCGCACTCCGCCTTCCTCGCGGCCGCGAACGGGCACCCCGCCGGACCTGCCAACGGGCGCGCCCTGGCCTACCTCGCCCACGAGCGGCTCGGCGGGGCCTTCGGCACGGCATACGACATCTCGACGATGGGCATCCTCTGGTTCGCCGGCGCCTCGGCGATGGCCGGGCTCCTCAACATCGTGCCGCGCTACCTCCCGCGCTACGGGATGGCGCCGGACTGGGCGCGCTCGACCCGGCCGCTCGTGCTCGTGTTCACCGCCATCTCCGCGGTGGTCACCCTCGTCTTCGACGCGAACGTGGACTCGCAGGCCTCGGCGTATGCCACCGGCGTCCTCGCGCTCATGACGTCGGCGGCCGTGGCGGTGTTCCTCACCGAGCTGAGGCGGCGGCACCGGGGCACCGCAGCGTTCTTCGCCGTGGTGAGCGCGATCTTCGTCTACACGTTCGTCGTGACGATCCTCGACCACCCCGGCGGTCTGGTCATCGCGCTGCTCTTCGTCGGGATGATCCTCGTCGTGTCGGTGTTCTCCCGGATCCGGCGAGCAACCGAGCTGCGGGTGCGCCAGGTCGTGTTCGACCCGACGGCGGAGGCGATCCTGGCCAAGGCCAGGGCCGGCAGCCAGCCGGTGCGGTTCATCGCCAACAAGCTCAACGCCGGTGACGACGCCGAGTACGAGGAGAAGTCCGACGAGGTCCGTGTCGACAACCACCTCAAGGGTTGGCAGGCCGCGATCTTCCTCGAGGTCGAGATCACCGACCCCAGTGACTTCACCTCGCCGGTGTCCGTCCGCGGCGTCACCGTCGGGCGGCACGCGATCCTCCGCGCCACCGGGACGTCCGTGCCCAACGCGCTCGCCGCCGTGCTGCTGGCCATCCGCGACCAGATGCCGGTGCCGCCGCACGTCTACTTCGAGTGGAGCGAACGGGCGCCGGGTGAGAACGCGCTGCGCTTCCTCGTCGGCGGCGAGGGCGACATCCCGCCGCTCACCCACGAGATCCTGCGCCGTGCCGAGCCCAACGCCGGGCGGCGTCCGCTGGTGCACGTGGGCGGCTGACCGGCATACGGGGGCTGACCGGCATACGGGGGTGACCGGCATACGGGATGGAGGAGCTGATGAGCGGGACCGAGGAGTCGGCGCACGGGGGCGCCCCCGAGGAGGAGGCGGGCGAGCGCAACGAGTGGCTCGAGCTGTTCTTCGACCTCGTCGTCGTGGCGGCGGTGGCGGTGCTCAGCGAGGGGCTGCGTGAGGAGCCGACCCCGTGGGGCCTGGGCCTGTTCGTGCTGCTCTACGGCGGGATCTGGCTGGGCTGGGTGACCGTCGTTCTCTATGCGAACGTCGCCCGGCAGCAGACGCGCACCCGGACCGTGATGCTGGCCATGGGGCTGGTCGCGGTGATGGCCGCGACGGCTCCGTCGCACTTCGCCGAGCGGGCCAACGCGTTCGCGATCGCCTTCCTGCTCCTGCGGGTCGTCACGTCTCGGGCATCGTTCGGCACCGGGCGGCTGCTCGTCTCCTGGCCGCTGCTCCAACTCGGCGGCGCGACCCTGCCGTGGGTCATCGCGATGTGGGTCGATGCGCCGGGGAAGTACGCGTTGTGGGGGCTGGGCCTGGTCCTCGACCTGGCCGGCGTGCTGTTCTCGCGGGGGACGGTGAGCGAGCGGGACCTGGCTCAGGCCAACAAGCGGCTCGCCGACCTGGCCACGGCAGGCCACCGGACGCCGGCCAGGATGGAGGTCGTCGACGTCGAGACCGGCCACCTGTCCGAGCGGCTCGGCCTGTTCGTCATCATCGTGCTCGGCGAGGCGGTCAGTGCGCTCGTGCTGACCGCGGCCTCGCACCAGTGGACCAACGCCTTCGTCGGCATTGCCATCGCCGGCTTCGTGCTGCTCATCGGGCTGTGGTGGCTGACCTTCTCCTACGGCTTCGTCGGGGCTCCGCACTCCCAGCTGGCGCAGCTCCCGCCACGGTTCGGGCTGCCCATGCACCTGCTGACGACTCTCGGGATCGTCGCCCTCGCGGCGGGGATCGGCGAGCTGGCCGCCGAGCCCGGGCGCCCGTTGCACGGAGTGCTGCGGTGGGTCATGTGTTCGGGTTTGGCGCTGCACTACGTCGTGATGGGCATCGCCGGAGTCGCAGGCAAGGCTCCCAAGCGGTGGCTGTTCGGCTGGGCTCTGTCCTGCGCGATCGTGCCGCTCGTCGTCGGCGCGTTCCCCGATGCGCTGAGCAACGAGCAGGTCATGTGGTGCTTCGTCGCGACCATCGCATGGATGGCGGTGTATGCCGGTCTGTCCGGTGACCGACCGCGGCGTGGTCGGCCGGGTCGGGGCGCAGGACGACCTGCCGTCGACACCGCGACCTGACATCCTGACAGTGACTGCACGGCCGCCTCTCGGGCACCGTATTGTTAGCGAGTTCACTTGCGCTGCAGCGAGATTGGCAGCGTCTGGGACTGGACATATGTCTTGGACAGGTGTACGATAAGGGTATGATCGCGGCACCCGCACCCGCACTCGACCCGTCCGCGGCCCGCGCGGCCACGGTCCAGCTGTATGCCGCAGCCCGGCCGGCCGTGGCGATGGCCGGGATGGGCTCGGCTGGGCTGGTCGACTTCGTCGGTGAGTGTCAGGCCGGGATCCGGGCGTTGGAGGCGGCCCAGACGTTGGCGGTGGCCCGGTTGGCGGCCACCGAGGAGGTCATCACCCAGAAGGAGGCCGGTCAGGGTCTGGGGTATCGGCGGTTGGATGCGCCGGACCTGGTCTCCGGAGGTGTTGGGGCTGTCCGCGCAGCAGGCCGGGCCGACAGGGCACGCGGCGGGACGGGTCGCCGCAAGGGTCGGGTGTTCGCGGGCAGCCGAGCACCCGGCATACGGGACCGAACCGCTGCCGGTACTGGCGGGTAGTTTGGAGGGCATGACGGAGCAGCTTGACTACGACGTCCTCATCGTCGGTGCCGGCATCTCGGGGATCGACGCGGCATACCGGATCCAGACCATGTGCCCGGACCGCACCTACGCGATCCTCGAGGCGCGCGAGTCGATGGGTGGGACGTGGGACCTGTTCCGGTACCCCGGGATCCGCTCCGACTCGGACATGTACACGCTCGGCTTCCCGTTCGAGCCGTGGCAGAGCGACGTGTCCATCGCCGACGGCCCGAGCATCCTGGCCCATATCAGGCAGACGGCGGACAAGCACGGCATCAGTGGTCGAACCCGATACTCGCACAAGGTGATCCATGCCAACTGGGACAGCGGACGGGCACGCTGGACGGTCGAGGTCGAGACGCCGCAAGGCCCTATCCGGCTGACCTCGCGATGGATCCACCAGGCCAGTGGCTACTACGACTACGAGCACCCGTACCTGCCCGACTTCCCGGGCCGAAAGACCTTCGACGGTACCTTCATCCACCCCCAGCACTGGCCCGAGGGCCTCGACGTCTCCGGCAAGCGGGTGGTCGTCATCGGCTCCGGCGCGACGGCCGTGACGCTCGTCCCGGCCCTCGCCGAGCAGGGGGCGACGGTGACCATGCTCCAGCGCTCTCCGAGCTACATCCTCGCCCTGCCCGGCAAGGACGCGATCGCCGGCCAGCTCCGCAAGCACTTGCCCGCGCAGCGGGCCCACAACCTGATCCGGTGGAAGAACATCGTCGTCAACCTCGGCCTCTACAAGCTGTCGCGCCGGGCACCCCGACTCGTCGGCGGGCTGCTGTCCCGGGCCGCCGAACGCGCCACGAGCGACGTCGCGGTTCAACCCGGAACCTTCCGGCCGCGCTACAACCCGTGGGACGAGCGGCTCTGCATCGTTCCTGACGGCGACCTCTTCCGGGCGCTCCGCGACGGCTCGGCGTCGATCATCACCGACACCATCGACTCCGTTGTGCCAGAAGGGATCCGGACGAGCAGCGGCACCACGATCCCGGCCGACGTCATCGTCTCGGCGACGGGTCTGACCCTCCGCGTCGGCGGCGGCACGACCTTCGACGTCGACGGCATTCCGGTCGACGTCGCGAGCAAGTACCTCTACCGCGGGCTCATGCTCGAGGACGTCCCCAACCTCACCTTCGCCATCGGCTACACCAACGCCTCCTGGACGCTGCGTGCCGACCTCTCGGCCCAGTACGTATGCCGGTTGCTCAACCACCTGCGTGCCACCGGCGCGGCATACGCCTACCCGAGCCCGACCAAGCAGCTCACGCCGAACCCTCTCCTCGGCCTGAGCAGCGGCTACATCCGCCGAGCCGAGGCGACACTGCCGATGTCCGGTGGCGTCGACCCGTGGCAGGTGCACCAGAGCTACCTTCGCGACCGCAAGGACATCGGCACATCCGACGTCACCGAGGACATGGTGTTCGTCCCGCCGGCACTCACACCGAGACCTGCCAGCGCGTTGAACTGACATGACCACGATGATCCTGAACCGGCACGACGCCGCCACCTCCCGGCATACGACCATCACAACCCGCATCGGTGACCTCACCCTGGTCGCTGACGGTGGCGCCATCACCGGGATCTACTTCCCGGGCCACTGGACTCTCCCCGATGCGACAGGCTTCGGAACCCATGTGGGACAAGGGGATCCGCTGCTCGACGCGATGGGTGAGGAGCTGGTGGCCTACCTGGAAGGCGAGCTGCGGACCTTCGCCACACCGCACCGGGCCGACGGCTCCGACCTCGAGCGCGCGGTCTGGGCCGACCTCGAGCGGATCGACTACGGCGCGACGACGACCTACGGACGTCTCGCCGCGGCATACGGGAAGCCCGGGATGGCCCAGGCGATCGGCCACATCGTCGGGGCGAACCCCCTGTCGATCGTCATCCCGTGCCATCGGGTGGTCGGGGCGGGCGGGTCACTGACGGGGTATGCCGGTGGGCTGGGCCGCAAGCGCTACCTGCTCGACCTCGAGGCCTACCTCACCGGGCAGACCCTCATCGACCCGCGCGACTGGGCGCCTCAGGCCGAGAGCGCTTTGGTGATGTCGTCGACCAGCTCCTCGGGCTTGGTCGTCGGGGCGTAGCGGTCGATGACCGTGCCGTCCTTGCCCACGAGGAACTTGGTGAAGTTCCACTTGATCTTGCCGCCGAGCACCCCGCTCCTGGAGTCCTTGAGCCACTGGTAGAGCGGGTGCGTCTCGGGACCGTTGACATCGATCTTGTCGAACATCGGGAAGGTCACGCCGTAGTTGGCCTGGCAGAACTCCTCGATCTCGTCAGCGCTGCCCGGCTCCTGGCCGCCGAACTGGTTGCACGGGAAGCCGAGGATGACCAGGCCGTCGTCCTTGTGCGACTCCCACAGCTTCTCCAGACCTTCGTACTGGGGCGTGAAGCCGCACTTGCTCGCCGTGTTGACCACCAGCACGACCTTGCCGGCGTATGCCGCGAGGTCCTGGTCCTGGCCGGTGAGGGTGGTGGCGTGGAAGTCCGAGAGGGTCGTCATGACCTCATCGTCGCACCGGAGCCTGCCTCCGGTACAGGCGGGTCAGGGTGTCGTCCGCCAAGGGTCGACGACCTCAACACCAAGCCCCTTGAAATCCTTCACGGTTCGCGTCGCGATGGTGGCGCAGACCGTGCGAGCGACCGCCGCGACAAGGGCATCCATGGTCGCGATCGGGTGGCCAGTGGCCCTATTCAGGGCCACCAGCTCCGCGTATGCCGCGGCGCACTCGTCGGTGAACGGCACGGTGGCCTCGACTCGGGACAGGGCGGTGTCGACAGCGTCGGTGAGCGCATCACGGCGCCGCCCGGACGGGAGCAGTGCCATGCCCGCCAGGAGCTCGGCACGGTTGAGGACTGTCGTGACCATGGGCTCGGCGACACCCAGGACCCACCGGATCGCTGAACGGCGACGGTTCTCCTGAATCAGGCGGGAGCGGCGCCTTTCCTTTAGGTGAGCAGTGTTCGTGCGTCGTGGAAGGCTGCGCTGAGTGAGGTCAGGGTGAGCCCGTCGAGGGTGGGCCGGGTCGCGGCTCCGACCTGCGTCGCGCTGAGATGGGTGACTGCCAGGGTCGGCACACCGGCTGAGGTTGCCGAGCGAACTCCTGGTTCGGAGTCTTCGATGGCCAGACAGTCGACTGGGCGGACCCCAAGGCGTTGCGCGGCAGTCTGGTAGGGCTCTGGATGGGGTTTGCCGTGCTGCACTGACTGACCGTCGATCACCAGGGTGAAGGTGTCGCGGGGCAATTGACCAATCGCGGCCTCGATGAACACTGGCCAGGCGCTGGTGACCAGGGCCTGAGGTATGCGATGCGCGGTGAGTTCGTCCAGCAGGGCACGCGCCCCGGCACACCACGGGACGTGGTCTTTCAGTCGGGCGATGACTCCAGTGATGATGCGGTGACTGACCTCAAGGGCATCTGAAGTCGGTGGCCGGGGTGAACGGGACAGCAGGTAGGCGCTCGACTCGATCATCGTCATGCCCACCAGCGTGCGCCGGTCGGTCGCCGTCCAGGTTCCGCCAGCGTGCTCGACAAACTGCTGCTGCTCGGCGTGCCACAGCGGTTCGCTGTCGATAAGAGTCCCGTCCAAATCCCACAGCACCGCCTGTGGAATGTCGGGGTTGGTCAACGTTGCGGCCTCCATCAAAGGCATCATGCCCGACCAGATACGACCTAGGTGGCGAGCTCTCCAAAGGTCGTGAGGTCAGCTGGAGCTGGACGTGGCCCACAGGTTGATGCCGGCGTCGACGGCGTGCTTGTCGATCCTGGCCAGCTCGGCGTCGGTGAAGCCCAGGTTCTGCACGGCGTCCAGGGAGTTGTCGAGCTGCTCGACGCTCGAGGCACCGATGAGCACAGACGTGACGCGCGGGTCGCGAAGTGCCCAGGCGAGGGCCATCTGGGCCAGGGACTGGCCGCGCGCCTTGGCCATCCGGTCCAGCGCCCGGATGTGCTTGAGGGCAGCGTCGGAGAGCAGCGACGGGTCGAGCGACTTGCCCTGTGCCGCACGGGAGCCCGCGGGGATGCCCTTGAGGTACTTCTTGGTCAGCATGCCCTGTGCCAGCGGGCTGAACGCGATGCACCCCACGCCGGTCTCGCCGAGGGCGTCGAGAAGGGATTCTTCGATCCACCGGTTGAGCATCGAGTACGACGGCTGGTTGATGAGGATCGGCGTGCCGAGGTCGCGGGCGATGGCGACCGCCTCGCGGGTCCGCTCGGCGGAGTACGAGGAGATCCCGGCATACAGCGCCTTCCCTTGTCGCACGAGGGAGTCCAGCGCGCCCATCGTCTCCTCGAGCGGCGTCGTCTCGTCGAAGCGGTGGCTGTAGAAGATGTCGACGTAGTCCAGCCCGAGCCGCGCGAGGGACTGGTCGGCGGAGGCGATGACGTACTTGCGCGAGCCGCCGCCCTGACCGTACGGTCCCGGCCACATGTCGTAGCCCGCCTTGCTGGAGATGACCAGCTCGTCGCGGTACGGGCGGAAGTCGCGCGCGAAGATCGTCCCGAAGTTTCGCTCGGCAGCCCCGTACGGCGGGCCGTAGTTGTTGGCCAGGTCGAAGTGCGTGACGCCCCGGTCGAAGGCCCGACGGAGCGTCGCCTGCTGCCGCTCGAGCGGCACGTCGTCGCCGAAGTTGTGCCACAACCCGAGCGACACCGCCGGCAGCGACAGCCCGGATCGCCCGACCCGGCGGTACGGCATACCGGCCTCGTAGCGCCCGGCTGCAGCCTTGTACTCGTCCGCATGAAACGTCATGTGCCCACCCTGCCACGGAGGCCCGAGGCCAGCCGGGCCAGTCCGCGGGCCAGCAGCGCGGTCCCGAGGCACACGGCTGCGAGCTGCCACGGCATACGGGTCAGCTCCCAGACGAGAGCGACGGCGAAGAGCGCGCTGCGCTGGCTGACGGCGAGAGTTCCGGAGCTCGCGACCAGCGCGTATGCCGCGGTGTCGGCCCCGGCTTGGCTGCCGCCGAGCAGAGCAGCCGACGCACCGAGCGCCGCCCCCACCGCGAGCGCCGGGGTGATGAGCCCGCCGACGATGCCGCAGCGGAGGCACGCCCCAGTGAGCAGGACCTTGAGCAGCAGCAGGACCAGGAACGCCCAGCCCGAGGTCGACCCCGGGCGCAGAGCCAGCTCGACCAGGCCCTTGCCATTACCCGGGAGAGCCGGGGCGCAGATCGCCACGACTCCGACGAGCGTCATCGCCGTCGTGACCAGCAACGGGAGGCGCCACGACGGTGTGGGCGCGCGGTCCATCGCCCGGTGGGCCAGGTCGTCGAGCAGCCGTGCGGCGCCCACGCACACGGGCGCGCCGACCGCGGCCCAGACGAGGACGCGAGGGTCGAGGTGGACGGCCGGCACGGCATACAGGGAGCGCGTCCCGGTGACCGGCCACGCGACGACGGTGCCGGCGGCCGAGGCGATGGCCACGACCGCCACCTCGACGAGGGTGGCCGACGCGAGCGAGCCGAGAGCGAGCAGCGCGAGGAGCGCGCCGCTCACCGGGACCCCGTAGACCGCGGCGAGTCCGGCGCCCGCACCGGCGGCGAGCATCAGGCGCCGCTCGGGCGGGGCGAGGCCCAGCCTCGGGCCGAGCCACCCGGCCAGCGCAGCGCCCACCTGACGGGGGGCGGCCTCCCGGCCCACCGACGCGCCGCCGCCCACGGCGACGACCTGCAGGAGGGCGTCGTATGCCGTGCGCCGGAGCGGCATCCGGACCGTCGCGTCCGCCAGGGCCTCCTTGACGACCACCACCCTCCCTCGCGAGCGCAGCCGCCACCAGCCGACCGAGACGAGGAGCCCGACCAGCGTCGTACCGACCACACGACGCCACGGTGGGGTGTGCTCGAGCCCGACGAGGAACGTGGAGTGGGAGTACCCGAAGGCCAGTCGCTGGACCCCGTGCAGGAGAAGCGTGAGAACTGACCCGGAGACACCGGACATGATCCCGACGGCCACCGCCGCCACCGACACTGGTCCCACGGGCCGAGAGCGGCTCATAGCCCCCATTGTGGCGAGCGGGCGAGGGCGCGGGGGATGATGGCGGGGCCCTGCGTTGTTGCACCGAACTGCATCCCGCACGTCCGACAGGAGACTCCCATGGCCACGACCGACCTCACGGTCGACACCTTCCAGCAGACCGTCGTCGACAACGACATCGTGCTCGTCGACTTCTGGGCCGACTGGTGTGGCCCCTGCAAGCGGTTCGCGCCGGTCTTCGACGCCGCGAGCGAGCAGCACGCGGACATCGTCTTCGGCAAGGTCGACACCGAGGCGCAGCCGGCGCTCTTCGCGGCCACCGGCTCGACGTCGATCCCGCTGCTCATGGGCTTCCGCGAGGGCATCCTCGTCTTCTCCCAGCCTGGCGCTCTCCCGCCCGCCGGTCTCGCCCAGGTCATCGACTCGATCAAGGGCCTGGACATGGCTGACGTCAAGGCTCAGATCGCCGAGAAGCAGGCGTCCCAGGCCTGATTGTCGCTGGCTGGATCGCCGGTTGGTGGGACCACCCGTCGGGCAGGGCCTGGTCGGCCGGATGGTCGATCGCCCAGCGCAGGACCCGCATCGTCGTTGAACACAGTTGTGTTGCAACGCGGTTCGACCGCGCTGACCCCTCGTCCACCTGCAGCGCCCGTCGCACGGAGGCTGGGGTGATGGCGAGGGCGCCGAGGGCGAACGGCCGGTAGCCTGCCCGTGCCACGCCAGCGAGCGGCGGATGGTGGAGCAGGAAGTCGGCCGCCGCCAGGGCGGCGTCACTCGCCCGCAGCTCCGGCCCGTATGCCGTGATGACGGCATCGAGGTCGTGGACCGTCTGCGGAGGCGCGGCGACCCCGAGCCGGGCCGAGATCGACCCGATCTGGGCGATGTAGGTGTCGGCGTCGACCGGGGAGAGCGGGCGCGCGGCATACGTCTGGAACGCTGTGAGGAAGGACTGCGCCTCGGCGGCGTGGACCCATGCCAACAGGTGCGGATCGCTTGCGGCGTACGGGGATCCGTCGTCGGCTACGCCGTTGACGCGGCGGTGGATGCCGCGGATCCGGGCGAGGAGTGCCTCGGCGTCCGGGATCGGCGCGTAGGTGGTGGTGGCGATGAAGTAGCTCGTGCGCTGCAGCCGACCCCACGGATCGCCCTTGAAGCCGGAGTGGCCGGCGACGCCGGCCATCGCAAGCGGGTGGAGCGACTGGACGAGGAGCGCCCGGAGCCCACCGACCATCATCGAGGGGTCGCTGTGCACCCGCCAGATCGGGTCACCCGGCCGGAACCAGCGCGGCCCCGGAGTGCGCCAGATCCGTTCTGCCCGACCGTCATCGGTCCCCGCCACCCGGGATCGCACCGCAGTCGCGACCCGCGCGCGGACCGGGTCGAGGGCGGCGTCCAGCGCGGCGGCGGAGCGATGACCGGCGGTCACGGGGAGAGGTGGTGCGGGGGGTCCAGCTGCTCGACCGCGACGACGGCATCAGGGTTGAGCGGGCCGTAGATGTGCGGGAACTCCTCGCCCGTCGCCGGGTTGCCGACCTCGACGACCAGGGGCGAGGTGAGCCGCTCCGGGTCGATGGTGAGAAGCAGCAGGGGCGTCGCCACGTCGGCGTAGAAGGCGCGGCGGACGACCGGCCACTGCACGGCATACGAGGTGTGGATGAACCCCTCGTCGGCGAGGGTCCGGCCGCGGGTGGACCGCTCGTAGCCGCCCGAGGCAACGGCCGCAGCCCACTCGTCGGGGTCGGCCAGGTGGAAGATCGGCGGCTGCACGTCTCAGAGCTCCTCGTGGGTGTCGCTGTCCCAGGCCGCGCCCTCGCCGAGGTCGAGGGAGTCCAGGCGAGCCATCTGGGAGTCGGTGAGGGTGAAGTCGAAGAGCTCGGCGTTCTCGCGCTGACGGCCCGGGCTGGAGGACTTGGGGATGACGACGATGCCCTGCTGGACCGCCCAGCGCAGGATCGTCGGGCCGAGCCCGCGCCCGGTCTCGTGGGCGACCTCGTGGACGACCGGCCGCTCCGGGAGCCGGTCACGCAGCCCCAGTGGCCCCCACGCGACGGTGACGATGCCACGATCACGCTGGAAGGCCCGCAGCTCGCGCCGGGCCAGCAGCGGTGACAGCTGGATCTCGTTGATGGCCGGCCACTCACCGGTCGCGTCGTGGAGCCGCTGCAACTGGGCCGGTTTGAAGTTCGACACCCCGACGCTGCCGACCAGTCCCTCGTCGCGCAGCTCGAGCATCGCGGCATACGACTCGACGTAGAGGTCACGCGACGGGTTCGGCCAGTGGATGAGGTAGTGCTCGACGTGGTCCAGGCCGAGCCGCTCGAGCGACCCCTCGAGGCCGCGCCGGGCCCCGTCGCGGCCGTGGTCGCTGCCGCGGAGCTTGGTCATGACCTGCAGCTCGTCGCGCGGAACCCCCGAAGCGCGCAGCGCCTCGCCGACGACCTCCTCGTTGCCGTACTGGGCCGCCGTGTCGACCAGCCGATAGCCCAGCCCGATCGCCGAGGTCAGCGCCGCCAGGCCCTCATCGCCCTGCAGCTTGTGCGTGCCGATCCCGACCATGGGGATGCCGTGCCCGTCCGCGAGGCGAGTCGAGGGGATGGAGATTTCGACCATGCCTCCACTCTGTCACGACCCTCACCTGGCGGATCCCGTATGCCGGTCGCTCGGGTCAGCCGGTCGTCGACCAGACCGCCTTGGCGCCGGAGTGCCCGGTCACGGCCACCTGGTAGAGGACCCCGCCAGCGGCGAGCACGAGCACGGCAGCGGCCACCGCGGTGACCACCCCGCTGCGCTCGGGCGCCGCGGGGTCGGTGACGTTGCGCTGGGCCGGAGCGGTCGGCAGTGCCCATAGGACGACCGCCAGGGTGACCACCATGAACACCAGGCCGACGAGCCGCATCGTGCTCCCGGCGTCGGCATGGGCCGCGATCAGCCGTCCGGCCGGGCTGTTACGGGCGGCAGCGGTCGTGATCAGCCGGTGCTCCAGCTGCTCCCCGCTCTGGGCGGCGACGAAGCTGGTGACCCCCGTGACCACCGCCAGCGCGACCGTCGGCCACTTGAGGTACCACCGCCACCCCGGGCGCACGGCATACGCGATGGCCGTGAGCCCACCGAGCGGCGCGAGGACCACGACCAGGTGGATGACGAGAGCGTGGACGGGGAGGCCGAAGACCTGGTCGAACACGGGCTGCTCCTTGGGCGGCACGGGCGGGGCTCGATCCTAGGCACGGCGCCTGTGGAGACGGTCGGGCCTGTGGAGGACGGTCAAGCAGTGTCGGCCGATCGCGTTATCGTGCGTCGATGGCATTCGACGTCGGCGCAGCGGAGTGGGTGGCTCGCGTCACCGACTTCGCGCTCGCGCGGTCGACCGACAGCGGGTCGCTCGCGCGCGGCCGCGCCTACGCCCAGGCCGGCATGGTCAGGTCGATCAGCACGGCCGACCGGGGCCGCGTCCTCATCGGCGAGGTGTCGGGCAGCGGACGGGAGTCCTACAACAGCCTCGTCACCCGGATGACCGACAGCCAGACCCCCACGTGGGTCGGCCGCTGCTCATGCCCGGTCGGGTCCAACTGCAAGCACTGCATCGCGGTGCTCCTCACGGCCCGGTCCATCGTCGGAGACGCTCCTGACCCGTATGCCGGCGCCTTGGGTTCCTCGTCGTCCTCCCCGTCGCTCGGCACGGCCGGCGGGGCCGGAGGGCTGTTCACCGGTCAGGGCGAGTGGCGGGGCCAGAACGTCCGGGTCACCCCGTCCTGGCAGCAGGAGCTCGACCCGCTCGTCGCGGCCGAGCCCGACCTGGACGACGACGCTGCACGGGAGCCGCTGGGGCTCATGGTCACCCAGGTCGAGCGGACGACCACGCCCGGTCGGCGGGTCTTCGGGCTGGTCCTGCGGCCGACCCGGCTGTCCCGCGCGGGCACCTGGTCGGCCTCGTGGTCGTGGGACCAGGCGCTGGGCGCCATGGGCTCGCGGACCCTGCTGAGCGAGCACGTCGCCCTCGGGCTCGAGCTGTGCCGGATGGACCAGAGCGCCGCCCGCTACGGCTACATCCACCGCCCGCAGACCATCGACCTCGGCCCGCTCGGTCCTGACTTCTGGCCGTGGCTGGTCAGGGCCCTCGATGCCGGCGTGGAGCTGGTCGCCGGCCCGGTCAAGGGTCCATCTCCCGGCGGGTCCCGCTACGGCACCCGCCCCCGCCGGCCCCCTGGTGCGCTGCCGGCCAGCTCGCTCATGCGCCCGGTCTCCTCGGTCGAGCTCGCCCACGAGTCGGTCCATGTCGAGCTGGCCGCCACCTCACCGGCCGACGGCAGCCTCACCCTGCGAGCCAACCTGCTCGGTGTCCCCGGGGTCGAGGGCACGAGGGCCGTGGCCGACCTCGTCGGCGCCGGCTCCGCGCCGCGCGTGGGCGTGGTCATCCATCCGCTCGGGCACCCGGTCCACGGCGTGGCTGTCCTCGCCGGCGACACCCTCCACCTGGCACCGATCCAGCCGGTGCTGCCCACGGCATACGACCGGCTCTTCGCCGGTGGCGATGTCGTCATCCCCGAGCCCGACGTCGACCGCTTCCTGTCCTTCTACTACCCGCGGCTGCGGCGCCGGCTGCCGATCGTGTCGCCCGACGGGTCGGTCGACCTCGCCGAGCCCGACCCGGTCCGGCTGCACGTCCGGGTCGAGATGAGGTCGGTCGCCGACGTGGCGGTGACGAGCTCGTGGCGTTACCCGGGCCGCGACGGCCCGACGCTCGTCTCTCCTCTCGACGAGGCCGATGCCACCGTCCGCGACACCCTCGCCGAGCGTGAGATCCTCGCTCGGGCAACGGTTCTCGACCTGCTGCCGGGTGTTCGCTGGTCGGTGCCCGGAGGGCGCTGGCGGATCGAGTCGTCGGTGACCGTGCGGGGTCAGGGGGTCGCCGACTTCGTCCGCGACGTGCTGCCCGTCTGGGAGGCCGACGAGGACCTGGAGGTCGAGGTCATCGGCGAGCTCCCGGCATACGCCGAGTCCACCGAGACCCCGGTCATCCGCTGGATCCCGGTCGTCGAGGGCGCGGAGGCGGGCGACTGGCTCGACCTGCACGTCACCGTGACGGTCGGTGAGGAGAAGGTGCCGTTCGAGCCGCTCTTCCAGGCGCTCGCGCGGGGCGACGAGGTCATGCTCCTGGACTCGGGCACCTGGTTCTCGCTCGACCATGCCTCGCTGGACGAGCTGCGGCGGCTCATCGAGGAGGCCCGCGAGCTGGGCGACCCGATCCGCGACGGGGCCAGGATCAGCCGGTTCCAGGTCGACCTGTTCGCCGAGCTCCTCGAGCTCGGGATCGTCGACCGGCAGAGTCGCGAGTGGGCCGACCGGATGATCGCCATCCGCGATGGGATCGCGCCCGCCGTCGACGAGGTGCCGCTGGGGGTCAAGGCCGACCTGCGGCCCTACCAGCGAGAGGGCTTCCAATGGCTCGCGACACTGTGGGACGCAGGGCTGGGCGCGGTGCTCGCCGACGACATGGGGCTGGGCAAGACGCTGCAGACCCTCGCGGTCGTCCAGCGCGCCCACGACAGAGGGGAGCTGGCCGCACCGGTCCTCGTCGTGGCTCCGACCTCGGTGCTGTCGACGTGGCGCGACGAGGCGATGCGGTTCACCCCTGACCTGACGGTCGCCCTCGTCGGGGAGACGACCCGGCGGCGCAAGGGATCGCTCGCCGAGGTGATCGCCGGGGCGCAGGTCGTCGTCACCTCGTATGCCGTGTTCCGGATCGACGCCGAGGCGTTCCGCGCCCTGCCGTGGCGGGCGCTCGTCCTGGACGAGGCGCAGGCCCTGAAGAACTCGGCGTCGCAGACCTACCAGGCGGCCCGCCGGCTGCGTGCGCCGTTCAAGATGGTGGTCACCGGGACGCCCCTGGAGAACTCGCTCATGGACCTGTGGTCCCTGCTGTCGGTCGTAGCGCCCGGCCTGTATGCCAAGCGTGACCAGTTCTCCCAGCACTACCGGCGCCCGATCGAGGTCGACGGCAACACCGAGCTGCTCGCCCGGCTGCGGCGCCGGATCCGCCCGCTCATGCTCCGCCGGACCAAGGAGGCGGTGGCCTCCGACCTGCCGCCCAAGCAGGTCCAGGTCCTGCCGGTGCCGCTGCACCCCGTGCACCAGCGGATCTACGACCAGCACCTTCAGCGTGAGCGGCAGCGCCTCCTCGGGCTGCTCGACGACCCGACCGCCAACCGGATCGCGATCCTGGCCTCGCTCACCCGGCTGCGCCAGCTGTCCCTCGACCCGGTCCTCGTCGACGAGGCGCACGCCGGCAAGGCCCAGTCGGCCAAGATCACCGAGCTCATCGACCACCTCGTGGAGCTGCGCCAGGAGGGTCACCGGGCGCTGGTGTTCAGCCAGTTCACCGGCTATCTCAAGCTCGTCGAGTCGGCGCTGCGCGAGGCCGGAGTGTCCACGGCCTACCTCGACGGGCGCACCCGCAACCGGCCGGCGGTCATCGACGGCTTCCGCACCGGGGACTCGACGGCCTTCCTGATCAGCCTCAAGGCGGGTGGCACCGGGCTCACGCTCACCGAGGCCGACTACGTCTTCGTCCTCGACCCATGGTGGAACCCCGCCACCGAGGCCCAGGCCGTCGACCGGGCGCACCGGATCGGCCAGACCCGGCCGGTCATGGTCTACCGGATGGTGAGCAGCGGGACGATCGAGGACAAGGTCGTCGCCCTTCAGGACCGCAAGCGCGACCTCTTCGACCGGGTCGTCGAGGGCGGAGATGCCATGGGTGGCGTGATCACCCCCGACGACATCCGGGCTCTCCTCACCGCCGACTGAGCGCCCGCGGGCCACGCACCCGCAGGCCGCGCTCGCCGCTATGCGAGCAGCCAGTAGATCTCGGTGGTCACCTTTGCCGGGTCGCCGGAGTGGGGTCCGTAGATCTCCCAGCGTGGACCCGCCAGCTGCAGCCCCTGGGCGCGGCACCAGTCGTGGATGGCCTGATGGGCAGCACCCATGCCCGAGTAGGGCCCCCGATGCACGGTCGCAGCTGCCCGCCCGGCGGGTAGCTCCGAGGCCACGACGGGAGGCGTGAGGGGGCATGGCTGCCGCAGCTCGACGCCAACCTCGACGTGCGGCACGTCATCGAGATAGAGCATGACGTTCGGGCAGCCGTGGTCGATGCCGCCGGCTCGCAGGCAGGCCCAGACCTGGTCCAGCAGGCTCTTCCAGAGCCTCGGGAACTCCGGCCAGGTGGTCGTCGCGGCGATGACGGCGGTCGGCCGGGCAACGAGGTCCACGATGGTGACCTGGTGACCCATGACTGCTCCGATCTGCGCTCCGATCTCTGCCCGATCCACGTGTCGGCGGTCCCTGCGAAGGTGGACCCATGACCAGAGACGTTCAGATTACGTTCGACTGCGCCGACCCCGCCAGGCTCGCGGCCTTCTGGGCCGAGGCGCTCGGCTACCAAGTTCAGCCACCACCCGCCGGGTTCGACTCGTGGGACGCGGCGCTGGAGGCGTTCGGCGTTCCGCCCGAGCAGCGGAACTCCCGCTCGGCGATCCTCCCGCTCGAGGGTGAGCACCCGCGGATCTTCTTTCAGCGGGTGCCTGAGGGCAAGACGGTGAAGAACCGGGTCCACCTCGATGTTCGCATCGCCGCCGGGCTCACGGGTGACGAACGGATGACCGCCCTCGAGGCCGAGGCGCAGCGTCTGCAGGACCTCGGAGCGACCCGCGCCTATCGGGTCGAGCCCGACCCCTCGGCCATGGAGTTCGGCTTCATCACGATGCGCGACCCGGAGGGCAACGAGTTCTGCCTCGACTAGCCACTGTGGGGAACGATGCCTGCGGGGCAGGGCGGGCTGGGCCTGCTACCGGGCAGGGTGGGCCTGTGCCCAGGCCACGATCTCGTCGGGCTTGTTGATGGCCGTGCCGTCATCGAGCACCAGGACGGGGACGAAGAACGAGTCGGTCAAGGCGTGAACCTCGCGGCGGACCTTGAATTGCAGGAACTTGGGCAGGTGCTCCTGTCCTCTGGCTTTCACGACCTGGGGTTTGTGGCCCGCGCCGACCAGGGCCTGGTGCGCCTTGTGGCAGTCGTGGTGAGCGCTCCCGTTGGTGCTCCAGCAGATGTAGAGCTTCATGGGCCTCCTCTCTGTAGGCCCCGGCCGCGCTGACAACTCCGACTCCGAGCGGGGAGGTTGACGGCTGCCAGCGCCACGAACTCAGCCCGCTTGTCGCGACCTACACAGGGTCAAATGCTACGCCGATGCGGATGATGATCGGCCTTGTTGAACGCACCATCCGCGGCGTCGGCGACGTGCAGTGACCCGGCTCTGACGACAGGGTGTCCCTATGAGGGCCAGGACTGTCGGCGGATTCAACCGGTCGTCATGCCACATTTTGGCGCGAGCTGTCGCCAGCACGATCGACCTCACCATCCACGGCATGGACACGCGGTCACAGAGTGCGGCTACTTGCGGATGACGCGGGTCGGTAGGTGAGGAAGAGTACTGGGCGTGCGTACCGAAGGCAGGGTCAGCGAATGGCACGCCGACGACGGGTGGGGCGTCATCGCGGCGGCGGAGACACCGGATGGGTGCTGGGCGCACTACTCAGCCATTCTGACCGACGGTTACGCCGAGCTTCATGCTGGTGACGTCGTGGCCTTCACCTATGAACGCGCGGACCAAGATGGCTATCAGTTCCGAGCGGTGGCTGTCTGGCCACCCGGGGGTGACCAAGCCACGGCGGCTCGGTCAGCGCCGATGGGCGACCCAAGCAGGGCGTATCGCAGCACCTTGACCGTTCGGTTGGACGACGGACAGGAAGTCATCGGCGACGCTGCATACGGATTCGTCCAGCCACGGTCAGCCGAGACGCCGCCGGCCTAGCAAGTCACCGCCGTCTGCCGCCCAGAGTCGGCGCCCAGCCTCCGGCATTACACGCAAGGCTACTGAGGTAGCATCCTCCATGCTACCCAAGGTAGCATGGAGGCATGAAGTTGAGTATCAGCTTGTCCGAGGAGGACGTCGCCGCCTTGGATCGCTACGTGCAGGCGGCAGGCGTACCGTCGCGGTCGGCTGCGATCCAGCGGGCCATTCGGATGCTGCGTGACCCCGAGTTGGAGGCTGCCTACGCAGCCGCCTGGGACGAGTGGCAGGCATCGGGTGAAGCCACCGCGTGGGAGGTCACCACCGCGGATGGGCTTGCCGATGCTGCGCGGTGAGATTCGACTGACCGACCTGGATCCGGCACGGGCCAGCGAGGCAAACAGGCGTCGCCCGGCGGTCATCGTGAGTAACGACCGCGCCAATGCCAGCGCCGCGAGGCTGGGCAGCGGGGTCGTCACGATCGTGCCGGTCACCAGCAACGTCGAGCAGGTGTACCCGTTCCAGGTCTTGCTGAGCTCCGAGGAGACCGGCCTTCGCGTGGATTCAAAGGCGCAGGGCGAACAGATCCGCTCGGTATCCGTGGAGCGCTTAGGGCCGGTTATCGGCCGGGTCCCCGCACATCAGATGGCGCAGCTAGGCGATGCCCTCCGCATCCACCTTCAGCTCTAGGAGCTGACGCCACACCAGCGGCAGAAGCTCAACGTCGAGGATGAGTTCGTGCCCGAGCCGAAGTTCGCCGCCGGGGACCACGGCCGCCGATGGTCTCTGGTAGCCGCCATTGTTCTGGCCGTGGTGGCGTGCGCCGGTGGGCTCACGTCCGGTAGCGAAGCCCTGACCCCGGGCGGCGACCGTCGAGCGCCGCCCTCGGGTCATCACACGCAAGGTGCCCAGATGGCTCGTCAAACGCGACCACCACGCGGCGTGGCCCCCACCCCAAGCACCCACCTACCAAATCCAAATGGCCCCAAATGAACGGTATTGGCCCTAGGCGGGCTCGAACAGTGCGCCCAGGGTGCGCGCGGTGTGGTCCAGGAACTCATGAGTGAGTTCGGTTTCCACCTCCGCAGACTGAGCGGAGGCCGTCACCAGTTGAAGGGTCTCGTTCAGATCCGCACGCCCCGGCGGTGGACGCAACAACCACACACGCCCGCGAGGGCGCGGCGGCAAGCCCAAAGCTTGAAGGATTGCTTGCTCGTCGGCCTCTGTCTCGAGGTAGTCCGCCGTCCCCCAGGGCAGCTCAACCCATCGACCCTCGACCATGGTGCGGAGGTGTCGAATTCGGTTGTCGCGAATCCAGGCTCGGGCTTCGACCGGCCAGACGGCCGGCAGGAAGAGCCAGAGCGGCGCCTCAGGCGCGACCTCGAAGCCATCCTTCTGTGCGGCCATCGCCAAGGGCAGAGCCTGCGCATCATCACTCATTACGGGTAGGTCTCTGACGTCTTGCCTACGCACGTCGCGGTAGAAGCGCGCCTCGCTGGAGATGCCCTCCCATGTGTAACCCGACATGCGGCTCAGCATCCCAGTAGCGAGGAGCTCGGTGCTCGTCGGTTGGCGTTTCTCGCGCATCGGGCTATGACAGCGCTTGTCCAGCCACCGCATCCTCGCGGCTGGCAGGGTTGGGACATGGACTCCGCGGGGCTGGTTGTGGTCGTACCCGTCGCCGGGCTCTGGACCTCGCCGGCCGCACCGCGCCCGGTCGATGCCCTGGCCGTCGAGGACCGGCCCGACGTCGCCGGTTGGTGCGCGACGCTCGACCTGGCTGGGGCGTCCCACCCGTACGCCGGTCGGCTCGGTCTGCATGACCGGCTCGAGTCGCAGCTGCTTCGGGGCGAGCAAGTCGTGATGGTCGAGGAGGGCACGGACGGCTGGGTGCGCGTCGTCTGCCCGGAGCAGCCGTCCTCGCGAGACTCCCGTGGCTACCCCGGCTGGGCCCGTCGTGCCCATCTCGGCGTCGCCGAGAAGCGGGCCGAGCCAGAGGCCGCCGTCACCGCCTCGGTTCGGGCGCTTCTCGGGGCTGCTCGCAGCTACGCCGGTTCCCCGTACCTGTGGGGTGGGATGACGGCATACGGGATCGACTGCTCGGGTCTGGTGCACCTGGCCGCCCGCAGCGTCCGGATCCGCCTGCCGCGCGACGCGCACGACCAACAGCAGGCGACCATCCCGTTGGCCGTCGAGCAGGCCCGCGCCGGGGACCTCTACTTCTTCGCCCGCCCGGGCGAGCCTGCTCACCACGTCGGCATCGTCACCGAGCCCGGCGTCATGCTGCACGCGCCGCAGACCGGGTCCTTCGTCGTCGAGGAGCCGCTCTCCGCGGAGAGGCGCGCCACCCTCGCCGAGGCCGGCCGGCTGCCCGGCATACGGTGAGGCCATGCCCAGCCACGTGACCTGCACGATCGACGACGGCGTCGCCCGGGTCGCGCTCGACCGTCCGGACAAGCTGAACGGCCTGACGCTGGAGATGCTCGACGACCTCGTCGCGACCGGACGCCGACTACGCGCAGATCGGACCCTGCGCGCCGTCATTCTCACGGGCGAGGGCCGATCCTTCTGTGCTGGACTGGATTTCGCGACAGCCGGCAAGGACTCACGCGGCATTGCCGCGCGGTTCCTGCCGCGACCCTGGCGAGGGACGAACACCTTCCAGGAGGCCTGCTGGGTCTGGCGCCGACTCCCGGTCCCGGTCATCGCCGCCGTCCAGGGGCACTGTTTCGGGGGCGGGCTGCAGCTGGCGCTCGCGGCCGACTATCGGTTCACCGCCCCGCACGCCCAGTGGTCGGTCATGGAGGTCACGTGGGGCCTCATCCCCGACATGTCCGGCATCCAGACCCTCAAGCAGCAGGTCAGCGCGGACGTCGCCAAACGGCTGGCGATGACCGGCGAGATCGTCTCGGGGTCCGACGCGGTCCGGCTCGGCCTGGCCAGTGAGGTCTCCGACGACCCGTATGCCGCGGCGCTGGCCTACGTGCAGACCCTCAAGGGCCGCTCGCCGGACGCGCTCGCGGCAGCCAAGCGGCTCGTCGACCGGCGGTGGTCCTCCTCGGCCCGGCTGACCTTCGCGCACGAGAGAGTCGAACAGGTTCGGATGTTCCTCGCGGCGAACACGGCGATCACCCGGAAGGCGGCCGCCGCCAAAGAACTGCCCGTGTTCGGGCCTCGCGGCTCGCGCCGCTGACCCAGACCGCGCTAGCGTCCAGCACCCTCAGGACGCTGCGCGCGCGAGGTGGAGGGGAAAGGCGCGGACACCGGACGGCGACGCGAGGTAGCACCCGATCACCGGGACCCGAAGCTGCTGGCAGAGGTCGAGCACCGCCTGGTGCCAAGCACGGTCGTCGTCGGTGAGCAGCAGCCCGCCCGGGCGGCCGCGACCGAGGATGACCGAGCCGTCGTGCTCGGCGACGACGGACAGGATCGGCTCGAGGTCCCAGCCGAGGCGCTCGGGCGCCAGGTCACGGGGCAGATCGCCGACGACGACGGGCTGCAGGCCGCGGAAGTCGGCATCGCACAGCATGATCCCGACCGAGCCGAGCTCGCGGTCGTCGGGATCCAGGATCAGGTCGATGACGTCGGCGGCGGTCGCCGGGTCGTCGAGGGAGATGGTGGACAGGTCTGGAGGCAGGTCGCGATAGCTCATAGCCCGCACCATGCCCGAAAGTCGCAAATCCACCGTGAGGTTTTCCACAGCCCCCGGCCGCGGTCGGGTCGCAACGGCCCGACGTAGCCTTGCGGGCATGAGCGACGACGCCACGCAGACCCGCTACATCTCGTGCGTCCTCTGCGAGGCGATGTGCGGGCTCGAGGTGCAGATGCGCGGCGAGGAGATCGTCTCGATGCGCGGACACGAGGCCGACCCGCTCTCCCGTGGTCACATCTGCCCGAAAGCCTTTGCGCTGCAAGACCTTCACGAGGACGAGGACCGCCTGCGTGAGCCGGTCAAACGGGTCGGCGACGAGTGGGTGACCATCCCCTGGGACGAGGCGATCACCTTGGTCGCCGACCGTCTCGCCGCGGTCCAGAACGGCCACGGCCGGGACGCGGTCGCGGTCTACCTCGGCAACCCCAACGTCCACAGCATCGGCGCCCTCACCCACGGCGTGAACTTCGTCCGGACCCTCCGCTCGAAGAACACCTACAGCGCCACCTCGGTCGACCAGCTCCCGCACCAGCTGGTCTCGTGGCTGCTCTACGGCCACCAGTTCCTCATCCCGGTCCCCGACATCGACAGGACCGCGTACTTCCTTGTCCTGGGCGGGAACCCGATGGCCTCGAACGGCTCGATCATGACGGTCCCCGACTTCCCCGGCCGGCTCCGCGAGCTCCGGGCACGCGGGGGACGGATGGTCGTCTTCGACCCGCGCCGGACCGAGACCGCCAAGGTCGCTGACGAGCACCACTTCGTCTGCCCGGGCACCGATGCGCTCCTCCTCCTGGCCATGCTCAACGTCCTCTTCGCCGAGGACCTCGCGCGCCCGGCGGCCTACGTGACCGGCGTCGACGCGGTCCGGGAGGCGGTTGCGGACTTCACCCCGGAGGCGGTCGCGTCCGTATGCCGGGTGCCCGCCGATGTCATCCGCCGCACCGCCCGCGACTTCGCCGGGGCCGGCGCGGCTGCGGCATACGGTCGGCTGGGGGTGTCGACCCAGGCGTTCGGATCGTTGTGCCAGTGGGCGATTCACGCGCTCAACGCCCTGACCGGCAACCTCGACCGCGAGGGTGGCGTCTGCTTCCCGACCCCGGCCATCGACCTGGTGGGGCGTGGCCTGCTCGGCAAGGGACACCTGGGCGCGTGGCGTACCCGGGTTCGGGGGCTGCCCGAGTTCGGTGGTGAGCTGCCGGTGGCAGCCCTGGCCGAGGAGATCACGACTCCCGGCGAGGGACAGGTCCGTGCGCTCGTGACGATGGCCGGCAACCCGGTGTCGTCGACGCCCGGTGGCCAGCACCTCGCCGCTGCGCTCGACGAGCTCGACTTCATGGTGTCGGTCGACTTCTACGTCAACGAGACGACGAGCCACGCCGACGTCATCCTCCCGCCTACCGGCCCGCTCGAGCGCGACCACTATGACCTCATCTTCCACTCCTTCGCAGTACGCAACACGGCCCGCTTCTCCAAGGCGCTCTACGACCGGCCAGAGGAAGCCCGGCACGACTGGGAGATCTACCGCGACCTGGCGCTCGCACTCGCCGACCGTGGCCGGAAGGCCAGTGGGAGCAAGTCCAGTGGCAGCAACGTGATCGGCGCGATCAAGGCACTGCCGGACCGGGTGGCGACCGAGGCCCGGTTCCGGCTCTCGCCGACCCAGCAGGTCGACGCGCTCCTGCGGCTCGGCAACGTGGGTCTGTCGGTCAAGCAGCTCGCGAACACCCCCGGCGGGCGGGACCTCGGACCGCTCCGCGGGGGTCAGCTGCCCGACCGGCTCCAGAACGACTCTCGCGCGATCGACCTCGCGCCGCCGATTGTCATGGATGACCTCCCACGCGCCAAGGCCCTTCTGGCGCAACAGGACTCGGTGGACCAGCTCGGCGATGGTGAGCGGCGGGACCTGCTCCTCGTGGGACGTCGGCACCAGCGCGACAACAACTCGTGGCTGCACAACCAGGTCCGGCTGACCAAGGGCCGTCCCCGGCACCAGCTCCTGGCGCACCCGGAGGACCTGGCCGCGCGCGGCATACACGATGGTGAGCAGGTCCGGGTCGAGTCGGCCGCCGGGTCGATCGAGGTCGAGGTGGCCGCGTCCGAGGACATGATGACCGGGGTCGTGAGCCTGCCTCATGGCTACGGCCACAACCGCGACGGGGTCCGTCTGGGACATGCGACCGCCCTACCCGGCGCCAGCGTCAACGACCTCACCGACCCGCAGGTCGTCGACGGGGTCGGCGCCAACGCCGTCATGAACGGCGTCCCCGTCTCCCTGACCCCGGCCGCCCAGCCGGTCCCCACCGCCTGAGGAGGCCCCGGTCGCAGCGCGGGGGGTCGACGTCTCGGAGGTGAGTGACATGGGCGGGGTGAAGTACGCGTACTTCAGCGACCCGGACGGCAACTCCTGGGCGCTCCAGGAGATCTAGCGCGGCTAGTCCAGCGGCTATCAGCCCTTCCGGACGTATCACCGGTGATACCCTGACCGTATGGCTGACGTGACCGTTCGGGATCTGCGCAACAAGAGCGCGGAGGTGCTGGGTCGGGTTGCCAGGGGTGAGACGCTGACCATCACTCGGGATGGAGAGCCCGTGGCGGAGGTGGGACCGCTTCCTCGTCGCGCAGTTCCGGCGGAGCAACTCGTCGCGAGACGACGGAGTCTCCCCCGCGTCGATGCAGACCTCCTTCGAGCCGACGTTGATGCGCTGATCGACCCGAACCTGTGACGGATCGCGCCGTCCGCGGGGTCCTGGACACCTCTGCGCTGATCGACCTGGGGATGTGGGATCCGGCGGATCTGCCCGAGGAACCCCTGATCACCGCGATCACCTTGGCGGAGCTCTCGGTTGGTCCACTGGTCGCGGCGACCGACGCCGAGCGAGCGGCGCGCCAGGTGCACCTTCAACGGGCTGAGGCCGACTTCGACCCGATCCCTTTCGATGCCAGTGCGGCCCGGGCGTTCGGTGGAGTGGCGGCCGCGCTTCGCGCGTCCGGTCGCAAGCCAGCCGCCAGGGCTCTCGACGCGCTCATCGCGGCGACGGCGCTGGCGCACGGTTTGCCGGTCTTCACCTCCAATCCCCGCGACTTCGAGGGAATCCCCGGCCTGACGGTCGTGCCGGTGCAGCTCTCGGCCGACATCGGGCCGGCCTCGAAGGAGACCAGGGCCGTCGTGACGTCTACGCGTGAGTCAGGTGGTGACTCACGCGTAGGGCGCTGAAAACGCGAGGGCACCCGCTCGCCGACCGACCCCGCGCGGCCGCCCGAGCACTGTCGGTGGGCGGCGCGATGATCGCGGCATGCTCATCCACGCCGACGCCGACGCGTTCTTCGCCTCGGTCGCCGCGCGCGACGACCCCAGCCTGCGTGGGGTCCCGCTCGTCGTGGCCGCCGGGGTCGTGGCGTGTCCGTCGTATGCCGCGCGCGCGATCGGGATCCACAGCGGCATGCCGACCGGACAGGCGCTGCGGATCGCGCCCGGGCTGCGTGTCGTCGACCCGGCATACGGGAGCTTCGAGCAGGCGAGCGAGGACCTCTTCGCCCTGTTCCGGTCGGTGACCTCGTGGGTCGAGCCGGGCTCGATGGAGGAGGCGTTCCTCGACGTGCGGCCCCAGGGGCTCGACCCGGTCGCCACCGCCCGCGACCTCAGGGACCAGGCCCGTCGCGACCTCGGGCTGCCGGTGAGCATCGGCGTGGGCACGACCAAGCTGATGGCCAAGGTCGCCTCCCGGCGCGCCAAGCCCGACGGGATGGTGGTCATCTCGCGGGTCGAGGACCGCGTCGTCCGGCGGGCGCTGCGCCTGGAGGAGGTGTGGGGCGTCGGCCCGACCAAGGTCGCCGCTCTCCGCGCCGCGGGGATCCACACCGTCGCCGACCTGGAGGAGCGTGAGGTCCGCGACCTGGCCACGGTCGTCGGCACCATGATCGCCCGGCGCCTCGCCGCGGTCGCCGCCGGCACCGATGATGCGATGGTCCGCAAGCCCGGCCCGCGGCGGTCCGCCGGCGCCTCGCGGACGATCAACCCAGCGGTCCGGTCCCGCTCTGCCGTCGAGCAGACGTATGCCGTGCTCGTCGCGACCGCGCTCGGGAGGTTCGGTCAACCGCACGTCGAGGTGACCCGGCTGGACGTCGACGTCCGCTACGACGACGGCGGGCTGCGCCGGGTGACGCACAAGGTCGACCCGGCCACCGACGACCCGGCCACCCTGCGGCGAGAGGCGTTCGCTGCACTGGCCGACACGGCCTACGAGGAGGACGGTCGTGGGGTCAGTCTCCTGGGGGTCCAGTTCACCTTCCGGCCCGCGCGCGTCGACCCCGACCAGCTGACGCTCCCGCTCTGACGGGGCGCGCGACGGATCTGACAGACTCGGGATCGTGGCCGCTCGCACCCCGGACTTCCGCAACATCTATCGGCACGGGTTCGCCCGGGTCGCGGCCTGCACGGTGCCGGTCGCGCTCGCCGACCCGGCGACCAACGCGGCCCGGATCGTGGAGCAGGTGCGGGCATTGGACAGGGACGGCGTGGCTGTCGCGCTCTTCCCCGAGCTGTCGCTCTCAGGCTACGCCATCGACGACCTGTTGCTCCAGGACGTCCTCCTCGACGCCGTCGACGCGGCCGTCGTGACCGTCGCCGAGGCGACCAAGGGGCTGCTGCCGATCGTCGTCGTCGGGGCCCCGCTGCGGCACGGCAACCGGCTGCATAACTGCGCCGTCGTCATCCACCGCGGCGAGGTGCTTGGAGTGGCGCCCAAGTCGTTCCTGCCCAACTACCGCGAGTTCTACGAGAAGCGGCACTTCACCTCCGGCGTCGATGCACGCGACGAGTTCCTCCGGCGGCCGCACTGGCCGGGTGCCGACGACGACGGTGCGGTGCCGTTCGGTCCCGACCTGCTCTTCCGCGTCGCAGACGTCGAGGGTCTGACCGTCCACGTCGAGATCTGCGAGGACATGTGGGTACCGGTCCCCCCGAGCGCCAAGGCCGCGCTCGCCGGCGCGACCCTGACCCTCAACCTCTCGGCGTCCCCGGTCACCATCGGTCGCGCCGACGACCGGCATCTCCTCGCCCGCTCGGCGTCGGCGCGCTGCAACACGGCCTACGCGTATGCCGCGGCGATGGCCGGGGAGAGCAGCACCGACCTGTCCTGGGACGGCCTGACCATGGTCTACGAGATGGGCGACCTGCTCGGCGAAGGCGAACGCTTCCCCCACGAGGCGACCGCCACCATCGTCGACGTCGACGTGGACCGGTTGCGACAGGAGCGAATTCGGCAGGGGTCGTTCGAGGACAACCGGCGCGCGGAGTGGCTCGACACCGACCAGGGCGAGGGGTTCCGGACCGTCGAGCTCACCCTCGACCCGCCGCGCGGCGACCTCGGGCTGCGACGCGCCGTCGACCGGTTCCCGTTCGTGCCCGACGAGCCGGATCGGCTCGCGCAGGACTGCTACGAGGCCTACAACATCCAGGTCTCCGGGCTCGAGCAGCGGCTGCGGGCCATCGGCGGCGGCGACCCGTCCCGTATGCCGCGGATCGTCATCGGCGTGAGCGGCGGCCTGGACTCGACACACGCTCTCATCGTCGCCGCGAAGGCGTGCGACCGGCTCGGCCTGGACCGCTCGCACATCCTGGCCTTCACCATGCCGGGCTTCGCGACGACCGACGGGACCAAGGGCAACGCGACGAGGCTGTCCGAGGCCCTGGGCGTGACATTCGAGGAGGTCGACATCCGGCCCATGGCGACCGAGCTGCTCAAGGCACTGGACCACCCCGCGGGCGACGGCGGCGAGGTTTACGACGTCACGTTCGAAAACGTCCAGGCAGGTCTGCGGACCGACCTCCTCTTCCGCGCGGCGAACCAGCGCGGCGGCATCGTCCTCGGCACCGGCGACCTGTCCGAGCTCGCGCTGGGTTGGTGTACCTACGGCGTCGGCGACCAGATGAGCCACTACGGCGTCAACGCGGGCGTCCCCAAGACCCTCATCCAGCACCTCATCCGGTGGGTCATCTCCTCGAGTCAGTTCACGCCGGACGTCGACGAGATCCTGGGCGCCATCCTCGGCCAGGAGATCACCCCTGAGCTCGTCCCCACCAAGCCGGGCGAGAAGCCGCAGTCCACCGAGGCCTCGGTCGGGCCGTACGCCCTCCAGGACTTCACCCTCTTCCACGTGCTCCGTCGGGGCGCCCGGCCCAGCAAGATCGCCTTCCTCGCCGAGGCGGCCTGGCGTGACGCGGCGGTCGGGGAGTGGCCGCCCGGCTACCCCGCCGGAGAGCGACCGGCATACGACCTGGCGACGATCCGGCACTGGCTCGAGGTGTTCATCAGGCGCTTCTTCGCCAACCAGTTCAAGCGCACCGCGATGCCCAACGGCCCCAAGGTCGTGGCCGGCGGATCCCTGTCACCCCGCGGTGACTGGCGGATGCCGTCCGACGCGGCGGCGACCGCGTGGCTGGCCGAGCTCGAGGCCAAGGTCCCGTCCTGAGTGGGTACTCAGCCCCGGTCGTCAGGGCTGGGGAGCAGGTCGGCGATGAGCGCTGTGACCCTGGCGCGGATCTGGTCCCGGATGGGGCGGACCGCCTCGATGCCCTGGCCGGCCGGGTCGTCCAGGACCCAGTCCTCGTAGCGCTTACCCGGATAGAACGGGCACGCGTCGCCACAGCCCATCGTCACGACGACGTCGGAGGCCTGCACCGCCTCGGGGGTGAGGATCTTGGGCCGGGCCGCGGTGATGTCGATGCCCTCCTCGGCCATCGCCTCGACGGCGACCGGGTTGACCCGGTCCCCGGGAGCCGAGCCGGCGGAGCGGACCTCGATCCGTCCGTCGGCGAGGTGCTCGAGGTAGCCGGCGGCCATCTGCGAGCGGCCCGCGTTGTGGACGCAGACGAACAGGACGGAGGGCTTGTCGGTCATGGGGTGTCCTCGGTGGGTCGGGGTTCGGGGTTCGGGGTTCGTCATCGGTCCGTCATCGGTCTGTCTTCGGGTGCAGGTAGGTGATCAGGCCGAAGGCGAGGAGGCCGCCGAGCAGCTGCATCCCGACGAAGGCGGGGGCGCATCGCGGGGCGATGCCGGCGAAGGTGTCGGAGAGCATCCGGGCCACGGTCACCGCCGGGTTGGCGAAGCTCGTCGACGACGTGAACCAGTAAGCACCGGCGATGTAGCCACCGACGGCGATGCCGGTCGTCAGGGTGCGCCCGGAGCCGGCCGACCGGGACGCGCCCGCGATGACGAGCAAGAGCCCGAGGGTGGCCACCACCTCGCCGAGGAGCTGGCCCGGTCCGCCGCGGTCCTTCGTCGCGAGGGTCACGGCGGGCAGACCGAACATGAGGTTGGCGACGACCGCGCCCAGGACCCCGCCGACCACCTGGGCCGCGACCAGGGCGAGCGCCGTGCGGGTGTCGAGAGCCCCGCGTGCCCGGTCGACGAGGGTGACCACCGGGTTGAACGACGCCGACACCGGACCGAGAGCCACGACGAGGGCGACGAGGGCGGCACCGGTGGCCGCGCTGTTCTCGAGCAGCTGGAGACCGACGTCTCCGGGCGACAGCCGGGACGCGGCGATGCCGGAGCCGATGACCGCGGTGACGAGCAGGCCGGTGCCCAGGAGCTCGGCCACGGCCCGTCGGCCGAGGTCGGGTCGAGCCACCCGGCTCAGCCGTTCGCCGGCGAGAGGTCGAGCAGTCGGTCCGCCGGCACGCCCAGGCCGATGGGCTGCGACCCGGCGCCGGCCGGGGCTCCGCAGCAGCCTCCGGCGCCGTCGGCCTCGTCGAAGGTGCCCGCTCCGCCGCAGACTCCGGTCTCCGGGAGCATCAGCTGGACGGCATCGGCCGCCGCGAGGTCGCCCGCGAGCGCCGCCGCGATCGACCGCACCTGCTCGTAGCCGGTGAGGGCGAGGAAGGAGGGAGCTCGCCCGTACGCCTTCATCCCGGCCAGATAGAGGCCCCGGTCCGGCTGCTCGAGGACGTCGTGCCCGTGTGGCCGCACCGAGCCGCACGAGTGGACGTTGGGGTCGATCTCCGGCGCCAGCCGGCTGGGCGCCTCGAGGCGGGAGTCAAGATCCAGGCGGACCTCGGAGAGGAAGGACAGGTCGGGCCGGAACCCGGTCACGCAGACCACCTCGTCGAGCCCGTCGACGGCCCGGCCGTCCGCGCTGCGGAGGGCGACCCGTCCGTCGGTCCGCGCCTCCAGGGCGCTCGTCCGGAAGCCCGACACGACCTCGATCCTCCCGTCGGCGACGGCCGCTCGGACCCGGGTGCCCAGGGCGCCCCGGGCGGGCAGCTGGTCGGCCTCGCCACCTCCGAACGCCCTGCCTGCCGATTCGCGCCGGAGCACCCAGACCACCCGCGAGTCGAGCGTGTGCAGCGGGTCGCTCGTCAGGCTGGTCAGCGCGGTGAGCGCAGAGGCACCCGACCCGACGACTGCGGTCGCGCGACCGGCATACCTCTCGAGGTCGTCCGGCCGGGGGATGGCGTATGCCGTGTGCTTGGCTGCGACGCCCTGCTCGCCGGCTGCCGGGTAGCCCTCTGCGCCAAGCGGATTGGGCGTGGACAGGGTGCCGCTGGCGTCGATGACAGCGCGTGCTGCCAGCCGAGATACGGATCCGTCAACGGCCCGCACGTGAAGGACGAAGGGCTGCTCGTCGCGACCGGAGTCGACGAGCAGGTCACGGTCCGCCTTGCTCACGCCGACCACCGTTGACCCGCTGCGCACCCGGTCGCCGAGAGCCGCCGCGAGCGGGTCGAGGTAGCGGTCAGCCCACTCCTCGCCGGTCGGGCAGCGCATCGGGTCGGGCGGGATCCACCCCGCCTTCTGGAGGAGGGCAACGGCGGCGGGGGAGGTCAGCTCGGCCCAGGGTGAGAAGAGCCGGACGTGACCCCAGGTGCGGACCCCCGCGGCCGCTCGGGCCCCCCGCTCGAGCACGACGACGTCCTGACCGCGGCGGACGAGCTCGGCCGCGGCGGCCAGCCCGATCGGGCCGGCGCCGATGACGGCAACGGGCGGTGTGGGCATCCTGACCTCCGGCGTGCTGGACTTGCTTGGACGGGCCTGCGTCGACGGGCCCGCATCGACGCGCCTGCATTGACGACTGTCGATACCGGGATTCTTGCCATCTGCATCGATGGTTGTCAATATGGAGACGTGAGCCCGACCAGGACCCTTCCCCTCGCCGCCACCACGTGTGATGACGGCTGCGCCGCGCCCGGCCTGTCCGAGGCGCAGGCAGAGACGGTCGCGGTCGTCCTCAAGGCGCTCGCCGACCCCGTCCGGCTCCGGATCTGGTCGCGGATCGCCGGCGCCGACGGCCAGACCTGCGTGTGCGACCTCCAGGACGTGGGTGTCTCGCAGCCCACCGTGTCCCACCACCTGCGCAAGCTGCGCGAGGCCGGCCTCATCGACTGCGAGCGGCGCGGCACCTGGGTCTACTACTGGGCGATACCCGGCGCGCTGGCTCCCCTGGACGCTCTTCGATCCGGCACCTGACGCCAGGTCGAGCCGCCCCCACATCGCTTCGGCAGCACCCGCAGGGACACAATGGGCTCTGTCATGGAGCCCCTGCAGACCTGTCCGAAGTGCGGTGCCCCCGTCCGCGCGGATGCCGCGCGGTGCGACGCCTGCGGCGCGCGCACTGTCGCCGAGCCGCCCCCGCCCTGGCGGGTGAGAGCCGTGGTCGGCGTCGTTCTCGTGCTGTTCGTCGGCGCCGCGATCTGGGGTGTGGGCTGGGTCAAGGGCCAGTGGTCGGGCAGTCCCACGGCTGTCGGGTCGTCCACGACGGCACCCTCGGCGCGGGCGACGACGACACCGGCGCCGCCGAGTCAGCCGGCACCGTCGACGACCACGTCGCGCCCCACCTCGACCGTGGCCGTGCCGGGCGGGTCGCGCCTGTGCGACAAGGGCGGCGATCTGCGGGCGTATGCCGGGACGCCACGGACCAGCTGCTCGTTCGCCCTCACCGTCAGGGATGCCTTCGTCGGTGCCGGCGGGGTCGGCGACGGCAGCAGCCGGCAGGTGCGGGCACACAGCACGGTGACCGACACGACCTACACGATCACCTGCGGGGGCAAGGCTCTGGTCACCTGTCGCGGTGGCAACAACGCCGTCATCTATCTCCTGCCCTGAGGGCCGGTCAGCGACCGGTCGGCAACCCGGTCAGCGGGCTCGGCGACGCCGGGGAATGCCCGCGCACGGCATACCCTTGGACCTTTCGTCCCTCTCGCTGTCATCGTTGCCGGCGCTCCACCCCAGCCCCCCGGACTCCCGATGACCCTCCTTGACACACGCCCCCTGGACCTGACTGCCGTGACCGCCTCCCCGCGCCGCCTCCTGGCCGCGACCATCGCCCTCATCCTGGGCGGGTTCGGCATCGGCACAACCGAGTTCGTGACCATGGGGCTGCTCCCGCAGATCGCCGACGGGGTCGGGGTCGACATCCCGACAGCCGGTCACGCGATCAGCGCGTATGCCGCGGGCGTCGTCATCGGCGCCCCCCTCTTCGCCGTCATCGGGGCCAGGTTCCCGCGCCGCCGGCTGCTCATCGCCTTCATGGTGCTCTTCGCGGTCGGCAACATCCTGTCCGCGGTGGCCGCCAACTTCGACCTGCTCGTCGCGGCGCGGGTGATCGCCGGGCTGCCACACGGCGCGTTCTTCGGGGTCGCCTCCCTCGTGGCCGTCGACCTGGCTCCGCCGGGCCGCGGTGGTCGGGCGGTGGGTCGGGTCATGCTCGGCATCCCGATCGCCAACATTGCCGGCGTCCCCGCGGCGACCTGGCTCGGGCAGCACCTCGGCTGGCGCTCCGCGTACTGGCTGGTCGGCGTCATCGGTCTGGCGACGGCGGTCGCGGTCTTCGCGTTCGTCCCGACCACGCCGCACAACGCCGACGCGACCGTCCGCAGCGAGCTCGGTGCCCTGAAGCGACCGCAGGTCTGGCTCACCCTGCTCATCGGCGCGGTGGGCTTCGGCGGCATGTTCGCCATGTACTCCTACATCGCCCCGACCGTCACCCATGTCACCCATCTGTCCGAGAACGCGGTCCCCATCTTCCTGCTCACCTTCGGTCTCGGCGGGCTCGTCGGGACCTGGCTCGGTGGGCGGCTCGTCGACTGGTCCGTGCTGCGCACGATGGTGATCGGCTCGATCGGGACCGCGGTCCTCCTGGCGACGTTCACCTGGGCGGCCTCGTATGCCGTGCCGGCTGTACTCACCCTGTTCCTCATCGCCGTCGTCATCTCGTTCTTCGTGGTGGCGCTCCAGCTGCGGCTGATGGCGGTCGCGGGGGACGCCCAGACCCTTGGCGCGGCGAGCAACCACGCCTCGCTCAACCTGGCCAACGCCCTCGGCGCCTGGCTCGGCGGGCTCGTGATCGCCCGTGGCTGGGGCTACACCGCGCCCAGCTGGGTCGGCGTCGGCCTCTCACTGCTCGGCCTCGTGGTCATCGCCATCTCGGTCCGTCTCCACGTCGCCGACCGCGACCGGCGTCTCGCCACCGCCTGACCGTCCCCGCCTGACCGCCGCCGCCTGGCGCCGTCAAAGACTCGCGCAATCGTCAACTGGCCGACTCGACCGCGTCGCGTCTCTGCGCCATGGTGCAGAAGCCGACGAGGCACGCAGAAACCGCTGCGCCGGTGGCTGCGCGGAGCGCCAGGGCGCAGAAACGCAGTGGCCTGATCAGAGGGTGGGCAGGGCGAGGAGGGCGTCCAGCGCAGCCAGGGCGTGGTCGGCGAGTGCCTCAGCCAGCGGTAGTCCGGTCGGCGCGTGATCGGCTGGTGTGCTCCCCGCCGACCCTGCCGACCCTGCCGACCCTGCCGACCCCGCCTGGCGGGTGCCCGGCGGCTCACCTTCTGACGTCAGCGCGAGGTCCTCGACGTAGGCCAGCCAGGCGTGGACGACCGGTCGACGCTCGTCGGGCAGGGCGGCATACGTCATGACCCGCTCGGTCATCGCGGCCCGTAGCGTGTCGTGGACCTGCGCCCCGCCGCTCGGCCCGAGCAGCCCCTCACCGCGGACGAGCGCGAGGAAGAACGTCTGCCGCCGACGCACCTGCTCGAGGAACCGAACCACCAGGTGCCGCAACGCCTCCCGCCCCTCGGCCCCACGCGGCGGAGCGACGTTGCGGAGCACCCGGCGCCCGGCGGCCGCGACGACCTCGCGCTGATAGTCGGCCTTGGTCGGGAAGTAGTGGAAGAGCAGCCCGCGGCTGATCCC
Source organism: Intrasporangiaceae bacterium (assembly GCA_021324575.1). Taxonomy (GTDB): domain Bacteria; phylum Actinomycetota; class Actinomycetes; order Actinomycetales; family Dermatophilaceae; genus Nostocoides. Next base: position 5,565 of record JAJPIW010000026.1, on the reverse strand, counting down.
TGCCTCCGCCGCCACGACGTCGACCGGGACATCGTCGAGCGGGTTCGCGACGAGCCGAGCCAAGCCGATCCCCAACAGCTGGCGGCGTCGGTCCTCCGGCGACATCCGGACACGACGGACGGCCGGTGGATCGGGTGACGGAGGCCTCACGCTATTGAGCGTCGCTCAATAGCGGACTACTGTCAAGGCCATGGACTTCGCACCGTCGCCCCGTTCACAGGACCTCGCCGACCGGGTCCGGACCTTCGTCCGCGACCAGATCGAGCCGGTCGAGCCGGTCATGCGCGAGGAGGTGGCCCGCCGTCGCGCCGCAGGCGAGGACCCGTGGGTCGTGCACCCGCTCGTCGAGGAGCTGAAGGCCAAGGCGCGGGCCGAGGGCCTGTGGAACCTCTTCCTCCCGGCCGGCCACGAGGGCCCGTATGCCGTCCAGTTCGGGACCGACGGCGGCGCCGGTCTGTCCAACGTCGACTACGCCCCGGTGGCCGAGGCGATGGGCCGGTCCTACCTCGCCCCGCTCATGTTCAACTGCAACGCCCCGGACACCGGCAACATGGAGGTTCTGCTCAAGTACGGCAGCGACGAGCAGAAGAAGCAGTGGCTGGAACCGTTGCTGGACGGGCGGATCCGCAGCGCGTTCCTCATGACCGAGCCGGCCGTCGCCTCCTCCGACGCGACCAACATGGCGGCCACCGCGACGGTCGACGGCGACGACGTCGTCCTCAACGGACGCAAGTGGTGGTCCTCGGGCGCCGGCCACCCGGACTGCAAGGTCTTCATCTTCATGGCGGTGAGCAACCCCGAGGCCGACCGCCACCACCGGCACTCGATGGTCGTCGTCCCGCGCGACAGCCAGGGCGTCACGATCGAGCGGATGCTCTCTGCCATGGGCCAGTACGACGAGCCGATCGGCCACGGCCAGGTCCTCCTCGACAACGTCCGAGTCCCGGTCGAGAACATCATCGCCGGCCCCGGCCGCGCCTTCGAGATCGCCCAGGGGCGGCTCGGCCCGGGCCGGGTCCATCACTGCATGCGGCTCGTCGGCCTGGCCGAGATGGCCCTGGAGCTGGCCATCACCAGGGCCAGCTCGCGGCAGGCGTTCGGCACCCCGATCGTCGACCTCGGCGGCAACCGCGAGCGGATCGCCAAGGCCCGGATCGCCATCAACCAGGCGCGTCTGCACGTGCTGCACGCGGCCTGGAAGCTGGACACCTTCGGCGCCCGTGGCGCGCTCTCCGAGGTCGCCGAGATCAAGGCGGCCACGCCGGGCATGGCCCTGGACGTCATCGACATGGCCATCCAGCTGCACGGCGGCGCCGGGATGAGCGAGGACTACCCGCTCGCGGCGGCATACGCCGGCGCCCGGTCGCTCCGGCTCGCCGACGGCCCGGACGAGGTCCACCTCGCGACCGTGGCCAAGCTCGAGCTGGCGAAGTATGCCGCGAAGGCGGGCGCCCGATGAGCCGTCACGTCCTCCTCACCGGCGCCGCGAGCGGACTCGGCCTGGCCCTCGCCAAGGCGTTCGCCGCGCGCGGCGACGCCGTGCTGGCCACCGACCGCGACGCGGCCGTCGAGCCCGGCCTACTGCCGAACGGCGTGACGTACCAACGTCTTGACGTCACGAGCGACGCCGACTGGGCCGCCGCCAAGGCCTGGGTCGACGAGCAATGGGGCCGCCTCGACGTCCTCGTCAACAACGCCGGCATCGCCACCGGCGGCCGGATCGACGTCTCGACGATCGAGGACTGGGAGCGCGGCCTGGCGGTCAACCTGCTCGGCGCCGTCCGGGGCTGTCGGACCTTCACCCCGATGCTCAAGGCGCAGCGGTCCGGCCACATCGTCAACACTGCCAGCCTCGCGGGCCTCGTCCACGGCCCGGTCATGTCGGCCTACAACGCCAACAAGGCCGCCGTCGTCGCGCTCTCGGAGACGCTGCGCTTCGAGCTGGCCCCGTTCGGGATCTCGACGAGCGTCGTCTGCCCGAGCTTCTTCCGGACCAACCTGGCCGCCTCGATGCACGGCGCCGACGCCGCCGCCGAGAAGACCGCGGCCAAGCTGATCAACGACTCGCCCCTGACCGCCGACGACATCGCCACTGCCGTGATGGCCGGGATGGACCGGCAGGAGCCGGTCATCCTGCCCGACGAGCTGGCCCGGCAGACCTACTGGACCAAGACCAACGACCGGCCGCTCTACGACCGGCAGTTCACGGAGGCCGGCGAGCGGGCGGCATACCGCGAGCTGCACCCCGACGGCAGAGGCCGGCGCCCGTGACCGAGCTGCCGAGCAGTGACGTTCCCAGCAATGCCAAGGCGGTCCGCGGCGAGGACGCCTTCGACGTCGCGGTGGTCGCGGAATGGTTGCGGCACAACGCTTCCGAGCCGATCCGGACCGACGGCAGCCTCGGGGGAACGCCCGAGGTGCGGCAGTTCGTCGGGGGAGCGAGCAACCTCACCTATCTCCTCTCGTATGCCGGCCGCGACCTGATCCTGCGCCGCCCCCCGGGCGGCACGAAGGCCAAGGGCGCCCACGACATGGCGCGCGAGCACAACCTCCAAGCGGGCCTCAAGCCGGTGTACCCGTACGTGCCGACGATGGTCGCGCTCTGCGAGGACGAGTCGGTCATCGGCAGCACGTTCTACGTCATGGAGCGGGTCGAGGGCACCATCCTGCGCACCGACATCCCGCCCGAGCTCGGCCTTGACGAGGCGGGCGTCAAGCGGCTGTGCCTCATCGCCATCGACCGGCTCGCCGACCTGCACGCCGTCGACGTCGAGGCGGCCGGCCTGGCGCACCTCAGCCGGGGCGAGGGCTACGTGGCCCGCCAGGTCGGCGGCTGGAACGAGCGCTACCGCCGCGCCCGCACCCCCGACGTCGACGCGCTCGAGGACGTCATGACCTGGCTCGACGCGCACCAACCCGCCGACGCGGGAATGTGCCTGATACACAACGACTTCCGCTTCGACAACATGGTCCTGTCCGCAGCCGACCCGACCCAGGTCAGGGCTCTGCTCGACTGGGAGCTCGCCACCGTGGGTGACCCGCTCATGGACCTCGCCGGCGCCCTGGCCTACTGGGTCCAGGCAGACGACGACCCCCAGCGGATCACGCTACGGCTCCAGCCGACCAACGCGAAAGGGATGCTGACCCGCCAGGAGGTCGTCGCGGCATACGGGGAACGGACCGGGCGGACCATCGGACCGGAGGACTGGACCTTCTACGAGGTGTTCGGCCTGTTCCGGCTCGCCGTCATCGGCCAGCAGATCTACTACCGCTTCTTCCACGGCCAGACGACCAACCCGGCGTACGGCCGGTTCGGTGACATGGTTCGCTATCTGGGCAACACCTGCCAGCGGATCGTCGAAGGAGCACCATGAGCCGAATCCTGCTCGTCCGGCACGGCCAGGCGTCGTGGGGCAAGAAGGACTACGACCACCTGTCTCCCCTCGGCGAGCGGCAGGCGGCCATCCTCGGCACCTCGCTCGCGGCGCGTGGCATCAAGCCCAAGGTGGTCGTCTCCGGGGGACTCGAGCGTCAGCAGCAGACGGTCGCGCGGATGACCCACGCCGCCGGGTGGGACGTCGAGGTCGACACCGACCCCCGGTGGAACGAGTACGACCACCAGGCGATCATCACCGCCCACAAGCCCGCCTACCGGTCGATGACGGTCATGAAGGCCGACCTCGTTCGCACCTTCCGCCCCTACCGCGCGTTCATGGTCATGTTCGAGAAGGCGATGATCCGCTGGGCCGAGGGCGAGCACGACGAGGACTACCCGGAGACCTTCAGCGCCTTCACCGGGCGGGTCGAGGCCGCGCTCGCCCACGTCCTGGAGGGTCTCGGCCCGGACGACACGGCCGTCGTCACGACGTCGGCCGGCCCGGTCTGCTGGGCGCTCACGAGCACCCTCGGCGGTGACCCGGTCATGTGGGGCCGGCTCCAGTACCCCATCGTCAACTCCTCGGTCTCGACGATCACCACGAGCGCACGCACCGGCGCCCTCGTGGCCGGCTACAACGACCACTCCCACCTCGACGTCGTCGACCCGAAGCTCGCCACGACCCGCTGAGGCCGGCATACGGGAGGATCTCCCGCATGACGCACCCGACCCACGCCGGCCTGCCGAGCCACGGCATCCGCAGGATGACCGGTCGCGACCCTGAGGAGCACCACCGGGTCTCCTCGCCGCTCGAGCTGTTCTTCGACCTCACCTTCGCCATCGCCTTCGGGGTTGCCGGCAACCAGGCCGCGCACCTGCTCGGTGAGGGGCACGTCTCTGGCGCGGTCCTCGGCTTCGGCTTCGCCGTCTTCGCGATCGTCTGGGCGTGGATCAACTTCACCTGGTTCGCCAGCGCCTTCGACACCGACGACTGGGTGTTCCGGGTCCTCACGATGGTCCAGATGCTCGGGGTGCTCGTCCTGGCCGTGGGCCTGACGCCGCTCTTCCACTCCCTCGACGAGGGACATTCGCTCGCCAACGGGACGATGATCATCGGCTACATCATCATGCGGGTCGCGATGGTCGCCCAGTGGCTGCGGGCCGCCTCGCAGTGTGAGCCCGCCCTGCGACGCACCTGCCTCACGTATGCCGTGGGCATCGCGGTCACCCAGGCCGGCTGGGTCGTCTTCTACCTCCTGCACGCCCACGGGCTGTCGGCCGTCATCGGCTGGCTCGTCATGCTCGGGTTGGAGGGGGCGGTCCCGTATGCCGCGGAGCGCAGAGCGGGTGCACCCACGCCCTGGCACCCGCACCACATCGCCGAGCGCTACGGCCTGCTCGCGATCATCGCCCTCGGCGAGTGCCTGATCGGGACCATCGCGACCTTGTCCGCGGCCCTTGAGCACGGCTGGACCCTCGACGTGGCCCTCGTGGGGCTGGCCGGCACCGGGCTGGCCTTCGGGCTGTGGTGGCTGTACTTCCTCCTACCGAGCGGGGAGGCGCTGGAGGCGGACCGCGACAAGGGCTTCCGGTTCGGCTACCTCCACATCGTCGTCTTCGGGGCGATCGCGGCGATCGGCGCCGGGCTGCACGTCGCCGCCACCGTCCTGTCCGGCGAGTCGCACCTGTCGACGCTCGGGGCGGTGCTGGCCGTGGCCGTGCCCGTCGGGGTCTACACCGTGTCGCTCGCCGGGCTCTTCCAGGTCCTCGTCGGGTTGAACCGGTCCGTGGTCGGCACCAAGACGCTCGAGGTCGCCATCCTCGTGGTCGCGGTCGTGCTCGCCTCCGCGGGCGCGTCCCTCCCGGTGTGCCTGCTCGTCGTCATGGCCGGTCCGATCGCGGGGGTGGTGACCGCGGAGCTGGGTAGGGACCGCATGGTTCGCCGGGAGCTGGCACCCTCCCCGTGACACGGGATGGGCGGATACCCTGAGCCCGGGTTCGGGTGCAAGGGGAGAAGACATGGCAGGTCCAGCACGACGGTCGACGGCCGTCGCGTCGGGTGTTGTCGTCGCCCTGGTGGCGTCGCTGTTGGGGTGGTTCGCGTTGCGGTCGGAGGGGGCGGTGGTGCATCAGGCGGACCTGTGGGATGGCGGGATCTGGGTGACCAACAGTGCCGATGCCTCTTTTGG